>NZ_AYVN01000008.1:0-219215 GCF_000502815.1 Mesorhizobium sp. LSJC269B00
AAGCGATTCGTGTGTCATCGCAGTGTAGAATCACACCCGATTCCGCAGGGCAATACCTATCTTAGCGCCTATGCCCTCAAGGGGGGAGATTGGCAGCTCGCGCGCCTCGGTTACCAGTCGAGCTTGAACGCAAGCTTGCCGAAATGCTGCCCGCCTGCCGCCATGTGCGCGTAGGCTTCGGCCGCCTGCTCCTGGCTGAACACCTTGTCGACGACCGGGTCGATGCGGGCGGCGGCGATGGCGCGGACGGCGGCGCGAAGGTCAGATACCGACCCGGTGTTGTTGCCGACCACCTTCAGTGCCTTGATGATGATCGGCAGCAGGTCGACCGTGGCCTCGGCGCCGGTGACGAAACCGATGGTGAACAGCGTGCCGCCAGGCGCGGTGGCGTTGACGGCGCGGGCGAAGGTGGCGGTGCCGGCGGTCTCGACGACGAGGTCGGCGCCGAGGCCGCCGGTCAGTTCCAGCACCTTGCCGTCCCAGTCGGGCGTTGCGCGGTAGTTGATGAGATGATCGGCGCCGAGTGCCTTCGCCCGCTCCAGCTTCTCGTCCGACGAAGAAGTGATGATGACGGTTGCGCCGGCGGCTTTCGCCAGCTGAAGGGTGAAGATGGAGACGCCGCCGGTGCCGAGCAGCACGACGACCGAGCCCGGCCCGACATCGGCGGCGCGGACGGCGTTCCAGGCGGTGGTCGCGGCGATCGGCAGGGTCGACGCCGCCTCGAAGGAGAGACGAGCCGGTACCGGCACGAGCGAGTTGGCCGGCAGCGCGACATATTCGGCGAGCGACCCCGGCAGCGAAATTCCGCGCATCTGCGTCATCTCGTTAGGCCGGGGCGGACCGCCGATCCAGCGCGGCTTGGCATGGGCAACGACGCGATCGCCGACGGCGAAATCCGTAACGCCCTCCCCCAGCGCGACGATCTCGCCGGCGCCGTCGGCGACGGGAATGAGCGGAAAGCCGGGCACGCGATAATTGCCGCTGGCCACCGCCACATCGACGAAATTCAGGCTCGCGGCGCGCTGGCGGATCAGCACTTCGCCGCGCTGCGGTTCAGGCGTGGCAATGGTGGTGGCGCGAAAGGCGTCCAGCTTGGCGGCGGTCAGTTCGATGGCTTTCATGGCTCACGCATTCCTGTTTAAGGGGTCAATCGTCAGGATTGAGTGAAGCTATCTGCTGCGCTACAAGCAGATAATCTGGAATTTTTACATTTGAATCCTGTGCTTTATGCAGCAATCACACGACCCCGCCAGCCTTGCCGAAATGGCCGCCTTTGCGGCCATCACGGAAGCGCGCTCCTTCACCAAGGCAGCGTTGCGCGTCGGGCGCGACTCGACGGTTCTGTCACGCCGCCTGCAATCGCTGGAGGAGCGGCTCGGCGTGCGGCTGCTGCACCGGACCACCCGAAGCGTGTCGTTGACGGAGGCCGGAGCGGAGTTCCTGGTGCGTGTCCGCGCCATCCTCGCCTCGGTAGACGAAGCTGAGGCTGCTGCTTCCGCGCATGCCAGCGGGGCTCCGCGGGGCTTGCTGCGGCTGGCGATGCCGGGAACCTTTGGCCGTATGTGGATCGGGCCGCTGCTGCCGCAATTTCTAGCGACGTTCCCGGATGTCCGCATCGAGGCCGAGTTCTCCAACCGGTTCGTCGATCTCGTTGCAGAGAACTTCGATGTCGCCGTCCGTCTCGGCGCGCTGGAGGACTCGCGCCTGGTGGCGCGCAAGATCGCGACACGGCGGCGGTTGCTGTGCGCTGCTCCCTCCTACCTCGCCCGCCGGGGCACGCCGGAAGCGCCGGAAGCGCTCACAGAACACGCCTGCCTCGGCTTCTCCGGCTTCCAGACCTTTCCAACCTGGGAGATGACCGACAGTTCGGGACGCCGCGTCAACGTCGACGTCTCGGGGCCGATGGTGTGCGACGATGCCGAGGTGCTGGTCGAAGCCGCGGTGCAAGGCCTCGGCCTGATGATGAGCACCGACTGGCTTGTCGGACGCGAACTCGCCGACGGACGGCTGGTGCCGGTGCTGGCGGACTGGACGCTGGCCGACGAAGGCGCGGTCTATGTCGTCATGCCCTCGGCCAAGGGACAAGCCGCCAAGACACGCGCCTTCGCCGAGTGGATCGGCAAGCGCTTCGCGCCGGAGCCGCCCTGGACGTCGAGGCCGGTCTCAAAGGCTTGATCAATGGGGCGCGCCGGGGGCTAAGACGGCATATGCCGCTGTCACCAGGCCTTTTGTCCTGTATGATCTCGTTGAATGTAGCTTGGGAGGGGATCATGCAAAGTGCATTGGCGAAGTTCATGATGGCAGGTTCCGTTCTGGCCGCGCTGCAAGCCGCGCAGCCGGCTTTTGCCGCATCCTGCAACTGGAGCGCCAAGATGGAAGAAGACGAAGGCGGCAGCGTGCTGACGGCTTCGGTGTGCGGCGGACCGAAGGCCGATGCGCATCTGATGCTCGTCTGTTTCGACAAGCCGGTGCTGAGCTACGATCTGGGTGCGGCCGGCCAGCAGCTGGAACCCGGCATCAGCGCTTCCTTCACCTTCAAGGGCGGTGACAAGAGCGTGACCAAAAAGCTCGACCTCGAGGCCATGTATAATTACTTCACGGCTGAGCTGAGCAAAGACGATCCACTGCTCGGCCTGTTGCGCGGCAAGGGCGACGTCACGGTTACGGCCGACAAATATGGCGAGAACAGCTTTCCGCTGACGGGCTCGAGCGCTGCGATCGGTAAGGCGCTGGCGCAGTGCGGCAAAAGTTCGGCCGGCGACGCGGACTGAAGCTCCCTACTTTCGACCACGCAGCTTGGTCCCGCGCCTCCGTCAGGGCAAAGCCAAGCAGGTTCTCGCCGCGCCCGGTTTGCCGTTTCGCTCATCGACGAGGGCACGGGTTTGGAGGCGGCAATATGGGGCGCGAGTTTTCAACGCGAGCTGCGCTCTCCCTCCGGTGTCGCCACCAGCAAGGCGGCGGCGGCATTGGCCGTGGCAATCGCCGCTTCCATCTGATGGCCACGCGCAAGGCCTGCCGCGAAGGCGCCGACGAATTCGTCGCCGGCGCCATGGGTGCTGACGACCTTGACCGGGACGGCCGCCAGTGCGAAGGCCGCGCCGGTCCGGTCGCAATAGGCGACACCTTCGCCGCCGGCGGTGACGATCGCCGAGGGGTAGGTATCGATCAGCCGCCGCGCGGCTTCGGTTGCGCCGGCGAGCGTATCGACGACCGGAACGCCGGCCAAAAATTCCGCTTCGATGGCGTTGACGATGACGATGTCTATCAGCGCGGTCAATTCGGCCGACAGTGTTCGCGCCGGTGCGGCGTTGAGCACGACGCGGCCGCCGGATGCCTTCACCGCGCGCGCGGCAGCGATGTTTGCGGCGTCGGGCACTTCGTTTTGCAGCAACAGCACTGCCGTCTGTACCACCACCTCCCTTGCTGCCACGACGTCATCATCGTCCAGCGTGAGATTGCTGCCGGAGACGATCACCGCACCATAGTCGCCATCGCTGTCGAAGATCGCCACGCTCATGCCGGAGCCTGCGCCTGCCGCCACGCGCACGAAGCGGCGATCGACGCCGGCGCGATCTAGATTGGCCAGCAGCGCCGTGCCGAAATCGTCGTCGCCGACGGCGCCGATCATCGCCGCACGCACGCCGGCGCGTGCCGCCGAGACCGCCTGGTTGCCGCCCTTGCCACCGCATTTCGGCTGCCAGGCATGGCCGGTCACCGTCTCGCCCTTGCGTGGACGGTCGGGCGCGTCGACCATGATGTCGTAGTGCAGGCTGCCGAAGACGGTGACCAGCGGAACCGTCATGTGCCCCGGTCTTTTCGTTTCGAGGTGACGGCCGACATGGTGCGGCCGAGATTGCGCTCCGCCGCCTGATAGTCGCGCTGCGCCACCGCCACGAACAAAGCGTCGAGGATGTTGAGCTGCGCGATGCGCGCCGCCGCGTTTTCGCCCATCAGCGGCGAGCCTTGCGCGGTCGAGCACAGCACGATGTCGGCAATCTGGGCCAGCGGCGAGTTGTCGTAGTTGGTGATGGCCAGCGTGCGGGCGCCGCTCTTGCGGGCAAGATGGATGGCGTCGATGACGGCCGACGTGTTGCCGGAATGCGAGAAGCCGACGGCGATGTCGTCGGCGCCGAGGAGCGAGGCCGACATCAGCATCATGTGCGAGTCGTCATAGACAGACGCGCGGATGCCGATGCGTAGGAATTTGTGCGAGACGTCGCGGGCGATCTGGGCGGAGCCGCCGACGCCATAAAAATCGCGGTTCCTGGCGCGGTAGAGCAGATCGGCGGCACGGTCGAAATCGTCCATGTCGAGGATCGCGAGCGTCTCCTCCAGCGCCTGGATCGAGGTGCGGAACACTTTCTGCACGATCTCGGCCGAGCTGTCGTCGACCGACAGTTCCTGGTGCATCTCGGCGGTCGGGAGGCGGCTGTATTCATAGACGGCGGTGCGGAAGTCGCGGTAGCCGGAGAAGCCGAGTTTCTTGGCGATCTTGACCACCATCGCCTCCGACACGCCGGCCTCCTCGGCGATCTGCTTGAGCGGAATGGTCTCGTCGAAACCGCGCCGGCCGAAGACGGTTTCCACCACCTTGGCCTCAAGCGGGGTGAGATGCGGCATCATCATGCGGATGCGCGGCCCCACGGCTTTCAGATCGAGATTGCTCAACGTCATCCACGTCCCCTCGTCTCCGGCCCGAGCATGGCTTCCTGGACGATAGCCTGCGACGTCACGGCGTCCTGGCTGGCCATCGCGGCGGACAGGCGGTTATCCTTCTCCAGCCGGTCGACAACGCGCAGCAGGCGCTTGACGGTGGCGATGTTGACTTCGCATTCGCGCACCGGATCGAGCCCGGTCATGTCGGGGAAAGTGTCGAAGTAGATGGCGCCGGCGTAGCCGTCGCGACGGATCTGGCACAGCAGTTCGATGGTCTGCAGCGTGTGCACCGCGCCGACCATCAGGCCGTCGTCGCGCTTGGCATAGCCATCGTTGAGATGGACGCCGAGCAGCTTGCTGTGGCGAGCGATCAGCGCCGCGGCGAAGGCCGGCTGTTCGTCGGCATAGAGCACATGGGCGAAATCGAGCGTGACGCCGAGATTGGGTAGGCCGACCTCGCGGATCGCCAGCAAGGTGGTCGCCGCATCCGGCATCAGCGAGTAGGAGCGCGGTTCGTTAGGCTTGTACTCCAGGCTGATCTGGCAGCCGGGATCATGCGCGGCAACTTCACGAATCCCCTCGATTTCGTGCTGCCAGAGCGTCGCATAGTCAGTTTGAAATGCATAGTCGAAGCCATCCTGGCCCAGCCACAGCGTCATCAGACTGGCGCCGGCCGCGCGCACCGCATCGATACCGGCCTTGGTCAAGTCGATGGCTTCGCGGCGCACCGCCGGGTCCGGATTGGTGAAGGCGCCGAGCTTGAAGGCCGGATTGGAGTAGTAACGCATGGCAAAGCCATTGATGGAAAGCCCGAAATCGCCGAGCTTTCGGGCGATTTCAGCCGGCTTTTCACTGACATGATCGGGGAAATTAAGATCAAGATCGGTCAACCCGTCGACCTTGGCCGCGCGAGTGGCCATCTGCAGCATGGACGGCTTGCCGGTGAGATCAGGCCATTCGGCTTGCGGCCGCGAGGCGAAGGAATTCAGGCGGGTGGCGAAGCGACTGTTTGTCATGATCGACCTTTCAGTGATTTACTTCACATAAATACGAGTATTTGTAAAGTTATCATTTGCGAGGCGGTTTGTAGCGCGCAACATCCTGCTTGGCCGAGATCTTCGGCTGCGCCTCTGCATCCATGCCGGGAGTTTCGAGTCCCGCAACGGTGCGGATGCTGGTGCGAGCCCTTGCGCCCTGCCTGCCGATTGACCAATCTGGCCGACACTGTCATGAGCCGCGGTTGGGGGATCGCACATGCCAACGCTTTATCAACTGAAACCGGCCTTTCAGGCCAGGCTGCGGCCGTTGGCCGACCGGCTGGCCGATGCCGGCGTCACCGCCAACCAGATCACGCTTCTCGCCGCAGCACTGTCCATCGCCACAGGCCTGGTGGTCACTGCCTTTGCCTTCCGTCCCCTGGTGTTCCTGTTGATGCCGGTGGTGCTGTTTGTGCGCATGGCGCTCAACGCCATTGACGGGATGCTGGCCAGGGAACATGGACAAGCATCAAAACTCGGCATGTATCTCAACGAACTCTGCGACGTCGTCTCGGACCTGGCGCTGATCCTGGCCTTTGCCACCTTGTTCCCGGCCTGGGGTGTCGTCGCCTTCGCTATTACCGCCATGCTGGTCGAGTTCGCCGGCGTGCTTGGCGTTGCCGCAGGCAGCGGGCGCAACTATGCCGGGCCGTTCGGCAAGAGCGACCGGGCCCTGGCGCTCGGCGTCATCGCCTTCCTCATCGCCTGCGGCCTGTGGTTCCAAGCGATTGTGCCCTTTGTGTTTCCGGTCATGGCTACACTGTCAGTCGTAACCGCCATCAACCGGATACGCGGCGGCCTTAGAGCGGGCGGCGCATGATGCCAAAGCGTCAGGCGCCCGACCGCCAGAGGGAAACCATGATCCACCAGACCATTGCAGCCGGAGCACCGGCAAGCCTCGAGCGCATCGCGCTGGAGCGCACGTTCAAGAGCCATGACGGCACCGAGATCTTCTACCGCTACTGGCCGGCCGCCGGGTCGACGCCAAAGGGTGCGATCCTTCTGTTCCATCGCGGCCACGAGCATGGCGGCCGCATGGCGCATCTGGTCGACGAACTCGCCATGCCCGACCATGCCTTCTACGCCTGGGACGTGCGCGGCAATGGCCGCTCGGCCGGCGAGCGCGGCTATGCGCCATCCTTTGCCGCCCTGGTTCGTGACATCGACTGCCTGGTGCGTGAGATCGGCCGGGATGGTTTTGGCCAGCGCGACATCGCGCTGATCGCGCAGTCGTTCGGCGCCGTGCTGGCTGCTGCCTGGGTGCATGACTATGCGCCCGACATCCGCGCGCTGGTGGTGGCTTCACCGGCCTTTTCGGTCAAGCTCTACGTGCCCTTCGCCAAAGAGGGCATTGCGCTGTGGCAGAAGCTCAAGGGCCGCTTCTTCGTCAATTCCTACGTCAAGGCGAAGTTCCTGACGCATGATGCCGAGCGCATCGCTTCCTTCGACGCCGATCCGCTGATCACGCGACCGATCGCCTCCAACATCCTGGTCGAGCTTTACGACCACGCTGCCCGCATCGTCTCGGACGCGCGCGCCATCACCGTGCCGACGCAGCTCTTGATCTCCGGCAGCGATTGGGTGGTGCGGCATGGACCGCAGCACGAGTTCTTCGTCAATCTCGGCAGCAGCGCCAAGGAGCGGCATGTGCTGCCCGGCTTCTTCCACGACACGCTGGGCGAGCGCGATCGCAAGCAGGCGCTGGACCTGATCCGGCCATTCCTCGAAAAGCAATTTGCCACGCCGGAGAAAACCATCTACTTGCTTCAGGCCGACCGCGCCGGCTACACCCGCGACGAGGCCGAGAGGCTGGCCTCGCCGCTGGCGCTGCTGTCGCCAAAGGGTATCTACTGGGCGATAAGCCGCGCCTCGATCGGCATCGGCGCCTGGCTGTCTTCGGGCATGAAGATTGGCATCGCCACCGGCTTCGATTCCGGCTCGACGCTCGACTATGTCTACGAGAACGACGCGCGCGGCATCGGCTTCATCGGCCGCATGATCGACCGCACCTTCCTCGACGCCATCGGCTGGCGCGGCATCCGCCAGCGCAAGCTGCATCTGGAAGAGCTGATCGGCAACGCCGCCGCCAGCCTGAAGGCAGCCGGCCGTCCCGTCCACATGCTCGACATCGCCGCCGGTCACGGCCGCTATGTGCTCGATGCCGTCGCCAAATGCACTGAACCACCAGCAAGCGTGCGGCTGCAGGATTATTCCGAGCTCAATGTCGGGTTGGGTTCGAAGCTGATCGCCGAGCGGCGTCTGCCGACCAGCGTCAGCTTCCACCAGGCCGACGCCTTCGATGCCGACATGCTGGCCGGGCAAAAGCCGGCGCCGGACCTCGCCATCGTCTCCGGGCTTTACGAATTGTTCGCCGACAACACGATGATTTCCCGCTCGCTCGGCGGGCTGGCCAGCGCCATGCAGTCCGGCAGCCTGCTCGTCTACACCAACCAGCCATGGCATCCGCAGCTGGAGATGATCGCGCGCAGCCTGACCTCGCATCGCGGCGGCCAGGCCTGGGTGATGCGGCGGCGCACGCAGGGCGAGATGGACCAGTTGGTGACGGCTGCCGGTTTCGAAAAGATCGACCAGCGCATCGACCAATGGGGCATCTTCACCGTCTCGGTCGCACGGCGCGTCTGAGACCATGGCCCTGCCTGTCACTGACCCTGCCCCGGCGCGGGAACCCTATTTGGGCATCGTGCTGAGGGCCGCCCTTTGGCTGGCGCTGCTGGCGCCGTTCTTCTATTCGACCTATGGCTTTGCCAACTGGCTGGCGTCGCGGCGCGACCATGTCGGCAGCATCATGTTTGCCTGGGAACACGCCATCCCTTTCGTCGCCTGGACGATCGTGCCCTATTGGTCGATCAATCTGTTCTACGGCCTATCGCTGCTGCTCAACACGACCAGGCGCGGTGTCAACCGGCTCGCCGGCCGTTATCTCTCGGCGCAGATCATTGCCGTCGCCTGCTTCATCGCGTTCCCGCTGACGGCGACATTCGTGCGGCCGGAAACCACCGGCCTGCCGGGTTTCCTGTTTGCAGTGCTCGGTGGTTTCGACAAGCCGTTCAACCAGGCGCCATCCCTGCACATCGCACTCCTGGTGATCATCTGGGACCATTGGCGTCACGTTCTGGCACGTCACCGTCTCGGCGGCATTCTCCGCCCGGTCTGGCACGTCTGGTGTTTTCTCATCGGCGCCTCGGTGCTGACGACCTGGCAGCATCATTTCATCGACATTCCGACCGGCGCCCTGCTCGGCCTGTTTGCGCTGTGGCTGTTTCCGTCCAAGGGCGAGCTGCCATTCTGGGGTTTTCGGTTGACCGCCGACCCAAGGGCGCGGCGGCTGGCGGGTTATTACGGGCTGGGGGCGGCCCTTGCCCTGGCCGGCGCTGCCGAGGGCGCGTTGGTCTCCGCCGATTTTCTCATCCTGTTGTGGCCGGCATTGGCGCTGGCCATCGTCGCCTTCGGCTATGCTGGGGCCGGCGCCAAAGTGTTCCAGAAGGCAGCCGATGGTAGCGTCTCACTGGCCAACCGTATCCTGCTCCTGCCCTACCGGCTTGGCGCCCGGATCAATGTGTGGGTATGGACCCGCCAACTGGCGCCGCAAGCGGAGATCACCGACGGTGTTTTCCTCGGCCGGTTTCCGAGTGCCGACGAGGCCAACCGCTTCGGCACAGTGATCGACCTTGCCGGCGAGATGGAACGGCCGCGCGGCGTGACCTGCCGCTGGATCAGCTACGCGATGCTCGACCTCGTGGCGCCGCCTCACGACAGGCTGGAGCGAGCGGTGGCGGCGATCGAGCTGGCGCGCCGGCGCGGCACCGTCCTGGTCTGCTGCGCGCTCGGCTTCCAGCGCAGTGCGGCCATCGTCGCCGACTGGCTGGTGGTGACGGGGCGCTCGTACACAGCTGCACAGGCGCGCAAGAAACTCGCCGCGTCGGGCAGGCCCGTGCATCTTCAGATCGGGCTGGAAGAACCGACATGAGTTGGCCGGCATGAGTGGCGAGAATTTTCCCGAGAACGCCGAAATATTCGCCGCCGGACTGATGGTGCAGGCGGTGTGGCCGATCCTGCTCGTGGTGGCGGCTGTGATGGCAGCGCCGGTCATCGGCCTGGTGGCCGGGCCGCAGACGACAGCGCTGTCCGCGGCGGCCTGGCTGGTCACGGCGGCGAGCGCCGTGGCCACGCTGGCTCTTTCGGCCTTGCTTTTGTTCGATGCGCTGCTGTTCCGGCTGATGGCAAGCCACGCCAGCGAGGCCGCCGGGGGTGCCGCGGTCGACGATGTGCTGGCGCGCATGCGCCTGAAATCCACCACTGCCGGCGGCCGCTCGCTCGACCATCGCATGGCAGGCACGCGCCGCCTGCTGACAAGGCAGCGCATGGCGCTCGCCATGTTTGCTGCGGCATCCCTTTTCGCAGCATTTGTTTGAGCCATGACAAAACTTCACCTGCGCGCCAACACCTTCACCTTGCTGCAGACGGTGACGTCGGTCGGCCTGTCGGCGGCGGCCTGGGTGGTAACCGGCGTCAGACCAATCTGGAACGGCAGCCAGCCGTCGGAGCGGCAGCGCATCTACTTCGCCAACCATGCCAGCCATGGTGATTTCATCCTGCTGTCGGCTTGTCTGAGCGAGAAGGTGCGCGCCCGCACCCATGCGATCGCGGCGGCCGAATATTGGGGCAAGTCGCGGCTGCGCCGCTTCATCGCGCAGGACATGCTGTCGTCCGTGCTCATCCACCGGCAGTGGACCGACGAAACGCAACACCCGATCTCGATCATGCTGTCGGTGCTCGACGACGGCCACTCGCTGATCCTGTTTCCCGAAGGCACTCGCAACACGACGGAGGCGGATCTGCTGCCGTTCCGCTCCGGCCTCTACAATCTGTCGATGGCGCGGCCGGATGTCGAACTCATCCCGTGCTGGATCGAGAACATGTCGCGCGTGCTGCCCAAGGGCCAGTTCCTACCGGTGCCGCTTTTGTGCCGCGTCGTCTTTGGTCCGCCGGTGGCGATCGCGCCCGGCGAAGAACGCCGCACCTTCCTCGAGCGCGCGCGCCAGACGCTGCTGTCGCTCAACCCGCGTCCCGATCGGGACCACTAGCATGACCAGGCAAAGAGACTTCGTATGACACTGCCGCCAATGCATGAAACCGTCATCCTGCTGGCCGGCCTGATCTGCGTGCTCACCATGGCGAGCATCGTTGCCGGTATCCTCTCATGGCGGGCGCCGAAGCCGCTGCCCTCGACGCTCGTCAACTTGAACCAGCGCATCAACGCCTGGTGGGTGATGGTGCTGGCGATCACCGTCGCCTTCTTCTTCGGCCGCACCGGCATGACCATCCTGTTTGCGCTGATCTCGTTTGCCGCGCTGCGCGAGTTCGTGACGCTGACGCACAGCCGGCGCAGCGACCACTGGGTGCTGCTCGGCATGTTCGGCATCATCATTCCCTTCCAGTACTGGCTGGTGTGGACCGCCTGGTACGGGCTGTTCACCATCTTCATCCCCGTCTACTGCTTCCTCTTGATGCCGGCGATCACCGCGCTCAACGGCGACACCGAGCGCTTCCTCGAGCGCGTGTCCGCGCAGCAATGGGCGGTCATGATCTCGGTCTACTGCGTCAGCCATGTGCCGGCGCTGCTGACGCTCAACGTGCCCGGTTTCGAGGGCCGCAACCTCCTGCTCATCGCCTTCCTGATCATCACCGTGCAAGGCAGCGACGTGCTGCAATACATTTTCGGCAAGCTGTTCGGCCGGCATTTTTTGTCGCCGTCCGTTTCGCCATCAAAGACTTGGGAAGGGCTGATCGGCGGGCTGGTGTCATCGAGCCTGCTCGGCGCGCTGCTGTCGTTCCTGACGCCGTTCTCGCCGCTCGCGGCGGCAGGCGTCGCCTTCATCGCCTGCCTGATGGGGTTCCTCGGCGGGCTGGTGGCGTCGGCGATCAAGCGCGACCAGGGCGTCAAGGACTGGGGTCACCTGATCGAGGGTCACGGCGGCATGATGGACCGCGCCGACAGCCTGGTCTTCGCCGCACCGGTGTTCTTCCACATCGTCCGCTATTTCTGGACGTGAGCTAAGCCGTTCAATCGCGGATGGCGCGGCCTGCCTGCTGCAGCAATTCGAAGGCGGCGAAGCGCTTGTCGTGCCAGGGCACGAGGTCGCCACCGGCCGGGCGATAGATGTCGCCGATGCGCGACATGCCGGTCATCGCCGCGATCACATCGGGAAATTTTTGCGCCGCCACCGCAGCCAATATGGCTGAGCCGAGCAGCACCGGTTCGGGCGAGGTCGAACCGGCGACGGTCAGGCCTGTGGTGTCGGCCAAAAGCTGACGTACCAGCTCGCTTTGCGCCGCACCGCCGCTGACGACGATAGTGTCGATGGCAATGCCTTTTTTGGCCATCGCCGCCAGGATCTGGCGAACGCCGTAGCCGATGCCCAGCAGGCCGGCGACATAGAGCGCGACCAGACTGTCGAGGGACGTGTCCATGCCAAGCCCGGCGATCAGGGCCTTGGACTCGGGATCGGCGAAGGGCGAGCGGTTGCCGAGGAATTCCGGCACGACATGCAGTCCATCGGCCAGGTGCGCTACTGCGGACAGGTCGGCGGACTGTTTCGCCGCCTGCTGACCAAGCCAAGCGGTCAGGCCGAGACCTTCCGCCTTGGCTTTTGCGGATGCCTCAGCCGTGGCCGGATGGAAAGCGACGAGGTGGTCGATTGCAGCACCCGCCGCCGATTGCCCGCCTTCATTGAGCCAAAGCCCCGGCACCATCGAGGAAAAATACGGACCCCAGACGCCGGGCACGAAGGCCGGCTCGCTGGTGCTGGCCATGGTGCAGGCCGAAGTGCCGAACACATAGGCCATGCGCGACTGCAAGGTGCCGACGGAGCCCTGCCCGCCAACCGTGCCGACTCCCCCGGCATGGGCATCGATCAGTCCGGCAGCAACCGGCGTTCCCGGCAGCAGGCCGAGATCGGCCGCGGCGGCCTCAGTCAGGCCTTGGGCAAGTGCCGTGCCGCCTTCGACGATTTCGGTGCCGATGCGGGCAAAGCCTTCATCGGCGAGCGCGCCGAGGCCGACGGCACGGAAATAGGCGTCGTCCCAGCGCCGCTCATGACCGAGATAGGTCCATTTGCAGGTCAGCGTGCAGATCGAGCGCGCCAGGCTGCCGGTTGAGCGCCAGGTCAGATAGTCCGTCAGGTCGAAGAAATGCTCGGCCGCATCGAAGGTGGCGGGCAGGTTCTCGCGCAGCCACAGCAGCTTCGGCGTTTCCATTTCCGGCGAGATGGTGCCGCCGACATAGTCGAGCACGGCGTGCTTGCCGGCATTGATGCGCTGCGCCTGGTCGAGCGCGCGGTGATCCATCCAGACGATGATGTTGCGCTGGCTGTCGCCGGAACTGCCGGCCGGCAACGGCGCGCCATCCTGGCCGACCACGACCAGCGAACAGGTGGCGTCGAAGCCAATGCCGGCAATGTCGCGCCCGGCAAGCCCCGACTCCGTCACCGCCTCGCGCACGCTGGCGCAAACCGCGCGCCAGATGTCCTCGCTCGACTGTTCGGCGATTTCGCCGGGCTCGATGAACAGAGCGATGTCGCGCTTCGCCGAGGCAAGCATGGTGCCCTTGCTGTCGAACACCCCCGCCCTGGCACTGCCAGTGCCGACGTCGATGCCGAGGAAGTGGGACATGGGAAACCTCAGAAGTTAGGCAGTAGGCAGTAGGCGAGATGGTCGGCAGTGAATGGTCAGTTGCAAGAGCCTCTCCCCATTCCCTGCTGCCTAACGCCTAAGGCCTAACGCCTACTGCCTCACAAATCATTGCTCTGCGGCAGGATCACCAGATCCCTGATGGTGACGTTCCTTGGCCGCGTCAGCATGAACAGCACGGCTTCGGCGACCTCGACCGGCTGAATCAGGCCGCCCTTGGCCAGTTCATCCTCGAGCTTGTCCTTCGGCCAATCGCTGATCAGCGCTGTCACCACCGGCCCCGGCTGCACCGCGCCGACGCGCAGGCCGTGCGGGGCGACCTGGCGGCGCACCGTATGGACGAAGGCCTGCACGGCGTGTTTCGACGCTGTGTAGATCGGCTCCCAGACCACGGGCACCAGTCCGGCGATCGAAGACGTGACGATGATGTCGCCGGTCTTGCGTTCGACCATATGCGGCAGCACGGCGTGGATGGAACGAAAGACCGCATTGATGTTGAGGTTCAGCATGCGGTCCCAGGCATCCGGGTCGCCTTCGAGCACCGGGCCGCCGACATAGGCGCCGGCATTGGCGTGGAAGATATCGAGCTGGCCTGCCTTGTCCAGGATTTGCGGCATCATCGTCGCGACGCTGGCCGGCTTCATCAGATCGATCACCAGCGGGATCGCGTTGGGACCGAGTTCGGTGCAGACGCTTTTCAGCGCGTCTTCGGCGCGATCGACGAGCACAACGCGAACGCCGGCGGCAATCAGCGCTCTCGCGCATTCCAGGCCTATGCCCGACGCGGCGCCGGTGATCGCCGCGACTTTTCCACTCAAATCCTGAGCCATTCTTCTATCCTCGTATTCTCTGTTGGTTCAGGCTCGGCCGTGGGAAACCCGCGAGCGGCGTGCCAGGGAGTCGACGATGACCGCAATTGCCAGAACGGCGCCGGTGATCATGTAGCGAAGCGACGATGACAGATCGAGCAAGGTCAGCCCGCTGGCGATCGACTGGATGACGATGATGCCGAGCAGCGCGGAATAGGCGCTGCCACGGCCGCCAAACAGGCTGGTGCCGCCTATGACCGCCGCCGCAATGGCGTTGAGGTTGACGTCGCCGGTGCCGGCCTGCTGGCTGGCGGAGGCCAGCCGCGCCGCCGACAGGACGCCGCCGAGGGCGGCAAACATCGAGCACATGACGAAGGCGCTGAGGTAGATCGAGCGCACCTTGATGCCGGCCCGGCGCGCCGCTTCGCGGTTGCCGCCGACGGCGGTCATCGAGCGGCCCCATTGGGTGCGGGTCAGCGCATAGTTCATCGCCACCACCAGGCCGACGAACAGGCCGAACATCCACGGTATGCCGCGCGCCTGGTTGAGATAACCGACGATCAGTTCTAGCAGGATGGTCAGGGCGGCGACGCGCACGATGAGGCCGCCGACAGACGGCGCCGACAAATTGACGGCCCGGCGGCGGCTGACGGTGCGCAGGCCGGTGATCAGCATGACGATGCCGGGCAATGCCGCCAGTGCATAGGACAGCCAGTCCGGCATGACCAGCAACTGGCCGAAATTCACCAGGTTCGAGCCATAGGGCAGATTGATCGAGCCGGTGGAGCCCAGAATATACAGCTGCAGGCCCAGCACGGCGAGCAAGCCGGCCAGCGTCGAGACGAAACTCGGCATGCCGAGCCGGTTGAACAGCAAGGCATAGAGCGCGCCGATGAAACCGCCGACGGCAATCGCGGCGAGGATGGCGAGCGCCACCGGCCAGCCCTGGTTGACCCACAGCGTGCCCACCATGGCCGAGGCAAAGCCGCTGATCGAGCCGACCGACAGGTCGATCTCGCCGACCATCAGCACGAAGACTATGCCGAGCGCGATGACGCCGACGGTCGAGCAGTCGAACAACAGATTAACGAGGTTGCTTGACGAAACGAACACCGGGTTGAGCGCGGTGAACACGCTCCAGATGATGACCAGGCCGACGATGACCGGCAACGAGCCGAGGTCGCCGGAGCGGACGCGGTCGAAGAAGGCGCTGATGGCGCCACCGACGCCGGCCTGGTGCTTGACGCGGACGTCGCTGCGGTCGAGCGCCGTCGACGAAGAGGTGTCCTGCTTGGGCTCCGCGCTCATGGCCGCTGCTCCTGGTTGTGCGCTTGTTCGGCGGCCTTGCGCCGTTCGGCGCGGCGCGACACTGCATTGTTGGCGGCGCCGGTGATGGCGCTGACCAGTTCCTGGTTCGAGGCGTCGGGTTCGAAGACGCCGTTGTTGCGGCCGAGCCTGAGCACGACGATGCGGTCGGCGACGGCGCGCACGTCCTCCATATTGTGACTGATCATCAGCACGCCGAGCCCACGCTCGCGCACCCGGTCGATGAGGTTCAGCACTTCCGCCGTCTGGGCGACGCCAAGAGCGGCGGTCGGCTCGTCGAGCAGGATGACCTTGGGGTCGAGCAGCAGCGAGCGGGCGATCGCCACGGTCTGGCGCTGGCCGCCGGACAGCGAGGCGACCGCCTCGCGGACGCTTGGAATACGCGCCGACAATTCGTTGAGCAGCGTCCAGGCGCGAATTTCCATCGCCACCTCGTCCAGCCGCAGCGGGTTGATCTCCTTGCCTAGAAAGATGTTGGCGACGACGTCGAGGTTTTCGCACAGTGCGAGATCCTGGAAGACGGTGGCGATGCCGAGCGTCAGCGCGGCACTCGGGTCAGGCATGGTCACCTGCCTGCCGCGGAAATTGATGGTGCCCGAGCTCGGCTGGTGGACGCCGGCCAGAATCTTGACCAGCGTCGACTTGCCGGCGCCATTGTCGCCGACCAGCGCCACCACCTCGCCGGCATGGACATCGAGATCGATATCGGTGAGCGCCGAAACGGCGCCGAAATTCTTCGAGATGCCGCGCAGGCTGAGCACCAGCTCGCCTGCCGAAACCGGTCCGTCAGAGATGTCAGACATGGTGGCAAACCTTTCCGGATGGGCGGTCAAGAGTGACTGCGAACTTCCGGCCGCCGCAAGGGCGGCCGGAAAGCAGGATCAGGATTCTAGGTCATCCTTTTATGCATGTCGTTATCCCAAAACCGCTGCGCACTTTTGGGGCGACCTGCATTGTCACTTTGTGATGCCGAGCTTCTTGCAGCCTTCGGCATAGCGGTCGACGCAAAGCTCTTCGGCGGTGTTGATCTTCTTGTCGATGATCTCGGCCTTGAGGTTTTCCTGCGTCACCACCGCCGGCGTGAACAGCTGCGACGGGGTGTCGTAGAGGGTCATTTCGGCCTTCGGCGTCTCGCCCGACAGAAGCTGGACGGCGACGTTGGCTGCAGCCGCCGCAACGATCTCGCTCGGCTTGGAGATGGTGTTGTACTGGTCGCCGGCGATGATCAGCTGCAGGGCGGCGATGGTCGCATCGTTGCCGGTCACCGGCGGCACCGGATCGACACCGGCGGCCTTGAAGGCGGCGATGGCGCCACCACCGGTGCCGTCATTGGCCGCAACGACGCCGACGATCTGCGTGGAGAAGCGGGTGATCTGGCCGCTTGCCCATTGCTGCGCCTTCGGCGGCGCCCATTCCGGCGTGTCGTATTCGGCAAGGATCTTGTAGCCGCTGTTGTCGAGGCTGGAATGGATGCCCTTCTTGATCAGCCCGGCGGCCGCGTCGGTCGGCGATCCGTTGATCTGCAGCAGGCCGCCGCTGGCGGGGTCGACCTTCAGCGCCTTGAGGTGTTCGACGAGCGAGTCGGCAATGGCCTTGCCGATGCCTTCATTGTTGAACGAGACGTAGAAGTCGGCAGGTGCGGTCGGGATCGGGCGATCATACGCGATGACCTTGACGCCCTGGCTCTGCGCCAGCTTGACCAGCGAGGCGGCGGCGGTCGAGTCGACAGGGTCAAGCACGATCGCCTTGGCGCCCTGCGAGATTACCGAGTTGAACTGCTGCTGCTGGCGCGAGGCGTCGGCATCGGCGTTCTGGTAGATCACCTTGCAGCCGGGGCAGAGTTTTTTCATCTCGGCGACGAAGCCGGGATAGTCGTGCTGCTCGTAGCGCGTCGAGGCCTGGTCGGGCATCAAGAAGGCGACCGTGGCGTCGGTAACCGGGGCGGCAAAGGCAGCGGTGCCGCCAAGAAGAGACAGAGTGAGCGCAATGGCTCCCGTCGATTTCCAGGCAAATCTGGTCATTTTGATAGCTCCGTTTCAAGGAATGGTTTCATGAAGCCCTGGACACCACATGGCGCCGGGCCTTGACTGCAGTCGGCTGTTGCGAGGAACAACGGAGCACTTGATCCGTGCTGCGCATCCCCTTGATATCCCTGGATTTCGGGACAAGCGATCTCCAGCACGGGGCGCCTCCAACGCACCCCGCGTTCTTACCTCAGTAAATGTCTAGGCTCCTCCCGGTCCTCCCTGTTAGGCGGCAATCTCCGCGCTGATGTTTTCCGCCAGCAGGGCCCTGAAGCGCGAAGGCGACATGCCTTTCTGGGTCAGGAACTGGCGGTTGAAATTCGAGATGTTGTTGTAGCCGGCGGCATAGCAGATCTCGGTGATCGGCATGTCGGCCTCGCTCATCAGCAGTTGGCAGGCGAGGTTGATGCGCAACCGGTTGACATACTGCACCAGCGCCATGCCGGTATGGCGGCGGAAGCTGCGCGAAAACGCGCTCGGGCTGCGGCCGGCGATCGCCGCCAGATCGCTTTCGCTGAACGGCTCGGTCAGGTTGGCGTTGATATAGGCAAGCGCCTTGTTGACGCCGGCCGACATGAAGCCTGAGGGATCTGGCAGATAGCTGGCGCTGGTGAGCGTCCGCACATCGGCGGCGCGGCTCAGAATATCGATCAGCTCCATGAACAAAGCGATGCGGCGAACGCCTTGCGCTTCGACCAGTTCGGCCAGCACAGGTGCGGCGAGCTTGGCGGTAGCGGTGGAGAACAGCGCGCCGCGGCGGCTGAGCTCGAGAATGTTTTCACAACCGGCAAGTTCCGGCAACGCGGCGGTGGCGTCGGCAATGAACTCTTGCGAGAACTGCACGACGCGGCCGCGCAGCGGCACGCTGGCGCCTGCCGGCACGTCGCTGACCCAGTTGTGCGGCAGGTTCGGGCCGGTGAGCACGAGATTGCCGGGCTCGAACTCGCCGATGAAGTCACCGACGAAATAATGGCCCGTGGTGGCGACGACGTGATGGATTTCGTATTCGGGGTGGAAGTGCCAGCGCACCGTGTGGAAGGGGTAGCCGTGGGCCCAGGCCTTGAACGACTCGCCGCGTCTGATCTGGACGACTTCCAAGTCCGGATTCATGTCAGTTCCTCCCGGCGCCGGTCCGGTCATGCGACCAGTTGCAGTGCCATCTCCCGCAGGCCGCGTTTGCCGCTCTCTGCAGTGATCGAAGCTTAGGCGGCAATTCATGCAGCCGCCACCACGGTGTGTCCACCTCACTGATACTTTTTTGACGTTTTTGTGGTCAAGGCGATACGTTTGCGAGTACGCGGGAGAGATCAGGCCCCGCTTGCGAGACGGTGACGACGCAAACGATGTCGCCGGCGGCGAGAGCTGGTCGCTCGATTTCGGCTCCGTCACAGTGATAATATGCAAAGGGAGCGGATCGGCATGACAAGGACGTTCACCTACTCCGGCAGCCCTGCGCATATTGTCTTCGGCAATGGCGCGTCGTCCGAGGTGGGCACCTGGATCGAAAAACTCGGCTGCAATCGCGCGCTGGTGCTGTCGACGCCGCATCGGGCTGCCGACGGCGAGGCGCTTGCCAAATCCCTCGGCGCGCTGGCGGCCGGCACCTTTTCGGGCGCCGCCATGCACACGCCGGTCGAGGTAACCCAAACGGCAATGGCCAAGGCAACCGAGGTCAAGGCTGACTGCGTTGTCGCGCTTGGCGGCGGCTCGACCACCGGTCTCGGCAAGGCGATCGCCTGGCGCACCGACCTGCCGCAGATCGTCATCCCGACCACCTATGCCGGCTCGGAGGTGACGCCGATCCTCGGTCAGACCGAGAACGGCGAAAAAACCACAATGCGTGACGCAAGGATCCTGCCGGAAGTGGTGATCTACGATCCAGAGCTGACCGTCGGCCTGCCGATAGCGATGAGCGTCGCGTCAGGACTCAACGCCGTGGCGCACGCGGCCGAAGCGCTTTACGCGCAGGATCGCCATCCGATTTCCACCCTGATGGCGAAAGAAGGATTGCGCGCCATAAAGGCGGCGCTGCCGGTGTTGACCAAGGAGCCTGGAAATATCGATGCACGCGGCGATGCGCTTTACGGCGCCTGGCTGTGCGGTACGGTGCTCGGCGCCGTCGGCATGGCGCTGCATCACAAGATCTGTCACACGCTGGGCGGCTCTTTCGACATGCCGCATGCCGAGACCCATGCGGTGATGTTGCCGCACACGATCGGCTTCAACGCCGTCGCGGTGCCCGACTTGTTGAAGCCGGTCGCCGACTTGTTTGGCGGCAGCGCCGGTAGCGGTCTCCACGATTTCGCCAAGGCGGTCGGCGCGCCCCTTACATTGAAAGAACTCGGCCTCAAGCAGGCCGATCTCGACCGCGCCGCCGAGATTGCGACCAGGAACCCATACTGGAATCCGCGGCCTTTCGACCGCGCCGCAATCCGCGCCCTGTTGCAGCACGCGTGGGAGGGAAGGCGTCCGCAAAACTGACGGCAACAAGCAAGGAACTTACCCGCCGCGAATTCATCAGGATACCGCCACGACCGGTGTGCTCGCGGCGGCCTCGCGGTGCCGGCGATCGCCTGCCCTTTC
Organism: Mesorhizobium sp. LSJC269B00; assembly: GCF_000502815.1. Lineage (NCBI taxonomy): Bacteria > Pseudomonadati > Pseudomonadota > Alphaproteobacteria > Hyphomicrobiales > Phyllobacteriaceae > Mesorhizobium > Mesorhizobium sp. LSJC269B00. The sequence continues at coordinate 20,146 of NZ_AYVN01000008.1, forward strand.
GCATATAGCCGACAGGCATGAGTGGCTCCGCCTGATCGGCGCAGGCCGCTCACGCTTTTGTGCGCGTGAAAAACTGCGCGGCTCGAAAAGCCCATTGACATCAGCCGTATTTTCGACGCAAACGTTATATTGTTACTGTTATACAGTTACACAGCCCGCCTCTCCGGCGACATACATTTCAGACTGCAAGGAGACCACGGATGCGTCGCATTCCCTTTCTCGCCGCGCTGCTCGTCGCTGTGCCGCTTTTGACCGGCACGGCTGTCGGCGCCGAAGACAAGCTGACCATCGTGGCGGCCGAGAATTTCTATGGCGACCTTGCCCGCCAGATCGGCGGCAGCAACGTCACCGTCACCAGCATCCTGGCCAATCCCGATGACGATCCGCATCTGTTCGAGACCAGCCCGTCGACGGCGCGCACTATCGCCGACGCCAAGATCGTCATCTACAACGGCGCCGATTACGATCCGTGGATGGACAAGCTGCTGTCGGCCTCGACAGCCAAGGATCGCACGACCATCGTCGCCGCCGACCTGATCGGCAAGAAGTCGGGCGACAACCCGCATCTGTGGTACGACCCGGCGACGCTGCCGGCCATCGCCAAGGCGCTGAGCGCCGACCTTGTCAAGCGCGATCCGGCCAATGCGGTGCACTACGAGGCGAACCTGAAGGCATTCCAGACCTCGCTCGAGGCCATTGACAAGGAAATCGCCGACGTCAAGAACACCTATGCCGGCACCGAGGTGACGGCTACCGAGCCGGTCTTCGGCNGAGTTCAGACGTGTGCTCTTCCGATCTCTTCGGCTACATGGCGGAAGCGCTCGGTCTCAAGATGCTGAACTACGATTTCCAGGTGGCCTTGATGAACGATGCGGAGCCGAGCGCCACGCAGGTGGCGGCGTTCGAAAACAGCCTGAAGGACGGCTCGGCCAAGATCCTGTTCTACAATTCGCAGGTGACCGACGGGGCAACGACAAGGCTGCTCGACATCGCCAGGCAGAACAAGGTCACGATCATCGGCGTCACCGAGACGGAACCGGCGGGCCAGACGATCCAGACCTGGTTCCGCGGCCAGATCGACGCGGTCCAGAAGGCGCTCGCCGCCCGCACACAATGAACGTGACCTGCGAATGAATGTGACTAAATGAACGCAATCGAATTCGACAAGGTCACGCTGACCTATGGGGGACGCCGGGTTTTATCCGACGTCTCCTTTTCTCTACCGCAAGGCGCCTTTGTCGGCCTGCTCGGCGCCAATGGCGCCGGCAAGACGACGATGCTGCGCGCCATTCTCGGCCTGATCAAACCGGCCGGCGGCGCCATTTCGGTGCTTGGCAAATCGCCGACGCGCGGCAACGCCGACATCGGCTATATGCCGCAGGCGCGGCGCGCGCTTGGCGATGTCGGCGTCAGCGGCCTCGACTTCGTGCTGAGTGCCGCCGGCGGGCATCGCTGGGGCTGGCCCGTCGCATCGGCTGCCGAGAAGGAGGCGGCGTGGAAGGCACTTGAAGAGGTGGGCGCCGGCAGCCTCGCGCGCCGTCCCTTGGGCGAGCTTTCCGGTGGCGAGCGCCAGCGCATCCTGATCGCGCAATCCTTGATCGGCAATCCGCAACTGCTGCTGCTCGACGAGCCGCTGATCAGCCTCGATGCAGGCCATCAGCGCGCGATCATCGACCTGGTGCATCAGATCGGCGAGCGGCTCGGCATTGCCGTGCTGTTCTGCTCGCACGAGATCAACCCGCTGCTGCGCGCCGTCGACCGCGTGCTCTATCTCGGCAACCGCAAGGCGGCGATCGGTTCCGTCGACGAGGTCATCAGCGGTCCGGTGCTGTCGAAACTCTATGGCACGCATATCAATGTGGTGCGGGTTGCCGGCCGCATCTTCGTCATGGCCGACGATGTCGAACTGGAGAGCGGGGCGCATGTCCACGATCTTTGACTATGAATTCATGCGCAACGCCTTCTATGCCTGCACCATCGTCGGCATCGTTTCGGGCGCGGTCGGCTATTTCCTCGTGCTCCGGGGCCAGACCTTCGCCGGTCATGCGCTCTCCCATGTCGGCTTTCCCGGCGCCACCGGCGCCGGCCTGATCGGGCTGTCGCCGTTTCTCGGCCTCACCGTGTTTACCGTCGCCGCCGGCATCGGCATCGGCCTGCTCGGCGAACGCGCGCATCGCGACGTCGCCATCGGCATCGTTTTGACGCTGTCGCTCGGCTTGGGCTTGCTGTTTCTGCATTTCTACACCGCCTTCGCCTCGCAGGCGACCAACGTGCTGTTCGGCAATGTGCTGGGCATCAGCCTGCGCACCGTTATCGTGCTTGCGGTGCTGGCGGTGGCGATCCTTGTCGCGCTTTTGCTGATCGCGCGGCCGCTGCTGTTCGCCAGCCTGCAGCCGGAACTCGCCGAAGCGCGCGGCGTGCCGCTCACTCTTGTCTCGACCCTGTTCATGGTGCTGGTCGCCGTCGCCACGTCCGAGGCGGTGCAGATCGTCGGCGTGCTGCTCGTCTTCGCGCTGATGGTGGCGCCTGCAGCCACCGCGCTCAGGCTTACTAGCGGCGTCGGAGCCGGCGTGCTGACGTCCATCGCGCTTGCCGTGATCATCGCCTGGATCAGCCTGACGCTCGCCTTCCTGACCGACTGGCCGACGAGCTTCTGGATCACGGCGCTGGGCGCGGCGGCCTATGTCGTCAGCGGCATGGTCCGGCGCCCGTCGGTCCGAGAGACTCAGAGCGCCGACGCCGGCCCCTGAGGCTTGCCCTCCGGCGGGTCGATCGGGCCGGCTGGAGTGCAAAACTGACGTGAGGGAAATACACCCAAAAAAAGTCAGGTTTACAAATCGGCTCCTGAAACGTTTCAGCCGCGAAAGACAAATTCATCCAATCGCCTAGATCGCGACCTCTGTCGCGCCAAAGGGCCGCTCCGGAGCGGCCGGAACACCCGGAAAACCGCCATTTCAAGCGCATTTTGTAGCGGCGAATGGCTTGCGCGCGGCCGGTTGGAAGCTGGCCGGGAGGTGCAAAGGCGACCCCCCGCGGCCATTGCGGGCGGCGTTGACAGACCGCGGTGCTGCATGCGTATAGCAAGCCATGGGTCACGCCATGGCCGTGGCGGTTGAGACGGGGCTGGGGGGTTTCGTAACAACAGCATTGACGGCCCGGCGCCGGACGGGCGGCATGCACTCTCGAAGTGCGCCGCTCGCTCTTGGCTGACGCGCCGGCGACCCGGCAGCAGTCCTGGCCTGCGTTATCTCGACCAGGCTCCGCAGAACGCCATCGTCTCAGCTTTTCGATCCGCATCGGTTCGAAGCGAACGAGGTGACGCCCTCTTAACCGATATTCGCTTCGCTACGTCCCCCTCCCCCTGCTGGGCGAGGGGGACGCTGGCGATGAACCGCGCCGGCCGACGTGTATCGGCACCGATCAGGCACTCCTGACGACGCGATCAAGCAAGCCTGACGACGAGCCGATCAGGCGACCCTGGCGACGTCGATCAAGCAAGCTTGACTACGTCGATCAAGCAAGCTTGACGACGAAGTGCTTGGTTACCGGCTCGAGGATCTGCCAGGTGCCCTTGAAATCGGCTTCGACCACGAACGCATCGCCCGGACCGACCTCGACAGGCGTGCCGCCATCGGGCGTGATGATGATGCGGCCGGCGATCATGTGCACGAACTCATAGTCGGTGTAGGTGGCGTGATAAGTGCCGGGCGAGGCCCGCCAGGTGCCCGACAGCACCTTGCCGTCGGCGGTGGTGTGCTGCACGGCGGTCTGCATGGTCGGCCGGCCCGCGACAACGATCCAGCCCGGTAAGTCGCCGCCCTCGGCATGCTCGACAGCGCCGAATTTGAAAATGGTGGTGTTGGTCATGGGAGGCTCCGTTTGAATTGCATGGCTGCCGGTTGGATAGCCGATTGCGTGTGACGGGGGCAACGCAAGGGCCGACCCCGGATGTCGGAGATTTGGCGAAGGAGGCGGTGGCCGCGCGTGGAGCGCCTGCCTGCATTGCCGCCAGCGCCGCGCAGCCTTCCACGGCGCGCGCGGCCGGCTGTATTCTCTCCTTTGAGACGGTGACGCCGAAGGCCTGCGTGTTCGGCAACAAGGACGCCCCGCGCTCGATTGCGCTGTTCGGGGACTCGCATGCCGACCACTGGTCGACGCCGCTGATCGAGGCGGCCGAGAAGAACGACACCAAGGTCGTCACCTGGCTCAAATCCGGCTGCCGCGCCTCGCGGCTGACCGTATGGGCGACCAAGCTGAAGCGGAACTACACCGAGTGCGATCAATGGCGCGCGCAATCGATCCGGCAGATCATCGCCGCGCGGCCGAACCTGGTGGTGATCTCGGAGATCGCGTTGGACAGCCTGGACAAGATGTCGGCCGGCACGCAGGCGCCCGTCAGCCAGGATGCCGACGGGCGCGCCGGCCTGCACGCGACGCTCACCCCGTTCAGCCAGGCCGGGCTCAAGGTTGCCGTTATCCGCGATGTGCCGTTCAGCGACGATCATGTCGACACCTGCGTGGCACGCGCGCTGTGGCGCGGCGAAAGGCCGTCGCTGTGCGACCAGAAGCGGGCCGACGCCCGCCAATGACGGGGCGCGGCGAAAGAGCGCGACATCGTGCGCGCCGTGCCCGGCGCCAGCTACATCGACCTGACCAGCCAGTTCTGCGGCGCCAAAACCTGCCACGTCTTCATCAACGGCAAAATCGCCTACCGCGACCAGCACCATCTGGCGACGCCGTTCGCGGAGACGCTGGAGCAGGCGGTGGAGAAGGCGCTGTTTTAGGGGGTGAAATGACGCAGGCTTATGCGGAGAAGCAAAAATCCTGCGCGGCAAACGCTCAAAAAAAGATACTCTCTTCTCAAATAAAGCCTTGCCCCAGCTATTTGCCTTTCAATTCAGAAAGCTGAGTACGCAGATACGAGTTCTCCATTTTGAGTTGTTCGACCTGAAAACCCAATGCCTCGACCGATTTCAACAATTTTTCCGTTTGCGCCGCATTTGGCCCCAAATTCTCGCCCCCTTGCGACTTATACACGGCCATACTTGTCTGTAATACATCGATTCTTGAAACCATCGCCGCAATGTCAGTTCTATTCCCGAACCAAAATGAAGCCCAAATAGAAACGACAGCAACAATAGCCGCCAAAGCACCACCTACACCATAGTTTCTTATACTAGCCCTGACGGCTTCGGCCGCTTTTTTTGCTTCACTTGACTCCGCTGCGGCGATACTAGCGTCGCTTGCGGCTTCCTTGGCTTTCGTTTCAGCCTGGATTGCCGTTGATGGAATAGAACTTTGGATACCAATCATCGGACCCGATTTATTAAACTGTCTGGCGGCCTTCCGAATGAATACACTAATATCCCAGTGCTCTCCTTGCTCTTCCTCTAAGGGCACTCTTCCCTCGTCGTCGTCAGAAGTCGTTTTTGTGAATTCAACCCAAATTAGCCCTTCATGTCGCGGTATTTCGTAGTCTTTGTCGGTAAGATTGTGCAGCGGAATGCATAATTTTCCCCAGTAACCAGGGTCTACTAAAGGCCCAGTTCCAAGCAAAAGACCCCTGTGAACGTGCACAATTTGCAAATTAAATCGAAGCGCGATATTTCTGGGGAGTCTAAAATCAAGGTCACACTCAACAAAAACTATTGAATTTGCTTTCACGAGAAGAGAATGATCTGAGTTTCCCGAATCCAAAACATTTTCAAGCTTGTTGCTGCCATCTGGAAACGTAAATGCGCAAGAGCCAATCCGCCCTTCGTAGCTCGCTTTCTTAAGGCGAGACTTCTCGCCACCCAAGTGAAACGGACCAATTAACCCTGTCGCACGAACATACCTGGTGATGTCTGATGCGGACAGCAACGAGGGAGGGATATCTGGAAAAGGGTCTTTTTTACTATCTCGATGAACCTTCGCCAACCCTTCAGCGCGGGTTTTTGACACATCTTCGCGTTCGATATCCTTCAGTTCATAAGAACGCATTTCGGTGCTCATTCAGTGAGGCGTCCACAATTCCCAGTGGCGAAAAACCATACCAATCGATAGAGCGACCTATATTACCCTCGACATACGTGATGAATTGAGACAATCGGCTGTCGGACCGAGTCAAAGTTTCTTGGTTACCTACGTAGTCAAGATGATTCAACACAAGATTCGTCGGCGAGTTTGCTATCAGAGCTTTGCGAACAAGCTCTGGGTCAAATTTGCCGACTCGCCGTATTTTGTTTGTAACGGTGGTGTATTCGGTAAGATCAGAATCATCATCGATTTCGGCTCCTATCGACTTCCACGTAGTCTCACCTAACAACGGACCCGACTCTCCAGCTACCCTAATGGGATACGAACGAATTACCATTGTGACGTCATCAACGTCTAAGGGACTTAACCCGGTTTCCGCAAGCGCGGCAGCTGCCGTAGTCGCTCGCGAAGTCGCTTTCGGCCAGTAACCCCCGTCGAGCAGCGACAGACCAAAACCTTGCGTGCCTTCTACGATGACACGTTCACCAACATCGAGCTTCCTTCGAAGATGTTCGGATGCATCTCGGACGAATGGCGCCAGGGGCTCATAGTGCGCGGCATCCGGCGATGTCATTCCAAGATTTTGAGCCCCTCTAGCGACGGATGCCATAACCGCCCCTCCCACGCCGGAACCTGTAGATCCGATTGAGCCCACTAGACCAGCCTCCCGCTCCCAAGCTTTGTGCTGCTCTGTTATGATCCTCGCATAGGGACTGATAACCAAACGCTCTTTGGGATATCGGAGAACCTCAATTTCCTTCAAGAATACTTCTACGTCTATGTAGGAGCCTGCTGGAAAGACGACATCAACGTTTCGATCCACGCAACTTGCAGGCATCTGCCTCAACGCCCATTTCTTACCGCGATAGTCATACCCTGTATGCCCTGAGTTGGGTCCGCCGACACGAACAACAGTCACTGGCTCCTTGGCTCTACGAGCCAACTCGAGGGCAACTTTGCCCTTTCCCTCAGAGCCGAACTGGCCGCCGACTACAATTGAGATTGGCATTTTTCCGCCTCATTCACGCTTTTCAAAACGCGACCAACCTTCGCTTGGAGTTCGGACTTAGCCGCCTCATTCACAAAGATTTCATGCGCTAACGGACGCAACTGTTCGACTCTTCCTTCAACTTCTGAATGTGCGGCGTCGTCGAAACTCCCGTCGGCGGTTCGCTCGTGATACCGTACTCGCCTAAGGGGCTCCCCCGCGTCAATGAATATATGCCGAAAGCACGCCCCGAACTTTTCGACCAGAAAAGCATGGTCTTCAGGAAAGCGAAGGCCGTCAACAACAATCCTTTGGGCGCCCTCTACGCGCTTCAATGTTTGCTCAGCTAGCCATCGCTGTCGTCCAGAAGCGTTGATTTGGCGTCCCAAATCTTGACGGTTTGTCCGGTCAAGATCTCGGCCCTGCTCTCTGAGAATCTCATCGATTACCAGGCTAAAGCGGGTATATGCGAAGCCGGCTTGTTCTAGTGCTTGAGCGAATGTGGTCTTTCCGGCTGCGATAGGACCGCTCAGGCCTATAACTAAGGGACCTGGGACAGCATCCAGTTTGGGAATGATCAAAGGCGGCTCCTCCACGGCACCCAACGCTTCGGAAAGGCCGGCCATATGGAATGTGCCTACAAGTGCCGAGGTGATTGCATCTAGTTCGTCGTGGGAGATGTTGACGTCAGTGTAGTCCCCTTCAATGCCGAACTCACTAAGCCCCAGCTTCAGCCATTCCACGCCAGCGCCTTTGCGTGGAATTCGCATGATGTCCTGGGCGGCACCGGGATAGCTTTCAATAACAGGAATACCCTGCTGTCTTAGTACATTTGCAAGCCTCATGCCTCGGGCTGTGAGCTTCTGCATGCTTGGCAAAAGGCACGGATAGACGTTCACACCCCGTCGCTTCAGCTCACGTTCGCACACCCGCATAATACCAAATTGGTCGCGACCGGGGTCGGAGTCTTCTACCGTGAGTCTACCAGTTGGCAAGCAAAGAGGGGAATCGATCGACACCAGATCAGGCCTTGCGTCTATCGTCCGAGAGAGAATGGCATCGTCACTGAATATGGTTTCGGTGCTAGCAAGATTGCCGTTCAACAGGCACCAACCTGAGCCTCGGGCTTCCGACCCGGTGAGATCGATGCCAACGATGAGGGCCCTTGCAGCAGGACCATCTGCGAGAAGCTGATCGAAGTGAGGTGCAGAAAGTAGGTCAGGACCTGCGGGGCGAAGGGCCGGCAGATCGGTCCATCCCGTTGGCGCCGCCCAAGGCAAGAATTTCGTGGACCCTGTGAACAAATCTGGGTTGATCTGCACCAGGTCCAACACATGGTCAAATATGGCACCCATCGCCGCAATATCCGCGCGGTTATAGCGAACGAGCGTCTCGAGCGCGCCAAAATCACCCCTCAGATACCGGTGCCATAATAGAACGGCGGCGAATCCGTCCAAATTACCGATATCGCTTCGCAGATTGATGCCTAGCTGCCTTTCGATCGCCTTTTGTCCGCCCGTCAGGCCCACGCGACGGCACAGGTACATGAGATCAAGATGGATACCAGGCAGCTCCACGTCGGGAAACTCCTGCCGAATAAACCTTTGGTCGAACCGGATGCCATTGAATGTCACCATGGCGATCGCGTTCTTCGCATCCTCGACTAACTCGCGATGTTGATCTCCCTTCACCAGTGTGGATGCACGCCCTCCGATCGACCAACCTATGACCGTGATTTCATCGTAGTAGTGGCTCAGGCCGGTCGTCTCGATGTCGAGGAACAATACCCGCTCGGGCTGCATCGCGCACAAAGCGAGTTGCTCCCTGAGCCGAGAGGGAAGCGGAGCTCTAAGGACTGAAGACCGGTTTTCACCGATTGAAGGCGCCAACATCACGCATTCATTCCAATTGCGGCGCCGTGGCCGAACGACCTATCTAACATTTGGTAAAATTGACGCAGGAATTCGATCTCAAACTTTGCGGCCAAAACGCTCTCCCTTGGGCCGAAAATTCGCACCGCTCGTCTCACTGTGTTATATTTGCCACCCCGCCAAATGCTAACGCATTTTGGCGCTTGTTGGCGACCACCTCTGAGTCGTTATACAGAAAATACCAGACGCGAAGATGACGCGCACGGAGCTTATGACATTGAAGCGAAAGAAGTCAGGGTTCAAAGTCGGCCCATACGACGTGACCATCGATTCGACAATCGACAACGCTTCGCGCCTGCATGACTATGGATTTGACCGAGCTACCTGGCATCGAGGCGTCAGAATGATGCAACGCTACGGCTCGGACAATGCGCTCGAACTTATGGACGATCGTGCTGACAGGGCATTGGCCCGAAGCGACATAGCGACCTGCCAAAAATGGCGTGAGCTGATGGCAGTCATTCACGCGATTGAGAATGACGAACCCCAGCCAATTGACCGAATCCATTAGCTACTGCCAGCTACCCAGTCAACGGACCACGTGCTCTTCGCGTCTCCCAACAGCGGGGTCAATTCGCGACACAGCCTTCGTAGGCTCTCATCCACCGTCCAGGGGGGGTTGCAGATTATCATTCCGCTTCCCGCCAAGCGAATGCCATCTCTCAGATAAGGTAGGAACTCTGCCCGCAATATCTTCTGGAAACCCGCGGAGATCGTGGCCCTAGCCAACGCGGCTCCGGTCGTCGCGTCCTTGATCGGATACCACACAAGAAATACGCCGGTTGCCCATTTTCTAGCACCCTTCTGAAGGGCGTTTGCGAGGCGCTTCGTTTCGTCTTTCTGCTCGAAAGGTGGATCGATGAAAACCAGTCCACGTCGTTCTGGCGGAGGCAATAGAGCTCCAATCGCTTCATATCCATCGCGCAGTTGGACCAAAACCCTTCGGTCGCGCCTGAAGCGTTTTTGCAAAAGCCGCCCATCTTTGGGGTGCAATTCGCACGCTACAAGGCGATCACCGTCTCGGAGCATATTCCGAATAATCTCCGGGGACCCGGGGTAAATCCTCAGTCCGTCTCTATTCAAATCGTTTAGAAGGCTTGTGTAGCGGGGCGCAGAAGCTAGTTTTTGGCCAAGAACTTTTGCAACGCCGGAGTCTTTTTCGCCCGTCCGGTTGGCTTCCTCCGACGTCAAATCGTATGATCCAATACCCGCATGCGTGTCCAATACCATAAAGGGCTGCGTTTTCTGGGCTAGACGCTCAAGGACAATCGTTAAGGCGGCGTGTTTGAAAACCTCAGTATGGTTGCCGGCGTGAAATGCGTGCCGATAGTTCATGAATGCTGCTCTCGCGCCGTTTTGACACCTCTTGCCATAAACCGGAGTTCTCCCGCGCGCGAGCCTGGAACAGCAAATTCATTCGGCATTCATCGAAACAGACACCTGCGTCGGCCTAGGAAAGGTCACCTACCATCGCCTTCGCCAGCATCGAGTGCACTGTACTCAGGCGCGCCAGGCGCCACCCGCTTGCAAATCCCCGCCCCAATGCCATCTAGATCACAGGCGCACCACCGGATGCGCCTTAGCCACGGAGACAACCCTTGACGCAGCGAAGCGGCAGTGCGGACTTGCCGCTGCATGGCGGGCGGGTTCCGAAATGGCTGGGCGATCGCATGACGCGGCTGGGCGCTGTGCTGTGCGAGGCGATCATCCATCACTATGGCCGCGACGAGCTGTTGCGGCGGCTGGCGCATCCGTTCTGGTTCCAGTCTTTCGGCGCCGTCATGGGCATGGACTGGCACTCCTCGGGCATCACCACCTCGGTCGTCGGCGCGCTGAAGCGCGGGCTGAACCCGATGTCGCGCGAGCTCGGCATCCATGTCTGCGGCGGGCGCGGCGCGCATTCGCGCAAGACGCCGCAGGAGCTGACCGCGATCGGCGAACGCGTCGGCATCGATGGCGCGGCACTCGCCACCGCCAGCCGCCTGGTCGCCAAAGTGGACAGTGCGGCCGTGCAGGACGGCTTCGACCTCTATCTGCACGGCTTCATCGTCACCGACGACAGCCGCTGGGTGGTGGTGCAGCAAGGCATGAACGGCGACAGCCGCCAGGCGCGGCGCTATCACTGGCTGTCGGAAGGGCTGACAAGCTTCGTCGACCAGCCGCATGCGGCGATCGAGGGCGAGCGGCAGGGCGAGATCGTCAACCTGACCGACCATCGCGCCGCGCCGTCACGTAGCGGCCAGATCGACCTGTTGAAGACCATGAGCCCGGAACGGATCCTCGACGAGCTTGCCGTGCTGGAGCCGCCGCCGAAAGCAGCGCCTGCGAAACCGGCGGCGCAGCCGATGCTGCCCAATCTGGTGATGCCGGCGCATCACGACGTGCGCGAGAGCGACATCGTCATGCACCGGCTGCACGGCAACATTTCCGCCGCCATCGAAAGCGGGCCGGCCGACTTTCCCGAGCTGCTGCTGGTGCCCGGCGTCGGCGCGCGCACGGTGCGGGCGCTGGCCATGGTGGCGGAAGTGGTGCATGGCGCGCCCTGCCGCTTCTCCGATCCGGCGCGCTTCTCGCTCGCCCATGGCGGCAAGGACCGCCACCCCTTCCCGGTGCCGCTGAAAGTCTATGACGAGACGATCGCGGTGCTGAAATCGGCCGTCGGCAAGGCCAAGCTCGGCCGCGAGGAAGAGCTCGGCGCGCTGCAGCGGCTGGATGGCGAAGCGCGGCGGCTGGAGCGCTACGTCACCGGGCCAAGCCTTAAGGAGATCGTCGCCGGCGAGTTCGACCAGTCGCATCTGCTTGGAGGGCGCAGTGTGTTCGGGTGGGAGGGGGCGGCGGAAAGCGACGACGGTTCAGACAGGGGCCGCCAGTAGCTGCCTGTCCATCATGCAGAGATAGTGCGCGGCCCATAGAAACACGTGCTCGGCTTGTTTTGATAATGCTTGCAAAGACCCATTTCTCAAGTGATGCTCTGCCAGGCGAGGCTCGGCATGAAGACATTCGCATGGACGTTGGTTTTCGTGCTGCTGGCGATTGGCGGCGCGATCGCCCAAACGACGCCTGAGCCTGCCATACTGGCATATACACCGCCGATGCACTTCGTCGTTGTACGCAACAGCACGCCAGGATGCGAGCCGACATGCCCGGAATGGATTTCGGCGGAAGGTCACATCGTGGCCGGCACGCCAGCTTTGCTGAAGGCTTTGCTGAAAAAACTCGGCCCCCGCAAATTGCCTTTGGCGTTGAATTCCCCGGGCGGCGAGACCGATGCGGCGATGGCGCTTGGCCATATGATCCGCGCCAGCGGGCTCGACACGATGGTTGGCAAGACGGAGTTCTCCGAATGCGCGCCAGACACAAAAGCCTGCGGGCCGGGCGACCTCCGCTTCGGCGTCGCCAACCCCGTCGGCGCAGTCTGTTCGTCAGCTTGTACGATGGTTCTTGCGGGCGGCGTACGGCGCCTGGCAGACAGCCGCGCCTTTGTCGGCATTCACCGGATCATGCTGCCGGCCGCCAAGAAAATCCACGGCAAGAAGACCATCGTCCTCGTTCCGATACCCAAATGGTATGAACGCAAGGTCGACAGCTATTTCACCGAGATGAAAGCAGGTTCGTGGATCGTATCGGCCATGCAAAAAATACCCGACGACAGCATACGATACCTCGTGACATACGAACTTTTGGACCTGAATCTGATAACCGAAACCGGTCACGGCGACACGCGCACCTCCATCGATATCTGCAAGACCACGCCGCCGGCGGGCAACTGCCGAACGGTCAGGCAATAGGAATAGCGGGCCACGTAGGTCGTCGAAGCGCCTGTTTCTCAACAGCAACCCTTCACTTTACGCTGCGCCCTTCAACAGGTCTTCCGGCCGGCCCTCGACGAGCGCAGCAATATAGCTTTCCAGGCTGGTCGTGCCGCGCTCCGGGTTTTCCGGCTGCATCGGCTTGTCCAGCGTGGCCCCGGTCATGCGGGCATAGGACTCGGCCGCCGCTTTGGAGAAGCCTAGTTTTTCGTAGGTTTCTGTCCAGCGCTCCCGCGGCACCGTGACCACGCGCACGTTTTTGCGCAACGCCGCACTGAAGGCTGCGGCGACATCGGCGGCGGAGTAGCGCCGAGGACCCTCGATATAGTGCGTGCCGGTCTTGTCCGCCGGCTCCAGCAGACGTCTCGCCGCAGCCTCGCCGAGATCCTGCGGCGCCACCATCGGCAGCTCGAAATCCGCCGGGAAGAAGGAGGTGATGACGCCGTCGCGCCGCGCCGTCTCCAGGGCCTGATCCCAGTTGCTCATGTAATAGGCGGCGCGGTTGATGCTTGCCGGAATGGCCTGGGCCTTCAGCTTCTGCTCGAGGCCGTAAAGGACGGTGAGATCGCCGACACCCTCGCCGGCCTGCGCGCCATAGGTCGATTCCGCTACCACTTTTTCGAGGCCGGACCCCTCCAGTGCCGTCGCAATGGCGCCAACCGTCTTGCGCTCCTCGGCGTCGGTGTCGGTCGATGGATCGGCCGGCGGGTTGAGCAGAAACGCCCGCTTGCCGCGCCGCAAGACTTCACGCAGCGCCTCGACATCGAGCACATCGGCAACCGCGGCCTCCGCGCCCTGTTCAACCAACCATGCGGCCTTCGACTCGTCGCGCGTCACCACCGTGACATCCTCGCCCTGCCGCAACAGCGCCATTGCCGCCGCCGAGCCGACATGGCCGGTACCTCCAAGAATGACATGCATGGTCTCGTCCTTCCCTTGCTGATTCATGCCGGATTAATGGCTGGGGCGGCGAAGGGTTCAAAAATCGGGGGACGATGCTGACAGGAGGTGACGCTGACTTTCCTCGCAATGCACGGCGCAGGGGTCGTTCGCATCTTGCAAAATTATGGAACGAGGTCGTGTCCAGCGAGTTATATTAGCGCAACCTTGAATAGGAGGCAGCTATGAGAAAGCTCCTGCTTGCTTCGGCTATCGCTATCACTGCGGCGGCGGCGATGATCGCTCCGGCGAATGCCGGCGGGCGCGTCGTGATCGGCATCGGCAACGGCTACTATGACGATGACTACAATGACAGCTATGGCGACTATTACGATCGCTACGCTCCTCGCCCTTACTACCAGTATAATGCCTACCATAACGGCTTCAGGTACCACAGGTATCACAGGCACCATCGCCATTGCCGCATAGAGTTGGTCAAGCATTGGCGCCATCATCACAGGATCGTCGAGGAAATTCGCGTTTGCGAACGGTGATCCGATAAGGTGAAACCGGTTCGGCCGGCATCTGCCGGCCGGCCGCTTCACTACGCGGCTGCCGGCCTTATCGCGGCTTCCGCGTCATCATCCCGTAATCAACGGCCAAAAGGTCGAGCCCGACCTTCAACAGCTTCACCACCACATCTCGTCCCTCGCCGGTGCGTTCGGCGAGCGCCTTCACCGACTGGCCTTCGAGGCAGATTTTGCGAACCACCTCCGCCACTTCCCAGTGGGCCATGGCGGCGATGGCATGGGTGTGGGCGCGGCCGGCGTTGAGCACGCGGTCGGGGATGCCGCCATTGATGCGGCCGCCGTCAATGCGCTCTTCCCACGGCATCGGCCGCAGCCCGTCACGCGAGGCGCGCTCGAAATCGTCGCGAAACCGCTGGCCGGCCTCACGCTGCTGGCGGGTCAGTGAGGTGATGCCGACCAGCGGATCGACATTGCGCACCCGCACGATGCCGCCGGTCGCGGTGTAGCCGTCATTGGAGACCTCGTAGACGCGCCGCGCCTCTTCGGTGCCGACGCTCAACCGCTTGCGGCCGAAGCGATCGTCCTTCAGCGCGAAATCATGGCCGATCTCGCGGCGGATGCGCACCTGCTCGGCTTCGCCTGTGGGGAGTTTTGGTGGCTGCCGTTTCTGCGCGGTTTTTTTGCTCATCGGAGGATCCTTGTGGGATTGGGTTGTTGAGCCGGAAGGTTGGCGTTCCTTCGCGCCCCCCTCTGCCCTGCCGGGCATCTCCCCCACGAGGGGGAGATTGGCAGTTTCGGCGGCTGCGCCTCTGCAACGTTGGCAATTGGCGAAATCGGCGGCGATATCCGATCGCCCCCCTCGTGGGGGTTGAGGAGTGGTCCGCGAAGCGGACGGAAAGCCAATTGCTTGGCTTTCCGAGCGACGAACGTCCGGCAGGACAGAGGGGGGCGCTGTCCCGCCGGCTTTCGATCATTGGTGGGGTCGTCCGGAGGCGAGGAACGGAGCCCAGCCGCTCACACCACCTCCGCCACAGGTCGGTGGAAACGCGTCTGATGATATTCGCAGTAGCTTTTCAGCGCCCTTGTGCGCAGGCCGCAGCACAGCATCTCGAGCCCCGGCCGACTGCCGGGAGCATCGTTGTCGGGGTCTTCCTCCAGCGTCAGGTCGAGCGGCGCGCGGCAGCGGTCGAACAGGCAGTCGATGAAGCGCATGGCGGCGACATGCGGCTGACGCCCGAGCGAGGCAGGGCGCGGCGCCGGCACATTGAAGCGGTAGATTTCGCCGTCCACCACCAGCCGTCCTTCGCCCGGGATCGAGGGCGCCGGACGGGCTGGCAACAGAGGCCTGGCCGATGGCTGACGGCTCGGTTTGGCGGCCGGTTTGACCGGCGCGGCCTGCTTCGAAACTCCTACTTCCGTTACGGGCTTGCTTGGCTGCGCCGGCGGATTCCTCTTGGCGGTATTCTCGTTTGCCGCAGTCTTCCCCGTCGCATTCTTCCTCGGTCGGCCGCCGGACCTGCCGCCTCTGGGGTTGGCGAAGCCGATGGTCTTCAACGCGCTGTTGCGGTGGACGATGCCGATGATGGCATTGCGCGAGACCGGACTGCCGCGCAGCGCCGTGAAGCGGACGGCGATCCCTGTGGCCGACAGGCCATCCCTCAGCCAGACGGCGATCTCCTGCAATTCGGTGTCGGTATAGGCAGTCATGTCGGTATCCATTGATTGCGCGCGCAAGGCCGAGCGCCGGCCCCGAGGGCCCACGGGAAAAATCAGAGCGGATGGTCGGTGCGGTCAGCCGATACTGGCGGCCGGCAGCGAGCCGGCGAGATGCCGCAAGGCGGCTTCGGCGGCCGCTTTGGTGAGGGCGGAAACCGCCCTGCCCGTCAGCCGGTCGAACAGGATGACGGTGCCATCTTCCGTGCGGATGCAGGAAATACCCTGCCCGCCGGAGACAGCCCTTGGCGCGCCGGCGGCGCCATGGGCTGAAGAGGTGGCCGGAGCCGGGAGAGGAGCGGCTCCGGCCGTTCCGGTCGATCGGGGGGACGACGGTTCGACCGGATCCGGGGCAGAAGCCCCGGTTTGCGTCCGGACCGGGGAGGAGGACAGCCCGGACGATGGGAGAAAGCTGAGGATGTCTGCGGAAACGCTTGCGATTTGTTCGATCATGCGCTAAGCGTACGATATGTACGAAACGTACGCAAGCGAAATCGTACATATTGGACGATAAATTTCAGGCAATTTGTACGATGCAGGAACCGAGGCACAGATTGCAGCAGGCGCGGGCGGAGGCGGGCTATGCCTCGCCGAGCGACGCCGCGCGGGCATTGCGCGACATCAACAAGAACACCCTGATCAGTCACGAGAACGGCAACCGGCCGCTGTCGCGCAAGGCGGCGGAGAAATACGGCCGCCTGTTCGGCGTCGATCCCGGCTGGCTCTTGTTCAACGGCGACGGCGGCAGCCTTTCGGGGGGCCATTTCGGCTTTGACGAGTCGGGCCGGCAGATCCCGATGCCGTCGCTGGCCACCGTCGACGTGCCCATCGTCTCATGGATCAGCGCCGGCGAACTCGGCAGCCAGGACATGGTGGTCAATCTCAGCGACTATCCGACCATCCCCACCACCGATCTGGAGCAGGGCCAATGGATTGCGCTGCGCGTCGACGGCCCGTCGATGAACAAGATCTCGCCACCGGATTCGATCATCTTCGTCAACCTCAGGGACAAGCGGCTGGTGACCAATGGCTGCTATGTCATTTCGGACGAAAGCGGCCAGGCCACCTACAAGCGCTATCGCCCCAACGAGAACCCGCCCTTCCAGCCGGCCTCCTACATGGACATCCCGCCGCCGGCGCTCGAAGGCGCCATCACCATCATCGGCCGGGTGAAGCGCTCGATGATCGATATGTGAGGGAGAAGGCGGTGAGGCGCAATCTCCCCCCTCGAGGGGGAGATGGCCGGCAGGCCAGAGGGGGTCGCCTCGCGTAGAGTGCCAACCTCNCCCTCTGTCGCCTTCGGCGACATCTCCCCCTCGAGGGGGGAGATTACGCTCCCAAAAACTCGTTCGTAAAATACCCCCCGAAATCCGGCTTCTCCTTCAGAGCCTTGCCATCGCCATCGAGCAATATGCCGGCCCTGAAGAGGTAGGTACCGATCGCCTCGATCTTGGCCCTGTCGATGGTGCCGATGACGCCGTCCTGGCTGCGCAAGAAATGCCCGTCGACGAGCATCTTCAGCGAAGCGTGGATCAGCGCCGGGTCGGTCAGCGCATCCTTGTTGGAAGCCATCAGCAGATCGCCGGCTTCCTGCGGGTGATCGCAGGCAAATTGGTAGCCGCGCCGCGTTGCCTCGACGAAGGCCGATGCGGCCTTCGGGTTTGCCTGGAGATAGGCATTGCTGGAGGCGATCAAGGTAGTGTGCTCGTCGGGCACGCCGTAGTCGGCGTAGCGGAAGCCGCGCTGCCTGACGCCTTTCAGCTCGGCAGCGACGCCTTCCCAGGTCGAGACCTCCAGCGTGAAGTCGACCGAGCCGTTGGCCAGCGCCTCATAGGCCGAGGTGCCTAATGTCACCGTCTCGAAAACGCCCTTGCCGCCATCGTGGCGGATGATGGTCGAGATCAGCGTGTTTTCCCAGGCGCTGCCGAAGCCGCCATAGGTCAGACCGTCGAGATTCCTGGGACTCTTGATCTCGCCGCGATCCGCGTTGAAGACCAACCGGCCGGTCTCCTGCTGGACCACGGCGTAGACCGCCTTGAGATCGGCGCCGGCAGCCCGCTGGGTGAACAGGCCGACGCCGGCAATGCCGAAATCGGCGATGCGGTTGGCGACCAGCGTGCCGCCGCCAGTATCGCCATAGGGCAGGATCTCAACATCGAGCCCGACCTCGTGGTAGAACCCTTTGTCGCGGGCAACGAACAGGCCGACATGGTTGGTGTTGACCGTCCAGTCGAGCGCGACGGTGATTTTTTGCGTAGCCGCATGAGCGCGAGAGGCAAGCGGCAGTCCGGCAGCCAGCGTCAGCAGCAAAGCCTGCCGGCGTGTGAATTCGGTCATGAAAAACTCCTTTGAGCGGTCTGCGGGAACGAGGGCCGGTCAGTCCCGGGATTGAGCAGCGTGTCGAGGATGTCGGCTTCGAGCGCGGCGGCCTGGCGCGCGGCATCGCTGCCGGTGGTGCGCGGGCGCGGCAGCGGCACGGCAATCTCGCCGATGATGCGGGCCGGCCGCGCCGACATCAGATAGATGCGATCGGAGAGGTAGACGGCTTCGCGCACGTCATGGGTGATCAGCAGCGCCGTCCAGCGTTGGCGCTGCCACATGCCTTCCAGCCAGCGCTGCATACCCGCGCGGGTCAGTGCATCCAGCGCGCCAAAGGGCTCGTCGAGCAGCAGCATGTCGCGCTGCTGCACCACGGTGCGCAAAAGGGCGGCGCGCTGGCGCATGCCGCCGGAAAGCTCGGCCGGCCAGGCGCGCTCGAAACCGGCAAGGCCGAACTCAGCGAACAACGGCGCGACGCGTTCGCGCGCCGCCTTGCGGCCAAGACCCTGCACTTCCAGCCCCAGCGTCACATTGTCGATGACGCGCCGCCACGGCATCAGCGCGTCGCGCTGCGGCATGAAGGCGAAGGGGCTGCCCTGCAATGGCGCGCCGTCGAAGCGCATGTCGCCCTCGCCTTTCAGCGCGCCGGTCAGCAACTGGAACAGCGTCGACTTGCCGGCGCCGGAAGGGCCGAGGATGGAGACGAACTCGCCGGCCGCGACATGAAGCGAAATGCCGGCGAGCACCTCAAGCGCGCCGAAGTTCTTCCTGATGTCCCGGAGTTCGAGCCGCGTCATTGACGGTTCTCTTCTGCAGCTTCAACCTTGCCGTCGCGGCTTTCGCTCCCTGCATTCTCCCAAGGCATGGCGAAGCGCTGGACGAGCACCGCAATGGCGAACAAGACAAGCGTGAGCGCGGCGCTGACGGCGACCGCGGCGAGCACCAGATCGGGCCGAAAGTTGTTCTTGGCATTGAGCATGTAGATGCCCAGCCCCTTCGCCGCCCCCGCATATTCGGCGAAGATCGCGCCGACGACGGCGTAGGTGATGGAGATGCGCAGCCCGGCGAAGAAATAGGGCAGCGCCGAAGGCAGGCGCGCCAGCCAGAAGATGCGCCAGCGCCCTGCCCCCATGGTGGCGAGCATCTGCGAAATCGCCTTGCTGGTCGCGGCAAAACCCTCGACCAGCGCCACCATCATCGGGAAGAAGGTAACGAGCGCCACAAGCAAGATTTTTGGCATCAGCCCGAAGCCGAACCACAGTACGATGAGCGGCGCAATCGCGACCAGCGGCAAGGTCTGGCTGACAATCAGCAGCGGAAACAGCGCGCGGCGCAGCGGGGCCAAGAAATCGACCAGCGCCGAAAGCACGAAGGCAGCGACCAACGAGCAGGCGAAGCCGGCTGATGTGGCGCGGATGGTGGGCAGCGTGTTGTCGGCAAGGGCAGCGCGATGCTCCCAGGCCTGCTGCAGCACGCGCGACGGCGCCGGCAGCATGGTGGGCGCAGCGCCACCATAGCGGGCGTAGAGCTCCCACGCCGCGAGGAGCAGGGCGGAGGCGCAGGCGGCGGGGATGGTCTTGGCGATGGCTGCGGCTAATCTCCCCCCTCGAGGGGGAGATGTCGCCGAAGGCGACAGAGGGGGTCGTCTCGCATAGAGCGCCCACGCCTTGCCGATGCGAAAAGGACGTCGGCGCTCCACGCGCTGGGACCCCCTCTGGCCTGCCGGCCATCTCCTGCTCGAGGGGGGAGATTCGTGGGCATCGCGGTCTTCGCCAATCGCCAATGGCTCCCCTCCTCTCTGTGCTGAGGGGTCAGAGGCATCTCCTCCACGCAATGGGTCAGATAAACCAGCCACGGCAATATCCTCAAGGAACGACGCTTGAGCCGCGGCTCAGACGGCGCTCGGGCTGTTCGCCGAGATCGTGATGTCGAGGGTGACGTGGCCGGCGCCGGGGCCGAAGCGGCAGAAGGCCTCGTTGAGCGTGGCAAACACCGCACCGGCATCGCCACGCAATTTGGTGCAGAAGTTCTTTGAGCGCTCAAAGACGCCGGACTGTTTCAGGAAATCGATGCAGCCGTAGATCTCGTCCATATGGTCGCCCGTGCCCATAACGTAGAGCGAGAACTGCGCCGCCACCGGCTGGCCGGTCGACGGCGTGGCCTGGACAGCGCGGATCGCGGCGATCTTGCGCTCGTCCAGCGGAATGGCGGGGCCGCCGGTCTCGTCGGAGCGGCAGATCGGATCGTCGGGCTCGCCCGGACAGCCGCGCGAGACCGCCGCCGAAAGCACGCAGTGCTTGCCGCTTTTGGCCGCCGCGACGAACAGGTCGCGCATGGCGGGAAACAGCACCTCGGGCGGCCCGACCATAAGGGTCGAGATGTCATCGGTTTCGATCCGCAGCCGGTCGCGCCAGGGATCGAGCGCGCCGAGCGCGCCGAGGATGACGCCGACGAAATCGTCGGTCATGGGATAAAGGGAAATCTGTGCGCCTGAAAACATCGCCCGCCTCGCTCCGCTGGTATTATCCAGATCAGCTTTAGGGTCCGAAGGCTTGCCGCCCTCATCTCAGCCCCGACGATACGGAGCACCCCTGTGGATGGGCGGGTTAAAGCACCGTTCGCGGCATTGGGGAAGCCGTTTGTTGAGGCACTGCGGGAAAGTGTTTTGGGCCAGACGTGCCGGGCGCCCGGGCGTTAACAGACGACTCGTCAGTTCGTTGCGTTATAACGTTTCCACGAACTTCTTATAACTGCGTTGAAATTCAAGCTGATAAACGTAATTATAAGAAAACGGCAGAGACTCCGCGCAGCCCTTACGGTTTCTGGATTTCCTTATCCGCGACCCCATCCGGACTGTGCTCCTGCATCGCTCGGGCTTGCCTGTGCTGGTCCCCTCGCCCCAGCGCTACGCCATCCACAAGCTGATCGTCGCCTCGCGACGCGGGCCGAGCGCTGGCGCCAAGCGGGAGAAGGATCTCCATCAAGCGCGCCTGCTGACCCAAGCGCTCGAAGCCACGCGTCGCCAGGACGACCTTGCCTTCGCCTTCATGGAAGCGTGGGACAAGGGCGAAAACTGGCGCGAGACGATCCGGGGCGGCTTGAACCTGTTCGACGCCGCCACGAGGGAAAACAGTCACACCATCCTGGGGAAATCCCTCCGCGAAATTGGTGCGACTCCTGAAGGATTCACGATGCGGGATTAGCTGAAGCGACCGCTGCTATATTCATTTCCATCGTCCCAACCGTACGAAATTGGCTTGACGCTTATTCGTACATAAAGTACGATATCTCTTTTCGCAGAGAGGAATGTCCTTGAGCACAGCGAACCATGTTGCCTTCGCCGATCTCTCTCGGCCTTTGCTGTCACCCCCGTCGTTGCCGCCGCCTTTGTTGCCGCCGCCTTTATTGCCGCCCCCTTTGTTGCCCTTGTCATTCGATCAGTGCGAACGCCTCGCCGGGGCTTGGCGAATGGCCAGCCAAGACATCGCCGACGACATCCGCTTCATCCGCCAATATCTGAAAGTCGTTGCCGAGAAGGACGAGAGGCTGTCGACCGGCACCCTTGTTCACAGCCGCGCCTATGTCGAGGCCTGCGCCGGCTGGCTGCCACAGACTGTAACGCGCTATCTGCGCCACCTGCGCCAGATCACCGAATGCGAACTGGCCATGACAGCTGCCGGCATTCGCTTTGCGCTGTCGAGTTATGCCTGGGAGGCATGAGGGCGCCTGTCGCCAAACACAAGGAATTGCGCTGCCCGTCGCAGGCGCAATTCGTCAGGTTGAGAGGCTCGGGCGCGCCTGAACGGCGGGCGCCAAGGATGGCCCCGGCCAGCGAATTCCGGCCTTGCTTTATTTCGACTGGCCTTATTTCTGGCCTTATTTCGATTTGGCTTTGCCGGACTTTGCGGCGGCAGGCTTCGCCGCCTTTGGCTTGGCGGCTGCCTTGGCGGGCTTGGCGTCAGCTTTCTTCGCCGCCTTTTTGGGCTTGGCGACCGCGCCATCGACTTCAGCCGTGGCCTGCTCCCAGTGTTCCTGATGCGCGCCTTCAGGCCGGCCGGCCTTTTCCCAGATCTCGTGCGCGCGCTGGCGAATGCGGTCCTGTTTGTCGTCCGTCACTTAAGCCTCCGTGGTTGGGTCCGGCCGGTTGGTCCAGATTCCACGAAAACATTAGCCGAAAATTCGACCGGCGTCTTGAGTGACGAGACATCTCAGCGCGGGTCGGAAATCACCGCAACGCCGAGCAGCGCCGCTTTCTTGACGATCAGCCCGGCGAGGTCGGCATCCGAACGATCGGTGCCGGTGCGCTCCCGCAGGAGCGCGATCGCTTCCTTCATCGATAACAGCGCCGTGTTGCGCTCGGCCAGCAACTTGTCGCAACACGCCGCAACATTGGCGGAGTTCGGGGTCTCGACATGCGGCAACATGGCAATTCTCCTTTCATCATGTTCGTCATTCGGCCCTGCCGCCCTTTTGGGAAGAACGACAGGGCCGTATCACCGATGAATGGTTAGGTTGTCGAGCGTTACTCGACCACCTCGACAATCCTGCGCGTGCTGGGGTCGACCAACACGGTATGGTTGTCGACGACGGCGTATCTGTACTGAACGTCGGGAACCTCCTGCAGCTCGACAG
Source organism: Mesorhizobium sp. LSJC269B00 (assembly GCF_000502815.1). NCBI lineage: Bacteria > Pseudomonadati > Pseudomonadota > Alphaproteobacteria > Hyphomicrobiales > Phyllobacteriaceae > Mesorhizobium > Mesorhizobium sp. LSJC269B00. The sequence goes on from NZ_AYVN01000008.1 coordinate 42,965, forward strand.
TGTCAGGCAAGGCAGTGCCGACATTCAATTCGACGCCGAGCAGATTGACCGAGGCAAGCGGATGTTTCTTTACGTATTGGTGCACGACCGTGCGCTGTTCCGGGGTGATGATCACCTGCTGCTGTGCCGGCTGCGTGACGATGACCTCGTCGGCGGCGGCAATGCCGATACCAGCGATCATGGCGAGCCCGGCGACGGCGGGAATAAGGATGGTTTTCATCTTCGTCTCCTGTCGTTGTTGGCGAGCTCCGCCGTGTTCCCGCATGAGGCGAAAACAGCGCAGATCGAGGTGGCGGGCTCCTGGAGGCAAACGCAGCCGGTACGGTCTTGTTCCGCAAGCGGAGACTAAATTGATCGGCTTCCGGTCATGCCAGCAGAACCCGCACCCGCAAGATTCGCATTGAAGCACAATCCCTCAGGAGACCTTCGACATGGACGATGCACGGCTCCAATTCCGGTGGCGATCGCGGCCGGCGCCGGCATTGATCCGGTGACCGCGTCGTGCCCGGCCAAGACCGGAACCGACCGCCTTCGTGCCACGCCGTGAAGTTTCAAGCAAAGGTCATTGCTTCGGCGGCTGCGCAGGCACCTCGCCAGGCTTGATCACCGGCGTCTTGCCCTGATCCGGCGGCGGCTGCGTCATACCCTGGTCACCACTGGGCGGCGGCTGCAGCACGCCGCCGCAGGGACCGAGCGTGCTGGACGATTCGCCACCGCCATTGGCGGCCGGCGGCTTCTGACCATCGTCCTGAGGCTGCGCCTGGCAAGGCGCGGCAGGGCCGTGCTGGTCGCTATTGTCCTGCGCGGCCGCCGGGTCGACCAGCGCCAAGAGCAGCACGCATGGGATGAGGGGGAAAGTCTTCATGGTCCAGCTCCTCTGGATTCATCACCTTGGCAAAGCAGACTAGTCCTTGGCAAAGCAGACTGGCGGCAATTGGTTCCACTGAAGCTGGAGTGGTTGCTGGAACCTGGCAGCCGGAAGTGAGTTCCACCTTCTCGACGCTAAGCCGCCCAGAGGAGGCAATCATGGAACGAAACAGAAAACCCAATGACGAGGTCGAGGCGCCACCGAGCAAAAACGATGCCCGCGACAGGATCGCCAATGATGAAGTGGAAGCGCCGACGCCGGGTCGGCAGGATTGGGATGCGCTGCGTGGCGCAACGGTCCTGCCCGACGGAGCAGATGAGGAAAGCCTGCCGGACACCACCGGTGTCGAGAAGGAAGGCGAACTGCCCGAGGAGGATGACGACAACCCCTACCAAGACAGTGACGATGCCTTGCCCGACGACGCCGAGGAAGCCGCCATTGGTCACGACCTGGCGAGGCGCGGCGGCCCGTTCGACGACGTGTAAGGCAGCGACCGCGGACTTTCGAGAGGTTTCCCGGGACGTCCACGCCGTCACCAGTTGGACCAAGTATGAGCTGAAGGCGATGCCGGAGCATCGCGATATTTCGAAGGATCCGGCTGGCCGGATCCTTCGTTTAAGGCGCCTTGGCGATTTTGGCTTAGCCCTTGTGGTCAAGGGCTGGACGGCGACGCAATCTCAGCACGTTCGACAGCCGCGAGGCAGCCGAGAAGCACGAACGCGAAGTCCGATATTTCAAGCGCCGTGGAGGCCGCTCGCCTGAAAGCTTCAAAGTGCGCAAGAGATCCCCGGCGCGGGCGGTGCGGGCACGCTCGCATGCAGCGCTGCGAATCGGGCCATCGACCGCCGGCACTTGAGTGCCGACGGGCTCTGGCCTTCAGTTCGACCCGGGATCGCCGAGCGCCTCGGTGACGAAGGACGCCGCGATCAGGTCGTCGGCGTCGAGGCGTAGGGAGCCTTCGACACCCCCCATGATGGCCGCGACCTTCTGGAAGGTCTGCATCTCGTGTTCAGTAACGCTGGCGTCTCGCATCCTGGCTTTCAGATCGGCGATGCGTCGGCCCAGTGAGGCCGACGTTCCGATTTCTCTGTTCGACATGGTGGCCTGCTCCTCCCCCAACCCATGCTGTGGACGTACTCAAGTCTGCCTATATATAAGGCAGCGCGAATACAGTCGCCGCAACGCGCGATATCTGGGAAGGTTCCGGCGCCAAATAGTCACGAAATAATACGTGGTGGGACTCGGGTATGTTAAGCGCCGACGCGGCGATAGACACCGCAGCCAGCGGCTGCGGCCATCGGCCTGGCCAACCCGCGTGGCGGGTCGCGAACGCGGGTCGGACTTGATCGCTGCGCGAACAGTCAGCGAGAAGCCGGCACCACGCCGGACACCGAGCGCGCCGTTTCGGGCGAAAACACCACGAAAGCAAAAACCAGAACGGCAGCGGCGACGATGAGCGAGCCGCCGGCGACGATCGGTTCAAGCGCCGGGTTTCCCTGCAGCATCACATACAGCGCCGGCAGCATGATCACCAGGCCGAGTGTGTAGAGCCCGTAGTGGATCATGGCGATGCGACGCGCCGCCTTTTGCGGATTGAGCGCGTAGTAGCCGCCGAAGATGGCGCTCGTCACCCAACCGAGCAGATTGATATGCGCGTGCGCCGGAAAAGCGGCGTGGTCGCCCGAGATCGCCATCTGCAGGCCGGCCGCAATCCCCAACATCAGGAACAAGATGGCAGTTTTGAAAAAGAGTTCTGAAACCCTCGGCATGTCATTTCTCCCCCTATGCGGTCTGCGACCGCTTGCGACCTGGAGAATACACCCACGCGCAGAACTTTTCCACGCCCCGGTTATGGGGCCATGCCTGCACAGCTTTTTGCACGCTGTTCGACTTTTCTGGCTGCCACAACCCGGCGCCGCCGCGCTACGGCGTCAGCAAGATGTCGGCGCCCGCTCGCTCGTCGAACACCACCGCGCAGCCGCGCCCCAGCGCCACTGCCGACAGCGCGTTGGCCACCGTCTCGTCCGGCGATACGAAATCACCGGTCAGCACTCGCAACTCCTCTACCGCCCTGGCCATTGACACGCAGTGCCCGGCAACGCGATCGCTCGTGCAGGCGTCAACGACGCTGACGAGGTCGATCATCTCGAACTGGCCCATACCGGCCTCCACAAAAACAGCGTCCCGTCGCGGATATGAACGCTGAGGCGAGAGACAATGTTCCGCAGGTCCGATGCCCAGGCGGAGCACTCGACAGCCCGATCTGGAACGGACCGGCCGGCGACAACCGCTTCGCTTGACAATAGGCCCTGTTTGTTCTCTATTTGTTCGGCAAAAACGCCTCTCACAACAGACGCGGCTAATGCTGCAACGCCGCAAAGGGAACGGTCGGGATGGAGCCCACCATCCTGCATGCGGACCTCGACGCCTTCTACGCCTCGGTCGAGCAGTTGCTCGACCCGGCGCTCAGGGGCAAGCCGATCGCCGTCGGCGGCGGCGTCGTGCTTGCCGCCTCCTACGAAGCCAGGGTTTTCGGCGTGCGCGGCGGCATGCCCGGACGACGCGCGCGCGAGCTTTGCCCCGGACTGATTTTCGTCGGCGGCCATTTCGCCGACTATCAGCGGCTGGGCGACGCCGCCATCAAGGTGCTCGACGATTTCACGCCGCTGGTCGAGCGGATTTCCATCGATGAAGCCTTTGCCGACGTCGCCGGCTGCACGCATCTGTTCGGGCCGCCGGCCGAGATCGCCGCCACGGTGCGTCGGCGCGTCCGGGCAGAGCTCGGCCTGCCGATCTCGATCGGCGTGGCGCGCACCAAGCATCTGGCCAAGATCGCCTCGCAGGTGGCCAAGCCCGACGGGCTGGCGGTGGTCTATCCGGACACCGAACTTGCCTTCCTGCATGATCTGCCGGTCGGGCTGATGTGGGGCGTCGGCCCGGCGACCAGAGCGCGGCTGGCCGAGATCGGCATCGAGNCAAAGACGCATGGTGGGGCGCTGCGAAGATTGCTCGGGCCCGCCGCCGGCGAAAAGCTGGCGTCGCTGGCATGGAACCGCGACCCGCGAAAGCTCGAAACCCACAGGCGGTCGCATTCCGCCGGCGCGCAGTCGGCGCTTGGCAGACGGCCGGCCGAGGCGCGTATCTTCGGACCCGTCCTGCTGCATCTGGCAGACCGGGTCGCCAGCCGGCTCAGGGCGAAATCACGGCCCGGGCGCACGGTGACGGTGCGCGTGCGTTTCGCCGATCTGCACGCTGTCACACGCTCGCTGACGCTCGATCAGCCGATTTCGGCAACCGCGATGCTGGCCGAAATCGCCGGGGAGCTGGTGCGCGGCGTGCTGGCCGCCAACCCTCGGGAGAAGACCATCTCGCTGCTGGCGATCTCGGTNCGCCGGGGAGCTGGTGCGCGGCGTGCTGGCCGCCAACCCTCGGGAGAAGACCATCTCGCTGCTGGCGATCTCGGTGTCGCAGCTGGAAGAAAGTGCCGAGCTGCAGCTGGAGCTGCCGCTCGGGCTTGCCGATGAAAAGCAGCGGCCCGGCAGCAGGCAAGGCCTGGCGCGCTTTGGCGCCGACCGCGCCATCGACAAGATCCGCCAGCGCTTTGGCAGAGAGGCTGTCGGCTATGGCGCCGTGGCGCTGGAAGCCCGGCGCTCGGTTCCCGATGCCTTCCGCGAACTGGCGGAGAAGGAACTGTGAGTGCGGCGCGACGGCAAGGCCAATGTTTAGGCTGGGCCAGTCCGCGCTGCATTGCCGCTCTGTTTGACCAGGCCGACCAACCAGGCCAGACCCGCCGCCGTTTCGGACGTTTTCCGCACCGCAACCCGGCCGCGCCATGCACGCCCAAGAACAACGATTTCTCGATGAAGGTGGATTTGCGATTAACGCATCGGCGCCAAGAAAACCCGGGACGGGACGACGGCGCCGCGAAGGTTGACAGTGCCGATCCGTCTGGCATTATCGCGTAAGCTTGGAGGATTCACTATGAAGAAAACCTATTCGAAGCCTGTTCTGGTCAAAAAAGGCAAGCTTTCGCAGGTTACGGCGCTCGCCAATGGAGCGGGTTCCGGCCCGATCGAGTGAAGTCGTTGAGTCGGACTGTCGCCTGATCTGGCGGCCTCGCCTGACACTGGAGATGCGGCATGAAGAAGACCTATTCGAAGCCGGTGCTGGTCAAGAAGGGCAAGCTCTCGCAGGTTACAGCCGACAATGGTAACGGCTCCGGGCCGGTCGCAGTCTAGCAGCCGATTATCCGACGCCTCGTGCCGTCTGGCCGGGAACAGGGCTTTGGGTGCCCGACGTGGAGAGTGGAAAATGAGGAAGACCTATTCGAAGCCGGTGCTGGTCAAGAAGGGCAAGCTCTCGCAGATCACCGCGAACGGCGCTTCTGCTCCTATTCCGGGCTAAACTCGTTCCCCCGGTAGATCGAGATCCTCCTGACAGAGTCGGGCGGCTTGATCGTTTCCAGAGCATGATCTCCCGCAGGCGGCGGGACCGTTCAGCGCGCAACCACCAGATCGTCGAGCACGAGCTGCCAATAGTGGCTCGTGGAGAGGCGCACGCGCGTCACCGCCGCCAACATCGGCGCATAGTGGACGGGCGCCAGTGCCGACAGGACGATCGTGTCGCTGGCGATCAGCCGGTCGCCAAGCCAGCTCTCGACCAGTGCGGTTTCGCCTTCGGACTTCAACCATGCCGCCGTCAGCATCACGGAATGGAACCCGAACGGTTTGTCGCTCGAGAATTCGGCCGGGTGTCCGCTGCTCGTATAGCAGACATGGTCTCCCGAGATATTGCCGTTGACGTAGCCTTCGCTGCCTTCGGTATGATCGCGCGCCAGTGCGTTCAGGTTGAACCAGGTCAACCCGGCATAACCGGACGGCACCTTGCGCAGGCCGCGCGTCGTGACATCGTCGAAACCGATGGCCTGCAAGGACGCGGCGCTGTCGACAGCCGCGTTCTCGGGCGACAGCAGGCCGAGCTCGGTCGGGTAGGCCGACAAGACCAGTCGTCGTTCCCTGCCATCGCCGGTGACTTCGATCGCGTCGGCGTCATCGGGCAGATCGAGACGGAAGCCAGCGCCAGCACTTAGCGGATGCACCGCCACCTCTTGCCCTTTCGCCATCACCGAGATGCTCGCCGAGACACCGTCCGCTACGCGGCCGCTGAGCCGGCGTATCGCAAACAGGCCGACCGGCTGCAGCATTGCTTCCGAGACCAGCCCGGTGGGCGAGCCCGGCAGCGGCCGGAGGTGCTGCGACTGGACCTCGTTGGCGCTGCTCGAGCGCCAGCCGGGCGGAACCGACACGGTGAAGCGGTAGCTGCCCGGCACATGGATGGGCGCGGCCCGACGTTTCGCCGACGCCAGGAAATTGGCAAAGCCGCCGCGATTGCTCCGCGCCGCGGCGACGAAGCGGCCGTCGCCATCATGCAGTCTGACCATGATGCCGGCCATCGGGCGGTCGCCGAGCCCGTAGCGGCCGTCGCGATCGGAATCGAAATAGACAAAGGTCGAATGATTGAGCTTGCCGTGGTTGCCCGACCAGTCCCGGCGCACGGCGTAGTCGTTGGCCGGATCTTCACGAAGCCGGGCCTTGCGACGAGACCGCGCCAGCCGCCAGGCGAGAGCCGCAACGACAGCCGCGAACCCGACAAGGAGTATTGCCTTGATCACGGACGGCTCAAGCAATGCTGTCGGCCCTGCTCATCTGGATCTCCTGCGCATGCATCGATCCATATATCGATGCTGCAGGCGCTTGAGCAACCGGACACGGGACCGGCGGACCACGGCATCGGCGTCACATACCCATTTCAGGCACCTATTCCGGCGATGGCACCGGCGGCTTGGTGGTCAGCGCGGCTCCGAAGGCGGCGACGACCACGGCGGCGATGCCCGCGCATTGCAACGGGCTCAGGATCTCGTGCAGGAACAGGAAGCCGGCCAGCGCGCCCAGCGCCGGCTCCAGGCAGGTCAGCGTGCCGTAGAGCCTGGCCGGCATCCGGGTCAGCGCCACCATCTCCAGCCAGAACGGCAAGGCGCTGGAGAACAGCCCGACCAGCAGCGCGCTGACCAGGATCGCCGGTGCGATCAGGCCGGTACCCGCCTCGGCGAGGCCGAACGGCAGGCCGACGGCAGCGGCAATGACCAGGCCGTAAGCCGTGGTCTGGCTGCCAAGCTCGGCGCCCGCCTTTTGTGCAAAGACGATGTAGAGCGCCCAGCAGCAGCCGGCGGCCAGCGCCAGCATCACGCCGATCGGGTCGAGTGCACTGCCGGAGTGGATGAAGGGCGACAACAGCAATATGCCGGCAACGGCCAGCACCACCCAGACGAAGTCGGTGGCGCGCCGCGACGACAGCGTCGCCACGAGCAGCGGGCCGGAGAATTCGAGCGCCACCGCGACGCCGAGCGGAATTCTGGCGAGCGCTGCATAAAACAGCAGGTTCAGCGCCGCGAGGTTGACGCCATAGGCGATGAGCCAGGGCAGCACGGCGCGCGACGGCCGCACCCGCCACGGCCTCAGCACCGCCGCCAGCATCAGCGCGCCCACGGCCAGCCGCAGCGCCGTGGTGCCATTGGCGCCGATCAGCGGAAACAGGCCCTTGGCGAAGGTGGCGCCGATCTGGATCGACACCATGGCGCCAAGCAACGCGCCGATCGGCAAGCCCTTCGCTTCAGCTGCGGCAATCGGCGTCGACGTCAATTCCAGTCCCTCCGCGCGGTGCGCCGCAGCGTTGGCCCGAGATATGGATAATAGGCCTGGCTGTCGTGTGGCACGGGCAGACTGTTGATGGGGCAAGACGTGGAAGGCGAACGCCGACGCATTTCCTCTCCCCCGTCGATCGGGGGAGAGGTGTCGAGCGAAGCTCGACGGAGTGGGGGTCGACCGTTCATCCGCCTGATTGCCTGCTTGCAGGCGTTTCGCGCTCGCTTCCGTCGCTCCTGTTTTGCGGCGACCGTGGGTTTCATGAGCGCCTTCCCCCACTCCGTCGCCGCTTCGCGGCGCCACCTCTCCCCCTCCGGAGGGAGAGGAAAAGAGGCTAGCTCGCCAGCCCATACACCAGGCTCACCCGCCCATCCGACAGCTGGCCGACCTGGCGCAGTTCCAGTCCGTGCCGGGCGTGCACCGTGCCGAACAGCGCCTTGCCGTCGCCGGCGAGCAGCGGATAGACGATCAGCCGCATTTCATCGACCAGGCCGGCTTCGATCAGGCTGGCGGTGATGCGGGCGCCGCCCATGAGGTAGATGTTCTTGCCGGGCTCGCGCTTCAGCGCCGCGACGTCGTCGAGGCGGCGCAGGAAGCGCGTCGAGGCCCAGGCTGACGTCGTCATGGTGTTCGACAGCACATAGTGCGGGGTTTTCGCGGCAAAGCGCGCCCATTCGAGTTCGGCCGGGTCGACCAGTCTGCCGGTCATCGGCAATGGCTGGTCCGGCTCGTTCTGTTGGATCGCGCTCCAGTAGCGCTCATAACCGGCATACATGACGCCGCCGAGCAGGCAGGCGTCGATCTCAGGCATCAGGCCGTATTCCTCCGACCAGTTGTCGACCCAGTCGGCGAAGCCTTCGGGGCCTTCCATCTTGCCGTCGATGGAGATCTTCATTCCGGTGATCAATTTACGCATGACTTCCTCCTTCGGGCTTGCGGGATGCAAGCACGTTGCCTGGTTTCACTTCCGATGACGCGCCGCGGTGTCTGGCGATGGCGCGTGTTTCGCCGGCCCTTGCGACGGCATCCGGCGCAAGGGATCGATGGTGCCCCCCGGTTGGACCGGGCGATGCGTTAGGTCAGGTCAGGCCGGCAGGCGCCGGTCGTATTCCGCCACGATACGGCTAAAGCTGTCCCAGAACGGTTCGGGCTTCTCGGCCGCCACGCGGGCAACCAGGAGGTCGAGATGCACGTGCCAGCCGGCGGCATGCATCATCAGGCTCGAGCGGTCCGGCAGGCGGCGGTGGACCAGGGTGAGCAGGACGTCGTCGCCGCGCTGCGCCAATTCGAAGGTGACATTGCCGCTGCCGTTCCAGGTGATGGTGAGCTTGCGCGGCGGATCGCACTCGACGATCTGGTTGTGCATCCGCTGTTCGCCGCCACTGAAACTGGCCGGCCTGTCGCCGGGCGGGTCGGTCAGTTCGTCGTTGCGCCAGACCAGCTCGAAGGAAGAGCCTTCCTCCATCTCCATGTCGCCGGCCGCCAGCCATTGGCGGCGCAGGTCGCTCTGCGTCAGATATTCCCAGACGCGCTCCCTGGTTCCGGGCAAAAGCCGTTCGATCCTCAAAGTGGCCGGCTGGATCAGCTGGGCGTAGCCGTCGAAGCTGTTCATCTGGTTCATCGGTCGTCTCCCTCGGATGATGTTGGCCTGGGTGATTCCGGCTTCGATGGTTCTGGATTTGCCGGTGCCGGCGTTGTCTGCGCTGCCGGCGTTTTGCGCCCCGCCTCCTCGCGCAAAAGCTGTTCGAGCACATCGAGGCGGCTGTTCCAGAAACGCGCGTATTGGCCGAGCCACTGATAGGCGTTCGCCAGCGGGCGGGCCTCGAGGCGGCAGACATGGGTGCGGCCGCGCACTTCGCGCCGGATCAGGCCGGCATGCTCCAGCGCCTTGATGTGCTTGGAGGCGGCGGCCAGCGACATGGCAAAGGGCTGCGCCAACTCGCTCACCGTACGCTCGCCGCCGGCGAGGTCATTGAGCATGTGCCGGCGCGTGGCGTCGCCAAGGGCGTGAAAAATCTGGTCCATCTGGGGCGTCTCTAATTCAACCACGTAGTTGAATATAGAGGCGAGATTTTAGATAGTCAACTAGTTGGTTGAATATTTTTTGGGGAGAGGCGCGGGCCCCTACCTCCCCGTTGTGGGGAGGTCGGACCGTAGGTCCGGGCGGGGGTGCTTGGCGCAGGCGAGCGCGAGGAGCGCAATCTCCCCCCTCGTGGGGGAGATGTCCGGCAGGACAGAGGGGGGCGCGAAGGATCGCTACGTCTCAGCGAATCCAGATCTTCGGCAAAGCCGTTGCTAAATGTAATTGACAGGCCAGCGGGACAGTGCCCCCCTCTGGCCTGCCGGCCATCTCCCCCACAAGGGGGGAGATCAGCAGCTTCAATCTCACCCAGCCATGGCCAGCGGCACCGCGCTCTTGTTGGGGATCTGAATATCGATCTCCAGCGTCGACATGGTCTCGCCGCGGTCCATCGAGACTTGCAGATAGTCCTGGTCGATCTGCACATGCTTGGCGATCACCGCCATAATCTCCTCGCGCAGGATGGAGACCAGGTCCGGCTGGCTGCGGTTGCGGCGCTCGTAGGCGAGCAGCACTTGCAGCCGTTCGCGCGCCACCGGCGCGCTGGTGCGCCGCTTGAAGATGTCGAGCAGGTTCATGCCGCCCTCCTTCCCAAAAGACGATCGAGGAAGCCCTTGCGTTCGAAGGGCACGATGACCGGCAGCTGCTCTCCCTCGAGGCGCTTGGCCGCGTCGATGTAAGCCTTGGCGGCGGCGTTCAGCGGCTCCGACAGCGTCACCGGCGAACCGAGGTTGGAGGCGCGCAGCACATCCTGGCTTTCCGGAATGATGCCGAGCAGCGGCACCGACAGGATCTCCAGCACATCGTCGATGGACAGCATTTCACCGCGCGCGGCGCGTCCCGCATCGTAGCGCGTGACCAGCACGTGCTTGGCGATCTGCTCGCCCTCCTCGGCGCGCAAGGTGCGGGAATCGAGCAGGCCGATGATGCGGTCGGAATCGCGCACCGACGACACTTCAGGATTGGTGACGATGACCGCCTCGTCGGCAAAGCGCATGGCGAGCTGCGCGCCGCGCTCGATGCCGGCCGGGCTGTCGCAGAAGACATAATCGAAGACCGAGCGCAGCTTGCCGATGACCTCGGCCACGCCCTCCTCGGTCAGCGCATCCTTGTCGCGCGTCTGCGAGGCCGGCAGCAGGAACAAAGTCTCGACCCGCTTGTCGCGGATCAGCGCCTGCGACAGCTTTGCCGAGCCCTGGATGACGTTGACGAGGTCGAACACCACGCGCCGTTCGGCGCCCATGATCAGATCGAGGTTGCGCAGGCCGACATCGAAATCGACCAGCGCCACCTTCTTGCCGGTCTTGGCGACCGCCGCCCCCAGAGCCGCGGTAGAGGTCGTCTTGCCGACGCCCCCCTTGCCCGAGGTGACCACCACTACCTTGCCCATCAATAAAGCCTCCGTTGTTGTTCGTTATGTCGTTGTCGGGCGAGACGCATTAGCTGAAAGGGGCGATGCGCACCATGCCGTTGTCGAGAAATGCCTGCACAGGCTTGCCCCGGACTGACGGGTCCATCTCCTCGGCCGTGCAATACCAGCCATCGACCGACAGAAGCTCGGCCTCGTTCCTGCGGCAGAAGACACGCGCGGCGGTATTGCCCTGCGCCCCTGCCGACGCGCGGCCGCGCAGCGTGCCATAGACGTGGATCGAGCCGGTGGCGACGATCTCGGAGCCGGACGCGACCGAGCCCAGCACGATGACATCGCCATGCGGATGGAAGATCAGCTGCCCTGAACGGATCGGCGAGCGGATCATCAGCGTGCCGGCGTCCGGCGCGGCAATTTTGACGTCTTGAGGCTGCGTCTTGGCATCGCTCGCCGGTTTCAACTCGCCTGCCTTCAAATCTGCCTTGATGTCACCGGCCGCCTTCATGTCGCTTGCCGCCGTGGCATCCTCCGCCCTGCCCGCCTTGCGGCTCGGCTGCAGCAAAAGCCCGTCGGTGGTCGCCTCCTTGGCGCCGACCAGCGCCGGCGGCAGATGCGCGCCGAGTTCGCCGCCGCCATCGAGTTCGATGGCATAGATGCGGATGCCGCGCTGGCCGAGCAAATCGACCAGCGCTTCGATGGCCACGACATCAGGCTTCAGCACGTTCAGATCGAGCACCACCGGGCGCCCGGCAAAATATCCCGGCGAGTTGCCGACCCAGCGATCCAGGCTCTCCAGCCACACATCCAAAGGCGCCTCCGGCGTCAGCGTGAAAGCGACGAAAGAGCGGGCGCGAAAGCGAATGGATTTGGCCTCGAGGGGAGCGGCAAAGGTCACGGCGGGCGATTCCTTACTGAGAGGTAAACGCTAGGCCGAGCATGGTTAATGAAAGGTTAATGAGGGTTGGATGGGCGATCAGAATGGCTGGACTGACAGAGGGCTGACGGGCATGCAAGCGCGAACATATTCGGCAGGTTCGCTATAGACTGGGACAGCCGTGAAGAGGCACAAACGGACAGACACGTTTCAAAGCACTGACGGCACTGAGATGGCGCACCGGAAATCTGAGGTAAAATAAAAGAATTATGACTCGCAGACCACTAATACAAAAAGGTGTGGCGGAGCTTGAAAAGCTTTTCGATCACCAACGCGATGATCCGGATTTTCTGAAGGTTCTAATTGCTGAACTTTCGGAGAGAACAGTACCTCGTGCGCAGGAACTAAAGCGCCGAGCGATCCAGGCGGTTGGGACCAATTCAAGGACGGCGCCCCAACAACGCAACCACAGCCAAAATCAGGATGCTACAGCCACCGTCGCCGTGTCCACCCCCGGTGCGGCAACGCCTTTGCCACAAACTGATGTCAAAGAGTACCCGCTGCCGGAAAAAGCTGCGATTCCGCTGGTATCGCGCCCCGCACTGGAGCGGCCGCCTATCACGAACAAAGCAGCTGATGTGTTGTCGACATGGACCGCAATGGAGGTATTGTCGCCTCCATCCTTCCGCAAACCTGAGGACCTAACGAGCGGCGATCGTTCCCGAATTGCACCGTTAGATAAGCCTTACCTTCCATGGGAGAATAAAGGAGAACGCAGTCGACCAAAGCAGAAACTCTACTATCAGATCATTCTGGGCAGCGTTGATATGGAAGCCGCCATTTCCGCGCTGCTGCAGGTCTATACCGATAGCCGAATTGAGAGGCCGGCGGCGCGGGGCGAGGCTGTACTTGCAACCATCATGGTGGATCGCGAGGGTCGCCCCGTTGAAGATGACTGCGTAGCTATCTCCAGTTTCGGCTGGGGTATGCCTGTGGCACTAGCCGGGCGACTGAGTGACCTCGGCACGTGGTCCCAAGTCGAGCGGCATTTGGTCGAGGAACTCAGTCAGAAAGTTGTAGCCAAGGACAAAGAGGGTCGGCCGAAGCCTCTAACGCGAAAATCGATCGAGGCGGCGCACCGCTGGCTGGTGGTAAAGATCGGGATCGATTCACACTTTACGAAAGCTCCTGCCTTTGCCGTACGCTCGTATCAATATTTTAAATTACAGGACCCGCCGGAAGCGATCTTACTAAACTCGTTCTTTCTCGAAGACCTTGCCCGAGCACAAGCGCTGGTCGCGGACGGAAAGGCCACCGGCAATTTCAAACGGTACATCGGAACCACAAAGCCGAAAGCACGGCGAAATTTGATGAGCGACAACCGCGCTATTGCAGACGCGTTGGAGCCCGCGAAGTTTCCCTTAGGCTCTTGGCCCGGCAACGGACGACACCCTTTGGCAATGCTCCAGCAATGCGCCGTCAATCTTACCCTGCACGATTTGAAAACAGAGGGAATTGTTGCCGTCAACGGTCCACCAGGTACAGGCAAAACCACCCTGCTACGGGATGTTGTAGCGGCCATCGTTACGAATCGCGCCGAGCTTCTTTGCTCGTTCAGCGATCCAAAAGATGCGCTGTCGGCTTCTGGCCAAAAACTCAAAAGGGGCAATTCGTTTATTCACCTCTACAAGCTGGACGACAAGCTTCGCGGACATGAAATCATTGTCGCCTCCTCTAACAACAAAGCGGTGGAAAATGTCAGCGCCGAGCTGCCGGGAATGGGCGCCATCGCTGAGGAGGCAACCGGCCTGCGGTACTTCAAAACGGTTTCAGATGCGCTGTTGGGGCGCGATAGTTGGGGCGTTATTGCAGCTGTGCTCGGCAACGCCCGAAACAGAAGTGATTTCCGGCAAACCTTCTGGTGGGATGAGGATGTTGGGTTTCAGCGCTATTTGCAGCAGGCAAGCGGCAATCCGCAGCTAATCGAGGAAAAGACTGAGACCGGAACACGCCGAAGACCGCCTCGTATCGTCGCGCAGGAAAACGCGCCGGAAGATCATGACGAAGCATTGCGGCGCTGGGGTACGGCACGTCTGCGCTTCACTAAGGCACTCGCACAGGCGAAGACAGCTCTCACGGATTTGCAGGAGATCCACGACCTTCTGATTGCTTTTGCAAAGGGTCAGGTCGCAATCGCCACGGTTGACTCTGAGATCACGTCCCTTCAGCCACTTCTGGAGCGCTCTGCCCACCTTGCTCAGGCTGCAGCTCTCCTACACCAAAAACAGCGACCGAATGTAGAGACGCTTGAGCGAGATGCCACAGTTGCCATGCGCTCACGGCCCGGCTTTTTGGGCCGCCTTTTCCGAACTGCAGCTTACCGCAGATGGCAAGCAGAGCACGGTGCCTTATTGACAAGCCTGATTGAAGCGAGAAGCAAACTAGCTTTGCTGAAGAACGCGGCCGATGCCAAGAGCGCTGAGCATTCTCGGCTGGCGGGAGATGTTGAAAGGCTGCGAAAGTCACATGCGAGCCTAATAGCTGCGCTTGAGCAAAACAGACAACGCCACGCATCTCTTGTGCGCCAGTATCCCGGAACATCTATATCGGAGGATTTTTTTGAGCGGCGGCACGCGGATAAGCAAAAGACCGCGCCCTGGTTGGACGAAAAAAGTGCCCGGCTTCGCAATGATGTTTTTGAGGCGGCGATGGCACTACATCGCGCATTTGTCGACGCGGCGGCACAGCCAATTCGGCATAACCTTAATGCATTGATGGACGGATTCGGCACTCGCTCACTTGGCAGTGAGGAGAAGGACGCGCTCATTCCACACCTGTGGTCGACCCTTTTTCTTCTCGTGCCAGTGGTTTCCACGACGTTCGCGTCAGTCTCCCGCATGTTCCCCAAGATCGGGCCAGAAGAATTCGGCTGGCTTCTGGCTCGACGAGGCCGGTCAGGCATTGCCGCAGGCCGCTGTCGGAGCCTTGATAAGAACCAAGCGTGCAGTCGTTGTAGGCGACCCGATTCAGATCGAGCCTGTTGTGGTTTTACCAGACCAACTGACCGAAGCGATGTGTCATCAATTCGGGGTCGATCCCTTGATCTACTGCCCGCCCGGGGCGTCTTCACAGACGCTGGCAGACAGCGCCACAGAATATTACGGCACCTTCGAAACCAAATTTGGCACACGTGAAGTTGGGGTGCCCCTTCTGGTTCATCGTCGATGCGAAGAGCCGATGTTCAGCATATCAAATTCAATTGCCTACGAGAATCTGATGGTCCAGGCGAAAACTGCCAAGACCTCAGCTATCCGGGATGTCCTCGGTCCTTCATGCTGGATCGATGTGGAGGGACGCGGACAGGAAAAATGGTGCCCGCAAGAAGGCGAGATGTTGTTGGGTATGCTCCGGCAGCTTCGCCAACAAGGGGTTGTGCCTGACTTCTACATTGTGACGCCGTTTGTGGTGGTGCAGGACCGTATACGTGAAATGCTGCGTTCAAGCGGATTGCTTGATGAATGGGTCGAGAACCCTTTTGCCTGGGTGTATGAGCGTGTCGGAACCGTCCACACGGTCCAAGGGCGGGAAGCTGAAGCGGTTTTTTTCGTCCTCGGAGCTCCCAATGCCGAGCAACGCGGGGCACGAGGATGGGCCGGCGGGCGGCCTAATCTACTTAATGTAGCCGTCACCCGAGCGAAGGAAGCCGTATATATTATCGGCAACCGAACCCTCTGGAAAAGTGCAGGCGTGTTTCAGTCGCTTGATAAACTTATGCCGTAGGAAGCGGCGATGGCTACGGTGTCGCCGCCTTGCGCGAATGAATGCGGCGTCGGACCGATCATGACTTCGCCCGCCTCTTCCCCTCGATCCCCCTCGCCGCCTGCTCAACTGCAGCCCGGTCCGTGCCCAGCCTGTCAATCAGCTCCTGTGCCTCGTCGCCCGATATGCCGGTGCGCACGGCGAGTTCCTCGACCGCCAGGACGTCGGTGCTGGCGATCTCGCGCGGCAGGGCGTCGTCGGCCGTCAGCGGCAGCGCCGCCTCGCGGTCGATTTCGGCCTCGGCCCGGTGCCAGTGGTGCTCGGGGTCGCCAGTGCCTTCGCGCTCCCAGATCTGATAGGCGCGCTGCTGTATCTTGTGATGCCGGTCGTCTTCCATGGTGGTTCTCCCCTGGGCTTTGAGGACGATCCGAACGATCTCAGAAATCGCGCGGTCGCAATCGTTGCGGCGCCCTTCGCGCTGGCTATTCGCATTGCCGTCTCGGCCCGCCGGAATATGGCTGGTAGCTGTTGTCTTCCGGACGGTAGGAGCGATAGCGGCTGAAGCAGGAGGCGACATGGTCCGGTTCGCCGCCGGCAGCCGCGTAGGCGCCCGCGCCCTCGACGTAGCTTGCCTCTCGCGGCGCGACGCGGTCGGCGGCGAGATAGGGCGATACGCAGGTGCGCTGCTGTCCACTGTATGACATGTAACTGTTGTCGTCGGGATCGTAGGAGCGGTATCGGCTGGCGCACCAGGCGAGATGCGGCGGCGGCAGTTCGGTCCGCGCGATGGCGCCGGTGACTGTGGGATCGGGCTGCTGCCTGGCCGGGTCCTGAGCCGGCTCCTTGGCGGCGATGTCGGCAGGCGCGGACTGCTCGGGCGGCACACGTTCGAAGTCCTGCGCCGTCTTGTCCACCGGCCGCGCTTTCCGGGTCCACAGCTCCGCCACGCTGACGGTCGGCCTTGCCTCCCGCGCTGGCTTGGCGGCAAGCAGCCAGGCCGCGAAAACCAGCCCGCTGCCGAACACCGCAAGGGTCAGCACGAAGCCGCCGACCAGTCCCAAAATCGCTTTCACTCGACACTCCTTGTGTCCCTGCCAATAAAATGCGGGACATCACGGCTTGTTCCAGAAAAGCAGGCGCGAGGGACCTAAGTCTGACCGACCGACAACCGGCAGCTCGCCGAGAACCGGGTGCGGCGCGATTTTTTTCGACGGTGAAAAATCAAGGGAGCGGTCGAGCAGCCATTGGGCCACGTCGCAGCCGCTATTCCGCCGCCTCGGCATAGTGCTGAGGGACATAGTTGAGGATCGGGCCGAGCCAGCGCTCGACATCGGCCAGCGGCATGGCTTTGCGCCGGGCATAGTCCTCGACCTGGTCGCGTTCGACCTTGGCGACGCCGAAATAATAGCTTTCGGGATGCGCGAGATAGATGCCGGACACCGATGAGCCCGGCCACATCGCATAGCTCTCGGTCAGGCTGACGCCGGCATTGCGCTCACCATCCAGCAGTTGGAACAAGGTCGCCTTCTCGGTATGATCGGGCTGCGCGGGATAGCCGGGCGCGGGGCGGATGCCGCGATAAGGCTCGCCGATCAGTTCGTCGGGCGCCAGCTTCTCGTCTGATGCATAGCCCCAGAATTCCTTGCGCACCTTCTCGTGCATGCGCTCGGCAAAAGCTTCGGCGAAACGATCGGCCAGCGCCTTGACCATGATCGAGGAATAATCGTCATTGGCGCGCTCGAAGCGCTCTGATATCGCCACCTCCTCGATCCCCGCGGTGACGATGAAGCCGCCGATATAATCCGGCTTGCCTATGTCCTGAGGCGCGACGAAATCCGACAGCGCGACATTGGCCTTGCCGTCGCGCCTGGTCAGCTGCTGGCGCAGCGTGAAGAAGGTTGCCAGTTCCTGCGAGCGTGCCTCATCCGTGAACAACCTGATGTCGTCGCCGACGGTGTTCGCCGGCCAGAAGCCGATGACGGCGCGCGGCGCGAACCATTTTTCCGCGATGATCTTTTTCAGCATCGCCTGCGCGTCCTCGAAAAGCTGGCGCGCGGCGGCTCCCTGCTTCTCGTCGTCGAGGATCTTGGGGTAACGCCCCTTTAGCTCCCAAGTCTGGAAGAACGGCGTCCAGTCGATGTAGCGCGCGAGCTCCGTCAGGTCCCAGTTGCCGAAAACCTTGACGCCGGTGAAGGACGGCTTCGGCGGCTCATAGGTCGACCAGTCGACCTTGTGCGCATTGGCCCTGGCCTTGGCCAGCGGCAGCCGCCGCTTGTCGGCCTCGGAGCGGGCATGCGCGTCGGCGACCTTTTCGTACTCGGCCCGCACTGTGTCGACGTAGCCGCCCTTGGTCTCGTTCGACAGCAAGGACGAGACGACGCCGACCGCCCGGCTGGCGTCGTTGACATAGACCGTCTGTCCCTTGGAATAGCGCGGGTGGATCTTCACCGCCGTGTGCACGCGGCTGGTCGTGGCGCCGCCGATCAGCAGCGGAATGTCGAAGCCTTCACGCTCCATCTCGGCGGCCATGTGCACCATCTCGTCCAGCGACGGGGTGATCAGGCCGGACAGGCCGATGATGTCGACATTTTGCTCACGCGCCGTCTGCAGGATCTTTGCCGCCGGCACCATGACGCCGAGATCGATGATCTCGTAATTGTTGCAGGCCAGAACGACGCCGACGATGTTCTTGCCGATGTCGTGGACATCGCCCTTTACAGTCGCCATCAGGATTTTGCCGGCCGTCTGGCGCTCGCCATTGTCGATGCCATTGGCGGCGTTGGCCAGTTTTTCGGCCTCCATATGCGGCAGCAATCCGGCCACGGCCTGCTTCATCACGCGCGCCGACTTCACCACTTGCGGCAGAAACATCTTTCCCGCGCCGAACAGATCGCCGACGACATTCATGCCGGCCATCAGCGGGCCTTCGATGACATGCAGCGGCCGCTCGGATGCGAGGCGCGCTTCCTCGGTGTCGGCGTCGATGAATTCGGTGATGCCGTTGACCAGCGCATGCGAAATCCGCCGCTCGACCGTCCAGTCGCGCCAGGCGAGATCGCGCTCCCTGGCTTCCTTGCCGGCGGTGCCCTTGAAGCGCTCGGCGATCTCCAGCATGCGTTCGGTGGCGGTGCCGCCGGCCCTGGGCGCGCGGTTGAGCACGACGTCCTCGCAAGCCTCGCGCAGTCCCGGTTCGATCGTGTCGTAGACGGCAAGCTGGCCGGCATTGACGATGCCCATATCCATGCCGCGCTGGATGGCATGGTAGAGGAACACTGCGTGCATCGCCTCGCGCACCGGCTCGTTGCCGCGGAAGGAGAAGGACAGGTTCGAGACGCCGCCCGAGATATGCACATGCGGCAGCGTGGCGGTGATCTCGCCGGTGGCCTCGATGAAGTCGACGCCGTAATTGTCGTGCTCCTCTATGCCGGTGGCGACCGCGAAGACATTGGGGTCGAAGACGATGTCTTCGGGCGGGAAGCCGGCCTGTTCGGTGAGCAGCTTGTAGGCGCGGGTGCAGATCTCGACCTTGCGCGCCCTGGTGTCGGCCTGGCCGGCCTCGTCGAAGGCCATGACGACCACGGCCGCGCCATAGGCGCGCACCAGCTTCGCGTGATGCAGGAACGCTTCCTCGCCTTCCTTCATCGAAATGGAATTGACCAGCGGCTTGCCCTGCACGCATTTCAGCCCGGCCTCGATGATCTCCCATTTCGAGGAGTCGACCATCACCGGAACACGGGCGATGTCCGGTTCGGCGGCGATCAGGTTGAGATACTCGACCATCGCCTTTTTCGAATCGATCAGGCCTTCGTCCATGTTGATGTCGATGATCTGGGCGCCATTGGCGACCTGGTCGCGCGCCACGTCGAGCGCGGGGACATAGTCGCCCGCCGTGATCAGTTTTCGGAACTTGGCCGAGCCGGTGACGTTGGTGCGCTCGCCGACATTGACGAAGGGAATCTCATCGGTCAGCGTGAACGGCTCCAGCCCCGACAGGCGCATCTTGCGCTCGATCTCGGGAATGGCGCGCGGTGGATACTTCTTGACAGCCTCGGCAATCGCCCGGATGTGCTCCGGCGTCGAGCCGCAGCAGCCGCCGACGACATTGACCAGCCCTTCCCTGGCGAAATCCTCGATCTGCGCGGCCATGAAGTCCGGGCTCTCGTCGTATCTGCCGAATTCATTGGGCAGGCCGGCATTCGGATAGGCGCAGACGAAGGTGTCGGCGACGCCTGAAATTTCGGCCAGATGCGCGCGCATCGCATTGGCGCCGAGTGCGCAGTTGAGGCCGATGGTGAAGGGGCTGGCATGGCGCACCGAATGCCAGAAGGCGGTCGGCGTCTGGCCCGACAAGGTGCGGCCGGAGAGATCGGTGATGGTGCCGGAAATCATCACCGGCAAACGCACGCCCTTTTCGAGAAAAATCTCGTTGCAGGCGAAGATCGCCGCCTTGGCGTTCAGCGTGTCGAAGATGGTCTCGATGAGAATGATGTCGGCGCCACCGTCGACCAGGCCGCGCAACTGCTCGCCATAAGCCAGGCGCAATTCGTCGAAGGTCACCGCGCGGTAGCCGGGATTGTTGACGTCGGGCGACATCGAGGCGGTGCGGTTGGTCGGCCCGAGCGCGCCGGCGACGAAGCGCCGCTTGCCGTCCTCCTGCTGTGCCCTCGCCGCTGCCCGACGCACCAGCCGCGCGCCGTCCCGGTTCAGCGCGTAGACGGCATCCTCCATGCCGTAATCCGCCTGGGCGATCGAGGTCGAGGAGAAGGTGTTGGTCTCGAGGATATCAGCGCCAGCGATGGCGTATTGATAATGGATCTCCTCGATCGCCTTCGGCTGCGTCAGGATCAAGAGGTCATTGTTGCCCTGCTGGTGGCAGGCGCAGCCGGCAAAAGCCTCGCCACGGAAATGCTCCTCGTCGAAACCGAGACCCTGGATCTGCGTGCCCATGGCGCCGTCGAGGATGAGGATGCGCTCGCGTGCCGCTGCCGTCAGCGCCGCAAGCACTTCGGACCCATCGGGTCTGGCCGCGACGGGGCCGAACAATGCGTCCAGCGATGCAGAATTCTGCGACATTTTTTATCCTTGAGGCGACAACCATCACATAAGGATATCTTTATGTCAACATACGGAATGCAGGCGAACGCGTCGTGGCGATAGTTTGGTGCGATCGGTCGTTCTGATCGACAATGTGGGGCGGTCATTGGCGCCGCTGCGCCGTGCCTACACCACCACCTCCCGATATACCCTCACCTCGCCATCCTGGCCGCGGATGCGCCAGTCCTGCCCTTCCCGTCCCTCGACATGGCATGGCCCGAGCGGCACCTTGCCGCCGCCTTCCGGCAGGTCCAGCACATAGATCGGATTGCAGATGCCCGACAGGCGGGCGCGCAGCGCGCCGGCCAGCGCCTGTCCCTGCGCAATCGTGGTGCGCCTGTGCGCCATGCCGCGCGCGAGGTCGCCATGGTGCAGGTAATAGGGTTTGACGCCGAGCCGGTACATCAGTTCGCGGCAGAGTTCCTCCAGCACCTCGACCGTATCGTTGACGCCCTTGAGCAGGACGGTCTGGTTGAGCAGCACGAAGCCTGCCTGGCGCATGACGCGACAGGCCAATTCGGTGGCCGGCGTGATCTCCCGCGCATGGTTGAAATGGGTGACGATTGTGACCATCAGCCGGCCCTGCAAGGCGCCAACCAGCCCCGACGTGATGCGCGCCGGCAGCACGACAGGCACGCGCGTGTGGATACGCAGCAGCCTGACATGCGCGATCGCCTCGATGCGGGCGCGGATTTCAGCCAGCGCCTTGTCGGGCAGCGAAAGCGGATCGCCGCCGGTCAGGATCACTTCGCGGATTTCGGTATGGGCTTCGATATAGGCAAAGGCGTCTTCGAGCGCCTCGCGCGTATAGCCGCGGCCGATCGAGGTCAGAGACTCCTTGCGGAAGCAGAAGCGGCAATAGACCGCGCATTGGTAGGTCGCAAACAACAGCACGCGGTCGGCGTGGCGGTGCGTCAGTCGCGGCACCGGACTGAAGGCATGGTCGGCGATCGGATCGTCGAGCTCGCCTTCCGTTTCCGTCAGCTCATCCGGCGATGGAATGATTTGCGCGCGGATCGGGTCGGCGGGATCGTTCCAGTCGATCAGGTCGAGATAGGTTTTGGGGGCACGCACCTTGTGGCGTACGACCGCCTCCTGCGCCGCCGCGCGCTCGGCGGGTGACAGCGGCAGGGAGGCGAGATCGCGGACGCGGCGCACGCCCGCGCGGATGTCGTTTTGCCAGGCGGTGTCGGCATCGCGTTCTTCGTCGGCTGTGGCCGCGTCATCGAAAGTTGAGTCTGGGGTCATTGGGGCCTCGGGGCAATTCTGGCGGTGCTATCGGCCGGATGGACGGTTCGGTCAACTCCAGTGGCTGCGCGCGGATTGTCGCTGCGCTGCGATCCTTCGCATCCCCCGACTATCGCCGTAATCGACCAGCGCAGCAATTTCAGGCAATCTGACCGATAAGGCGCTCCAAGGGAGATGGGCGCCGCCTAGGGGAGGACCGCCATGAGCAAAATGCCGCGCTATGAGGATGCCGCTCAGCGCTTTCGCATCGAAGATGAGATCGCGCAGTTGTATGGCAACCCTGGAACCGGCATCAATGCCTATGTCGAATGCTGCGGCCGCTACACCGGACAAAACCGGCTGGCGCTGCGCGCGATCTCGGCCGGCGGTGAGCTTCGCGAATTCAGCTTCGACGATCTCGCCGACATGTCGGGGCGCGCCGCCAATGTGCTCAAGGCCGCCGGGGTCGGTGCCGGCGATGTCGTCGCCGGCATGCTGCCGCGCGTCCCCGAACTGGTGGCGCTGATCCTCGGGACATGGCGCATCGGCGCGGTCTACCAGCCGCTGTTCACCGCCTTCGGTCCGAAAGCCATCGAGCACCGCCTCGGCTATAGCGGCGCCAGGATCGTGGTGACCAACCCGGCCAATCGCGGCAAGCTCGACGAGGTCGAGACATCAGCGCAAATCGCCACCATTCTTGGCAATGGCGGTGTGCTACCTGCAGGCGACATCGATTTCCGCGCCGCGCTTGCCGCCGCCTCGCCCGAGTGCCAGCCGGTGATGCGCAAGGGCGACGACTTGTTCATGATGATGTCGACGTCGGGAACGACCGGCCTGCCCAAGGGCGTGCCGGTGCCGCTTCGCGCCCTGCTCGCCTTCGGCGCCTATATGCGCGACGCGATCGGCTTGCTGCCCGACGACATCTTCTGGAACATCGCCGACCCCGGCTGGGCCTACGGCCTCTATTACGCCATCACCGGCCCGTTGCAGCTCGGCATCGCCACGACCTTCTATGAAGGCGCCTTCAACGCCAAGAGCACTTACGACATCATCGAGCGGCTCGGCGTCACCAGCCTTGCCGGCTCGCCGACCGCCTATCGCCTGCTGATGGCGGAAGGCGCGGAAGCTGCGGCCCGCGTCAAAGGCAGACTGCGCGTGGTGAGCAGCGCCGGCGAGCCGCTCAACCCGGAAGTCATCCGCTGGTTCGACGCAAATCTCGCCGCGCCCATTCACGACCATTACGGCCAGACCGAGAACGGCATGATGGTCAACAACCATCATGGGCTCTCGCATGTCGTTCGCGCGGGCTCGGCCGGCTTCGCCATGCCCGGATATCGCATGGTGGTACTGGACGAGGCCGGCAACGAGCTCGGCCCCAACCAGCCCGGCATCCTCGCCGTCGACATCGCGAAGTCGCCGCTGCGCTGGTTCGACGGCTATCACCAGGCGCAAACGCCGGCGATCAGGGGCGGCTACTACCGCACGGGCGACACGGTGGAGTACGAGCCGGACGGTTCGGTCTCCTTCATCGGCCGCGCCGACGATGTCATCACTTCGGCCGGCTATCGCATCGGCCCGTTCGACGTCGAAAGCGCGCTGATCGAGCATCCGGCGGTCAACGAGGCGGCCGTGGTCGGCGTACCCGATCCGCAGCGCACAGAGATCGTCAAGGCCTTCGTCGTGCTGGTGCCGGCTTACAAGGGCAACCCCGACCTCGCCGAAGAGCTTGCCCAGCACGTCAAGAAACGGCTGTCGGCGCACGCCTACCCGCGCGAGGTCGAATTCGTCACCGAGCTGCCGAAGACGCCGAGCGGCAAGATTCAGCGGTTTTTGCTGAGGAAGGCGGAGGTGGAGAAGCGCAAAGGGTGATGTAGGCGCCAATCTCCCCCCTCGAGGGGGAGATGTCGCCGAAGGCGACAGAGGGGGTCGTTGCGCGTGAAGCGCTAACGTCGTCTCGCGCTGCAAAAGGAGTCAGCGCTTCACGCGCGGCGACCCCCTCTGGCCTGCCGGCCATCTCCCCATCAAGGGGAGAGATCTGCAGCTCCACGCCGTCTTTTTTCAGCCCAATGTTGTCATGTATCCTTGGAATCGAACGTAGAGCAGGGTTTATATCATGCGGTGGGTCTGGACGTTTCTGTTTGCGCTGGTGAGCAGCGTGGCTTTCGCGGCCTCGCCGGAGGACGACTATGTCGCCGCGCGTGACAAGGCGATGGCTGATATCGCGGCGCTGAACAGCGCGAACGCGGCAATCGAGACCATCGACGCTGAGAACGAGAAGGCCTTGGCCGATCTCCAGCATCGTCTTGCCGGCATCGTCGGCCCGCTGGCGGTCAAGGACTTTCCGCCAACCGGCACAATCAATATCGAAAGCCTCAGCGACTCCGATATCGGCTATGGCATGCTCGATGGGCTGCGATACACCAAGGACGACGACGGGCCTAGCCTGGTGGCAACGACGCGAGGGCTGCTGGAGCGCTGGCTCCAGTCCAGAACCGCCGAGACCGACGAGAGTTTCAAACTGCCCGTCGGCATCGATGAGGCGCTTAAGCTCGATGCCTTCTACACCCAGGCGATCAACAGCGACGCCGCCTTCGAGGGAACGCTCGACTTTCCATTGAAGAAGCCCGAGGGCGCCGACATCGCCTTCGCACGGCTCGGCGGCTGGACGCAGGACGTCGGGCCGATCTACGAGCAGGAAGTCGTCATTACGCTCGTCAAAGGCAACAGCGTGAGAATTATCGCAGCGCCGGCAGCCCCAGCCGTTCCGAAGATCGCCGCCTGCGACGCCGTGTGGGCTGCTGCGGACGCCGCCGCGCAGAAATTCCAGGAGGCCTACCAGGCATCGGACCTGAAGGACGAAAAAGCGTTCGATTCCTCCAACGCCGCCTGGGACAAGGGCGACAGCGACTACCGGGCCTGCATGGCGCAGCGCCTGCCGACTGACCCGGCTTTCCCGGCGCTGCTCGCCCAGGCGCAGGCGCTGGCCGGTCAAATGGCTGGGAAGTAAGCCTCCCGCAAGGGCCCGCGCGGCAAGATCAGGCGGCTTGTTGCAATCTGAGGCGAATATGACTTCGCCGCTGGGTTGCAGAACGCTGCAACCTGGCGTCCTACTTTCGGACACTCATTCAGATTTCGGCTGGACCCTGGCAGCCAAAAGCTTACCGTTTGTTCTCGGATTCGTCTCGAAGCTCAAACTTAAGCTTTAGCTACTATGGTCGACCGAAGGACTACTGTCCTGGAAAGGTCTTCGGATCGAGTTGGCAGGTGCAATGCTCAATTCCGGCCGGTTGAAACGGGCCGTTTTTTCTTCCGCCAACTTGCCGGCGGCGATTGCCTTTGTCGTGCTTCTCGTCTGCGCCCTGGTTGCCGACCAGAGGAACAGAGAGGTCTCCGATCAGCTGGCGCGCGCCGACGTCCTGGCCAAGGTCAACATCATACGCGCCAAGCTCGAAGGCAACATAGGCGGCAATCTCCAGCTGGTTCAGGGTCTCGTTTCGACAATCGTTACCGAGCCCTATATGGGCCAGCAAAGATTTGCGGCACTCGCCCGTAATCTGTTCGAGCAAAAATCGCAGTTGCGCGATATTGCCGGCGCCCCCGACCTCGTCATCGCGCTGATGTATCCGCTGGAAGGCAATGAAAAAGCCATCGGGCTGGACTACCGCAAGAGCGATACGCAACGCATGGCCGCGCTTCGCGCCCGTGACCAGCGCGCGCTGGTGCTCGCCGGGCCGGTCAAACTGGCGCAAGGCGGACGTGGCTTCATCGGCCGTATCCCGGTCTTCGTGCCGACGGCGGGTGGCGGCGACCGTTTCTGGGGTATCGTCTCGGCCGTGATCGATGTCGATCGGCTCTACGCTGCCAGCGGACTGACCGACCCTGATCTGGATATCGATGTGGCGCTTATCGGCAAGGATGCGCTCGGCGGCGGCGGGGAACTGTTCTTCGGCGGCGATAATGTCGTGTCCGGCAATCCGGTGATGGCAGAGGTGCAATTGCCTTCAGGCTCCTGGCAAATTTCAGCCATACCGAAGGGCGGCTGGCCGACCGCTCCGAAAAATGAGTGGCTGTTGCGTCTGCTCATGGCGCTTGCCGGCGCGCTGGTGGTGCTGCCGATCCTCGTGGCAGGACGTCTTTTCGGTGAGCGGCAGAAAAGTGACGCCGAGTTGAGGCGCCTGTCCCGGCGGCTGGAGCTGGCGTTGGAAGCCTCTGCTATAGGCGTGTGGGAGCACGATACCGTCAGCAACGAACTCGTATGGGACGACCGCATCAACGAAATCTATGGCAAACCCGGCGGCGGCAAGACCCGTAGCTATGACGACTGGGCGCTGGCGATCCATCCCCAAGACTTCGAACGGGCTAAAGCAGATTTCGATTCGGCTGTTGCAACACAAGGCCCCTACTCTTCGCAGTATCGGCTCCTGCGGCCGGACGGCACCATTCGCCATGTGCGCACCCGCGCCAGTTTCTTCCGGGACATCGACGGCACGCCAAAAATGATCGGCGCCGAATGGGATGTGACAGGCGACGTGCTGCTCAACGAGAATCTCGTGCGTGAACGTCGCCTTTCAGAATCGAAAAATGCCGAACTGAACCTGGCCAAAGCCCGCATCGAGCATGTCGCGATGCATGATTCGCTGACCGGTCTGCCCAACCGTCGGTATCTGGACGAGATGCTTGCCGAAAACCGCGAAGCCGACGGCCGTGCGGCGTTGCTGCATCTCGACCTTGACCGGTTCAAGCAGATCAACGACACGCTCGGCCATGCAGCGGGCGATGCATTGCTGGTGCATGCTTCGAAAGTCATCAAGGCCAGCGTCGGCAGTGCCGATTTCGTTGCGCGCATCGGCGGCGACGAGTTTGTCGTGCTGAGCCATGGACGCGACGACAAGGAACTCGCCGCGCTGGCCGACCACATTATCGATGCGATGCGCCAGCCGGTCGACTATCTGGGTCACCAGTGCCGGTTCGGCGTCAGCATCGGCATTGCGGCCAATAGCGGCGTCGATGCAAGGCAGTTGCTTGTCAATGCCGATCTGGCGCTGTACCGGGCGAAAGGCCGCGGCCGCAACCGCTACGAGTTTTTCAACGAAGAGCTGCAGAGCGAGATCGTGCGGACCAAGCAGACCGCCGACGAGATTCTGGGCGGGCTCGAGCGGAACGAATTCATCGTCTACTATCAGCCGCAGTTCGACGCCAAGACGCTGGAGATCGTCGGCGTCGAGGCGCTGTCGCGTTGGGATCATCCGCAACGCGGCATGCTGACCCCCGACGCCTACATCAAGGTGGCTGAAGAACTTAATGTCGTGGCGCTTATCGACCGCACCGTCCTGGAGCAGGCGCTCGATAATTTTGAGCGTTGGTCGCGCAGCCACCTCAACATCCCGCGCGTCTCGGTCAACGTTTCCGCACGGCGCCTGGAAGACAGGGACCTGATCAAGGGTTTGCGCAAGCTTCCGATCAAGGAAGGGACCGTGTCGTTCGAACTGGTGGAGTCGATTTTCCTCGACGAAAACGACGAGCTGGTCAGCTGGAACATCGAACACATCAAGGGGCTCGGCATCGACGTCGAGATCGACGATTTCGGCACCGGGCATGCCTCGATCGTCTCGCTGTTGAAGTTGCGGCCCCGTCGCCTCAAGATCGACCGCCAGCTGGTCACCCCCATCACCAGCTCAACCGCACAGCGGCAGCTTGTGTCGTCCATCATCGACATCGGCAAGTCGCTCGGGATCGAAGTGATCGCCGAGGGCGTCGAGACGATGGAGCACGCGCGCATCCTGAAAGAGCTTGGCTGCGACATCCTGCAAGGCTTCCTGTTCGGCTACCCGATGGATGCCAAAGCCTTCAAGGCCTTCGCGCAGTCGCGCAAATGGCTGGCGGCGAGCTGACAAATCCTGGCTTTGCTGGACGCAAATGCGGACGCAGGACCTGCGTCAGGTCCGCAGCCCCGGCGCCTCGTGCCCGGTCCTCTCCACATATTCGGTATAGCCGCCGCCATAGGTGTGGATGCCTTCTGGCGTCAGTTCCAGCACGCGGTTGGAGAGTGCGGCCAGGAAATGGCGGTCGTGCGAGACGAACAGCATGGTGCCTTCGTATTGCGACAGCGCCGTGATCAGCATCTCCTTGGTCGCGATGTCGAGGTGGTTGGTCGGCTCGTCGAGCACCAGAAGATTGGGCGGATCGAACAGCATCAGCGCCATCACCAGGCGCGCCTTTTCGCCGCCTGACAGAACCCGGCATTTCTTCTCGATCTCGTCGCCGGAAAAGCCGAAGCAGCCGGCGAGTGCCCTGAGCGGCGCCTGGCCGGCTTGCGGAAACGCGTCCTCCAGCGTCTGGAACACGGTGCGTTCGCCCTCCAACACCTCCATGGCGTGCTGGGCGAAATAGCCCATTTTCACACTCGGCCCCCGAGCAACTGTGCCGGCATCCGGGTCAGACGCGCCGGCCACCAGCTTCAGCAGTGTCGACTTGCCGGCGCCGTTGACGCCCATGATGCACCAGCGCTCGCGGCGGCGGACCTGGAAGTCTAGCCCCTCATAGATCGAGCGGCTGCCATAGCCCTTGTGGACGTTCTTCAGCGTCACGACATCCTCGCCGCAGCGCGGCGCCGGCTGAAAATCGAAATTCACGATCTGACGGCGCTTGGGCGGCTCGACACGATCGATCTTGTCGAGCTTCTTCACCCGGCTCTGCACCTGGGCGGCGTGTGACGCCCGCGCCTTGAAGCGCTCGATGAAAGCGATCTCCTTGGCCAGCATGGCCTGCTGGCGCTCGAACTGCGCCTGCTGCTGCTTGTCGGCGATCGCCCGCTGCTGCTGGTAGAATTCGTAATTGCCGGAATAGGCGGTGAGCGAACCGGCGTCGATCTCGACCACCTTGTTGACGATGCGGTTCATGAACTCGCGGTCGTGCGAGGTCATCAGCAGCGCGCCCTCATAACCTTTCAGGAACTGCTCCAGCCAGATCAGGCTTTCGAGATCGAGATGGTTGGACGGTTCGTCGAGCAGCATGACATCGGGCCGCATCAACAGGATGCGGGCCAGCGCCACGCGCATCTTCCAGCCGCCGGACAGTTTGCCGACATCGCCGTCCATCATTTCCTGGCTGAAGCCCAGGCCGTCCAGCACTTCGCGGGCGCGGCCATCGAGCGCATAGCCGTCGAGTTCCTCGAAACGGTGCTGCGCCTCGCCATATTTCTCGATGATCTCATCCATCCGGTCGGCCTGCTCGGGATCGGCCATGGCCGCCTCGAGTTCGGCCATTTCGGCCGCCACGTCGCTGACCGGCCCGGCGCCGTTCATCACTTCGGCCACAGCACTGTGGCCGGCCATGTCGCCGACATCCTGGCTGAAATAGCCGATGGTGACGCCGCGATCGACCTGCACCTGGCCCTCGTCGGGCTGCTCCTGGCCGGTAATCATGCGAAACAAAGTCGTCTTGCCGGCGCCGTTCGGACCGACAAGGCCGATCTTCTCGCCCTTCTGTAGCGAGGCCGAGGCCTCGATGAAGACAAGCTGGCGGCCGTTCTGTTTGCTGATGCTTTCAAGACGGATCATGCGACTGGAAGAACCTTGGAGGATTTTCCCCGGCCCTTACGCGATCGGCCGCGCCAGAGGAAGCGCCCATTTGACGCCGCGCGCAAAAGCCGCTGCGGTCCGCACCTCCAGAATGCAAAACAGCCCGCCGCGCGATTTTGCGCAACGGGCTGTTTTTGAACCAGCTTCTGTA
This sequence comes from Mesorhizobium sp. LSJC269B00, assembly GCF_000502815.1. Taxonomy (NCBI): domain Bacteria; kingdom Pseudomonadati; phylum Pseudomonadota; class Alphaproteobacteria; order Hyphomicrobiales; family Phyllobacteriaceae; genus Mesorhizobium; species Mesorhizobium sp. LSJC269B00. The sequence continues at coordinate 72,668 of NZ_AYVN01000008.1, forward strand.
CTCAGTTCGGTGCGGGCACTTCCGCTTCTATTGACGGCACCTGCTGGGCGGCGAGCGAGGCGAGCTTGCCCCGTCTGACGAGTGTCGGCTTCTCATAGGATCGTTTCATAAATGCCCCTCTCTTACACAAGCGGAGACTGTTCCGCCGAACTCGCCATGTCAATAAGCAGCGGTAGTGAGGTGCTTTGGCTGTGTCCGACGAATTGTCACTTCGCGTCGTGGAAAATGATCCCCACTGTATGCCGCCTGCCGGAGCGCAGGCGGCTGACGCCGTGCCTGAGGTTGACGCGGTAATGGCCTTTCGTGCCTTGCACCGGGCGGTTGTGGACAGCAAAGATCACCGCATCGCCCCGGGTCAGCGGCACCACTTCGGCACGGCTTTGCATGCGCGGGCGCTGTTCGGTCAGGACGAATTCGCCGCCGGTGAAATCCTCGCCGGGCTGCGACAACAGGATCGCCACCTGCAGGGGAAAAGCGAGATCGCCATAGAGGTCCTGATGGAGGCAGTTGAAGTCGCCGGGGCCATATTGCAGGAGAAGCGGCGTCGGCCGCGTTTGGCCGCTTTCGTGGCAAAGCTGGAGGAAGGCGGCGTGGTCATCGGGATAGCGCTGTGCCACGCCCATGCGTTCGTTCCAGTCGTTGGCGACGCCGGCCAGCCTCGGATAGAGCGCGGTGCGCAGGCCACCGACCAGATCCGGCAGCGGATAGCGGAAATAGCGGTACTCGCCCTTGCCGAAGCCATGGCGGGCCATCACCACATGGCTGCGGAAATGGTCCTCATGCGGATAGAGACCGGCGATCTCGGCGCACTCCTCGGGTGAAAGCAGCGCCGGCATGACGGTGCTGCCGTGGCTGTTCAGGTCGCCGATCAGAGCACTCCAGTCCTGCGCTGCGGCGCGCGCTTCGGCCGAATGGGCTGCGCGTTTGGTGCTTATCGAATGGATGGTCATGGATGCCTCCTTTGCTTGCGGTCAAAGTGGGGCGAACGAGGCGCCTGGGCCACCCGATTCCTGCGACGAACATTGTCATCTGCTGCCGGCAGCGATTAACTGTGTACATGCATCTTTCGATCGAACCGCTAAATGGCGTCAAAGGGCTTCCTCTCGGATCGTCTAAGGCGACTGTCAGATCCTTCTTTTCAGGAGAGCTCAAGGTCTTCCGGCGGAGCCCAACCAGCGTTCCGGCCGACTATTGGCCGGACCTTGGAGTATTCGCCTATTACAAGGCCGATGGCGCACTCGAAGCGCTAGAATTCACCTCGCCTGCGATCTTGGAACTGGGTGGCGCGTCGCTGTTTCCGATTTCCATGGAGGTTGCGCTGAGGTTCTTGAGACAAACCGACCCCAATGTGAAGGTCGAGATCGATAGCGCGATTTCGAATGCTCTCGGCATCAGCATCTGGACAGCCATAGGAAAAGAAGCGGACTCCCAGGTGGAAACACTTTTGCTGTTTGGAGCCGGCTACTACGGCGGATCCTTCTGGGCGATATCCACTGCAGATCGACTGCGTATCGATCGCATCAGACCGGATCGGCACCCTTGCGGCGATACGCCTCCAACTCAGGGTCCAGATCGACCCTCACCGCATTCGTGAACACGCAGGTCGCCACCATGATGCCGGCGAAGGCGACGAGGTTGACCAGCAGTGTGTCGTCATAGCGAGCCTTCAGCGCTGCCCAGATGTCGTTCGGAATGACATTGGCATCGGCGGCGACTGCCTTGCCAAATTCGATCAGCAACGCCTCGTCGGAAGTTGGCTGGATTGCCTCGGGATCAAGGCCACCATCGATCAGCGCGCGGCGGAAGAAGGTAAGCGGTATCTCGGCGCGGCATCTCTCGGAGACCGCCAGCGACAACAGCCAGATGGCGCGGTCGTCGAGCGTGGGCTTGAGCAGATCGCGCAGGGTGAACCATTCGGCATAGATGCGGTGGGCCGCCGGTGAATGCAGCAGGATGCGCTTCATGTTGGTCATGCGCCCGCGCAGGCCAAGTTCCCTGTCGTGCTCGGCGCGGATCTCTTGCGATGCCGAGGCGTAGTCGATCGGCGGGATCATGGCCATGGGACGGTCCTTGGTTGGTGGTAGGGAGGCATTCTGCGAAGCCCTCACCCAAGCGTCGTATGCAATTGCGGCGCGGCGCGCAGCGTGTTGGACACCGTGCAGATCGCCTCGGCGTCCTTGACGATCCGCTGTTTCGTCGCCGCGTCGAGATCGCCTGCAATGTCGAGCCTGATGTTGAGCCTTTCGACGCGCGACGGCTCGTCCTTGGCTTTCTCGCCGCTGACTTCGGCGCGCACCTCGCCAAGCTCGGCGGCAACCCCGAGGCGCGAGGCGGCGATGCGCGCGCTCAGAACCATGCAGGCGGCGAGCGAGGCGTAGAGCAGGTCGAGCGGATTGAAGCCCGGCGCGCTCACGCCGGTGACTACGTCGACCGCGCCGCCGGTCGGCGTCGTGACAGCCGGCAAGCCGCCTGGCTGAAGCGTCGCCGTCGCGCCGGTGACACGGGTCCTGACCTTCAACTCAGCCATCGCAAATCCTTCTGGCCGGCAGTCCGGCAAAGGGGTAAGGATCGCCCGTGGCGTGTCCTGTCCCGCTATATGGTATGTCCTGGGCCGATACCGCAACCTCCGCAGAAGCGGCACCCTGTCACCAATCTTCACCACGCCCGTTCCCTCTCCGCCCTGCCCTGCGGTAGGCTCGCGCGATCCGCAACAGGATCGCGAGAGCCATGATCGTCCAGGCCTGCATCAATGGCGCGCGCGCCGCCGATTTTCACCCCACACTGCCGCTCGACTCCGACGCTATGGCGCGCGACGGGGCGGCTTCGATTGCCGCGGGCGCAGCTGAGCTGCATGTCCATGCCCGCAGCGCGGACCGCCGCGAGAGCCTTGCGCCGGCAGCGATGGATCCGACCATCGCAGGGCTGCGCCGTGCCTGCCCCGGTACGCTGATCGGCGTCTCCACCGGCGCCTGGATCGAGAATGACGATACAAGCACGCTGGTCGCCATCGCCGGCTGGCGCGAATTGCCGGACTATGCCTCCGTCAATCTCAGCGAGGCGGCGGCACCCATCGTCATGGAGAGCCTGCGCCAGCGCGGCATCGGCATCGAGGCGGGTCTGGCCTCGGTCGCCGACGCCGAGCGCCTCGTCAGCCTCGACCATGGCGGGCGCGTGCTGCGCGTCCTGATCGAGATTTCCGAGCAGACGCTAGACGAGGCTTTTGCGGTCGCCGGCGGCATCGAACAGGTCCTGGAGCGCGCCGGCATTCGCCGTGCCATCCTGCTGCATGGCGAGAACGCGACGGTGTGGCCGTTCGTGCGCCGTGCCGCGGATCGCAATTGGTCGACGCGCGTCGGGCTGGAGGATGGGAAGCATCTGCCGGATGGCGCGGCGGCATCCGGCAATGCGGCGCTGACAGCTGCGGCGGTAGCGATGTTCCAATCGATTCGATCAGCGTAGCAACAAACTCACCTCTTGCTGTTATTATAAATATCTCGTAGGCTATTTTCATATCAGGAAGAAATTCCACCACATTTTTCTCCTTTATGAAAGCCTTGCCTTTTGCGTGAGCATCTCGATCAAACCGATCGACGGCTGGTAAAGCTGTTGTCGCAGGATGCCCAGCCCGGTATCAACCGGCTCGCCGAGACGATGGCGATCTCGGTGCCGACGGTGCGCTCAAGGTTGCGCAATCTGCTCGACCGCAACCTCTTGAAGATCGTCGGGCTGCTCAATCTGACCGAACGCCCCGAGCTGATCTCGGCCATTGTCGGCATCAACGCTCAGGGACGTGGCCGCGCCCGGGAACTGGCGCAGCGCATTGCCGAACTGCCTTTCGTCAACTCGGCCTCGGTGGTCACCGGGCGCTTCGACATCATCGTCGACGTGACCGTCGCCGGCGATGTCGCCGACCTCTACCGCATCACCAGCGAGCTGATTCCGGGCGCCGGCATTCCCGGCGAAGTCGTGCGCAGCGAAACCTTCGTCGTCATGGCTTCATGCAACAAATGGGTCAGCCTTCCCGAAGGCTGCTGGTCGGAAGAAACACCGTCACGCAAGGAGCCGGCATGAGAATAGCTGTTCTCGGCGGCCTCGGCCTGCAGGGACGGGCGGCCATCGCCGATCTCGTCGCCAGCGCCGGTGTCGAGGAAGTCGTCTGCGTCGATACGTCGGCTGACGGCCCTGCCCGGCTTGCCGGGCTGACCGACCTTTCCCGCGTGCGTTTCGTCATGCCCGAGGGCGCGATCGGTCCGGCGCTTGCCACCGTGCTGGCGGATGTCGACGCCGCCATCGATCTGTTGCCGCAGCCATTGATGCGCGAGGCGGTGCAGGCCGCGATCGCAACGCGCACGCCGCTGGTCACTACCAATTACGGCAAGGCGATTGCCGATCTGGCGCCGGAGGCTGAACAGGCCGGCGTTTCGATCATGACCGAATGTGGGCTCGATCCCGGCATCGACCTCGTGCTCTATGCGCGCGCTGCAAAGCAGTTCTCTACGATCTCCTCGATCGATTCCTATTGCGGCGGCATCCCCGAACCGAAGGCGATGGCGAAGCCGCTTTGCTACAAGGTAAGCTGGAATTTCGACATGGTTCTGGTCAGCCAGAACCGCGACAGCGTGATGATCGAGCATGGCAAGCGCGTCGAAGTGCCGGCCGGCCGACAGCACGACAATGCCTTCATCCACGAGATCGAGGTCGCGGGCCTCGGCCGGCTGGAAGCTTTCCCCAATGGCGACGCTCTGCACTATGTCGAGATGCTGGCAGCCGCCAAGGGATTGCAACGCTCGGGCCGCTATACGCTGCGCTGGCCGGGATGGTCGGCGTTCTGGGCGCCGCTGAAGGAACTCGGCTTCCTCTCCGAAGATAAGGTGCCCGGCACCGGCGCCAGCCCACGCGAATTTCTCGGCCGTCTGCTCGGCCCGCAACTGCAATATGGCGCCGACGAGAAGGACCTTTGCGTGATGCGCAATGTCTTTTCCGGTTTCGAAGGCGGCCGCGCCAAAACGGTGACGTCGGACCTGATCATCGAACGCGACCTGGCATCAGGCCTGTTCGGCATGAGCCTTGGCGTCGGCTATCCCGCCAGCATCGTGGCGCAGATGCTGGCGCGGCGCGAGATCGCCACACCAGGGCTTTTGAACCCGCTGCTGCATGTGCCAGACGGGCCGTTCTTCGACGAGCTGGCCAGGCGTGGCATCAAGGTTGCCGAGACGGTGGCCTGGGACTGAGGATTTTCGAACGGTGGCTGCCGCCGGCAAACGGTGCCGCCGCTCAAAAAACACCCAAAAGGGTGGAATAACAAAGTGGAACAACAACGATAACAGGAGGAATGCCAAATGAAGATTGCCAAGCTTTTCATCGCCGGACTTGCGCTTGCGGGCCTGACCGCTGCTGCCAGTGCCGGAACGCTCGACGAGATCACCAAGCGCGGCGAACTGCGCGTCGCGGTACAGACGCAAGGACCTCCCTTCTCGCTGGTCGGCGCGGCCGGCGAGCGCACCGGCAGTTCGGTCGAACTCGCCGAACTGATGGCCAAGGAAATGGGCGTCAAGATCACCTTCCTCGACTATGATTGGGACGGGCTGATCCCGGCGCTGCTTTCGGGCAAGGCCGACCTGCTCGTCGCCGACATGACGCCGACGCTGGCGCGCGGCATGAAGGTCGCCTTCACCACACCTTACATGTATACGGGCAGCACCGTCTTCACGAAGGCCGACAGCAAGTTCAAGACAACCGAGGACTGCAAGGCCAAGGGCACCAAGATCGCCGTGCTGTTGGGCGCCACCGGCGAAAAGGAAGCCAAGAACGCCTTCCCGGATGCCGACATCAAGAGCTACAAGGGCGGCGGCCCGCTGCTGCTCGACGCGGTCAACAACGGCCAAGCCGATTGCGGCGTCAACGACGTCTCGGCGGTCAAGGGTCAGTCGACAGCCTATCCCGCCGGCACCTTCACCATCATGCCGGACCTGTTGTCGAAGGAGCCGCTTGCCTTCGCCACCCGCTACGACGAGCCGGACCTGTTGATCTGGATGAACCTGTTCCTCAACCAGGTCAGCATCGACGGCCGCCTGCAGAAGAACCTCGACTACTGGGTCAATTCCGACGCCTGGAAGAAGGATCACTAAGCAGAGGTAAGCAGGGAGTAGTGAGTAGGAAGTAGTGAATGGTGAATGGTGAATGGCCATTCCGGACGCCCTTCACTGCTCACCACTTACTACTCACTACTCCCCATTCACCATTCACAATTCACCGCCATGCTCGAAAATTTCAGCTTCCGCACCATCGTCGAATATCTGCCGCTGTTCGGGCAGGGTCTGATCACGACCGTGTGGCTGTCGGCGCTGTCCTTTGCGGGCGCGCTGGCCGTCGGCATCGTGCTCGCCGCCATGAACCTGCAGCGCGGCCAGCTGTTTCGCGTGCTGGCCAAGGGCTATATCGATGCCGTGCGCGCCACGCCGTTGCTGGCGCAGCTCTACTTCCTCTATTTCGGCCTGCCGCGTCTCGGCTTCGTCCTGCCCGAGCTGGTCGTCGGCATCATCGCTCTGTCGCTGAACAGCGGCGCCTATGTCGCGGAAATCATCCGCGCCGGCATCCTGTCGATCCCGCGCGGCCAGGTCGAGGCCGGCGTCGCCTCGGGGATGACCTATGTCCAGCGCATGCGCCTGGTCATCCTGCCGCAAGCCTTCAAGGTGACGATCCCGCCGCTGCTCGGCCAGGCGATCGTGCTGGTCAAGGATTCCGCGCTTTTGTCGCTGATCTCGGTTTCCGAACTGACGCGCGCCGGCCAGTTGCTGGCGTCCGACCGCTTCATGCCGGCGGAAGGTTTCATCACCATCGCCGCCTTCTATCTGCTGCTCTATTACGGCCTCAAAGGACTGGCGGGGCTGTCCAGTCGCTGGCTCGGTCTGCAGCCGGCAAGGAGCAGCACATGATCTGGCAACAGCTGCAAAGCCTGGCCGGCAGCTACCCCCTCGCCTTGCGCGGCCTTGGCATGACCGTGATGCTGTCGGCGATCAGCCTGGTGCTGGGCACGCTGCTTGGCTTCGGCCTCGGCATATTGCGCACCGGCGGCAACCGGCTGATCTCGAGCGTGATCGGGGCCTGGGTCGACCTGATCCGCGGCACGCCGTTCCTGGTGCAGATCTTTCTGATCTTCTTCATCCTGCCGGAATTCGGCATCGAGCTCGATGCCTTCACCGCCGGCATCATCGCGCTCACCAACCTCGCCGCGTGCTTCATCTGCGAGATCGTCGCCGCCGGCATCCGCTCGGTGCCGACCGGCCAGGTTGAGGCAGCTCTGGCGTCCGGCCTGTCGCGCTGGCAACGCATGCGCCAGGTGGTGCTGCCGCAGGCGATGCGCATCGTGCTGCCGCCGCTGGTCGGGCAATATGTACTGTTGATCAAGGATTCTTCCGTCGTCTCGGCGATCGGGCTGACCGACCTCACCCGCGTCGGCTGGCTGGTGGTGCAGCGTGTGCCCAACGGCCTGCTGGTCTTCTTCCTGGTCGGCGTCGGCTATTTCGTCGTCTGCTATCCGCTGATCATGCTCGCCCGCCGGCTGGAGCGCCGCATGGGCGCGGCGCATGGCGAGGTGCAGCTGTGACATCGAACCCAAAGGGCTGACCGCCATGACCAATCCAAGCCCGACCAAGACAAACCTGACCAAAACGGGCATGATCGACTTTCGCGGCGTCAACAAATGGTTCGGCTCGCTCAATGTGCTGAAGGACATCACGCTCAGCGTCGAGCCGCGCGAAGTGGTCGTCGTCTGCGGCCCAAGTGGTTCGGGCAAGTCGACGCTGATCCGCTGCATCAACGGCCTGGAAGCGATCAAGGATGGCGACCTCGTCGTCGACGGCCAGCGCCTCGGCGACCCCGCCACCAACATGACGCAGCTGCGCACCGAGATCGGCTTCGTCTTCCAGTCGTTCAACCTCTACCCGCACAAGACGGCGCTGGAAAACGTCACGCTGGCGCCGATCCATGTGCGCAAGATCCCCCGCGCCGAGGCCGAGCAGGCCGGGCGCGACTTGCTGGCCAAGGTCGGCCTCGCCGACAAGGTCAACGCCTACCCGTCACAGCTGTCCGGCGGCCAGCAGCAGCGTGTGGCCATCGCGCGCTGCCTCGGCATGCGCCCCAAGATCATGCTGTTTGACGAACCGACCTCGGCGCTCGATCCCGAGATGATTTCCGAAGTGCTCGACGTCATGGTCGCGGTGGCCGAGGAAGGCATGACCATGATGGTGGTAACGCACGAAATGGGCTTTGCCCGCAAGGTGGCGCAGCGCGTGGTGTTCATGGACGCCGGCGCCATCGTCGAAAGCGGCACGCCGGAAGCGTTTTTCTCCGACCCGAAGACCGACCGCAGCCGGGCTTTTCTAAGCAAGATTCTAAGGCATTAGAGTTTAGCCAAAGCCGGTCGTCCGAAAGGCCGCGGGGCAGGAACTGTCGACGCACAGCGCCAAACAACGAGCCGCCGGTAGAGTGGATCGGCTACGTTTAGGTCTCCGGCTACGCCTCTGGGACCTTCCACGTGCCGTCCAGAACCTTCGCGCGTGGTCGATAGAGCCGTACCATCCAGTTCCAGCCGGGCCACCATCGGCTGTACGGTCAAGCCACCGGCGCCGCGCCGCGCCGCTCGAGCGCGGTCCTGCGGATGATTTCCGCGATTTCCGGGCTGCTGCTGCACAGCATCTGGAAATCCGCCGCGTGCAGCGACAGGAGTGAGACAGAAGTTGCGGCAGTGACGGTCGCCATACGCGGTTCGCCGCTGATCAGCGCCATCTCGCCGAAGAAGGCGCCAGGGCCAAGCTCCACCGGGTTGGGCGTCGCGACGCTGACGCGGCCCTCCACGACGAAGAACATCCGATCACCGGTCTCGCCACTGCGGCAGATCACGGCGCCCGCCGGCACCGTGCGAGGCCTTAACGCGCGCACGATCTCGACCAGCGTGGCCGGGCCAAGCTTCTGAAACAACGGAACGCCGGCAATCAATTGCCAATTGCGGACGAAATCCTCGCGACGGACTTCTTGATAAAAGCCGGAGGCAAGAATGCCGGCCCAGAGCCCGAAGATGCCGATGCCACACATCATGACAGCCCCGGCAAGGACGCGGCCGGCGAAGCTTTGCGGAATGTCGTCGCCATAGCCGGTAGTGGACAGCGTGACCACCGCCCACCACATTGTCTCGGGGATGCTGCCGAACTTTTCCGGTTGGACGTCGCGCTCGATGACATAGGCCGCGAGTGCGACACCGAACAGAACCAGGCCGAAGACCGTGGTGACGCCGACCAGGTTGCGCGCTTCGTTGGCCAGAACCCTGCCAAGCAGCGGGAAGAAGGTCGAGTCGCGCAGCGGCTTCAGCAGCCAGACAGCACAGTAGAGGCTCCGGTCGGGCGTGCCGTCGAGCAGAAATGCGGCGACTGGAACCAAAACCGCGAGCACATCGATCGCGATTGCCGGCGTCCTGTCCCTGAGGTCTCCCGCCCAGCGCTTGAGCAGGGTCTCAGCCATCTGCAGAAGATAGGCGGCCCAAATGACAGCGAGCACGGCAGCCAGAAGCAGTCTGCTTCGTCCGGACATGTTCGGCATCGTGAGCGCAGCCACCGCCAGAAGCCCAGGCGCAGCCAGCACCGCGTTTAGCGGCGCGTAAATTCTCAAGAAAGGCAGTACCGACATTCTATGCCCACCAGCGGCCACTGTGCTCCAGAATAGATGCCTTCCGGGCAAGCGCAAAGGGTGCTTTGCGATCGCAAGATCTGGTCACGCCAACTCCTGTCGGGCGCCCGCTATCGGCGCTCCACGGTCGCACTGCAGGCGACGGATCAGCTCGGGAGCCGCCACATTCGCACGCGACCCGCACCGCGCAATTCCGTTTCCTCGAGTGGGTCGCAAGCAAATTTCGGTCCAAGCAGCTGGTAAGTTGCATCGGAAATACGGATTTCATCGGGCTCCGCGGACGTTTGAATACGCGAGGCGAGATTAACGGTCTCACCCCACAGGTCATAAGCGAACCGCCTCTTGCCTATGACGCCGGCGACGATCGGTCCTGAGTGAATTCCAATTCTCAGCCTTATCGGCTCTCCTGCGAAGCGTTCCCGCTTGACCGCTTTGCGCAGCTCAATCGCATAGCGCGTGAGGGCCTTTGCATGATCGGATCGCGCCGTGGGCAGGCCGGCGACCACCATCACACAATCGCCAATTGTTTTGATCTTTTCGCAGCCGTATCGCTCAGAGAGCCGATCCGCCGCCTTGAAGAAGTAGTTTAATATAGCGAGCGTCGTCACCGCTCCGACGCTGCGCGCTCGTTCCGTAAAACCGACGATGTCGGCAAAAAGCACACTCACCTCTGCGTGGTTGTCGGCAATTTTCTTTTGCGCTTTCAATCGCTCCGCGATCGAGGCCGGGAGAATGTTGAGGAGCAGGTTTTCGGCGCGCTGATATTCACGCGCCAATCCCTCCTGGCTCTTCCTCAACGCCTCGTTCGTCGATTGCAATTTTTCGTTGAGTTGACGCTCCCTCTCTTGCAGGAGCGTCATTTCATAGGCCTTCTGTTGAAGCCGCTGCCTGTTGTCTCGTTCGGCAGTGGCGTCCAGAAAAAGCAGCCACACGAACGCATTGTCAGCAAAAAAATGGAGGTCGGCGACACGCCCGCCGGGCAGTTCAACCATGTCCATGCGAAACGGAAGCTCCGGGCAAGGCAGCAAACCCTCCATGAATTCAAGCTGCTCGGCAACAGGCTTGCCGATGCGAAGTGATGACAGCCCGTAATGTTCAACATTACCGCCCTTGGCAGCTATGCAAAGCTCAGGGTCGATTTTCAGATAAGCGACAGCGTGCCCGTCGAAGAAGAAATTGAAAAACCAATTTCTGACTTCTTTTGGCAATTCATGCATGGTCTATTTGGTGACCATCAAGGCAAGTTGACGAAAGGCGTCATCTACCTGCTCGCCCGAGAGCGCACTTGTTAGATAGATTTGCCATCCACGTTGCCTCAACTCGTTGATCTCACGATCCGATATCGCCCACCGATCGGCCAGATCGGACTTGTTGAACAGCAATACGAACGGCATGGCGCCGAATTCGGCCTCGACCCGTTCGCGCAGCGTGAGTGCCACGGCAAGAGTAGCAGCGCGGGTTCCATCGACGACTAGCACGAGCCCGGTTGCACCTCGAACATAGCTGACGCGGAATGAGCCGATATCGTCTTCGCCGGCCAAATCCCACAAAATCAGATCCACGGTTTTGTCCGGCAGCGCGACGCTCTTCTTGTCGATTTTCACTCCAACGGTGGTCAAGTAGGTTTCTGAGAAGATGCTCTGCACAAACCTGCGGACCAGACTCGTCTTTCCGACAGCGAAACCGCCCAGCATGCAGATCTTTTTTTGCAACATGTTGAGCTCCGCTAGTCCAGGTTTACGGTAATCGAAACCCGGCGATTGGTGGAGCTACCGGTTAGACTGTTTTCAGGTACAGCCGGCTCAAAAGTGCCCGCGCCCCGAACCAGCAGCAATTCGGGAGCGACGCCCCGCTTGTTGAGAAGCGCACGAACTGTCTCGGCGCGGGCGGCGCTGATCGACGCGTTGGCCGTCTCACGGCCCGTGGTGTCCGAATGCCCGGTCAACATGAACCGCGCCGTTACGCCGGAATTGCGGGCACTCTGGGCGAATTCCTTTATTTGATCCGCCAACCTGTCGAGAACCGGCGTCTGCTCCGGTCCCGGCACAACCTTGCCGGAAGAGAAGAAAATATCGGTCGTCTGGATGGCCTGCCTCAAATGATTAAGTTCTGCAAGGTTCAGCTCACGCAGTTGCGAGACATCCAGAACCACTCCGTCCGCCGAAAGTTGTTCAGCGGCGGCCCGCGCGCGGTTGATCCAGCCGGCAGGAGCCTCACCCACGGCCACGATGCGACCCTGGATGATCGAGAGCTGAACGGTTTTCGGCGGGGACAGCGCCGCCGTCAGCCGCTTCACCACAAACTTCGGATCAAGGCTCTGATAGAATTGCCACTGTGCATGAACGCGGGCAGGATCAACGTCCGTTCCGGAGAGCAGGGCTTGCGGGTCGGCGGCAAGCGGGTCTCTCAAGCCGGAAATGTAGAAATGTCCGCCCCTCGCGCTTTGTTGGGCGACGATGATTCCCGATTGGGCCTCAAGTCGCGACACATAATACTGCCAGTGCTCCGCCGCGCGTGCTTCGGGGCTCACGTCACGAACCTTGGAGATGTCGAATTCGGGTCCGCCTGCCGAAAGCTGCCGGGCCGCCGCGCGCGCGCGATCGATCCAGGTGTCTGGAGCCTCACCCTCGGCAACGATGCGATCATCGACGATCGAAAGTCGTACTGTATCCGGCGGATACAGCGACGCCGTCAGCCGCTTCAGCACGAACTCCGGCTCAAGGCTCTGATAGAACTGCCACTGCGCATGAACCCGGGCGGGATCGACCTCTGTTCCCGACAACAGCGACTGCGGATCGGCGCCAAGCGGGTCTCGCAGGCCGGCAATATAGAATTGGCCGTCGCTTATCTTTTGGTCTGCAACGATGATGCCCGGCTGGGTCTCCAGTCGCGACACATAGGCGTGCCAGCGCTCCGCCTCGCGCACTTGGGGACTTACGTCACGAACCCCCGAGATATCGAAGACCGGCCCGCCTGCCGAAAGCTGCTGGGCCGCCGCGCGCGCCCGGCTGATCCAGGTGTCGGGAGCCTCACCCTCGGCGACGATGCGGCCATCGACAATCGAAAGTCGCACTGAATCCGGCGGAGCCAGCGACGCCGTCAGCCTCTTCAGCACGAACTCCGGCTCAAGGCTCTGATAAAATTGCCATTGCGAATGAACCCCGGCCGGATCGACTCCCGTGCCTGACAACAGCGACCGCGGGTCGACGGCAAGCGGGTCCCTCAGGCCGGCAATATAGAACTGGCCATCGCGTACCTGCTGTTCGGCAACGATGATGCCCGGCTGGGCCTCCACTCGCGACACGTAAGCCTGCCAGCGCGACACGTAAGCCTGCCAGCGCTGCGCTGATTGCCAGGAAAGAAAGTACCAAACGCCTGCCAGACTCAAGAGCAACAGGGCAACGGCCGCCACCAGCCACGGAAATCCGTCGTTTGATTCCTCTTGCTTGAGCTCGACGCAGGTCTGCAACTGCGCCTCTACGGAGGCCAGCTGCGAACCGTCGCCGTCGAACTGCTCTAAAGCCTCTGAGGATTGCTCATGGATGCGAAGCAACACATCGCGAACGATTTCATGCAATTCCTCCGGCGGATTTCCCCGGATCACCGAAACCAGTGTCGCAAACGGTCCAACTTCCGACCAGAGACGAAGCTCGCCGAAACGGATTGTGTCCAGGCCGCTCTGCTCTTTCTCGTTAAATGAGTCTTTTACAAAATCCTGAATCGCACTGAGCATCGAAGAAATGAGCTGAGGATCTTCGCTCGTCGCATTGTCGGCAGTTACATGCGCTATCAAAAGGCCGGAATTCCGATGAATGAGAAAGGCATGTTCCACACGGTAGACAAGGGAATGCTTCAGAACAACTGCGGAGAAGCTTGCCCCTGTTCTCCAGGCTTCAAGTCTCCACTTGAGCCCGTGCCAGGTGAATATGTGCCTTAGAGTTTCATTCAGCGACTGAAAGGTCTGGTCGATCTTTTCGCCGATCGACTTGCGAATTGCCGGCAGAAACACCGGGTACAATATGTCCGTCAGCGTGCGCGGGCTCTTCTGGATCGACCGTTGCACAGCCCGTTCGACAGCTGGCGCAAGCGCCTCGCCGAGTTGCGCGTAAGGCGCTCGTCCGGCAGCACTGGGAAGAACGTCGCCCACGGCCGCCGCAAGCTGCTCGGGTTCGTCGAGCAGATGCGTGACGCGTGAAAGCTCGGAGATTTCGCGGCTGACCAGCAACTGCCGCAGCGTTTCCATGCGCGGATCGGCGGTTGGAACCGCCTCGAACTGCGCACGGTAGTCCGGATCAACGTTCCGGGCAATTTCGATCAAAAGACGAGCCAGAGCCTCGCGATCAATCTCTGTATCGTTCGAGGCTGTTCTTTGCGGAAGGTTGAATGGGTCGACGGTGGACGTCAAGGTCCCATCAACTCACTTTCCAGCTACGGTCCGAGTTGCTCTTGCTCCCGACGGGATCCTGATTGAGACACTTTGCAACCTCGACAAACAGGCCAGCCAAAAGATTTCGGTCGGTCTTGACGTTGCTGAGGTCGGCAAACATCTTCTCGATCAGCATCTGAACGCCTTCATTCTTCTGCTTGATTTCCTCACGCAGCAAATGATCGTTTCGATTTATCCGGTCCGAAACGTCGCGCTCGAGCGCGCTCAACTGATCCGACAACGTGCGCACCTGCTTTTCAAGAGCCTGGTTTTGCTCGCGAAGATTCCGGTCGATCTCTTTGTCGGCATCGGCTCGTGAATCTTTTTCGCTCCGTAATTGCCCTGCAAGCGAATCGATCTGCTTCTTTGCATTCGACTCGTACATTTCGAGATTGCGCTTGGCCTCGGACTCGACATCCTTGAAGCGCTGCAACACCCGTTCTTCAAGCTTGGAAAAACGGCGGTCATAGTCCTGCATCTGGTTGCCGAACAGCAGGTCACGGATCTTGTCGACACCGACGGCGTCGCCGGCGGTTCCGTTTTCGCGAGCCTGAACTCCCATGAAGTTCAGCCCGTTTCCTTCTGTGTTACCTATCAGATTTACGTCCGCCTTCTTTTCTGAAGAAGCGGAATTCGAAGATTCCTTAGCCATCCATATACCCCCATTGAACACATGCCGTCAGGTAAGCATGTCAGCAATCGGGCCGCAAGCCGGATTCGTCTTGACTTATGCCTATTCATGGGGCAGCCGAGCGCGATGGCTAACGGCCCGGCAATGGCAATCAGGGGCGATGCCCTCTTGAAGGCGCGGAGCGTGCGGACGGTTCCGGGTATCCAAAAAGCGGCCTTCAGTCGAACGTCGCCAGCGGCTCGGCATTGATCTCGACCCACTCACAGCGCCGGCTTTCGTGGTAAAAAGACTGAAATGGCGGCGGGAACGACGGGTCGGCGAAGGCGCCGACGGGAATGGCGATCACGCCGGGTTGCGTGTCGATGCGATAGTGGACGGCGGCGCCGCACTCCGGACAGAAATTGTAGATGACGCGGCCGCCCTCGTCGCCGGTGCGCGTGAACTGCTTCGCCCGCCCCTCGATCGATACATCAGCTTGCGCAAACCGGACATTGTAGCTGAAGGCACTGCCGGTGCGGCGCTTGCAGTCGAGGCAGTGGCAGACCGAGATGCGCACCGGCTCGCCCGAACAGACGGCTGAAAGCTGGCCGCAGAGACATTGCGCGCGGCGCGAGACCATAGTTTCTTCCTCCCCTTCACATCACTGCGTATCGGCGCTGGCCCTCAGTTCCGTCCGCTTCTGTTCCGAAACCATGGCCAGATCCAGCACCTTCTGCAGTTCGGCGGCATGGTGGAATGAAGGCTCGGCCTGCACGCCGCTGCGAACCGCATCGACGAAGCGCTGGTAATTGGTCGGCACCGTGCCGGCGTCGAGCACCTGCCATTTGGCGTTCTCGATACCCCCGCCGACACACGCCTTCAGTTCCGAACCCTCGAGATTGTGCACGACTTCGATGCCGCCCTTGTCGCCATAGATGCGCAGGCGCAATTCGTTGATGTGGCCGGTCGCCCAGCGGGTGGCGTGAACGACGCCAAAGGCGCCGTTGGAGAAATCCAGCGTCATGGCGAAGCTGTCATTGGCGTCGAGGTCGTATTCGCCGATACGGTTGCCTGGCGCCTTGTCGAAGGTGCGCAGCCGGCAAAACACGTGGTCGACATCGAGTGCGGCGCCATAGCTAGCGAAATCGAGGATGTGGATGCCGACATCGCCGAGCACGCCGTTGGAGCCGTGGTCGCGCGACAGCCGCCACAGCCATTTCGGGTCGGTGCGCCAGTCGCCCCAGAATTTCGAGACCAGCCAGCTCTGTAGATAGGAGGACTCGACGTGGCGGACGGTGCCGATCTCGCCGGCCAGCACCATCTGCCGCGCCTTCTGCAAGGCAGCGACATTGCGATAGGTGAGATTGACCATGTTGACGATGCCGGCGGCCTCAGCCGCTTTGGCCATCTCGCTTGCCTTGCCGAAGTCTTCGGCCAGCGGCTTTTCGCACAGCACCGGCTTGCCGGCCGCGATCAGCGCCATGGTGGTCGGGTGGTGAATGCGGTCGGGCGTGACGTTGGCGACCGCATCGAACTCGCCCCACGCCAGCGCGTCTTCCAGCGATGTGAATCGCTTCGGTATCTTGAACCCGTCGGCAAATTCGCCAACGCGCTTTTCATCGACGTCGACAGCACCGACGATCTCGACGCCGTCGATACCGCCGAAGCGGCGGGCATGCTCCTGCGCCATCCAGCCGGTACCCAGTATCAAAAGCCGCATTCTCTGCACTCCGAGCGAATTGGTTCGATTCAATCATATGGCGCAGATACGGTCTAGGAAACCCATGCGGAAAACCGCTACGCCTTTTTTCCTGGATTTTGCTTTAGCGGAAGCCGGCCTCGCCCGAAGCGTGCAGCTTGCCGCCGCGCTCGACGATCGGCTCCAGCGCCTTCTCGACCGGCACGTTCGGCGCCTCGAGGATCGCCGACTTGGTGCCCTGCGGATTGTGCGCCCACTTAACCGCATTGCGCAGCACCTTGTGCACATTGGCGTCGTGATAGGTCGGATAGGTCTCGTGGCCCGGGCGGAAGTAGAAGACATTGCCGGCGCCGCGGCGATAGGTCAGCCCAGAACGGAACACCTCGCCGCCCTGGAACCAGGAGATGAAGACGGTCTCCAGCGGTTCGGGCACGGCGAACTGCTCGCCATACATTTCTTCATTCTCGAGCTCGAAATATTCGCCGACGCCTTCGGCGATCGGATGGCTGGGACTGGTCGCCCAGAGCCGCTCGCGCTCACCCGCCTCGCGCCATTTCAGCGTGCAGGGCGTGCCCATCAGCCGCTTGAAGATTTTCGAGAAATGGCCGGAATGGAGAACGATCAGCCCCATGCCTTCAAAGACCCGGCGGGCGACGCGCTCGACGATCTCGTCGGCAACGGCGCCATGGTCCTTGTGGCCCCACCAGACCAGCACGTCGGTCTCGGCCAAGCGCGCCTCGGGCAGGCCATGCTCGGGCTGTTCGAGCGTGGCGGTCGAGGCGGAGATCGCCTCGTCGGCATTCAGCGCCTTGGCGATGGTCGTGTGCATGCCCTCGGGATAGAGGGCTGCGACCACCTCATTGGTCCGCTCATGGATGTTCTCGCCCCAAACGACAGCGCGTATTGTCATGATGTCCTCGTGGTGAAGCCGACCCGCAGGGGTCAGTCATAATCTGCCTGGGGGTCAAAAGGGAATAGGCAGTGGGGAATAGGCAATAGGGGCAGAAAAACAAGGAACAGGCGATGGACGCTCCTGGGCCCTACTGCCTACTGCCTACTGCCTACTGCCTACTGCCTACTGCCTACTGCCTACTGCCTACTGCCTACTGCCTACTGCCTACTGCCTTACGCTCCCCGGCCTTCCTGAGCGACCCGCGTCAGCGGCTTGGTCAGGCGCGGCACGACGACGAGGCGCTTGATCTTGCCTTTCTTGTAGGCGGCAAGGAAGCGGGCGTAGTCCTTGAAGACGACGCAGCCATTGGACTCCGCACGGCCGCCGCGCAGCATGTAGGTGTGGGCGAGCAGGCCGTCGCGACCGTACTTGTTGCCGCCGCTGACGGGAGTGAGACGGAGCGCCTCGACGCCATGGAAGCGGGATTCTCGAAGACGCAGATCATAGGTGTTGGGCGGCGTCGGGCCGACATTCTTCTTGTGCACGAAGCGCGGCTGGTCGACCATCGAACCCAGCCCCGAATGGGCCTCCAGCCGCGAGCCGTCCGGCATGTAGACGGTCTTGGCCGAGATATCGTAGACGGCGACGCCGCCGCCCATTCCGGGCGTGGCGAACAGATCCTTGAAGGCGCGACCGACACCGCCCGCCGGGACGTCCGGCTTGGCATAGGCCAGCATCTCGCCGGCCTGTGTCTTCGACCGTTTGCCAGGCTTGATCCGGCTTGATTGGATGCTCTGGCTGTCTGGCACGCCAGGCAGTGCGGCGACCTCCGAAGTACTGCGTGGCGAGCGCGGCGACGAATTGCCCGGCGACTGGGGTGCGGGGCTCTCGGGCGTCCTGTCGGTCTGTGGCTTGGCTGCCCTGGGCTTGCTGGCTTGCCGAGCCTCGGCAGGCTGAGCGGTTTCGGCCCGTGGACGCCAACCGGGCAACGCAATGTTGTCGGGCAGATCGTCCTGCGGCGGCAGCGAAGCGACCTGAACCTCGGCCTGCTCAGGATCCTGCCCTCCGGCGATTGCTTCAACGGCCGGCGGCGGGGCCAGCATGTCAGCGTCTTCCGGCAAGCTGTTGGCCAGCGCCAGCGCCAGGCGCGATGAGCGTTCGATCTCAGCCACTTCCGGCCCAAAGCGTTCCGAGGCCGGGCCATGCTGATCGGGCAGCCGGACTTCGGCGAAACGGGCAGCGACCGGAAGGCTGGCAAGCATGAAGGGCGCATTCGAGGCCTTGGCGAAGGCGGCAGCCAGCTTTTGCGGCGACAGCTCTGCCTTGGCCACCACGCCGTCGAAGCGCATGCCGCGCGAAGTGGCGAGAGCGACGCTGGTGTTTGGCGCAATGTTTGAGGCGACACTGCTCGGGGCCACAGCGGGCGTGGCCGGCTT
Organism: Mesorhizobium sp. LSJC269B00; assembly: GCF_000502815.1. Taxonomy (NCBI): domain Bacteria; kingdom Pseudomonadati; phylum Pseudomonadota; class Alphaproteobacteria; order Hyphomicrobiales; family Phyllobacteriaceae; genus Mesorhizobium; species Mesorhizobium sp. LSJC269B00. The sequence goes on from NZ_AYVN01000008.1 coordinate 91,412, forward strand.
CAGCCGCGCCATCTTGCCGTCATGCGCGAAGTTCGCGGCGGCATGCGCGCAGCCGGCGTCGCATTGGCTGAGCAGCGAGGCCTGTGATTTTTGCGCCGAAAGCCGCGGCGCCCACGAATTGGCGAGGCTGCGGCGCGAATCGGCAAGTGCTGCGTTCGGCAGAAGCAGACTGTGCGGAAGGCTGTTGGAGGCTGCGGTGAGGGAGGCGCCGAGCGAATAGAGGCCGGCCATGGTTGCCACGGACCACAGCGCCAAGGCCGCGCCGACAACCGGCACCACCACCCAGCGCTGGCCGGATCTCTTCGAAGTCAAACCCCGTTCAGGAGTGTCGCCCCGGTCTTTCAAACGCAAAAACGCCATACAACCACTCTCAATCGGCATGCAGGCTTGCGACCCTCGCATCCGTGACATCCACAGTTCGCTGGTGCCCCCTGCACATTTCGCGTCTGTTGCCGATTGAATCAAAAGATGGACAAAGTTGGTTAACCAATCCCTCCATCAGCCACCGATTATGCGGCGCCTGATACGAAAAAAAGAGCACTCCATGGTCTGCGCCACGGTAGAATGCTCTCCCTCACCCCCGCCTTGCTGCCCGTTTTTGCGATCCAAGTCAAGGAAACGCTGCGTCAGCTTGCTGCAAGCCTGTGCTGATTGCCCGCTGATCGGCCTTCTTAATCAGTTGACCTTCCGGTGGCTGGAAGGTCTATCTGCTCAGAGACGGAGACCTCCGGCGACGGAAATTTACCGATGAGAACCGGCATCACGACCGAAGAATCCGACTGCAGGTCGAACCCCTGCCGCGGCTGGCTGAGCACGGATGGATGGGGCAAGGACATGGCGCCGTGAGATGGACTGTGAAAGCGGCGCTGCTGTGGCTGGTCTGTGCCCTTACGATGGGCGCCTCCGTCGGCAGCGGACCGATCGTCGCGGCCCGCCAGGCGTCGATGAAGGAGATGGCGGCGGCTGCGAAAACCATTGCCGGCATGTTCGACCGCAGGCAAGCCTATGACGCGGCAGCCTTCAAGGCGGCAGCGGACACGCTGCGCGCGCGCACCGGCCCTGCCCTGATTGCCGAATTTCCGAGCGGCTCGCTTGGACCGCCTTCGCAGGCCAGGCTGGAGATCGATCAGTCACGGGCGGAATTCGAGGCCCTGGCAAATCATATCGGAACGCTGGCCGACGCTCTGGCCGCCAAGGCCGAAAGCGCGCCGGCCGTCATCACCGATGACATGCGCATGGGCACCGGCCTGGCGATGGGCGGCGGCAGCCTGCTCGGCAAGCGCTCGATTCCAGAGGAAGCCGATCCGACCAAACTGCCGGCGGAGCATATCCTGCATCTCATCCTGCAGGATTGCTCGACCTGTCATTCGAAATTCCGGCAAAAGGTACAGTGAGCGACATTATCCGGCGGAGCGTTTCTTGCTGGCCTGCGCCACAGTCACTTTGCATACAAGTAAATTCGTTTGTGCTAATATATCGCGGTCGTGCATATCCATGCATGACGAGCATCGGGAGGATGCAATGAAAACCATGAATCGCAGGTCTGCAATTGCCCTCGGTCTGACGACCGCCGCGGTAGCGCCTTTGTTCACCTTGGCGGCATCGGCAAAAATCAAGAAATACGGCCCGAAAGAGGGCAAGGAGATTGCGCCCGGTGTCAGGGTGGTGGAGGTCGGCACCGGCAATGCTGACATTCCCGCCTACAAGAGCATCGCAATTATCGACGTTGTGTTTCAGCCCGGAGCACATGCTCCTCAAACCGTGATGGACAACGACATGGTGTGCACCATTACCTCAGGTGCATTCACGATCAAGAAAGCGGACAAGGAATTCAAGCTCAAGACGGGTGATATGTACACCTGCTCCAAGGGCAAGACCGATGAAGCGACGAATACAAGCAAGGAGGTCGGCGTGCATCGCATCGCCGTATTGATACCCGCATAGCAGATGGAGTTCCGGCCGGACCACGCCGTCGCGAGTCCGGCCGGCCAGACGAGGCGATCTCGTTCCGTCGTCAGCGCGGCCATCTCACGCCAGCCACTCCCTGATCGCCGAGCGGGCGGGAACGGCGCGCATGTGGTCTTCGCGCTATGGCTTTGTTTGGGCATGATCTTTTGGGAAAGCTGGCTTGGTTTTCAAATCATCGGCTAGGTCGAATGGCTGATCAACCAGCGCATCCACGTGGCCAATACGGAGATCGAAAACCGCAGGAGTTTTGCCGGCCACCAGGCGGTGTTCGAGGCGATCGAGCGCCACGACCCGGAAGCGGCCGGCCAGGCGATGCGCGCGCATCTGGAAAACGCCCGGCGCAAGTTCAATTCAGGGTCGGGAAGACTGGGCTAGCCAGTTGACGCGGCGGCGCTCTGGCGCAAAGCAAAAAGCCCGCCGTTCAAAGCCGGCGGGCTCCCTTCAATCATACAGCGCGATCCGCTCGCCGGTAACCAGGACGACCGAATTTCGGCCTTCAGCGGCTGGTTGCGCTCAGGGGGCGGGCTTCGACGGGTTTGAAGCGACCAGCGATCCGAGTTTGCCGGCTTTGGCCAGACTCGGCTTTTCGTAAGTTTTCTTCACAGAATCCCTCCTCTAATGGCATCAATTTCCTCTGCCAGGCCTGTTTTGTCAAATCTGACAGCAGTCCGTCACAGGTCCCGGCGGCAATTCCTGCCCTTACGCCGGCTCGCGCTTGAGCGCCTGCGCCATGCAGTGAATGCCGCCGCCGGTCTTGGAAATCTCGCTCATGTCGACGGCAGCAACCTCGAAGCCGCGCGCTTTGAGTTGGCCGATCAGCGACTGGCTCGACGTCGGCGCGATCACCCTGTCCTTGCCAAGCGACATGAAGTTGCAGCCGAGCGCCAACGTGTCCTGGAACGGCACGTCGATGATCTCGTGGCCCTTGCCCTTCAGCCAGTCGACGATGCCGGGCTCGGTGCAGGCCAGACACACCGCGGTGAGTTTTTCGGCGATCGGCACCACCATCAGGTCGATATGGACGTAATATTCGTCGATGAAGGCGAGGCGCGTTTCCCAGCCTTCCTTTTCGAACCAGTCCTGCACCTGGCGGGCGCCCTCTTCCTGCGTGCGGGCGCCGCCGCAGCCGATCAGCACCACGCCCTCCTCGATGACGTTGAAGTCGCCGCCTTCGAAGGTGCCAGCCGTGACCATGTCGTAGATCGGGATGCCGAGCTTTTCATAGGTGCGGATGGCGGCATAGTTCTCGCCGCGCCGCCACCAATTGGCCATGGCGGTGATGAAGGCGCCGTAGGGCGTCATGACGCTGGAGTCTCTGGAATAGACCTGCATCGGCAGTTCCGGCGTCGGCTCGTGCCAGTGGATGTTGACGCCGAAATGCTCATAGGCGGCGACGAGGTCCTTGTGCTGCGCCTGGGCGATCTGAACGTTGCAGGGCGCTTCGCGCAAATGCTTGCGCGAGAGCGAGCTGGTCGAGAGGTGGCGCAGGAAGTTTGGCGACCCGAGCAACACGTCTGTCAGCACGTCGGTCTCGTTGGCAAAGCCCCATGATTTCAGCGGCTTGGTGCCGCCGGCGGGATTGCGGCGCTGCAGCGAGAACGGTTCGGCGATGATGCGATCATGGACGGTCATAAGGTTCTCCTCGATTTGACTATGCAGCTTGATTGGATTGGCTGCTCGGAATCCACCAATCGCGTCCGCGCGCGGTGGTGACATATTCCGGCCAGCGGAAATTGATCGGCGGGTCATAGTCGCAAAGCGGCGCGATCCAGTTGGAGCCACCAATGCCGCCGCCGGTGCGGGTGACGAATTCGTCCATGGCCGCATCGCGCGCGGACTTGTCCTCGAGCAGGCGGAGGGCTGCAAGCGCAACCGTCTTGGCGGCGCAAATGACCATCGGGTCGATGGTGGCCGAGATACCGCCCAGCGCGTTCATCGCCCAGGATGGATAGGCATGGCCATTCGCCGAGCGCAGCGCCGGGCGGGCGACATAGAAGCGTGCGGTCGGCGTGTGCCACGACATGTCGGTGTAGTCGTCGGAGGTCGAGTTGATCTGCGACGGAGGCAAATCGCGGCGCAGGATTGCCTCGGCCTCTTGCGGCGCAACCAGCCGCTCCATCTCGTCGATGAAAGGGTTGTCGGTCGCGGTGCCGCCGGCATTGACCTGGACCTCGCGACCGATCGCTTTCGCCGCCTCGTCCCAGCTCGGAGCGCCAACGGTGGACAGCGCCTCATAGGCAATCCCCGCCATGGCGTGATTGGCGAGGCCCGGCCTCGACTTCGACACCCAATGGCGCTCATAGCGACAACCGCTGATCGCCGCGGCCGCGGCCGCATTACGGTCGAGCACCGCGGTGACCTGCTCTGCCATGGCAATGGTCGGCACGCGGATCATGTACTGGATCTCGGCCAGCCCCGCCGGCAGATTGTCGGCGGTCGCCTGCCCGGCGGTGAGGATCGCCTCGCTGATCGACCAGCCGCCCTGGTGAGGCAGCATGGAATCGCGCAGCGCCTTGGAGGTCATGTACATCGTCATCAGCGCGTCATTGGCGCCGGGCGCCCGCACCGCCGAATGCGCCTGCGGGATCGGCGCGCCATCGCTTGCGCGAACCCAGTTTTCGGGTTCGTCGCAGACAAAACGGTAGATCATCGCATAGGCGGCGCCGCAATGCGTGTCCCAGCGCGCCGTGTTGCAGAGCGGCAGCATATAGAAGGGGTGGAAGGAGATCATGCCGGCAAGGCCGTCATAGTAGCCCTTGGCCGCATGGATCGGCTTCGAGCCCCTGACCTTCTCGGCCGGCTCGCCGGTGAAGCGCAACGTCCCCTCGATGCCGTGGCGTTGCATTGCCGCCTTGGTGGCGAGAAGTCCGCCGAGGCCGGCAATGCCAAGCCCGGAATGCGGATCGGTGTGGCCGCCGGCCTCGCTGCCGAGGCCCGGCCGCGATCGCTTCACCGTTGCCGCGTCCTGGCAGTTGCCAGGCACGGCGTCGTATTCGCCGTACATGCCGATGGTCGGCCCCGGGCCATTCGTCCAGTGGGCGCAAAAGGCGGTCGGCATGCCGGCCGACCCTTCCTCGACCGAAAAGCCCTCATGCTTCAGCCGCGCGACATACCAGGCCGCCGACTGGTATTCGCGCCAGGCTGTTTCGCCGAAATCGAAAATGGTGCGCGTCCACGCCGACAGCGACGGCTGGATGCTATCGAGACAGGCAAGCGCGGTGGCTTGCGCCGAGGTCGTCACCGGTTTCTCCATGCGGCCCAAGAAAGCAGTGAAGCGGCATTGCAAAAAGTGATATGTTTTTCCGGTTCATGCAAATTCGGTTCACCTGAGGCCTCTTGCGAATACCTTCCACACAGGCGCTGCGCGCCCTCGACAGTTTTGCCCGTCACGGCAGTGTCTGGCGCGCAGCCGATGAACTGCATTTGACCCGCAGCGCCGTCAGCCATCAGTTGCGGCTGCTCGAACGCGACCTCGGCTTCGACCTGCTGGAGCGCATCGGCAAGGGCGTGGCGCTGACACCGCGCGGCCAGCGCTATGCCGCCGATGTGAGAAAGGCGCTGACGGTGCTCGGCGATGCGGTGACGCGCCAGGCCGGCACGGGCGTCGGCGGTTCGTTCGCCGTTTCCTGCACGCCGGGCTTCGCCTCTCTGTTCCTGTGCACGCACATCGGCGAGTTCCGGCAGATGTATCCGGACGTGGCGCTGTCGATCCTGACGCCCAGACGGCTGGACGATGTCAGCAATCCGGACGCCGATGCCTTCATTGCCTTCGGCGTCGGCAACTGGCCGAACCGCTCGGTGGAGTTGCTGTGCGAAATCTCGTTCACGCCACTTTGCAGCCCGACACTGCTCAACAAGGTCGGCGGCTTTTCAAAACCGGCCGACGTGCTGCGCGCCAATCTCCTGCATCTCGGCGACACCGAGGACTGGGCGCGCTGGCTGGCGCTGTCCAAGGTGGAAAACCCCGACACCGAAGGCGGCATCTTCTTCTCGGACATGAACCTCGTTTTTTCCGCGGCGATCGCCGGCCAGGGCATCGCCATGGGCGACGAGTTGACCAGCCGCCGGGCGCTGAGCGAAGGCCGTCTGGTGCGCCCCTTCGATATCGCGATCCCCTCGCCGCGCTCGTATTTCCTGGTGTCGGAACATGCCAAGGCCAGCCACCCGGTGCTGGAAGCATTCAATGGGTGGTTGAGGTCGAAGCTGTCGGAGAACCGGATCAGCCCGTACTAGCCTCCCATCCGTGAATCAAATTTGCCGATCAGGCGAAAACTATTCGGTTGCGGTGAGCCGGGGCCCTGCCCTACGCTCAAGCCACGACCAAGGAAGAGGCAGGATGCAGCAACCCGGCCGGGCCGCAGAGATCAAGGCAATCGGGATCGGCAAGAGCTTCGGCTCGTTCCGGGCGCTGGACGACCTGACGCTCAATATCGGCCGCGGCGAGTTTCTGACGCTGCTCGGTCCCTCCGGCTCGGGCAAGACCACATTCCTGATGATCCTCGCCGGCTTCGTGCAACCGACCGCCGGCAAGCTTTTCAGCGACGGCATCGACATCACCGAGCGGCCGGCCGAACAGCGTGCCGCCGGCATGGTCTTCCAGGGCTATGCGCTGTTCCCGCACATGTCGGTCGAGGCCAACATCGCCTTCCCGCTCAAGGTACGCAAGAAATCGGCTTCCGAGATCAAGCGCCGCGTTGCCGAGATGATCGAGCGCGTCGGCCTCAAGGGCCATGAGACGAAACTGCCGGCGCAGCTTTCCGGCGGCCAGCAGCAGCGCGTGGCGTTGGCCCGCGCTTTGGTGTTCGAACCCGGCGTGCTGCTCCTCGACGAGCCGTTCTCGGCGCTCGACAAGAGCCTGCGCGGCCAGATGCAGGCCGAGATGAAGCGGCTGCATCAGGAGACCGGCACCACCTTCGTCTTCGTCACCCACGACCAGAGCGAGGCGCTGGCGCTGTCGTCGCGCGTCGCCATCTTCAACCACGGAAAATTGCTGCAGGTCGGAGCGCCGGACGAGGTCTACGACCGGCCGGACAACCGCTTCGTCGCCGAGTTCCTTGGCGAGATCAACATGCTGCCGTTGAAGGGGGTCAAGCCCGCCGACAATGGCTCGACGGGCCTCTGCGAGGACCGCGCGGTCAACATGCTCTGCAAGGCCGAGAAAGTCCGTGGCGATGCCATATTGGCGATCCGGCCCGAACATATGTCGATCACGCGCGAAGCCGCCGCCGGCGAGAACGGCATTGCCGCCACCGCCATCGGCTCGACCTATCTGGGTGCGGCGACCAAACTCGATCTGACGACACGCCAGGGCGCCAAGGTGACCGTCTCGGTGCCGAACGAGGTCGCGGCGGCTGCACTCAGCAAAGGCAATTCCGTCTGGCTGACATGGCCGGCGGAAAAGGGTTTCCTCCTTCCGGACGGAGGATGACGACGAGAACGGCGAAGTCTTCCAGCAAAGAATCTGGAGCGCGCCATAACCACCGGAACCAAAACGAAAAAGGGGAACTAAAATGACAAACCAAAGCAAAAAACAAGCCATGGACGGGCTGACCGCCCGGGCTGTGCGCGGCGAGATTTCGCGCCGGCAATTCACCCAGCTTGCAGCCCTCGTGCTGGCCGGCACACCGATGCTGCTGCGCTCGACCGGTGCCTTTGCGCAGGCCAAGGAGCTGGTGCTGGTCAACTGGGGTGGCGATGCCCTTACCGCTTATGACGCCGCCTACGGCCAGGCCTTCACCAAGGAAACCGGCATCACCGTCAAGATGGACGGTTCGGGCCCGACCGAAGGCGCGATTGCCGCACAGTTCAAGAGCGGCGCGCCGACCTGGGACCTTGTCGACGTCGACCCGTTCTCGGCCATCACGCTCGGCGCGCAGGGTGCGCTCGAGCCGATCGACTACGCCATCGTCGACAAGAAGAAGATGCGCGAGGGGTTCGGCTGGGAATACGCGGCGTCGACCTATTTCTTCTCCTATGTCATCGCCTATGATTCCGAGAAATACGGCAAGGACGCGCCGACCGGCATGGCCGACTTCTTCGACGTGAAGAAGTTTCCGGGCAAGCGCTCGCTCTACAAATGGGGCGTGTCGAGTTGGGAAGCAGCGCTGCTTGCAGACGGCATCGCGCCGGCCTCGCTCTACCCGCTCGACCTGAAGCGAGCGCATGACAAGATCGCCGCTTTCAAGGAAAACGTCGTGGCTTACTGGGGCGGCGGCGCCGAGAGCCAGAGCGTGCTGCTCAACGGCGAAGCCTCGATGGCGATCGTGTGGTCGACCCGCGCCTCGCTGATCGAGCAGGACTCGGGCGGCAAGATCAAGTTCATCTGGGATCAGGGCCTGATTTCGCCCGGCGCGCTGGCCGTGCTCAAGGGCAACCCCGGCGGCAAGGACGCAGCGATGAAGTTCATCGCCAGCGCCCAGGATCCGCAAAAGCAGCTGGTGATGTTCGACAAGCTCGGACAGGGTCCGGCCAATCCGGCCGCCGATGCGCTGATCCCCGCCGACAAGAAGCGCATCAACCCGGTCGATCCCGAAAACATGAAGAAGCAGATCGCGCTCGACATGGACTGGTACGCCAAGAATTACGGGGCAGCACTCGACGAATACACCAAGATCATCTCGGCCTGACCAGGCCGGGCACGAGCTTCGATGAGAGGCACCCTCTCCGACAGGATGGGCGCGGCGGTGCTGATGGCGCCGCTGCTTCTGTTCCTTGTGCTGGCCTACGCCTGGCCGTTCCTCGGCGTCGTCAAGTGGAGCGTCACCTTGCCGACACCGGGGCTCGGCCAGTATGGCGCGCTCGCCACCGATGCCCTGGTGCAGTCTGTGTTCATCCGCACGCTGCGCATCGCGCTGATCGTGACCGTGGTTTCCGTGGCGGCGGCATACGCCATCACCATGGTGTGGGTGCGCGGCAGCCCGGCACAGCGCATAATCGCTGAATTCTGCATTCTCGTCCCCTTCTGGATCTCGGTGCTTACCCGCGCCTTCGGCTGGGTGGCGCTTTTGTCCAACCGCGGCCTGATCAACACCTGGCTACAATCGATCGGCTTCATCTCCGAGCCGCTGGCGCTGGTGCGCAACGAGTTCGGCGTCATCGTCGGCATGACGCATTTCCTCATTCCCTTCGCGGTGTTCCCGCTGGCCTCCGCCATGCGCAGCCTCGACGAGCGCGTGCTGCTCGCGGCGCGCGGGCTCGGCTCCAGCCGTATGCGCACCTTCTGGACCGTGTTCGTGCCGATGACGCGCTCCGGCATCATCGGTTCGGCGATGATCGTGTTCGTCTTCTCGCTCGGCTTCTTCGTCACGCCGGCGATCCTCGGCGGCGGCCGCAGCGTGATGATCGCCGAGCTGATCTATCTGCGCATCTTCCAGAGTCCCGATTGGGGACTGGGCGCGGCGATCAGCGTCGTGCTGGTGCTGTTCGTCGGCGCGCTGATGGCGCTGCTGTTCCGCTATGTCAGACCGAAGCAACTGATCTGATGCCGACCTATCGCCCCGGTCCCGTCTCGCTGATCCTCGCCGTGCTGGTGGCACTGTTCCTGCTGCTGCCGCTGCTGGCGGTCATCCCGGTGTCGCTGACGCCAAGCCGCATGCTGGCTATGCCGACGGGCGAACTGTCGCTGCGCCACTACCGCGCGCTGATCGAGGATCCGCGCTGGCTCGACGCCATCCTGCTGTCGATCCGCATCGGCATCGTCAGCAGCGTCATCTCCACCGTGCTGGCGCTGTGCTTCAGCCTTGGCGTCTGGATGTTCCAGCCGCGCTTCACGGCCACCCTTGTCGGCTTCGTGCTGTTGCCGATGGTGGTGCCGCCGGTGGTCTCGGCGATCACGCTCTACTTCCTGCTGACGTCGATCTCGGGCATGAGCTCGTTCTTTGGCTATGACACATGGCTCGGCGTCGCCATGGCGCATTCGGTGATGACGGTGCCTTTCGCCACGGTGCTGATCCTGGTCTCGCTCAGCCAGCTCGACCGCCGCATCGACCTTGCCGCGCGCGGCCTTGGCGCCGGCGTGTGGGAACGCGCGACGCGCATCATCATGCCCAACATCAAGTTCGGCATCGTCACCGCTGCACTTCTCTCCTTCGTGCTGTCTTGGGAAGAGATCGGCGTGACCCTGTTCATCACCTCGGTCAACGCCATCACGCTGCCGCGGCTGATGTGGATGGGCCTGCGCGACAACATTGACCCGGCGATCGCAGCCCTTTCGGTGATCCTGATCATCATCACCGTGCTGGTCCTGGCGGTGAGGACTGTGGTGGTGAAGATGCGCGGCGGGCACTGAGCCAAGGTGGCCAACAACAATCGGCGATAGCCAAGCCGCTGTGTGAAGGGCATTACGGACGGTGAGCGCCGGGTACATTACGCGGCGTCATGGGAAACCTGCCGCTGGTGACATTTGCCTTCGTGTCGGTGCTCGGAATGGCGGTTCCGGGACCGGACGTCGTGCTCGCTATCACCAACGGCTCCCGCTACGGTTTTCGACGCGCGTTTCTCGGCATGGCCGGCGTCGTACTGTCTGATTTCGTTCTTATCAGCATCGTCGCGCTGGGCTTCGGCGCTCTTCTGCTGGCTTCGGAATTCTATCTCTCGGCTCTCAGGATGTTCGGCGCGGGCTATCTGCTTTTCGTCGCCATTGGTACCCTGCGCACCGCGTCCCGACCTTCGTTCAACCCTAACGTTCCCGAAACACGCCATTCAGCCAAGGCACTCATTGGGCGCTGCTTCCTGGTGGCGGTCACAAATCCGGCGGCCTGGCTGCTTTTCCCCGCGATCCTGCCGCATTTTGTCCGCGTGGATGAGCCGATCGCGATCCAGTATGGCATCCTGGCCATTATCGCCGCGCTTGCCGATGTGTTTGTGCTGACGTTTTACGCAGCCCTTGGCGCGCGGGCTGCAAGGCTTCTGGCTGGGCCAAACGCCGTGTGGATCGACCGGTTGTACGGTATCGCCCTGCTTGGTCTTTCGAGCACTTTGATCCTGCAATCCCTCGGGCATCTGAGATAGTCGACACAGGACTACACAGGGCCGGATTTAGCAATCGGCCCGTAGTCAGCTTGCGAAGAATCTCGACAGCCTTGCAGCCGTGTCTTCGGGGTGCTCTTCCGGGAAGAAATGCCCACCCTTGACCGAGCCGCCTCCGACGTTATCAGCCCATTGCCGCCAGATCGCCAACGGGCCGCCCTCCTCCGCATACCAGTTCTCCAACCCGCCCTCGCCGCTCCAGAGCGCAAGCAGCGGGCATCTGATGCGACAGCCATCAGCCTGGTCCTGCGCGTCGTGCTCGCGGTCGATGCCTGCGGCGGCGCGATATTCCTCGCAGATGGCGTGGGCATGGGCGGGATCACGCAGCGCCTCGATATAGGCGGCCCTGACCTCAGCGGGAAAAGCATCTGGAGCCGAGCCCCAGCCGGCGATCGCATTGTCGACAACTGCGTCGGGTGCTGCGGACAACAGGCGCTCAGGCAGCGGTTCCGGCTGGGCGAGCAGGCTCCACGGCCAGAAGGCCAGCGCCAACCTGGCATCGGCCCGATCCCAGGCGGAGGCCGTGGGGACGATGTCGAGAACGGCGACTTTCGACACGGTTTCGGGATGGTCGAGCGCCAGCCGGTAGGCGACGCGACCGCCACGGTCGTGGCCGGCAACCATGAAACGGTCGAAACCGAGAACGTCCATAACCTGCACCATGTCGCGCGCCATCGCTCGTTTGGAATAGGCGGCATGATTGGCTCCGGAAGCCGGACAGCCGCTTTGTCCGTAGCCTCTCAGATCGGCGGCGACCACGCTGAAATGCGGCGCCAGGGCCACGGCGATGTCCCGCCACATCACATGCGTTTCGGGAAAGCCATGCAGGAGCAGCAACGGCGGCCCTGAGCCACCGGCCCTGACGAAGATCGATGTCTCCTCCATTTGAACGGTCCTGGCGTCAAAGCCCGCAAACATCAGCTGCCGCCAACCAGTCCGTGGCTGGAACGGATTCGCAGCACCTGGACACCCTTCGGCAATTCGATCAGGAACTCCTTGTCGCGGTCGAGATGGTGGATGCTTTGCGGATCGCCGCCGGTAAAGGCGGCCATCGCCTCGACGCTCTCCCAATAGGAGATGGTGATGAATTCCGAATGCGTCGGCGTGTCCTCGCGAAAAGTCTGCACGCCAAGCGCTTTCTCGATCAGCGGCTTGATACCAGCCTCGTAATTGTAGCGCTCATAGGCGTCGGCCCTGCCGGGCGAGGTCCTGCCGCGCCAGATGCGCGCAATGGTCGGGGTTTTCGGTGCCATCTCCTATAACACCCGAAGGCGCGCCGCGTTCCGACTATCCTGACTGGCCGCACAACTGGCTGATAGTCGACGTATGGCAAAGGTTCCGTACAGTAACTTGCACTGGACACGCGGCTATCCTGTCAAGTCCAAACGTGCTCTCTTGTGCTCAACTTGGGAGGGCACAATGAAACTACGTCTAGCTTTCGCTGTATTCACCGCAGGAATTTTCTTCGCATTGTCGGCTGCCTCGGCCGGACAAGGGGAACAGCAAAACATCAACTTCCTGGCTCGGATGTCCGATGCAAGGTTAAATTCGGCCGCCAGAATGGCCGGTGACCTCGTTGGCGTAAGGCAAAGATGTCCGGCGTTGAGGCCAACGGAAGACGGAAAAGCAATTTTCGCCGTCCCGGTCCTTTTGTATGATGGGCGGGACAAACACCTGACCCCAGACCCCCGAAAGTTCAACATGGCCATCCATACCTATGAGAGGGCTTTCGCAATGGCGGCCCAGAGATCGGCAAGTTGCCAAAGCGAGAGGGCCAAATACCCGAAACTTTACCGGTAGATGGCTAACAAGGACGACCTTCAGTCTCCGGCGCCGCGACGCCTCACCTAAGGTATTGAAATTATTGGCAGGATTCGAAGCTGTGACCATCGGCTTAGAAGGCCGGTGCTCTATCCGGCGGAGCTACGGGACCGCTGCCGTCAGCGAACGCGCTCTACCTTCAGGCAGCATGCAGGGTCGGGATGGCGCTAACGTCAACTTCGCGCTCCGCATGCCAGGCATCATACGCGGCCTGCATCCTGAGCCAGATCGCGGCACCATCGCCGAACATCTTGCCAAGGCGGGCGGCCACGGCAGGCGATACCGGCTTCTTCTCACGGATGATATCGTAGAGCTGCTGGGCGCGAGATTCCGAGCAGATTGGCGATTTCCACCTTGGTCTTGCCGGCGGCGGGAACGATGTCGTCGAGCAACGCGCCAGGATGGGAAGGGCAGCGCTCGGTCGTTCTGTTTCGTTCGTACACCTTCAGAGTGCTACCCATATGCCAGGTACAAACCGTAACCTATGTGTCCGGAATGGACCCGGCAAAATTGGCGATCCCGACAGGATTCGAACCTGTGACCATCGGCTTAGAAGGCCGGTGCTCTATCCAGCTGAGCTACGGGACCGCTGGCCGGCATTTGATATCTTGGCCGGCTGGTGTCTATGTGCCAGGCGCTGACCGGCGGTCAATGCGTCCAGGGTATCCTGCGGTCATAGCGGAAATTTTCCGCATAGGAAATCTGCCGGCGCTTGGTCTCTTTCGGCTCCTCGACACGGAAGGCCAGCCCCTGCTTTTCGGCATAGGCCACCGCCTCTTCCCTGGTGTCGAAGGTCAGCCTGATCTGGCTCAGCATGTCGCCCGATGTGGTGTAGCCCATCAGCGGGTCGATCTTCTTGCGTTGCGCGGGATCGAATTCCAGCACCCAATGGCCGGTCTTGGCCTTTCCGGACTGCATCGCGGTTTTGGCTGGGCTGAAAATTCGCGCGGACATGGGCACCTCGTAGCTGCGTTGGCGGTAGCGCCGCCTTATTTCAGTCAATACTGTGCAACACTGCCGACGGCAAGGCCGAAGCGGCCTGCAACCAGGTCGCTTCGGCAGCGGCATAGGCTGGATACACTGGCCTAGCATCAAAAGTCATGGTCATGATGGCGACACAAAGAGGCATGGACGCAGGGATTTTGCACGCCGAGGCCGGCAGCCAAGCGATTTTCGACGGCGCGATCGTGATCGGCGCCGGGGCAGCCGGCTTGACCGCAGCCCATGCGCTGCTCAAGACGGGCGTGCCTGTGATGGTGTTGGAAAAGGAAGCCCGGCTGGCCGAGCCATGGCACGGGCGGCACGAGCGACTGCATCTCAACACGCACCGCGACCTTTCGGCGCTGCCGGGCGTTTCCTTTCCCGCCGGCACCCCTGCCTTTCCGCACCGAAACACCATCATCGGCCATCTGAACGAATTCCGCGCCATGCACCGGCTGCCGGTCGAGTTCGGCATCGCGGTCGAGGAGATAGGCTTCGAGGGCGACCACTGGCTTGTGCGGACCAGTGCCGGGCCGCGGCTGGCGCGCCATGTCGTCATCGCCACCGGGCGCGACCGGCAGCCCTTCGTTCCGGCCTGGAAAGGCATGAAGGCCTTTGCCGGACGCATCATCCATTCGGCCGCATTCGGCGACGCCAAGGCCTATGCGGGCAAGAAAGTGCTGGTCGTCGGCGCCGGCAATTCCGGCTTCGACGTTCTCAATCACTTGGCGGCAGCCGGCACGGGACAGATCTGGCTGTCGGCGCGCAACGGTCCGGCACTGCTACCCAAGCGCCTCGGCCAGATCGCCGTCCACCGATTTTCGCCAATCCTGGCGCGGCTGCCGTTCAAGCTCGCCGATGCGGTGATGGCGGCGACGCAGCGATGGGCCTTCGGCGACCTCACGGCCTACGGCCTGCCGCCGACGCCTTCGGGCGGCGCAAGCCGGCTGGCGTCGGATTATACCGCCATCGCCACCGATGACGGCGCCGTCGATGCCATCAAGGACCGCAGGATCATCGTGCTGCCAACCGTGCGGGAATTTACCCGCGACGCGGTCGTTTTCGACGATGGCGCGACGATCCAGCCGGATATCGTCATCGCCGCGACCGGCTACCGCACCGGGCTCGAGGCCATGTTGGGCAAGCTCGGCGTGCTCGACCAAAAGGGCGTGCCGCTGTTCAACGGCGCCGACAGCGACCCGAAACTGCCGGGCCTGTGGTTCACCGGCATGCGGCCAAGCATCCGTGGCTGCTTCGCCAATGCTCGCATCCAGGCCAAGGCGATCGCAGCCAGGATTGCGCGGGAGCGCATACCGCCAAGCCCCGTTTGATGTTTTAGGGGTTGCGCGACAGGGTCCGGAACCGTATACGCCGCAGGGCCTCGGAGTGTAGCGCAGCCTGGTAGCGCATCTGGTTTGGGACCAGAGGGTCGGGAGTTCGAATCTCTCCACTCCGACCATTTTTTCCCACAAAGCCAGTCCTTGCCCAAGGTATCACTCCCAAGGTCGCCAATGGCTGCCTCGCCGGTAGCGCATGGCGGCACGCATTGCCCAAGCAGCAGCCGCTCGCCGATCGGACCCTACATTGGAACACCAGTTCGCTCCGAGAGTTGTGTATGTTCAACCCAAGGAGCAAACAATGAAAACCCTTCTCATCGCCTCGATGATCGCGTTCGCCGGAACGGCGGCTTTGATCGCACCGGCGCAAGCCGCCAGTCTGACTATCCAGTCCGATGACGACGATCAATATTCGTCCGACGATGGCGATATACAGATTCTTCGCCATCACCAGCGCCACAAAGACTATAGCGACGACTATGGCGACGACTACAGCGACAACCAGGATGGCCAATGGCGGCGCCACCATCGCCATCACCGCTGCCATATCGAACTGGTCAGGCACTGGCGCCATCACCACAGGGTCGTCGAAGAGGTCAGGGTCTGCGGCTGATCCGATCGCTTTAGACCTGCTACGGCCGAGTTTGGCGACCGGAGCACCAATCTGACCTAAAGCGCGTCTCATTTGAACGGACTCACGCGACGCGCTTGAGGTCTTGTTTGATGCATGTTTGATGCATGCGGTTCTCTCAAAACCGGGGCCACTTGAGCGACATGCATCAGGCGCCCGTGTCATCGAACAGCATCCCTTCGGCGGGTTTGGCTGAAAATCGACGCAGGGATAATCCCCTCGCTTCCACCTCTATCGCCGGTCTAAAAGCGCGTCGCGCTGAAACGTATCCAGGCGACGCGCTTTGATTTTTGTTTTGATGCATGTCGTTCTCTCAAAACCGGGACCACTTTTGAGCGACATGCATTAGACTCCGGGCAAGGGGAGATTCTGGATGCTTGGTCTCGAGGCATGGCTTTCGCTGATTGGCCCTGCCTACTTCGCTTACATCCGCATCACGGTTCCGTTCGTCGTCGTCTGGGCCATTATCTGTGCAGCCCTGTGGATCTGGAACAACCGGCCGAGCAAGAGGCAAGGCCGTCCCCGGTCGTGGCCCGCCAGCGTGCTGTTCTTTGTCGTCGTCGTCGCGTGCTACGTGGCAGCGCATACGGTGGTCTATCTGCTGGTCCGGTATCTGGCGGCGTTGTGGCTATAGGGCACCCTCCCGGACACTCCGGTGACTGCTCTACGAAGGTAAGCTCGCCGGGCGAGAACCCCAATCATCACTCCCGGCGAGCCTACAACCCGATCAGGAACGCGACCAGGACCGGGGTCAGCCGGCAAGTTCCCAGGTGCAAGACGGATGCCAGATAATGTTTCCCGAAATGGGACAGCGGCCCTCATGCGGCGGTGGGCACGGAGAGATCGAGTGTATTCATTCGAACACGCTGTCGTCGCTGTAGAGGAAATCCTGCGGAAACGCATGTTCGCAGCTCGCGCTCTGGTCGGGCTGCCGTACCTGATTACGGCTGCCAAGGATCGATGACAGGCACGCCGGCCGCATGGAATGGCGCCGTGTCACGCGAGGCGAGATGAAAGCCGTTTGCGGAGGCGATTGCCGCGATGTAGCCGTCGGGCACAGGAAACCCCTTGCCGGCTGCCCTCGCCTTCACTGCAAGTCGGGCATAGTGCCGGGCCGCCTCGGTATCGAAAGGCAGGATGCGGCGCTCAAACACGGCGCACACACCGGCGAAGGTTTCAGCGAGCGCAGCCTTGCGACGACCCGCCGGCATGGCCTCGATGCCGAACAGCACTTCGGCGAGCGTCACACTGGAGAGGTAAAGCGTTTCCTCGGCCTGGTCATCAAGCCAGGCCAACACAGCTTGATGCGGTTCGGGCTTCATGGCCTCCGAAACGACATTGGTATCGAGGAGGATCATTCGAACCCCAGCGGTTCGGCCGGCGCCTTGTCGCGAGCCTGCTCCAGGACCTCCACGTCTTCATTGGTCAGCCCGGCGCGTCGGGCAATGTCTGCCAGAACGGAGCCGAGTTTCACACGGCCGTCCGGCCGCACCGCGTTTTCCAGAATGTCGCGTATCTCGGCCTCGGTGCTGCGACCGTGCAAGGCCGCCCGTACACGCAGAGCTCGGTGGGTCGCTTCCGGAAGATTTCGGACGGTCACTGCAGGCATTGATATCGCTCCGATGTCATTGATTGAAAGTATCATATTGTTTCAGGTGATGTCACCATGCATGTTTTGAAAACGTCGCACGGGCGGGATCGACAATCGCCGTCCAGGGAATTGCAGCAGGATCTAAACCTCGAACTCGCCCTGCCCTTCGTCCATTGCGCTGACGGTTTCGGCGGCGAGCGCCCTGGTGATCGGCGTCTTGCGCTCGAGCGCGGTGCGGTCGAGGCGCTCGACCACGCGCATGGCGGTGGCCAGCGAGCGCTCGATGCGGCGCACCAGATATTGCACGACGTGCGGCTCGACCTCGACTTGGCGGTCGGCGAAGAGTTTGGTGATGACGCCGGCCAGAAGCAAATCGTCGGGTTCGTGGATCTCGACTGTTGCCGCCGCCTTCAGCCGCGAGGCGAGATCGGGCAACGTCACCCTCCAGGCGGCGGGGAAGCGCCGCGCCGTCAACAGCAAGGTGGCCCCGGCGCCGCGCACTTCATTGATGAGATGGAACAGGCCCGCCTCGTCGATGGCTGTCTTGTCGACATCGTCGATCAGCGCGGGCCTGCCGCCAAGCCCGGTGATGGCATTGCCGATGCGCTGGGCATCGACCGCCACAGCGTTGGCCCGCGCCTGCCAGATCGAACCCAGATGGGTCTTGCCGGAGCCAGCCGGGCCAGCGAGCACGATCACCGGCGATGGCCAGTCCGGCCAGCGGTCGACAAGGGCTGCCGCCTCACGGTTGGTGGCCGACACCACCAGTTCGTCGCGCGAATAGCCGGTGCCATGCCCAAGGTCTAGCGGCAGCTGGCGCGGCGGTTCGGTCTTTTGATCCGCCACGTTCAGCCGCGCGGCGAGCGGTGGCCGCCGCCGCGATCGGCAGGCAGCGGCGGGACTGGCTCGGTGGAGTGTCCCTTGTAGAGCGGCGATTCGAGATAGCGGGCAATGGCAAAGCGCACCAGCACGGCAACCGCCGCCGAAGCAGGAACGGCGATCAAAAGGCCGACGAAGCCGAACAGGGCGCCGAAAGCGAACAGCGCAAACATCAGCCAGACCGGGTGCAGGCCGACGCTTTTTCCGACCAATCTGGGCTGCAGGATGTTGCCTTCGATGAACTGGCCGATGAAGAACACCACGGCGACAGCAACGATCATGGTCCAGTCCGGCCAGAACTGGACGAAGGCGACGCCGACGGCCAGGACCAGTCCGGTCAGCGAGCCGACATAAGGGATGAACGAGATCAGCCCGGCGAAGAGGCCGATGAGGATGGCGAAATTCAGCCCGGTCAGCGTCAGGCCGGTGGCATACATGCCGCCGAGCACCAGGCACAGCGTGCCCTGGCCGCGCACGAAGCCGGCGGTCGCGGTGTTGATGTCCCTGGAGATCGCCCTGACCGTCCCGACATAATCGCGCGGCACCCAGCTGTCGACGACCGCCACCATGCGATCCCAGTCGAGCAGCATGTAGAAAGCGACAACCGGAGTGACCACGAACAGGCTGACCACCGACACCAGAGCAACGCCGGAACTCCAGATCGAGGTGAAGACGGTGCTCAGCAGGCCGAAACCGGAAGTGAGCAGCGAATTCAGCCCGTCGCGCAGGCCATTGGCATTGACGCCGAATTTCTGCTCCAGCCATTTCGGATCGAAGCTGGTGATCAGCGACTGCAGCCGGGTCAGATATTCCGGCAGCTTGCTGGCGAAATCGGCCATCTGCGTGGCCAGTACCGGAACCAGGATGACGAAGGCCAGCACCAAAAGGACGATGAAGGCAATCAGGATGACCACCGTCGCCATCAGCCGGGAGAGGCCGAGGCGTTGCAGCCGGTCGGCGACCGGGTCGAGAAAATAGGCCAGCACCATGCCGGCAACGAACGGCAACAGGATGCTGGAAAAAATGTAGAGGAACAGCGCCAGGAAGATTGCCGTGCCCAGCCAGAAGAAAATCTGGCGGCGAAACGCCAGGGACGCAGCCGCCTCTGCCAGCGCGGCAGTCGCGGCATTCTTGTCAACTACCCGGGGTGGAGCCTTCGCCATAGCCGCTCATATGCCTCAGCCAAGCCACGAGATAGGCCGCGGCCGAAGCCACGGTCAAGACCCCGGACAGCAATATGAGCGCAGGCCTGAGCGGGTCGAGGTGGAGGCCAAGGGCAAGTTCGCCCAGCACCACGGCGCCAGCACGATCTGGGCGGCGGTGTTGGCCTTCGACACATAGAGCGGCTTCATCTCGACCGGATGCGCCATGACCGTGGACAAAAGCACGGCGCAGATGATCAGCGCATCGCGTGACACCATGGTCACCACCAGCCACAGCGGCAATTGCCCGATGAAGCCCATGACCACGAACACCGAGACCAGAAGCACCTTGTCGGCCATCGGATCGAGATAGGCGCCGAGTTCGAATGCTGGTTGAAGCGGCGGGCGATGAAGCCGTCGACGCCATCGGAAATGCCTGCAACAAGAAAGCCGGCAAAGGCCCAGTCCCAGCGCATGTTCAGCATCGCCAGTACGACGGCCGGAACCAGCACGAAGCGCAGGATGGTGATGAGGTTGGGAATGGTCAAAGGCATGTCCCGCCATGCTTATTCTGCAGATAGATGATGGAGTTGGATTGTGGGTGCAAGGACCAGCGGTGAAGGGGCGACTGTCCACGTATTTATCTTGGGCAAAAGCCCGGTATCCTGTCGTCATCCTTGCCCCCCGAAACCATTCATGCGAAGAGCCGCCGAGGGAAACAGGGATGCGCCGACGATGAGCAAGGGCGACCGGGCCAAGCGCAAGAACGGGCTCACCTATGCCGAGGCGGGCGTCGACATCGATGCCGGCAACCTCATGGTCGAGAAGATCAAGCCGCTGGTGCGCGCGACGCGCCGGCCGGGCGCCGATGGCGAGATCGGCGGTTTTGGCGGCCTGTTCGACCTCAAGGCGGCGGGTTTCACGGATCCGGTGCTGGTTGCCGCCAATGACGGCGTCGGCACCAAGCTGAAGATCGCCATCGATGCCGGCAAGCACGACACGATCGGCATCGACCTCGTCGCCATGTGCGTCAACGACATCGTCGTGCAGGGCGCCGAGCCACTGTTCTTCCTCGACTATTTCGCCACCGGCAAGCTCGACCCCGACCAGGGGGCGGCAATCGTCGGCGGCATAGCAATCGGCTGCCGACAGGCCGGCTGCGCGCTGATCGGCGGCGAGACGGCCGAAATGCCCGGCATGTATCACGACAAGGATTACGACCTGGCCGGTTTCGCCGTCGGTGCTGCCGAACGCGGCCAGTTGCTGCCGACCGACGATATCGTCGAAGGCGACGTGCTGCTTGGCCTGGCTTCCTCGGGCCTGCATTCGAATGGCTTTTCGCTGGTGCGCCGCATCGTTGGCGTCAGCGGTCTTGCCTGGGGCGATCCGGCGCCGTTCAACGATGAGGCGACGCTGGCAGAGGCGCTGCTCGAGCCGACCCGCATCTATGTGAAGTCGGTCCTCAAAGCGATCCGTGGCACGCACGGCATCAAGGCGCTGGCCCACATCACCGGCGGCGGTTTCCCCGAAAACATCCCGCGCGTCCTGCCAAAGGACTTTTCCGCAGAGCTCGATCTCAATGCCATCGATGTGCCGCAGGTGTTTTCCTGGCTGGCGAAGACTGGCGGCGTGGCGCCGGAGGAGATGATGCGCACCTTCAACTGCGGTATCGGCATGATCCTCGTCGTCGCCTCCGGCCAGGCCGCACAGGTCGCAGCCGTGCTGCAGGAGGCCGGCGAGACGGTGACGCCGATCGGCCGCATCGTGCCGCGCCGCGACGCCGGCGTTATCTATCGGGGCTCGATCGGCCTATGAGCAGGAAACGCACGGTTGTTTTGATCTCGGGACGCGGCTCGAACATGACGGCGCTAATCGCGGCGGCGAGCGACCCGGCCTATCCCGCCGAGATCGTTGGCGTCATTTCCGACCGGGCCAACGCCGCCGGCCTCGGCATCGCGGCCGCGCGCGGTATCCCGACCAAGGTCATCGTGCGCGCCGACCATGCCAGCAAGGAAGCCCATGATGCGGCGATCGACGCCGCGCTGATTGCGTTCAATGCCGAGATCGTGGCGCTGGCCGGCTATCTGCGCATTCTCTCCCGCGGCCTGGTCGAGAAGTGGCAAGGGCGCATGCTCAACATCCACCCTGCCCTGCTGCCGGCCTTCAAAGGGCTCGATACGCATGCGCGCGCCCTGCGCGCCGGCATTCGCATTCATGGCTGCACGGTGCATTTCGTCACATCAGAGATGGATGACGGCCCGATCATCGCGCAGGCAGCGGTGCCGGTGATGGTCGGCGACAACGAAGACACGCTGGCCGCCAGAGTGCTGAAGGCCGAGCACCGGCTTTATGCGCTGGCACTCGGGCTGGTCGCCGACGGCAAGGCGCACATGGAAGGCGGCCGCACCGTGCTGGCGCATTTCGCCGACGATGCCGAAAACGGAACTTCCGTGGTGATGGCGCCCGACCCGCTGCGCGAAGAACGCGATCTCGAACATCTGGCGCGGATCACGCCGTAGGCCGACATGCTACACCGAGACAATTGCTCCTGCTGCGCCACGCCAAGTCGAGCTGGGACGACCCGGCGCTTGCTGATTTCGACCGGCCGCTCGGGCCGCGCGGGCTGAAGACGGCGCCGCTGATGGGGCGCGAACTGGCCCGGCGCAGTTGGCTGCCTGACCTGGCGCTGGTGTCGCCGGCGCTGCGTACGCGCGAGACATGGCGGCTGGTCTCGGCGGAACTGTCGGCGAGCGTAACGGTGGAGTTCGCCGAGGCGCTTTTCGAAGCCACGGCTGGCGACATTCTGGCCGAGCTGCAGCAGGCAGTCGCATCGGCTAGCTGTCTCCTGGTGCTCGGCCATAATCCCGGCCTGGAGGACTTTGCCCGCCGGCTCGCCGGTCCGCGATCGGGTGTGGCTGCTCTCAGGAAACTTGAAGAGAAATTCCCGACCGGCGCCCTTGCCCGCTTTGTCATCGACGGCGACTGGGCGGATCTCGGCTTCGGCGCGGCCCGGTTGACGCATTGCATCAAGCCGAAGGATCTAAGCTAGACCAAGCTGCCTAACGGGCTAGCCGCAGGTGACAGCCGCAAACCGTGTTTTGAAAAGACCACGGTCAAACAAGGAGATAGGACCAATTGCTGGCGGATTGATTCAAGATCTTTGCGGCCCCGAGTCGATTGCATAAAAACAAGAGCGGTGGGCCGGGCCCACCGCTCTTTGTGGTCGTAGATTTCTCAGAAAATCAACGACCCCAGATGCCCTGGCCGGATTCCGGCTGGTTCGAGTCGCCCTTGATCGTGAAATCGCCGAGGCTGGCCGGCTTGCGGATCGAGGCGGTATAATTGTGATCGATGTTGCCGGCGGGCGCTGTTACAGCAGGCTGGTTGACGCTGTCGGAGCCGTAGTGGTCGCTGCCTGCGAAAGCGGTGCCGGTGGCAAGGAGGATGGCAGCAGCGGTAAGTGCGATCTTGGTCATTTCAGGTAATCCAGATTTTTCAGTTCTGTCCGTCAAGTGGCGTGCCTTGGGAGGAATTCGCGTCGCTCGGACCACCCCGAAATGGGTGTGCGTTGCTGCCATTGCCAATCACAAAAATGTGCGAACCGAACCGTTCGGTTCGGTCTAGGAAGGCGCGAAATGGCGTAGTTGTTGCTATATTCTATTCTCTATACGGCTCCGACCTCGCAACGCCCCTCGTTGCGTTACGCTTGCATCTCAAAAGGTCGTGAAGCCCAGTACGTCGCGCATGTCGTATTCGCGGGGCGGCCGGACGGCGACCCAGCGTGCTGCCGCAATGGCGCCGCGCGCGAACATCGAGCGGTCGGCGGCCGAATGGGAAAGCGTGAGCGTCTCGCCCTCGGCCAGCAAGCTCACGCTGTGCTCGCCGACGATGCTGCCGCCGCGCAGCACGGCAAAGCCGATCTCGCCGGCAGGGCGTGGACCTGTAACGCCGTCGCGGATGCGTTTCGCCACATCGTCCAGCCTGACGCCATGTCCGCGAGCGGCCGCCTCGCCCAGTATCAGCGCCGTGCCCGACGGTGCGTCGACCTTCATGCGGTGATGCGCTTCCAGGATTTCGATGTCGGTGTCGGGACCAAGTGCTCGCGCCGCCTGCTCGACCAGCCCGGTCAGCATGCTGAGCCCGAGCGAGTAGCTGCCGGAGCGAACGATGGCGACGGAGTTCGAAGCAGTAGCGATGGCGGCGAGATCGGCCGGCTCGAAGCCGGTCGAGCCGATGACCAGCGCCGGGCCGCCGCGGGCCGCGCAAGCTTGTGCAAGATCGACGGAGGCCGCAGGCGTGGTGAAATCGATGACGACATCCGCAAGCGCCAGTGCTTCGTCGCGCTCGACCAGCCCCTCACCGATGCTGCCCGGCCTGTGAAAGCGGGCGACGAGCGCCAGCCTGGGATCGGTCTCGACGGCCAGCGCCATCTCCCTGCCCATGCGGCCGAGCGCACCGGCTATGGCTATTTTCAATGGATGCGGCATGGCGGCTTTCACTGGAAATGCGAGTCGCAACAATGATCTACCATGCCGCCCTGCCAGATTGATTCAGCCGGCGCCATGCGTCTTGAGCATCATGCCGGCGATCTCCTTGACCAGCTTGGCGGCAACCAGCGCGGTGAGATTGGAGACGTCCTGGCTTGCATTGTATTCGACGACATCGGCGCCGACGATGGGCTGGTCGATCCGCTGGATCAGGTTGATCACTTGCCGGGTTGTAAGACCACCGGGTTCGCGGTGCGACACGCCGGGCGCACAAGCCGGGTCGAGGCCGTCGAGATCGATCGAGAGATAGACCGGCGTCTTGAGATCGAGCTGCAGATCCTCGCTGAAATGCCGCGCCTCGATCATTTCGACGCCGAAGCGCTTGAGCTGGTCACGAAGCTCATCATTGAGGGTGCGCAAGCCGATCTGGATCAGCCGGTCAGCCAGCCCCTCCTCCAGGATGCGCGCGAAGGACGAGGTGTGGGACCGCCTGTTGCCCTGATAGGCATCGTAGATGTCGGGATGGGCGTCGATCTGGACGATCGTTAGCCTGGCATGGCGGCGGCGCACGGCACGCAGCACCGGCCAGGCGATGGCATGATCGCCGCCGAGGCTGATCAACGGGTGGCCGGCATCCAGCGCGCGGCCGACCTCGGCCTCGATTCGCTCCCACGGATCGCCGGCGCCTGAAAAGTCGATGTCGCCGTGGTCGACGAAACTGTCCGCCACATCGAAGCCGGTTTCGCTCCACGAGCTGTGCGCGTCGCTTTTGAGTTCGCGCCGGATCAGGGCCGGCGCTGCAGCCGCGCCCTTGAGATAGGACGAGTTCTCGTCATGTGGTATTCCCAGAAGCGAAACCCTGGTCATCGGCGTGCGATCTCCGGCAACAGGCAATCTCCCTAAACCCGGCATCTGGCTGGCGATAGCAGTGCCGCTTGGGCCAGTTGCGAAGGCGATCAGGCGTCACTTCCCGATCGCGCCGCCCAGTCTTTGCCTGACGATCGCGATATGGAAATCCGTGCCGTGCAACAGCCCGTCATCGTTGAAGTCGTAGCTGGAATTGTGCAGCGGCGGCGAGGTCTCGCCATTGCCGAGAAAGACGAAGCAGCCCGGTACGTGATCGAGGAAGCGGGCGAAATCCTCCGAGGCGGTCATCGGCTCCGCCGCGATGCTGGCGGCGCCACAGGCCAGCACGCGCCTTGCGGCGACAAAGGCCGCGTCCACCAGGTCGGCATCGTTCTGCAGCGGCACGAATTCCCTGCTATAGGTCACGTCGGCGGTGACATTGTAGGCAGCGGCGGTGCCCGCCGCGATGACCCGCATCTGGCGCTCGATCTCGGCGCTGACCTCGGGACGAAAACTGCGGGCGTCACCGAGGATGCGGGCGAGGCCGGGCAATGCGTTGCGGGTGCCGTCGGTGATCAGCTCGGTCACCGAAACCACCGAAATGTCGGCGGGACTCAGCCGGCGCGAGACGATGGTTTGCAGATTGGTTACCAGCGCGCAGGCGGCGACCAGCGTCTCGTTCCCGGAATGTGGCCGCGCCGCATGGCCGCCGATCCCCTTGAGCACGATCTCGAAATTGTCCTCCGCCGACATGAACGGGCCGGCACGGGTCTCGAAATGTCCAATGGGCAGGCCCGGCATGTTGTGCAGGCCAAAGATCTCGTCGAAGGGAAAGCGCTGCAGCAGCCCGTCATCGAGCATTGCCAGCGCGCCCTTGCCCCACTCCTCGGCCGGCTGGAAGATGAAACGCGCGGTGCCGTCGAAACCGCCCTCGGCGGCGAGCAGCTTTGCCGCGCCGAGCAGCATGGTGGTGTGGCCGTCATGACCGCACGCATGCATGATGCCGGGGTTCTGCGAGCGATAGGCTGTCGCGGACTGCTCGGTGATGCGCAGCGCATCCATGTCGGCCCTGAGCGCAACCGTCCGGTTGCCGCTGCCGCGCTTCAACGTGCCAACGACGCCGGTGCCGCCGACCCCCTCTGCAACATCGTCCAGCCCGAATTCGCGCAGCTTCGCGGCGACAAAGGCAGCGGTGTGCTTTTCCTCGAAGCCGAACTCGGGGTGCGCGTGCAAATCGCGCCGCCAGCCGGTCATTTCCTGCTTCAGCACATCACGATCGAGCTCAGCCATTTCTTCTCCCCCGACCTATCTTGCAAGCTCACTGGCGACATCAAGCAGGATGTTGGCGCCGGCGACAAGCTCGGCATCTTCAGTGTGTTCGCGCGGATTGTGGCTGATGCCACCGGCGCTCGGCACGAAGATCATCGCCGCCGGTGCGATGCGTGCCATCATCTGCGCGTCATGGCCGGCGCCCGATGTCATGCGCCTGGCGCCAAGACCGCGGTTTTTCGCGGCCGCCTCGATCAGTTCGACGATGCCGATGTCGAATAGCACCGGTTCGAAGCGGGCGAGCCGCTCGACCGAGATCGATACGTTCTCCGAAACCTCAAGCTCCTCGAGATAGGCAGCAAGGGCCGCCTCATGCGCCTGCAGGCGCTGTTCGTCGGGATCGCGCAGGTCGATGGTGAAGACGGCGCGCGCGGGAATGACGTTGATGGCGTTGGGTTCGAAGCGCATCGTGCCGACCGTGGCCACGGTTGGCCCATTTGAAGCCCTGGCCCGATCGTGCAGGAAGGTGATGATGCGGGCGGCGGCGTGGCCGGCGTCGCTGCGCATCGACATCGGCGTGGTGCCGGCATGGTTGGCGGCGCCGTCGATGGTGATGCGCTGCCAGGAAATGCCTTGCAAATTCTCGACCGCGCCGATCGGCACGCCTTCACGCTCCAGCACCGGCCCTTGCTCGATATGAAGTTCGAGATAGGCATGCGGCTTGAGGAAGCCGGGTTCGCGGTCGCCGGCATAGCCGATGCGGGCGAGCTCCTGGCCGAGCACGCTGCCATCCGTGCCGATGGCGGCCAGCACGGCCTCGGCGCTGACGCCACCGGCATGGCATAGCGAGCCCATCATGTCAGGCGTGTAGCGCACGCCTTCCTCATTGGTGAAAGCGGCGACCGCGACCGGGCGCGACGGCGAAAAGCCCGAAGCCTGCAGCGTCTCGATCACCTCCAGCCCGGCCAGCACGCCGTAGCAGCCATCATAGATGCCGGCATCGATAACGGTGTCGATATGCGAACCGATGAGCAGCGGCGCCTGCCCGGCATTGTCGGGGCTTTGCCAGATGCCGAAGATATTACCGACCCGGTCGATGGCGACTTCCAGCCCGGCCTGCCTGAGCCAGCCGACAAAGAGGTCACGGCCCTGTCTGTCTGTGTCGGAGGCGGCGAGCCGGATCAGCCTATCCTCACTGTCGCGGCCAACGGCGCCGAGTTCCCGGATGCGGCCAAGCAGACGCTGTGCATCGATCCCGATCATGGCTATGCCTCGGCCTTCAGCTTGCCGGCCAGCACATCGGCGGGGCTCTGCCCGACCAGCTCGGTATAGCGATGCGGGTCTGTGGCGCCTTCGGTGTTGATCAGCAGCACGCGGGATTTGTCGTCGAGCCCGAGCGCGGCCTTGTGGTCGGCCACCGCCCGGATCAGCCCGGCCAGACCGACGCCGCCGCTTTCGCCGGCGACGATCACTGGATCATTGCCAGCCGGCCGTGCCAGCCGCCGCATCACCGCGACCGCCTCCTCCTCATCCACTGTCATGAAGGCATCGGCAACCCGCGCCAGAACGCGCCAGGCAACTTGCGAGGCCTCGTAGCATTCGAGCATCGCCATCACCGTCGGCTGATCGTGTGCGACCTTGACCACGTGGCCCGCCCGGGCGGCTGCGACAACGCAGGCGGCGCGGGCCGGCTCGACGACGATGAAGGTCGGCCTGGCGTCACCGAGCACGATGGCGAGATGGCCGGCCAGGGCGGCGGCAATACCGCCGACACCGGCCTGCACGAAGACATGGGTCGGCGGCTGCGGCAACTGGCCCAACGCTTCGCGCACGATCGCCGTATAGCCCTGCATGACCAGACCGGGGATGCGCTCGTAGCCCGGCCAGGAGGTGTCGGACACCACGGTCCAGCCTTGCTCCGCTGAAACCTCGGCGGCCTGCCTGACCGAGTCGTCATAATTGCCGTCGACGCGGATCATCTCGGCGCCATAGCGGGCTATTGCTGCAATGCGCGCCTCGCTGACGCCGGCGTGAACGAAGATTGCCGCTTTCGCGCCAACCAACTGTGCACCTTGCGCGACCGAGCGGCCATGATTGCCGTCGGTGGCGCAGGCAACCGTCATGCCGGCAGCGACCGCCCGGACGTCGAACCGGTTGAGATCGGCCACGTCAACGGGCCGATGAAGCGATCGGCTCGCCTCCTCCAGCACCAGTCGAAAAACGGCATAGGCGCCGCCGAGCGCCTTGAAACTGCCGAGACCGAGGCGAAAGCCTTCATCCTTGATGTGGACGGCGCCGAGGCCGAGTTCGCCGGCCAGCGTCGGCAATGCATGCAACGGAGTTGCGAGGTGATTGTCGCGATGGGCAAGAAAGCGCTCGACCGTAGCGGCACCGGCATTCCCCAGCGTTTCGGCATCGACCGGATCGAGCGGCCGGCGGTGCAAGGCATTGCTGTTGAGCAGGAACACGGGTGGCCTCCTTTGGGTGTGACGAAATCATATTGCAGCCGAGGCGCAAATAGCGCTGTTATTGGCGCTTCGAAATGCAAGTTTGTTTCGCCAGGATAGCGCTTTGCCTCGATCGCCTTCGCTCGACAGTTTCGACCTCGCCATCCTTGCCATCCTGCAGCGGGACAACACGACGCCGCAGCGGCTGATCGGCGAAGCCGTCAACCTGTCGGCGCCGGCGGTGCAGCGGCGCATCAAGCGCATGGAACAGTCCGGCGTCATTGCGGGCAATGTCGCCGTGGTCGACCCGGCGGCGGTCGGCCATCCCATCACCATCTTCGTCGAAGTGGAACTGGAGAGCGAACGCTCGGACCTGATCGACGCGGCCAAGCGGCAATTCTCGGCAGAGCCCGAAGTGCAGCAATGCTACTACGTCACCGGCGAGGCCGACTTCATCCTAGTCATCACCGCGGCCGACATGGGCGCCTATGAGGCCCTGACGCGCAGACTGTTCTTCGACAGCAAGAATGTCCGAAAATTCCGCACCTTCGTTGCCATGGACCGTGTCAAGGTGGGGCTGACGGTGCCTCTGCCGGGATAGCCAGTCACTTCTATGCAATTCCGGACGGAAACCGCTCACACTTTTCCTGGAATTGCTTTAGCCCGCCGGCCGCAGCCAGACCTTGTTGTCGTGGAAGGCCGCACCGCCATAGGGCGCTGGTGCGTCGGCGCCGGTGAGCACATTGATGCCTTCGCCACGCTCATGGGCGCTGTTTGGCCAGATGCCCTCGGCGATCACCACGCCGCGCTTGAGGCCATCGAACAGCTTTGCGTGCAGCACCACCTCGCCGCGCCGGTTGCCGACCTCGATACGGTCGCCGTCGTCCAAGCCAAGCGCGGCAGCGTCGTCCGGATGCAACAGGAGTTCCGGCCGGCCTTCCTTGGCTCTCGACACCGGTGTCTCGGCGAATGTCGAATTGAGAAAATTGCGCGCCGGCGATGTGGCGAGCCGGAACGGATGCTCGGCATTCGCGACCTCGATCAGGTCGACATGGTCGGGGAATTCGGGGAGTTCCGCCACCGGCCCGAACAGGCCCATGCTTTTCGGCGGCCGGTTGGGCGCCGCCTGCCCGCTCCAGTTGGCGCGGAAGTGAAATTTCTTGTCGGCATGGCCGAAACCATCGATGAAATGCGCCGCCTCGAAATCCGGCTGCAGGTCGACCCATTTGTCTTCCTTGAGGCTGGCGAAGGAGCCCAGCCCGCGCTTGCCCAGGATGATGTCGATATGCTGCTGCTCGGTCAGGCCAAAGCCCGGCCGGTCGGAGACGCCGAGACGCTGCGCCAATTGCTCGATGACGAAGTGGTTGGTGCGCGGCCCTTCCGGCGGTTCGATCAGCTTGGGACCGAGCGTGATGTGCTGGTTGCCACCGCCCTTGTAGACGTCATCATGCTCGAGGAACATCGTTGCCGGTAGCACGACATCGGCAAGCTTTGCCGTGTCGGTCATGAACTGTTCGTGCACGCAGGTGAACAGGTCATCACGGAGAAAACCATGTTTCACCAGCCGCTGCTCGGGTGCGACATTCACCGGGTTGGTGTTCTGGATCAGCATCGCCGTCACCGGCGGGCCACCGTAAAGCGCGTCCGCTGCGCCGGTCAGCACCGGACCGATGCGCGACTGGTCGAGATGGCGAATATTGGGATCGCGCATCGCGGTGCCTTCCAGCACATCCTGGTTGAGCTTGAAGATGCCGGAATTGGAATGGAAGGCGCCGCCACCCTCATATTGCCAGGCGCCGGTGACGGCGGCGATGCAGGATGCCGCGTGCATGTTGACCGCGCCGTTGCGCTGGCGGGCAAAGCCATAGCCGAGGCGGAAATAGGTTTTCCTCGTCGTGCCGACGAGGCGTGCGAAAGCCTCGATCTCGGTGACGGCAAGACCGGTGATGGCGGACGCCCATTCCGGCGTGCGCGTCTCCAGATGCGCTTCCAGCCCCTTCGGATCGTCGGTGTATCTTTCGAGATAGGCGCGGTCGGCCATGCCTTCCCTGAACAGCACATGCATGACCGCGCAAGCCAGCGCGCCATCGGTGCCGGGCTTCAGCACAAGGCCCATATCGGCCTGCTTCATCGTCGCGTTCTCGTAGACGTCGATGACGACGACCCTGGCGCCACGCTCCTTCCGCGCCTTGATGGCGTGGGTCATGACATTGACCTGCGTGACCACGGCATTGGTGCCCCAGATCACCACGCAGTCGGACTTCGCCATCTCGCGCGGATCGGGACCGCGCAAGGCGCCCGCTCCCATCATCCAGCCGGTCCAGGCCAGATTGGTGCAGATCGAGCCGAAGAAGCCGGAGTATTTTTTCGCATGGCGCAGCCGGTCGATGCCGTCGCGCTGCACCAGCCCCATCGTGCCGGCATAGAAATAAGGCCAGACGGTCTCGGAGCCGTATTTTTTCTCGGCCGCGATGAATTTCTCGGCGATGAGGTCGAGTGCCGCTTCCCAGCTGGATTCCTTCCAGACGCCGGCGCCCTTGGCCCCGGCGCGAACAAGCGGCTTCAGCAGCCGGTCGGGATGGTGGACACGGTCGGCATAGCGCGCGACCTTGGCGCAGACCACACCAGCCGTATACGTATTGGACTTGGCGCCATGGACACGGCCGATGCGGTTGCCATCGAGCAGTTCGACCTCGAGCGCGCAGGTCGAAGGGCAATCATGCGGACAGGCGGAGTGGCCGATTCTGAGCTTGGCGTGCTGGTTCATGCGGGGTTTTTAGCGGGTTTCGCGGGCGGCGTGTAGGGCCAGAAGTGGCGCACCGCTTTGCCTCTGCGAGCAATGCCCCTTGCCTTCTCCCCTGGGGAAGAAGGCAAGGACACTGCCAAGCCGATCGCCACCCAAGACTGGGCCGGTCAGCTATCTGCCTCAGGAGGCTTCTGCCTGGGGCACGCCTTCCAGGCAGAGCCATTTGTGCTTCCTGTTGGGCCAATGAAGAATTGCCGGAGGCAGAAATTCCAGGTCCTCCAGACAGCCGACAGATACCGACAGCGCTTCCGTCAGGCCTTCGGCACGCATGAAGACGATCGATCCGCATGTGGTGCAAAATGTCTGCTCCAGCCATTGCCCTGACGAGCCGTTTCGTCGCCAGGATTTCGTCTCGCCTTTTCGGTCGACTATGGCGGAGTCGTCATAAATGGCTCGGTATGAGAACGCTGCGCCCGTGCATCTCTGGCATTCCAGGCAGCTGCAGGCATAGACGCGCCGAGGCTCCCCGGCGAGCACCAGTTCCACCCCGCGACACGAGCAGGTCGCCCGTCGCCTGGTCTTGCCATCACGCATTCGCAGGCTCCCTGCCATGATGCGGCGAACTATTTCCGAACAGGGGCGAGAGAGATGCAAAATCATCATCTGCGCGCCCGCCAGAAAGCGCCTGCTGGAAAATTGCGTCCATGGCGCGCGGCATGGCAGCGTCGAGACCTCGTTCCTGGCATGCTTCGAGCAGATGCCGGAAGGCGCTGTAGTGGGCGCCCAATGACGCGAGCGTTGCGTCGTCGCCGGCAAAACGGCGCGCCTTCGTCCGGTCAACCACATCGAACAAGGCGGCATCGACAACCGGCTTGAATGCAGTCAGATGGCTCCTGAACGTCTCCAGATCGAGACCTTCGGCCTCGGCGACAGCCATGCCCTGGAGCGCGCCAAAGAGCCCGCCCCACATCTGCGTGAGCAGCGCGGTATCAAGCGCGGAGGCCTGGCCCGGCACCTCGCCGACATAACTTGTGCCGCCGCCAAGCGCAAAGAGCAGGGTCTTGTTCGTTTCGTAGACGGCGCGGGAGCCTGAATAAAGCAATGCTGTGTCGGGTTTGCCGATAAAATCCGGGGTCGCCAGGATCGCCCCGTCCAGATAGCTGGCGCCATGCGCTTCTATCCAGCGCGCTTCCTCCCGTGCCAAGCGCGCTGAGCCGGAGGTGAGTTGCACGATGGCTTTGCCGGCCAGTGCCGAAGCAACACTGCGCTGCTTGAGCAGCGCATCGCTAGCGGCATAATCCAGAACATTTATGATCACGACATCGGCCGACCGGATTCCATCCTCGACTGAAGAGGCTACCCTCGCACCAAGAATACCTAGGGGCTGGCACCTGGCCGCAGTACGATTCCACACCGATGTTGGATAATTTCGGTCGAGCAACGTTCGAACAATGGACGAGCCCATGCGGCCCGCGCCGAGCACGCAGACATTGGATTTCATGACGATTTCTCCGATAGCGATAGCTGGTTTGTCTTTGGCGCGCTAATCTGAAGATATATATTCTTCCTGCGTTGAGAAGTACGCACCTTGAGGTAAGTTATTGGAATCATGTCAGGAGTAGTCACATGAGGAGCAAGGAAACAGACAGCTGCGGCTTTGCTGCCGCGATGCAGGCAATCGGCGGAAAGTGGAAAACCTCGTTGTTGTGGGAATTGCACCTGCGGCCTCACCGCTTCGCCGAATTGCACCGGCGGTTGTCGGGGATCAGTGAGAAGATGCTCGCGCAACAATTGCGACAGATGGAGGCCGACGGGCTTGTCAGCCGACGCGCCTATGACCAGGTACCGCCGCGCGTGGAATATTCGGTGACGCCACTGGGCTTCAGCCTGAACGATGCCGTGACCGCAATGTCGGCATGGGGGAAGCGGCACGAGACGTGGAAAGTTCAGCGGAAAGCCGCCTGAAAGCAGGAGCTCGTTTGGTGATCCGCGCGAGCCAAATTACGGTCCGCTTCTCGACGCCGAAGACGGCAATAAACACCGGGCCGCGTCGCCCGGGTGCGTAAGAGAAGCCGTAGCAAGAGCCTCGGTGCCGAAGGCTTTTCAGCCCCCTGTTGGATCCCCCGCTGCTTTGCAGCGTCCCGGCGTTCGCTGGCCTTTCATCATGCGACTGGGCGCAACCGGCCGCTTTACTCCGCCGTGCCCTCTTCATACTCCGCCGACATGGTCAGCCACTTTTCCTCGTGACCGGCAAGCTGCTGGGCCAGTTGCGAGCGCTCCTTGGCGAGCCGGGTCGCCGTCGACGGATCCTTTTCGTAGACGGCCGGATTGGCGAGTTCGTCCTCGATCAGGTCGATGCGCTTGCGGATGCGGTCCATCAGCGCTTCGGTGGCGCGGATTTCCTTGGCCAGCGGCTCGAAGGCGGCGCGGCGCGCCGCGGCATCGCGGCGGCGATCGGCCTTGGATGCCTTCTCGGCCTCGCGCTTGCCGCGTCGATCGCCGGACACGCCGGTGACCAGCGTCTTGTAGTCCTCAAGGTCGCCGTCATACGGGTTGACCGCACCATCCTTGACCAGCCACAGCCGGTCGGCGGTCGCTTCCAGCAGATGGCGGTCATGCGAGATCAGGATGACGGCGCCGGGAAACTCGTTCAGCGCATGGATCAAGGACTCGCGGCTGTCGATGTCCAAATGGTTGGTCGGTTCGTCGAGGATGAACAAGTTTGGCCCCTCAAAGGCCGACAGGCCCATCAGCAGGCGCGCCTTCTCGCCGCCGGACAGGTCCTTGGCGGCGGTGTTCATCTTCTCGGTGGTGAGACCGAACTGGGCGACGCGGCCACGTACCTTGGATTCCGGCGCCTCCGGCATCAGCCGGCGGACATGCTCGTAGGCGTTTTCATCAGGCCTGAGATCGTCGAGCTGATGCTGTGCAAAGATCGCCACCTTCAGGCCCGGCGCCACCGTCATGGTGCCGGTTTCCTGCTTCAGCCGGCCGGACAGGAGCTTGGCGAAGGTCGACTTGCCGTTGCCGTTGGCGCCGAGCAGCGCGATGCGGTCGTCGGCATCGATGCGCAGCGTCATCTTCTTCAGGATCGGCTGGCCCTCGGTGTAGCCGACATTGACGTTGTTCAAGGCAATGATCGGCGACGCCACCGTTTTCACCGGTTCGGGGAAAGAGAACGGCCGCACCGTGTCGTTCACGATCGCCGCGATCGGCTTCATCTTCTCCAGCGCCTTGATGCGCGACTGCGCCTGTCTCGCCTTCGAAGCCTTGGCGCGGAAGCGTTCGACGAAGGACTCCATGTGTTTGCGCGCGGCTTCCTGCTTGACACGGCCCTTCTCCTGCAACTCCTTCTGCTCGGTGTACTGGCGCTCGAACTGGTCGTAGCCGCCGCGCCAGAAGGTCAGCTTCTTCTGGTCGAGATGAACGATGGAATTGACGGCGCGGTTGAGCAGGTCGCGATCGTGCGAGATCAGAAGCACCGTGTGCGGATATTTCGACACGTAGTTTTCCAGCCAAAGCGTGCCTTCGAGATCGAGATAGTTGGTCGGTTCGTCGAGCAGCAGAAGGTCGGGCTCGGCAAACAGCACCGCGGCGAGCGCCACACGCATGCGCCAGCCGCCGGAGAAGGACGAGGCCGGGCGGCGCTGCGCGGCGTCGTCGAAGCCAAGGCCAGCGAGGATGGTGGCCGCGCGAGATTCCGCCGAATGCGCATCGATATCCGCCAGCCGCATATGGATGTCGGCAATGCGGTGCGCGTCGGTGGCGGTCTTTTCCTCCTCGAGCAATGCGGTGCGCTCGAGGTCGGCCTTGAGCACGATTTCGATCAGCGGCTCCTCGGTGCCGGGCGCTTCCTGCGCCACCTGGCCGATGCGGGTGTTCTTGGGCAGGCTGATCGAGCCGGTCTCGGAGGGAAAGTCGCCGGTGATGGCCTTGAACAGCGTCGTCTTGCCGGTGCCGTTGCGGCCGACGAGGCCGGCCTTGGTGCCGGCCGGCAAGGTCAGCGAGGCATGATCGAGAAGCAAGCGTCCGGCCATGCGGAGCGAAAGATCGTTGATGATAAGCATGCCGGGGCTTTTGCACGGGAGGGCGGCGCTTCGCAAGTGCCTGGGCGCTGGCGGGGGCATAAGGCATGAAGACGGCGCGCCCAAAGCGCGCCGTCCATCACTGCTAACTGCAGACTGACTTTAAGAGGCTGCCTGGTTCAGGCTTTGGGTTTGCGCTTCGTCACCTTGGCCGCGGCGGCCGGAACGGCCGGCTTGCGGCCGAGGCCCGAGGACTTGGCCAGTGCCGAACGGGTCGCGGAGTAGTTCGGCGCCACCATCGGATAGTCCGACGGCAAGCCCCATTTGCCACGATATTCCTCCGGGCTCAGACCATGGTCGGTCATCAGGTGGCGCTTCAGCGACTTGAATTTCTTGCCGTCCTCAAGACAGACGATGTGATCGGGAAACACCGACCGCTTCGGATTGACAGCGGGGTTCAGCGCGGGGCTTTCCACGGCGGCAATGCTGCCCAGCTTGCGCACCGATGCGCTGACGCTGGCGATCAGATCCGGCAGGCCAGACGCAGGGAGAGGATTGTTGCCGACATAGGCCGAGACGATGTCAGCAGTCAGTTCAATAGCGGTCTTGCTGTCGATGGTGTGCAATTCTGTTTCTCCCGCCGGTCATGAAGTTGCCGGCTTTTTTTAAGACTTCTCTTGATGTATCGACCTAGCTGCACCCCCCAACGGGTCGCTAAAGTCTCAATAAACGATCAAGAATCGGAACAGGAGGATGTTTCCACAACAGGTTGCAACGTTGCAAATTAGAAAATCTAATACTTGGAAACGGCCGACTTCGCGCCAGCAGATTTCAACTGCACGGACGCCGCAGGTTTAGAGTCGGCCAGTATGTCCAGAATGCGCTTCCAGCGGGCGCACCGGCCGAAATCTTTTTGCTCTATCGCCTTTTCGGCCTTCATGGCGGCGTAGAGCGGCGCCTCGGCGCCGAACTCCTTGAGCAGCCAGAATGCTTCCTGTCTGGCGAGGCGTTCATCGTCGTCAAGCATGTTCAGCCTCCGAGCGTTCTATGCCCACCGCAATACAGCTGCCGATGACGAGGACCGCACCGGCTATCGCGGTCAGCGTCAGCCTTTCGCCCGAAAGTGTCAGCAGCAGCGTCGATGCGATCGGGGTCAGATAGGCGATGACCGCAACCTTGCCGCCGCCTTCAAGCTTCAAGGCGCGCGACCAGAAATAATATCCCAGCCCCATCGGGCCGGCACCGAGATAGAGGCCAAGCAGGAGGTGCTCACTGGATGGCCAGGCAGCGCCGTCGTGAATACACCACAGCAAGGTCAGGCCGACGCCGACCAACGCCGAAGGCAAAAGCAAACGCTCCGACGGTGTGGCCAGGCGGGCGACCGCAATCGAATAGAAGGCCATGCACAGCGCCGAGCCGAAGGCAGCGAGATAGCCGACGATGCTGCCCTGGAGAAAAGGCTGGCCGCGGCCACCCGAGATCACCAGCGCCACGCCGACAAAGCCGAGCACGGCAGTCAAACCCAGAAGCACGGGGCGTTGCCGCTTGCCCAGCACGATGACCGCCGCCGCGACCATCAGCGGCCAGGTGTAGGCGACGAGATTGGCCTCGATCACCGGCATGGACGCAAAGGCGATGTATTGCAGCACCATGGTGCCGACCAGGCCAATAAAGCCGACCGCGACCGGCGCCAGGGTGCCGTCAGCACCCTTGGAAAAGGCTGCGTCTTGCAGGCCCCTCTTCCGGCTCGCCAGATGGATGACGGCGAACACCAGAGCCGCTCCACAAAATTGCAGCAACTGCACCAGCGACACCGGATGGCTGGCCAGCAGCGATTTGCCGACCAGCGCGTTGGTCGACCACAGGGCGACCGCGCCGGCGGCGAAGACCAGGGCCGATGGCGAGCCCGATCCATCCCGGAATCGCCGAGACGGTGCCTTGTCATTATCGCCGACCATGATGTTACCGACGGCCAAACCGGCGTCCACTTCTATGCTCTGGCTACCAGGATTCCCTTGACCCGCCCGGGACCGGCGCATCGGCCGCCGCCGTAACCGGACGTTCTTCCTCGAAGCGGCGATAGGCCGGCAGCTGGTTCGTCCAGACGTCTTCGGCGAGCTCGTTGACCCATTCGCGATCTTGATCATTGTCGGCTGCGAGATAGAACATGCGATTGTCGTCGACATAAGGCTTGGCCACCGAGCGCTGGTTGAGGACCAGCGTGACGCGCGAGCCGAGCTGGATCGGCGCGGTGCGGTGCAGGACGCCGAGAAACTGGCCGAGCGTGGCGTAGTTCATCTTGTGGTCGATGCGCATGACCTGGTTGCGCGGAATCTCGCGGCCGGATTCAAGGATGGCGCGGCCGGTCTCGGAATCGTCGCAGTAGATTTCGAGATGGCCGCCGACCAGCGGATTGCTGATCGACAGCGGAATGAGTTCGGTGACCGGGACACCGTCGCAATGCCAATCGACGGCGCCGTCCTTGGGATTCATGAAAGTGACGGTCGAGCCGACGATCGACAGCGGATAGGGCTCGAGCTTGGTGCCCATCATGTCGGACAGACGTTCCAGGCGCAGCTTGTCATGCAGCAACTCCTTGATCTCCGGGATAAAACGGTCGGCGCCGGTGATGAAGGTCAGGTCGAGGTGCTTGTGCACGGCGTGGCTGGCCTTGAGCTTCAACGCCGCCTCTTCGATCGCCGCCAGCAGCGCCGGGTCGTAGCCATGCAGATACTGCGCAACGCCGAAACCCGACACTTTCCAGGCCGTCTCATGACCGATAATGGCTTCTCGGCTCATCGCGTAGCGCAGTTCAGGTATGGTATGGGCGTTCATTCTACTTCTCCAGGATGGGGCATCACTTGGTAAACTGTCGATTAATTTCCCCACCCCTGTAAAATTAGGAATGCTGGTGCTAGTGTAAGCCCAGCTTAAGGTCGAAACGCGTGCGTCTGCTCAGTCAGGTCAACCTCAATTCGCTGAAGATTGTCGAAAGTGCCGCCCGGCACCGTAACTTCACGCGCGCCGGCGAAGAGCAGTTTATTACTGCTTCCGCCGTCAGCCAGCGCGTTAAAAGCCTCGAGGACCAGCTGCGCTTCAAGATCTTCCAGCGCGGTGGCAATGCGGTGTCGCTGACACCCGAAGGCGAGACCTATGTGTCGCGCGTTCGCGAGGCGCTGGAGCGCATCGTGGCGGCCAGCATGGAGGCGACCGGACAGTCGCAGGCGCATGTGCTGAAGATTTCGGTGCTGCCGACGTTCGCGGCGCGCTGGCTGTTTGCCCGC
Source organism: Mesorhizobium sp. LSJC269B00 (assembly GCF_000502815.1). NCBI lineage: Bacteria > Pseudomonadati > Pseudomonadota > Alphaproteobacteria > Hyphomicrobiales > Phyllobacteriaceae > Mesorhizobium > Mesorhizobium sp. LSJC269B00. Next base: position 129,893 of record NZ_AYVN01000008.1, read on the forward strand.
CTGCCGCTGTTCCAGCGGCAATATCCCGAAATCGAGATGCGGGTCTCGACCTCCTACGCCACCAATGAGTTCGCCACCTCCGAGTTCGACCTTGAGATCCGCTATGGCGACGGCAGCTTTCCCGACCTCAAGGCGGACCTGCTGTTCAAGGAGGATTTGACGCCGGTGTGCAGCAGGAAGCTGTTCCACGAGGTTCTCGGCGACACGCAGCCGTCACAGGTGACGCCCGACGACCTCAGGCATTTCACGCTGCTGCATTCCGACACCTGCACGCAGAACTGGCAGTCGTGGCTGGGTTTTGCCGGCGCGAGTTCCGTGCTCGGCGAGACCAAGAGCATCTATTTCGATTCCTGCATGATGTCCTATGAGGCGGCCAATGCCGGCATGGGCTTTGCAGTCGCCAACCGCGCCTATATGGCGAGCGAGATCCGCGCAGAGAGACTGGTGGCGCCGTTTGCCGTGCATCACCCCAACACCGCCGGCTGGTATTTCGTCTGCCCGGTCACCGCGCCCTACACGCGCAAGGTGGAACTGTTCAAGCAGTGGATAATGGCCGAGGCGGCGCTGACGCAGTGCCAGCTGGACGCCGGGATTGCCGGCGGCCCGGTGCTGCGCAAGGCCATTGCCTGAGGTCCTCCCGTCGAGTTTCGTTCCGCACGCCATCTGACATCGAAGTTGTTTTGTGCAGAAGCGCCGTCATGAAGCAGGTCGATGCGGCCCACCTCATGACGCAGGCGAGAGACTCAGCTATGTTCGGTTGTTGCGGCGGACCTGATATCCGCCTGGCCGGCGCTATCGGCTCACCTCCCAAGCGGCGCCGGCCTTCTTCTCCCGAAGGCCACCTTCAGCCTTGTCGTCCCGCTAAAACGATCATTGTGCCAGCTGATCGCCGCCGGCCGCCGGCTTTGGCGTCGCATCCGACTGCGGGGCCCGGTCGAGCAAGGGTGCTTTGGTCGGCTGGATATTGTTGTCGCAGGCGGCGAGCGCGAAGCTGGCGGCTAGCAGAATCAGAAGCCTCTTCATGGCGACCTCCTAGGTCTGCCCTCTCCTTCGTAAGGCAACGAGGTGGTTCGGCTTTGGTTGCACGCTCGCAAACGACGCGGCGTCGGCTGGAACCAAACGGCGGCTCTGAGGTTGGTTGCCCAAAGGAGATCGCGCCATGATCCGTCTGCTCATTACCGGCCTTTTCGCTTACGTGACCTATCGCATCGCCAAGGAGATCATCAAGGACGTGCCCGACAATTTCGATCCGTTGCCGGTGCCTGGCGACGAACGCGCCACCTTGCGGCGCCAGTCGGCGGCGACGGGTGTCGCGCCACGGCGATAAGATCGGAAGAGCACACGTCTGNCATCAATGATTCGTCCTTGCAGCCCGCCTATCTGACGAAGCTCAACGCCGAGCAGCGGCTCGCCGTCGAACATGGCGACGGCCAGGTCGCCGGGCCGCTGCTGGTGATCGCCGGCGCCGGCTCCGGCAAGACCAACACGCTCGCCCACCGGGTTGCGCATCTGATCGTCAAGGGGGCTGATCCCAGACGCATTCTGCTTATGACATTCTCGCGCCGCGCCGCCACCGAAATGGCCAGGCGGGTCGAACGCATCGCCGGCGAGGTGCTGGGCCGAGACGCGTCCGTCATCGCGGATGCGCTGGCCTGGGCCGGCACGTTTCACGGCATCGGCGCCAGGCTGCTGCGCGACTATGCGCTGACGATCGGCCTCGACCCCGCCTTTACCATCCATGACCGCGAGGATTCCGCCGACCTGATGAATCTTGCCCGGCATGAACTTGGATTCTCGAAGACCGAAAGCCGTTTTCCGACCAAGGGCACCTGCCTGGCGATCTATTCGCGCGCGGTCAACGCGCAGGCGCCGCTCGGCGAGGTGCTGGGTTCGGCCTTTCCGTGGTGTGCCGGCTGGGCCGAACAACTGAAGGCTCTGTTCGCCCGATATGTCGAGGCCAAGCAGGCGCAGAACGTGCTCGATTACGACGACCTCCTGCTCTACTGGGCGCAGATGGCCGCCGAGCCGGAGATCGCGGCGCATCTCGGCTCGCGTTTCGACCATGTGCTGGTCGACGAATACCAGGACACCAACCGGCTGCAGGCCTCGATCCTTTCGGCGCTGAAGCCGGACGGCGCCGGACTGACGGTGGTGGGCGACGACGCGCAGTCGATCTATTCGTTTCGCGCCGCGGAAGTGCGCAACATCCTCGATTTCCCGCAACAATTCGCGCGAGCCGCCGATGTCATCATGCTGGAGCGCAATTACCGCTCGACCGAGACTATTTTGGCGGCAGCCAATGCGGTCATCTCGGAGGCGTCGGAGCGATTCACCAAGAACCTCTGGTCGGAGCGCAAATCCTCGCAAAAGCCGAAACTGGTCAGCGTGCGCGACGAGGCGGAGCAGGCGAACTATGTCTGCCAGGCCATCCTTGCCGAGCGCGAGGCCGGCACGGTGCTGAAGTCGCAGGCGGTGCTGTTTCGCGCCTCGCACCACAGCGGCCCGCTGGAGATCGAACTGACGCGCCGCAACATCCCCTTCGTCAAGTTCGGCGGGCTCAAATTCCTCGACGCCGCCCATGTCAAGGACGTGCTTTCGGTGCTGCGTTTTGCCGAGAACCCGCGCGACCGCGTCGCCGGCTTCCGCGTGCTGCAGCTCCTGCCCGGTATCGGCCCTTCGGCGGCGAGCACCATCGTCGAGGCCATGGCGACATCGCTCGACGAGGAAATGGGGTTGGCCCGCTACCGGCCGCCGCAACGCGCGGCTGAGGACTGGCCGGCCTTCGTTGCGCTTTATTCCGGCCTGCGCGCCCGGTCGGGGAAATGGCCGGCCGATCTCGAACAGGTCAGGCTGTGGTACGAGCCGCATCTTGAGCGCATCCACGAGGATGCGACGACGCGGCGAGCCGACCTCATGCAGCTCGAGCAGATCGGTTCCGGCTATGCTTCGCGCGAGCGCTTCCTGACCGAGCTGACGCTGGATCCACCGGATGCGACCAGCGACCAGGCCGGGCCGCCGCACCGCGACGAGGACTATCTGATCCTGTCGACCATTCATTCGGCCAAGGGCCAGGAATGGAAGAACGTCTTCGTGCTCAACACCGTCGATGGCTGCATCCCGGCCGATCTCGGCGTCGGCACCAAGGAAGACATCGAGGAGGAGCGCCGGCTGCTTTACGTCGCGATGACGCGGGCCAAGGACGGCCTGCATCTGGTGACGCCGCAGCGCTTCTTCACTCACGGCCAGGCAGCGCGCGGCGACCGCCACGTCTATGCCTCGCGAACCCGTTTCATCCCGGCCTCGATCCTCGGCGCCTTCGAGCAGACGTCGTGGGCGAGCGTCCACGCCAAGGACGATCCGCGCCACAGACCTGAAGTCCGCGTCGACCTCGGCGCCCGCATGCGCGGCATGTGGAAATAGAAGCCGCCGCAACCGCGGATGCCGGCCGGGGAGCGACCTCAAGAAGCAAATCGGCCTGTCATGGCATCTCTCAGGGAACCTCGGGCCGCCAGCCGCGTTTTCTGGCGTCCAACCCGCGATCGGAGAGCGGCGACCGCCGCCTTTCCGCCCATCCNGCCAGCCGCGTTTTCTGGCGTCCAACCCGCGATCGGAGAGCGGCGACCGCCGCCTTTCCGCCCATCCAGAGAGGCCAGAATGCACGATGCGATGTTCTTCACCCCGGTTGCCGTTAGCGTTGGCGCCGGCCACAAACGCATGCTCGCCTCGCTGTTCGAGATGCATGATTTCCTGACCGAATTTCCGCCGTCACGCCGGCGCCTGAGCTATGGCGCGGCCGTCAGGGCCTGCGAGGCGGCACGCGCCGGCGAAATCTCGACCGAGGCCGCACGCGATGCCCTGATCACCTTTGCAGTCACGGCAGGCATCCTCTGGCCCGCGGTCCAGCCGGCCGTCTCGGTCAAGCCTGTCGCACACGGTTATGGCGGCTACGCCGTCTGAGACGGCCGGGACCGGGCCTGCCCAGCAAAAAAGATCACTCGGACTTGCCGGCAGACGTCGGCGAGGCCTCTGCCAGCCTTGCCGGCGGGGCGGTCTGTTCGGTGTTGCCGACAAAGAGTTGATCGCCGACAAAGGGATAGGCAAGCTGCCGATGATAGAGCGAGGGAACCGGGTCATCGGTGCCGTATTTCTGCGGCATCCTGTCGGGCATGAACAATGTGCCTCCCAGCATGTCGAGCAAAGGGCAGCCTGCCCGGCGAAATTCTTGTCCCAGGCTTCGCGCTCATTGGCATGATGCCAGTGATGAAATCGCGGTGACGCCAGCAGCCATTTCAACGGTCCGACCCTGATACGCGTGTCGAATGGATGAACAGCGACTGCCACTGATAGACCAATGTGAAGATCAGTATGGCGGGGGTCGAAAATCGAGCGCGAAGACCGGCAGGAACGACGCCGATTTGGTCAGGATCTGTTCGACAGGATGGACGCGGTGCGCTGCCAGCCAATCCATCTCCTCGACGCCGTGGTGGATCGAATGGAAGCGCCACAGGAGCGGGACGGCGTGAAAGGCGCAATGCGCCAGGTAGAAGCCGGTATCGGCCAGCACCAGAACCTCCACCGCCTGCAGCCAGACCGGCTGCGGCCGCAGCGCCTGCGTAAGTCCGGCCGGAACAAGCTGGTGCAGCTCCAGCATGGCTGTGCCGACGACGATGATCAGACCGATCTTGATGATGATGCCGTTGAACAAGAGGTAGACGACGTCGTTCGGCCAATGGCCGCGCGCCGACGATCGCTCCGCATGCAGCGGCAACAGCCGCTCCAGCGGAATGAAATAAGCGCGATGACCAGCACCGCCTTGAGGTCTACGAGATTGGACACCCTGCCCTCGTTGTGGCCGAAGATCAGCTCGCCAGAGATTAACGCCAATTGCTGACGGCGGCTGGCCACGGATTGCTGCCATTTGCCGGCACGGGCCGAATGTCTGGCCAAATCAGGTCTCAGGTTTGGCGAACCGCCAGTCCATCCGACAGCGCAGGGGCAGGCAGCGGCACGACGGCGACTGGAGTGCTTGCCGCCATCGGCCCGGATCGCGTCGGCCCTTTGAACAGGTTTCGAGAAGGACATGCCATCGCGCCTCGTCCCCCACTCCGCATGCCTACCTCTAGGAAAAACGATATTTTCCGCCAAACAAATTGAATTTCGCGGTTGTTCGTGTTCTTTCGCCCAGGATCTACATTGCCAGACATAAACGACAAAATATAACTTTTCACAGTGGAAGCCAATTTATGTGCAAATTTCTGCGATTTGAAAGCTGAGATCGGTATTCTGTTAAAAGTATAAGATAAAACATGAAGACAAGCTTCGAATTCATGTTGTGAAATTGAGCTCTCATGGCTACCCTGCCATCACAGCACGAGGAACGTCACGATATTTTTTCTAGATCCTCATGTCATAGACCGGTATGGAAAAACAATATCGGCGCGCAGATGGGTGGACACTTGGCGAATACACGCGATGTATTATCACGCACGACAAGTAACCGGTGGAATAGCGCCAATGTCGGCGCCCTGTTCGCTGCGGTAAGACAACTCGGCATCCAGCAGTTTTTTGAATTCCGCAAAGAACCTGTCGCCGACAAAGACAACTCACTACCTGCCAAAATTCCGGTCGCCGGAATCCCTATAACCGGGCAGCCAGATTTAAGAGAAAATACGCCTCAGCATCCCAAGCTTATGTGCGGACTCGACGTTCCGTCGAGCCGCTCGTTTCACGTCGGCAAGGGGCTTGCTTTGTATCTGCAGGGTTGGGCTTTCTGTCCCGGCAATCCGATCAGGCGGCTCTATGTCCTGGACGGAACCAGGCAGCACGAAATCAAGAACCATTCCTGGGCTCGGCCCGATGTCGTGCACTACTTCCATCCCGCACAGGATCCGACCGGCGGCAGCCTGTTTTCCGAATTCATCACGATATTGCCGATCGAGGAGATTGCCGAGCCGGAGAGCCGCGAACTGCGACTGCTCGCCGAGCTTAAATCGGGAGAGATGATCGAGCAGTCGCTTGCTGTCTTCGAGTTCCAGCCTGGGGCCAACCGTCGTCCGGTGAAGGTGAAGTGGCCTGCCAAAGGGGCCAAGGTTGCCATCTGCATGGCGGCTTACAATCCGCCGCTTGAGCTTCTGAAACGGCAAATCGGATCGATTCGGGAGCAAAACCATAGGAACTGGATCTGCATCATCACCGACGACAGTTCCAGCGCAGCCTCCCGCAACGACATTCTGGACCTGATCGAAAACGACAGCCGGTTCGTCTATGTCAAAAACAAGGAGCGCAAAGGCTTCTACAACAATTTCGAGGAATGCCTTTCGCTGGTGCCCGTCAACGCCGAGTTCGTCGCACTGGCGGATCAGGACGACTATTGGCACTCCGACAAACTGACGAAGCTCATCCATGCTTTGCCGGAAAGCAAGAAACTTGCATTCAGCGATTGTCGCATCGTGACCGGCCGCGAGGTTATCTCCGACACATATTGGACCGACCGCAAAAACGAATATACGGATTTTCTTTCGCTGTTCCTTGCCAATAGCGTGACCGGCGCCGCGAGCCTTTTTCGCAGCGACATCCTAGACCGTATCCTGCCGTTTCCGCAGCGGCTGATGGACGCCTACCACGACCAATGGATCGCGCTTGCCGCCGAGGTTGCCGGCGGGATTTCCTATATCGAGGAGCCTCTGTACGATTACCATCAGCACGGTGCTAACGTTATCGGGCAGGTTATCAAGCGCTACCGCGGGGTCTCCTATTCAATAGGAGCCATCCTGAAAGGCGCAAAAAACAAGCGCGCCCTGCTCGACGCAGGCAGGACCTTGCTGCAGCAAGCACGCGCGGATTTTTCGGGGGCGCTGGAAAAGGCGGTATTCGCCGAAACACTTCGGCTGCGAAACCCTGGAATGTCGAGCACCCTCAAGAAGACGGCCAACCGAATCCCGCGTTTGACGACCGGTATCTTCGAACCGATACGTCTGAAAATTTCAAGAATATTGCGGCGTCATTCGACATTGAACGTCGAGGGCCTGCTGATGAACGCCGCCTTGGGGGCCAGAGCAAGAAATCTCGCCTATCGATTAAGGAAAACCAAATACTTGCGATATGTCCGCAAGATCAAGACAGGGTCCGAAGTTCTACCGATGGCCGTCGCCGCCGGCGGGATACTGAGCATCGAAGATATGGAGAACAACTGGATTTTTCGCAATATCCAGCCGTTGACGTTGCACGTATCGCGCCGCGAGCCAAAGCGCGTCAACATCCTTCTGGCCACGATCGACTTCAAATACATTTTCGGCGGCTATATCGGCATGTTCAGCTTGGCGCTTCGCTTGCGCCGGGAAGGTTTTCTCGTCCGGATCGTGACTATGGAACGTACGGAGTTGGACATGACGCTCGCCCGCGAGCGCATCAAGGGCTATCCAGGCATCGAGCGATTGTTCGACGACATCGAAATCGAGCATCGGCATGACCGCAAAGAGGAATTGTTCGTCAGCCCCGACGATCGCTTCATCGCGACCAATGGCTGGGGGGCTCATGTCGCGCACCGCGCCAGCCGAGAATTGGGACAGGACCGTTTCATGTTCATGGTCCAGGAATATGAACCCTATTTCCTGCCTATGAACACAATCGCCGCGCTTTTCCAGCAGTCTTACCGCTTTCCGCAATTCCAGCTTTTTTCGACGCCCTTGCTGCGCGATTTTTTCAAGCTGAACAGGATCGGCGTCTTCTCGAAGCCCGGCGCGGACAAGAACCACGCCGTATTCCGCAATGCCATTCAGAAATTCAAACCATCGATAAACGACATGCGTGATCGCGAGCGGCGCATTCTTTTCTACGCCCGCCCGGAGGCCCACGCCGCGCGCAATATGTTTGAGCTCGGAATGATGGCGCTTGCAGAGCTAGCTCGTTCTCCTGATTTTGACGCCGACAAGTGGAAATTCTACGGCATGGGCTCGATCGGCGGCGCCAGCAAGATCAGGCTGACGCGCGACGTGGTTCTGGAGATGATGCCCAAGACCGACCTGCAGACGTATACTCAACGTCTGCCGCACCACGATGTCGGCCTCTCGTTGATGCTGACGCCGCATCCCAGCCTGGTGCCGCTCGAGATGGCCTCGGCCGGTATGTGGACCGTGACCAACACGTTCGAAAACAAGACGGCGGAGAGCCTGCGGGATATCTCGACCAATCTGATCCCGGTGGAACCGACACTGGAGGGCGTGGTCGCCGGGCTCAAGGACGCCATCTCGCGCGTCGATCAATACGACAAGCGGCTGCAGGGCTCGCGCTTCAATTGGCCGACAGACTGGGACGACGCGTTCTCGCCAGCAGCGATGAAGAAGATCGTCGACTTCCTGTCTGATCGGCCGACCCTGTCCGTTCCGATCCGCTCGCCTCCGAATGGACTGGACTCAGTTCGCGCTGCGGCGGCCGGTCATCACCGCCCCGCTGCCTTATATCACCGGAGGAAGCCGGTCAGGGAACCCTAACGACCCACTCATCCTGCAAGCCCCACCATCCGGCTGGCTTGAACGATACGATGCGTGCATTCGTGGCATCGTAGATCGCCTTGATGACATACGGTGGCAACACGACGGTGGAGCCATAGATAGACGGATCTAGATCCTTCTGATCAGACCCGTCAAGATAGCCATATTGTTGGCCATTGCTGATGACTTCGGCAAGTTGTGGAACAACGCTTGCAGCATGCGCGCCGTGCGTGGAGAACATCAGGTACCCGCCCGGTTTGAGAGCGGCGCACACCGCAGACAGCCAGCGCTGAAACAAGCCGTCCGGAAGATGCGACCATAGCGAAATGGCGAAGATGAAATCGAACTTTTCGCCAGGTTTCCAGTGTTCGGGAATGCTGGCCGAAGGAATAGCCGCAACACTCAGCACCTCAGTGCAAAAGGACACCGCTTCGGGATGAATGTCGCAGGCAACTAAATTCAGGTCCTTCAAATGTCGCGTCACGCGACCATAGCCGCTTGCAAATTCCAGCGCCCTGGCATCCCTGGGCAAGCCCAATGATGTCATAAGCTCTCGCACCTGTTGCGCATTGGCGGCGCCATTCTCAAAGTAGTGCTTCAGTGCTTCGAATAACTTTATTTCCTCGCCTGTCGACAATCGAGCGACCAGATGGCCGAAAATGTGATCATATTCATGAAGTTCCGGAGTGACCGAGTATCTGTCCGCCCATATTTTGGCGAGGGAGCGCAGAAAATCGTTGGCTTCAAACGCCTTTGACGACCGGACCGGCGGGCTGTTGTGACTCGGTTCCTTCATTGGCAACATCGTTGACTCCTTCCTTTTGCCTTTAATTCACCGAGTGCGGCGGAGGCCTCAAGCAGTTCTTGGACAATTACTGATCCTGATATCTCCACCGGGCCTCACAGAATATATTAGGCTCGCTCCCCAGCATACTGCTGATCTGAATGCCCGCGGTCCTTCTTCCTATTATCCCCCTGGCTTTCAACATTGATGTTTCTCTCTTTCTGCGTCGTAGCCATCACTTCACCGTCAAGGGTTCCGGCATTGTCGCGAAAATGACCTGCCCAGGAACAGGATCATGGAGTCGCTTCGCTCGAATGCCAACCAAACTGTACATCCCTCATGATCGTTTGCTGCCCTGAATCTCCTGGGTCGATACGAATGGAGCGTCCGGCAAGATAGTTGGGCAGAACCAGCGCAATCGCGTGGTCGCCAGTACCGAGGGGTAGTTGAATCGACCGGCCGGCCACAAAAGCTCCATCCTCGCCTCCGTGTGGTGAAAAAAAGATCTCGAACACATCTGGGCTGTTCAGCGTAAGCTGCAGGCGAACACAGGGGGTTGTGCGGCTGCTATCCGAGACGGGCACGGTGGCTATCATTTGTGGATCAGGGGCGGTCGCAAGAAAACCACTCGCGCCAACAACCATAGCTTGAAGCTTCGGCTCACCGGTGGCAGGGGCAAAATCTCTGCATTCCCTAGCAGCCAACTCGTCGCGCGCGACCAGAGCCTGACCCAGCGTGCTGGACCACGAAAGAGGGCCGATCAACACCGAATCGACGACCGCTCGCTCGACGCGGCTGACGATCAGCCGCTGGCTGGCGAGCACCGCGTTCGTGATCCCCTGTGGATCGGAAAGGTCCATAAAGTATTCGACGGCGTGTCGGAATGGCTGCGTCAAGCCTATGACTTTATTGTAGAACGAATCATGCAAGATTACGGTGGAGACCGCTTGGTCGACCTGCTTGAACGAAGAAAGCGCCTCTATTTCCGCCGGGGTGTCTATCTCACTTTCGGGTTCGCCGTTACCTACCAGCAGCATACGCGTCTCGAGATCTGTCGGATTCTGAGCCATTTTCCCGGCTAGTACTGGCGGCCGCACCCCGTTGCCATCGGGGAAGATCGCTACGAGCAATTGGCGAAAGGCGATGGCCGCACCAAAGTAGCTCCAGTGGGTGTCTGTCTTGCGATACAGATCGGTGCCGTTTGAACGTCCTTTTGCCTCCTGCAGTGCGCTTAAGTGATCAACAATCCGAGGTGCTTTGGCTCTGATCGTCGATCGCAGAAGGTCGGCACTCTGCTGTTTGCAGGCCCAGTATTTTTCAAAGTGGGGGTCGAGAAATTCTGGATATACTGTCGACTTATCAGGCGCTATCGTAAAATACATCTCAATGCCGGAAGCACCGGCGACGTCAATCATGGCATCCATACGTGAGACAGCCAATTCCACGTTATACCGTTCCTGACATTTCCCCTCGAACCAGTCGCCTTTCCAGTATATCCAGCCGTCTCTTCCAGTAGCGATGTTGTTGTGGTCGTATTGGCGAACGACTTTGAGTAATACGGTATTTCGAATGGAAATGGCGGACCGCTTTAACCAGGAACGCTCCAGAAGGGCGGAAGCCAGCTGATCGAAAGCGCCGCTTGAACTTGCCCGCAGAGATTCCGGCGCAGGAAAAGCGGTAAAGTCCTTCTGACCATAAGGTTCAACGGCGCCGCGAACAGCCAGCACCAACAGCGGCGACGCGATGATGACCACGAAGGCCGCGGTGACTATTGCGCTGCATATTTTTCTGGCTGTTTTCATCAGAATTGGAAATACAGGAACGGAGTGTAGCCGCCGCTCAGCGCCAACACCTGACATACCATCAGGGCAACAACCGTGTAGCAGGCGCCAGTGACATACAGCCTATCGCCTCTGGTCTCGCTTGTCAGCAACTGGCCGAACGAAAGCCGGCCGGGCAAAACGTAAATTGCTGCACCTACCACAAGGGCGATCAAGCTGGTCGTGGCTATTGGCGCAGCCGCATCGAGGCTGAATGCACCAGCGGCGCCGGGCGAAGCCATCGCCTTCCACAAAGACATTGCCTGTTCAAGCGACGTCGAGCGGAACAGCGGCCAGCTCAGCGTCACGACCGGCAGGAAATAGGCATATCGCAGCCACCCCTTCTCCAGCACTTTCGGCCAAGTGCCGGTGGCCACGCGCTCGACCAGGATGAAAAGCCCGTGGAACATACCCCAGCAGAAAAACGTCCAGGAGGCGCCATGCCAGAGGCCGGTTACCGCGAAGACGATCAACAGGTTTCGATAGGTCGCGATCCTGCCATGCCGGCTTCCTCCCAGCGGGATGTAGAGATAGTCGCGAAACCAGCTTGAAAGCGAGATGTGCCAGCGTCGCCAGAATTCGGTGATCGAACGGCTGGCGTAGGGCCTCTGAAAATTCTCGGCAAAGCGGATGCCGAACATGCGGGCAAGCCCGATGGCCATGTCGGAATAACCGGAGAAGTCGAAATACAACTGGATGCCATACGTCGCGGCCGCCAGCCATGCCGTGGCAAAACCTATGGTGTCGTGGGGTGCGGCGAAAATGGCATCGGGGATCGGCGCAATGCCATCGGCTATGATCACCTTTTTCACTAGGCCGTGAGCGAAGCGGGTGGCCCCGGTGGAGAAGTTCTCGAGAGATATTCTCGGCGCTCGAAAATCATCCACGACGTCCCGGAACCGCACAATCGGGCCGGCAATCAGGTGCGGAAAAAATGTGAAGTACGTACTGAAGAGCACGACATTGCGCTCTGCAGGAATTTCACGACGGTAGACGTCGATCAGGTAAGACAATGCCTGAAAGGTAAAAAAGGATATGCCGATCGGGAGGATTACGCCGGCGAATGTCGCCGACAGATTGCTGCCTGAAGTGAGGTCAACGTTCACCGCTATGAAATCGAGATATTTGAAGAACACGAGAATGCCGACCAGCAGCACGATTGCCGCCCCGACAACTGCATTTCTCAATTTCGCGCTTTTGCAAAGGTCGACAGCCAGCGCGCCGAAATAGGCGATGACTACATCCGCAATGAGTATGATTACATAGGACCCTGACGACCAGTAGTAGAATGCCAGGCTCAGAACGAGCAGGCTTGGCCGAAAGGCAGAGGGCTTGGCAAAAAGAGCTATGGCAAGTGCGATAGGCAGGAAGAAGAAAAGAAAATTACTTGCCGAAAATACCATCCTGCCTCCAACCACGCCCACGCTCGGTGACCACCTCAGCTCTAAGAGCCAAATTTGCCACCCAAGACCTCACCATCTATATCGAATATAGAGCGCAAGGATCGGCCAAAATACAAAAACATGTCCCAATGGCGAAAATATCGACAAAATGAATGAGCATTCGGCAATTCTCTCTGAATCATCCCTGCTGAGATAGTAGACGCCTCGCCTGATCTGTAAATGCTTATCACTATGCACAGGTTGTTGATAACGCGCCCAAGCCGCTAGAGCGTTTCATCGTTTAGGGAAACGGCGAAACACTCTATCTCTTGTTCTGACGCAATTCCGAAGGAAAGCGCTAAGCGCTTTCCTGGGAACACACACTTTTCTTGGAATTGCTCTAAGGCGCTACGCCGAGCTGTCGGCGCACCGGTACCAGCCCTCAATGCAACGTCGGATCACCGGCCAGCAGGCTGCGCGGCCCGGTCGTTTCGAAACTGACCTGGTCGCGGCCGTTGGACTTGGCCTTGTAGAGGTGCCGGTCGGCCGTCAGGAACATGTCGGCATAGGTGGTGGGTCCGCTGAAGGCGACGCCGCCTATGCTTACCGAGAGCGGACAGGGCCGCCCATCCGGGGCAAACTCGACCTCGCGGATGCGCCGCCGGATCCCCTCGGCAACCAGCCAAGACTGCGACGGGTCGGCGCCGGGCAGGAAGATGGCGAACTCCTCGCCGCCGATGCGTCCGACGATGTCGGCGCCGCGCAGCTGGGCCTTGATCGTCTGCGCAATAAGCTTGAGCGCCTGATCGCCGCAATCGTGGCCCAATCGATCGTTGATGGTCTTGAAATGATCGGCGTCGACGATCAGCAGGGCGCCGGCATCGACGACGGCCTGGCTGCGCGCCTGTTCGAGATAGGCCTCTACCAGCATCGAAAACGCGCCGCGGTTGAACACCGCGGTCAGGCTGTCGGTCGCCGCGACGATGCTCAGATTCTTCTGGGCGATCGCCAGCTGGCGCATCTTGTACATCAGGAAAGAGAAGAACGATCCACCCAGCACGAGCGGCAGCAACAGGTCGGTGAGCTGCGCCCAGCGCAACGCTTCGGGCGACAGCGACGGAAAATTGTAGGAATCGACAAGGAAGGCCGCCGCGATACAGATCGCCGTGCCGACAACCGTGACTGCTATGACCCTGCCCAAGCTCGTGGGCGAAAGATCGACCCGCATGCCATTTCTCCCACTGTGTTCGCCATTTTGCAGCGGGAACACAAATGAAACCCTAAAATCTTACCTGCAATTCGAATGTGGTTAACCAGAACAATTCCAGGAAAGTGTGAGCAGCTTTCCCGGGAGAAGCGCGTGGGCGCTTTCCCTGAGAATTACCAAGACAAAGGGATAGCGCGTTTCACCGTTTCCGTTAAACGATAAAAAGCTCCGGCAATCGAAAGGCGCGATCGGTTGCCTTGTGAGTGGCGACAAAAAGCCCGCCACTTGCGTGGCGGGCTTTCCGACTGGCCGGAGGCTTCTCGTCAGCGCATGTCCCTCGGGAAGTCTGGGCCATGCGGTAGGAGAGTGCCGTAAAGCCTCACGGCTGGCTCGACACTCCCGGCGAAACCTGTCTCAGCGACGCGAGATCATAAGGCATAGCTGCCGCAGATCGCTGTCGTAGGTGCCCTCGCTGGCGAGCACATCGACGCAGCGCTTCTTCATACGTGTCAGCTGGCTGTTCGACATGCTGGCGACGATACCGGGTGTCCCAGGGGTGCCTGGTGTTCCAGGAGTTCCTGGAGTGCCGGGGGTACCGGGCGTGCCCGGCGTTCCGCCAATGCCGACGCCGACACCGACGTTGATGCCGCTGCCGACGTTGACGCCGACACCGGCATTGATACCTCCGCTGCCGCCGACCGTGGCCCCAACACCGGCATTGATGCCACCGGCTCCGCCGACCGTCGCGCCAGCGCCGGCCTTGATGCCGCTGCTACCGCCGACTGAGGCGCCGAGGCCTGCTGTAACGCCGCTATTGCCGCCGACCGTTGCGCCAGCACCCGCCTTGATACCGCCGCTGCCGCCAACCGAGGCGCCGGCACCGGCCTTGACCCCGCCGCTGCCGCCGATCGAAGCGCCAACACCGGCATTGATGCCGCCAGCACCGCCGATAGATGCGCCGACACCGACGCCAATTCCGCCGCCTGCATTCGCGGGAGCGGCAAAAATGACGATAATTGCACCCGCCGCCAGTGTTCTAGCGATTTTTTGAGTGATATTAACCATGACACTCTCCTTGTTGCCGTTCTGCTTTGTGCATTGCAACATGCCAGCAAACCAAAGCAGACATATGCTTATGCACTCACAGCTACGCACGAGTCTTCCTTATAGTTTCTTTATTTTTTCCAAGAATAAGGATTGTAGTTCTCAAGGCGTGCACTGGTCTGCTAAAAAAAAATATGTTTTTGCTTCAATATTTAAACTTTGTTTAATTCTCTCGACAGAAATTCCACCGGAGTTGGAGCGGGTTGTGGCTGCGGCGGCCTGGAGCCGAAGGCCCACAAAAGGCGGGCCACTGACAGCCCAGCCACCTGGCCCAGTCACCGGGCAGCGTTGTGCCGACAGGGTCCTCAAAACCCGGCTTGGATCCAGAGCTGGTGCCGGGCATCGACGGCCGCGCAAATGCACCGGTTAACGCTCCCGTGCGTTTAAACGGGAAGCGCGGTCAGGAGATCAGGCGTAGGCGCGGCCTTCGTCGGTGCGTTGGAAAAACGCCAGGTCGAGCTGCACCGAAGGCCGGCCGAGAATGGTCAGGATGGTATGCGCCTGGCCGCGGTGATGGGTCTGGTGGTTGAAGACGTGTCCCAGCGCCGGCGCCAGCCGCTGCGAGACGGTGCGCATGTCGGAAACGGTCATGTAGGAGAAGCGGCCGGACAAAGCCTTTTCGGTCAAACCGCCGACCCAGTCGACGATCCGCCTGTCCTCGGCCTCACGCGCCAGCTTTAGGCCAGGCAATGCGCGGTGCAGGATGGCGTCGAGCTTTGCCGGCGCGTCGCCCTCGCCGGTGAAGCGTTTCATCCAGATGCGGTCGGTGGCCAGCAGATGGTTGAGCGTGCCCATCATCGAGCCGAAAAATGCGCCGACATCGCGGTTGAACTCTTCTTCGTCAAGTGCGGCGACGGCATCGTAGATGCGGCCATTGGCCCATTGATTGTAGGCCGCGAACATCATGAAATGCTGTTTCATCTTTTTCCCGCCGACGAGTTCCGCTTCAGCCGCAGGCGCCTAATTAGACCGCGAGGACGCAGCCGCCAATGACCATTCTGTTCTATGAACTCGTCGGACACGACGCGACTCGTCCGCTCAACCGGCATTGCTGGAAGGAGGCGGCGGCAGCAGCTTAGGGAATAGGCAGTAGGCAATAGGGTCTGAGCGCTGTACTGCCTACTGCCTACTGCCTACTGCCTACTGCCTACTGCCTACTGCCTACTGCCTACTGCCTACTGCCTACTGCCTACTGCCTACTGCCCACACAAGTCTCCTGATCGCCATGCCACCACCCCCCGATTTCACCGATGATTTTCGCGCCGGGCTGGTCACGCTGCTGCGCTGGCGCCGGGATGTGCGGCGCTTCGAGCGGACGGCTTTGCCCGAGGGTACGCTGGAGCGGCTGCTGGAGCTTGCCAGCGTCGCGCCGTCCGTCGGTCTCAGCCAGCCGTGGCGCTTCGTGGTGGTCGAGAGCGCCGAGCGGCGGGGCGCGGTGAGAGACTGTTTCGAGCGCTGCAATGCCGAGGCGCTGGCATGCTTTTCGGGCGAGCGCGCCGCTCTCTATGCCCGGCTGAAGCTCGCCGGTCTCAATGAAGCGCCCTGCCAGTTCGCGGTTTTCGCCGACCGCACGACGCAACAGGGCCACGGGCTCGGCCGCATGTCCATGCCGGCGACCATCGACTATTCGGCCGTCATGGCGGTGCACACACTGTGGCTGGCGGCGCGGGCGGAAGGCATCGGCATGGGCTGGGTGTCGATCCTCGACGCCGCCGAGATGGCCGTAATCCTGGACACCCCGCCTGAGTGGACGCTGATCGGCTATTTCTGCCTCGGCTATCCCAGCGAGGAGCATGAGATGCCGACGCTGGAGCGCGAGGGCTGGGAGCGCCGGCGGCCGCCGGTAGTGATCAGGCGGTAAAGCTGCCCATCACTTCGTCTCTTCCTTGGCGATGAGCTTGACGCAGATCGGGTCGCCCTTCGGCATCGGAGTGCACTGCCATTCAGGCCCGAAACCGAAATTCGTATCTGTGCGGCGACCCAGAAGGAGCAGCAGAACAAGGCCCACGGCAGCAAAAATGCCGATAATCAATAGGCTCCCTTTTATGTCGCCCGGCCTGAGGTGGTGGTAGGCCAGCGCGTCCCGTCAAACATGGTCCGATGTCTTTCCGTTCCGCTGATTTCCGTTCGAAACCGTGCGTGCCTGCGCAATCGCCATTTTCCCGCAAAGCCTTGCCTTTGACCAGAGCGTTGCGAACAGCCATGCGGGCGGTCGCGGCCGAATAACGCTGCCGGGGCGCGTCCCCTTGGCAATGGGCCGGGCGGCTTGTATAGAGCCCGCCACTCCACATTCCGATCTCAAGACTTTCCATCTCAAGACAAGGACGACCCCATGGCGCTCGAACGCACCTTTTCCATGATCAAGCCGGACGCGACCCGGCGCAATCTTACCGGCGCCATCACCAGGATGCTGGAAGAGGCCGGCCTGCGCGTCGTCGCCTCACGTCGCGTGTGGATGAGCCGCCGCGAGGCCGAAGGCTTTTACGCCGTCCACAAGGATCGTCCGTTCTTCGGCGAACTGGTGGAATTCATGTCGTCGGCGCCGACCATCGTGCAAGTTCTGGAAGGCGAAAACGCCATTGCCAGGAACCGCGAAGTTATGGGCGCGACCAACCCCGCCAACGCCGCCGAAGGCACCATCCGCAAGGTCCACGCGCTGTCGATCGGCGAGAATTCCGTGCACGGCTCCGACGCGCCGGAAACCGCTGCTGAAGAGATCAAGTACTGGTTCTCGGACACCGAGATCGTCGGCTGAGCCGACGCGAACCAATGTATGCAAGAGGCCGGCACTTCGCCGGCCTTTTTCTTTGGTCAGGTCCCGGCTTCGGCTTCATGCCGCTTTCAACGGATGAGCGGCGTGTCCCAGAGGTCGCCGAGCAGCGTTTTCAGCTCCGTGAAACGCTTCTCGCCCAGTTCCTCGGCCCATTCCCGTTCGACGTCGAGCAGGATGTCGGCCATCTTCTGGTATGCGGCGCGCCCGCGGTCGGTGAAGTGGACGACGGTCCCGCCGCTCTCATCGGGTGCCGCCGAGCGAGTGATATAACCCATCGCTTCCAGCGTCTTCAGCAGTTGATTCATGGCCTGCTTGCTCATCGCGGCGCGCTCGGCGAGCGCGCTCGGCCGAAGGCCATCCGGGCCGGGATATTGGATCACCGCCATATGCGGCGGGCTGAGGTCCTCGAAACCCGACGCCCTGAGATCCCTGATCAGCTTGCGGTGAATGGCCATGGCCGGAACGCGCAGCAGTGCACCGATCAGCGGTGGCTTCTTTGGCGGTGCTTCCGCGGATAATGGCATTGACACTCTGGTAAATTGAGTTTACTCATTTCGGTAAATTCAATTTACCACGTGGGAGGATGAAATGCTAGACAGAGCTAGCCAGATCAGCGTCAATCCGGCCGACGAGACAATCAGCCATGGCGGCCTTGCCGTGCGCTTCCTGCTTACCGGCGACCAGTCGAACGGCAGCATCGCCGCCTTCGAACTGACGGTCGCCGGCTCGCAGCGCCTGCCCGCCCCGGCGCACAGCCACGATCACTATGAAGAGACGATGTACGGGATCGAAGGCGTGCTGATGCTGACCGTCGACGGACACCGGCACGATATCGGGCCGGGCCAGGCGCTGTGCATTCCGCGCGGCGCGGTTCACCGCTTCGACAACGACACCGCCGCGACCGCCAAGGTGCTGTGCGTGGTGACGCCGGCGGCGATCGGCCCGGACTATTTTCGCGAGGCCTTCGCCATCTTCAGCACTGGTGGCCCGCCAGACCGCACCAGGCTGATGGACCTGATGCGCCGGTTCGGCCTGACGCCGGCGCCCCCGCCGCCGCCGCAGTCTTGATCTTAACTCGCTGCGTTAAATCGCAAAATGTCACGGCCGTCCTTGTCGGCGATGATCAGCTTGCCGCCATCGACACGGTTTGACGCCGCCTTGGCGAGCGCCTCGAACAGCGCCTTTTCCTCGGCCATGATCTCCGGCGCGCAGGCCTTGTAGGTCGAGCCGATGTCGCTGATGACGATGGTCTCGCCATCGACCTTGGCGGTGGCGAAATAGGCGTTGCACGGGCCGCTGCCGCCCGCCTTGCCGGCTTCGCTGACCCGGAACGTCGCCTGCGGCTCCGAAATCACGCCGATACCGTCGATATACTCGACCAGCCAGCTCTGGCCGAACAGCGAGGCCGAGGTCGGCTTGTCGCTCGGCGCCACCATTTTCAGCACAATGGCCTGCGGCGCCTCGCTGAGCGGATCGACCTGATAGCGCGAGTCCGTGACGAACAGCAGCTTGTCGTCGGCGGTGATGCGCGCCTGCAGCGCATAGGTCATGTTGGGCCGGATCACCGTTGGATCGAAGCTGATCTCGAACTTGATCGGCACCTGGCCGGCCGGCGCTACCTTGCGCTCGCCGACAATGGCGGCCGGCGCATCGGCCAGCGATACATCGGCAAGTTGAACCGACAGCACGGCGTTGGGCGGCAGCGCGATGCGCTCGCGATACATCACCTCGCCCTTCAGGGTTTTCTCGGCGGCGACGGAAGGCTCGGGAACGGCCAGAACGCCGATAACCAGCGGCACAAAACCGAAGACGAAGAATTCGGCGATCCTGTCCAGCATGCCCTTGCTCCCTTTTTGGCCGATGCGATTTGGCCAAGGGAATGCGGTCAATACATGGCTGCGCCGAGATTTATTCGGGCCGCGCCTTCCAGCGCGCCGCAGCCTGGTCGTCGGCGTCCTTGGCCTCGACCCAGCCGCCATCGGTGCCGTCCACGCGGTGCTCCTTCTTCCAGAAGGGTGCACGCGATTTCAGGAAATCCATCAGGAAATTGGCCGCTTCGAACGCCGCCTGCCGGTGCGAGGACGCCGCCACCACCAGCACGATGTTTTCGCCCGGTGCGATCTTGCCGTGGCGATGGATGACGGTCAGCCCTTGCAGCGGCCAGCGCTGAAGCGCCTCGCGGGCGATCCGGCTGATTTCGGCCTCGGCCATGCCTGGATAGTGCTCGAGTTCCAGCGCCGACAGCTGGCCCTGCTCGTCGCGGCAAAGTCCTGAGAAGGACACCACGGCGCCGATGTCGGCGCGACCCCCGGTCAGTTTCGCGATCTCGGCGGCAACGTCGAAATCGTCGCGCTGGATGCGCACCGTCGGCGCGCCGGACATGGTGTCAGCCCCCGGTCATCGGCGGAAACAGCGCGATCTCGCGCGCGCCGGCTATCTTCTCGCGATGCTCGACATGTTCCTGGTTGATGGCGACGCGGATCACATCAGGATATTGCAGCGCGTGCTCATATTCCTCGCCACGCGATTTCAGCCAGCGCAGGAGGTCGGCCACCGTCTCGATACCGGCGGGCAGTTCGACATCCTCTTCCGGCTTGCCGATCCGTTCGCGCACCCAGGCGAAATAGATGAGCCTGGTCGACATCTCACTCGTCCATGATGTGCTTGAGGCCGGCGCGGAAATAGTCGTAGCCGGTGTAGAGCGTGACGAGGGCTGCGATCCACAGCAGCACCAGTCCGGTCTGCGTGGTCAGCGGGAAGATCTTGTCGCCGGCAGGCCCAGCCAGCAGGAAGGCGATGGCGACCATCTGGATGGCGGTCTTCCATTTGGCGAGCTGCGTCACCGGCACCGAGACTTTCAATGCCGCCAAATATTCGCGCAGTCCCGAAACCAGGATTTCGCGGCACAGGATGATGATTGCCGCCCACAACGACCAGCCTGCGATGCCGGCATGGCGGTCGGTGTCGGCGGCGAGCAGCAGCAGGCAGGTGGCGACCAGCAGTTTATCGGCGATCGGATCCAGCATCTTGCCGATGTTGGACGTCTGCTGCCAGGCGCGCGCCAGATAGCCGTCGAGATAGTCGGTGATCGAAGCCAGCAGGAAGATGATCAACGCCGACCAGCGGGCGAAGTCGCTCGATTTCAGATGCCCCTCGAGAAAAAAGCACAGCACCACCAGCGGCACCGCGACGATGCGGGCATAGGTAAGCATGTTGGGCAGGTTGAACGCGCGCTTGGCCATATCTCAGGGACTCTTTCTGCCTGCGTACTCAAATCAGAACCGGATGTAGGGGGTCAACAGGCGAGATTCGATTGGCCAGACGAAAATAGCGCGCGATTGCCGGGATTCGAGTGGCCTGCGAGAAAAGAACGGCTGCTGCCATTTGATCGGGACAGCGGCGTCACCGGCGCTCAGCTCTCATGGAAATGATTGTAGACGAGCTTGGCGACCTGCTCTGAAATACCGTCGACCTTGACCAGATCCTCGACTGCCGCGCGGCTGACCGCCTTGGCAGTGCCGAAGGCCAGCAGCAGCGCGCGCTTGCGGCCGGGACCGATGCCGGCGATCTCGTCGAGCGGGCTCTTGACCAATTCCTTCTTGCGCCGCGCGCGGTGCGAACCGATGGCGAAGCGATGGACCTCGTCGCGCAGCCGCTGGACGAAATAGAGCACGGGATCCCGCACGGGGAGCGAAAACGAGTCCCTGCCTCTGACGAAAAAACGCTCGCGGCCGGCATCGCGGTCTTGGCCCTTGGCGATGCCGATGGCCGCCACGCGATCCTCGATGCCGAGGTCGGCGAGGATCTTGCGCACCGCGCTCATCTGGCCCTGGCCGCCATCGATCAGGATGACGTCCGGCCAGGCCGGGAAGCTGCCGGAGATGTCTTCCTCGATGTCGTCGCCTGCTCCACCGGCTGCCGCGTCGTCGGGAACGACATCGCCATGTTCCTTCAGCAGCCGCGAAAAGCGCCGTTCCATCACCTCGCGCATCATGCCGAAATCGTCACCGGGCGTGATCTCGGTCGAGCGGATGTTGAATTTGCGGTACTGGTTCTTCACAAACCCTTCCGGCCCCGCGACGACCATGGCGCCAACGGCGTTGGTGCCCATAATGTGCGAATTGTCGTAGACCTCGATGCGCACCGGCGGCTTCGGCAGGCCGAAGGTCTCGGCAAAGCCGGCGAGCAGCCGGCCTTGCGTGGAGGTTTCGGCCAGGCGGCGGCCGAGCGCCTCGCGGGCATTCTGCAGCGCGTTGTCGGTCAAATCCTTCTTCTCGCCGCGCTGCGGCACCGAGATCGACACTTTACGGCCGGCGCGGGTGGACAGCGCTTCGGCCAACAGTTCCTGATCCTGGACACCTCGCGACAGCAGAATGTTCCGTGGCGTCGGCTTGTCGTCATAGAACTGCGCCAGGAACGAGCCCAGCACTTCCGCCCCCTCCAGTGCCGGGTCGGCCTTGGGGAAATAGGCGCGGTTGCCCCAGTTCTGGCCGGTGCGGAAGAAAAACACCTGGATACAGACCTGGCCGCCCTCCTGATGGATGGCAAAGACATCGGCCTCGTCGACCGTGGCCGGGTTGATGCCCTGATGGCTCTGCACATGGGACAGTGCAGCCAACCGGTCGCGATAAATGGCGGCGCGCTCGAAATCGAGCTCCTGCGAGGCCTGCTGCATGGCGGCAGAGATTTCGGTCTTCACCTTCTGGCTGCGGCCCGACAGAAAATCCTTCGCCTCGCTGACCAGCTCGGCATAGTCGCTATGCGAGATCTCCCCGGTACATGGACCGGCACAGCGCTTGATCTGGTAGAGCAGGCACGGCCGGGTGCGGTTTTCGTAAAAGGAGTTGGTGCAGCTCCTGAGCAGGAAGGCGCGCTGCAGCGAATTGATGGTGCGCCCGACCGCGCCGGCCGACGCAAAAGGTCCGAAATAGTCGCCCTTGCGCGAGCGCGCACCGCGATGCTTGTAGATGCCGGGCGAGACGTGATCGCCGGTCAACAGGATGTAAGGGAACGACTTGTCGTCCCGCATCAGCACATTGAAACGCGGCCGCAAGCGCTTGATGAGATTGGCCTCGAGCAGCAGCGCTTCGATTTCGGTGCGGGTGACGACGAACTCCATCGTCGATGTCTCGCGCACCATGCGGCCGATGCGGGCGGTGTGGAACCGGCCTTGCGCGTAGTTGGTCACCCGCTTCTTCAGGCTGCGCGCCTTGCCGACATAAAGCACGTCGCCGGCAGCGTTCATCATGCGGTAGACGCCGGGCGCATTGGGCAGCCGCTTGACCAATGTCTGGATGACCTCCGCGCCGACCATGCCGTCGGCGTCGCCGGCATGCGGCGCCCAGTCTATCGCTGTGAAGGCGACATCGGGCCCGGTGGCCTCGGGCTCGACGATCTCCTCGACCGCTTCATCCTCAAGCTCGATGTCAGGCGGCATATCGTCGGCGGCGCCGGCGCGCGTCTTGTGTTTCTGGTCTGCGGGACTCATTCCACCATGCCTGTCACATCCGGCGTCTGCCATGCAAGATGCTGGCCGCCGTCGAGCGCGATCATCTGGCCGGTCACCGAGCGCGCCTCCCAGAGATAGCGGATGGTGGCGCCGAATTCGGCCAATTGCGGGCCGCGCTTCAGAATCAGGCCATCGACCTGCTTTTGGAAATCATCATCGTCCTGGCGCGCATTCTTCAGCGCCGGACCGGGACCGATGGCGTTGACGCGGATGCGCGGACCGAGCGCCTGTGCCAGCATTTCGGTCTGCGTCCACAGGGCCGACTTCGAGAGCGCATAGGAGAAATAGCGCGGCGTCGGCCGCCAGACGCGCTGGTCGATGATGTTGACGATCAGCCCCTCCTGCCCTTGCGGCAAGGCGCGGGCGAAGTTTTGCGCCAACAGCGCCGGCGTCTTCACATGGATGGCGAAGTGAAGGTCCCATGCCGCCCAGTCGAAGTCCTCGACGCTATCGTCGACGAACAGCGACGCATTGTTGACAAGAAGCGTGACCGGGCCGAGCGCTGCCGCGGCGCGGCCGACGAGATCGCCAACCGCATCCATGTCGGTCAGATCGGCGGCTACCACGCCGGCGCGGCCGCCTCCGTCCCTGATGCTCGCAGCCAGCGCGTCGGCCTCGGCGGTCGAGCGGTTGGCGTGGATGGCGACGGCAAAACCGTGCGCGGCCAGATCCTCGACGATCGCCTTGCCGATCCGCTTCGCCCCGCCCGTCACCAGCGCCGTTCCGGCGGCTTCGATCATCTGTCAATCCTCAATCTGCGCCTCAATTCGGCTAGCGGCACATTGTGACGCGTCCAGGGGTTAAATGCCGTTTCCACCTGGGGCAGGAATGTGGCGAAACGGCTTTTTCGCCGCCGGCACCGCCCCGGATTCGGGTCGGCAGGACCGCAATATAGGACGCTGAACCCGTTGCACCAAGCCGAGTGCAGTGCAGCATCGCCTGCGTACTGACATTTCGCTGTTGCGAAGATGCAACGTCAAGCTTCGGCCTCATTCGTGCCGGGGAATGACCCATTTTCAGGTTCGCTGCCGCCGCATTTTGACACGACATTCGGAACCGTTGAGTGCCAGATCCGTTTCGCCCCCCGGACGGGTTGATGGCGCTCAGGACAAACAAGCCTACGTGTCTTGTGGCTTAAGGAGTAAACAACAATGCAAACCAATCTCAAATTCGCGCCGCTCGCGGTTGCGCTCGGGCTCTTCGCCCTCAGCGGTACCGCTTTTGCTGCCGATGTCGTCTCGGAAGAGCCCCCGGCGCCGGCCCCGATCGCCGAGCTCCCCGTCGCTTCCTGGGCCGGCCCGTATGCCGGTCTCAGCGCCGGCTACGGCTTCAGCGGTCATGCCAAAGTCCATGACGGCGGCCCGGACATCAAGACCAAGGGCTTTGTCGGCGGCGTTTTCGGCGGCTACCAGTGGCAGCAGGAAAACTTCGTGTACGGTGCTGAAGCCGATCTCGGCTACAATGGCGTCAAGGGTGACAGCGGCGGCGTCAATTCCAAGGGCGGCTTCGAAGGCTCGCTGCGCGCCCGTCTGGGTTACGCCGTGACCCCGGAAATCCTGCTCTACGGCACCGGCGGCGGCGCCCTGAAGAACCAGAAGGTCTCGGTCCCCGGCGACAGCGACAGCAACACCATGCTCGGCTGGACGGCCGGCGTCGGCACCGACATCAAGATCACCGACAATGTGTTCGGCCGTGTCGAGTACCGCTACACCGACTTCGGTTCCAAGAGCTTCGACAGTGTCGGCACCAAGGTCAAAGAGAGCGACAACCGCGTCACCTTCGGCGTCGGTATGAAGTTCTAACTGTCGTTCAAGCCACGACACAAGAAAGCCGGGCCTCGCGCCCGGCTTTTTTTGTTTCGCCCGTCAGGCCGGCACAGCCACCTTCAGCCCCGGAAACTTCTCATCGAAACGCGCTGCCCAGCGGGTCAGGCGGCCGCGGCCCTTTTCCCATTTGCCGGCGAAGCGCAGAGAGAGGTAGCCGAGGCATGCACGCAACGCCAGCTGGCCAAGCGTGATCTTCTTCGGCAGCTTCGGCGGATTGGCGTTGAGGAAATCGAGTGCGGCGGTGATCTTGGTCCACTGGCGATCGAGCCAGGGTTGATAGACCATCTCCTCCGGACGCGTGCGCCGCTCATAGACCATCGACAGCGCGCAGTCGCATATGCCGTCGGCCAGCGCCTCCAGCACTTCGGCCTCGAGGCGCTTGTCGGCATTGCGCGGCAACAACAGGCTCTTCGAAGCGCGGTTGAGATGCTGAGTGATCGCGCGGCTGTCATGGATCGAGCGGCCGTCGTCGAGCACCAGCACCGGAATCTTGCCGAGAGGATTGGCTGACATCAGTTCAGCAGGCTTGTCCTCGGTCTTGACCGGCACGAGCTCGACGGCAATGCCGGCATGGAGTGCTGCCATGCGCACCTTGGAACTGTAGGGGGATGAGGACGCGTAGAGCAGCTTCGGCATGATCGGTTCCCTGTTTTCGGACGGCCAGTGCATGTCGCTCAAAAATGCGATTCCGGTCTTGAGAACGACGCACGTAAAACAAAGGTCTAGAGCGTGTCGCCTGAACCCCATCGAATGCGACCGCCTTAGTGTTGGCCGATCTTCCCTGAGGGAGCAACTGCCAGAAGGGCAAAACCAGGCGGCCAATCCGCCGACAATGAAATCGCCATGCACGTCTCACAGAAGTGGCGTCAATTTCGAGAGAACGACATGCATCAAAACAAGACCTAAATCACAACAAAAAAGCTCCCGGGAATCTGCCAGTCGGCAAAGTTCCCGGGAGCTTTGAGATGGACCGCTGTTACTTCTTCTTGGCGGCTGGCTTTTTGGCCGGTGCAGCCTTCTTCACAGCGGCCGTCGACTTGGCGGCGGCGGCCTTCATCGGAGCCTTGGCGGCGGGTTTTGCCGCTGCCTTGGCTGCCGGCTTCTTGGCGGCGGGCTTGGCTGCTGCCTTCGCAGCAGGCTTCGCCACAGCCTTGGCGGCCGGCTTCTTGGCGGCGGGTTTCGCTGCTGCCTTGGCGGCGGGTTTTGCTACTGCCTTAGCTGCCGGCTTTGCCGCTGCCTTGGCAGCCGGCTTTGCCGCTGCCTTCGGTGCTGCCTTCTTTACTGCTGCAGGTTTCGCGGCAGCTTTCGGTGCCGCTTTCTTTGCCGGCGCTTTCGCCGCCGGCGCCTTCGTCGTGGTCTTTGCCATGCGATGCCCCTTGCGTTTGTGCCGATGGCCGTGAGTGACCCGGCGAGCTAATGCATATCTGACTCGTGCGTATCTAGCCAGCGAAGCATTACATAGAATTTTGCAGATTAAGTTTCGGTTACGCTGAGAGCAAGATCGCAATGATCGGCACAGAAATCGGCAAAGAATCTTCCCGCTTCGCAGCGAACTATTGCGAGAGAAATCTCTGATATCGCGACTCACACGATCTTCTCGTCAAGCTCACATTGTCTTGCAACGCCGTCGATCTCACGCGGTCATCGGCGGCCTATCGGATGGCAACAATCATCGCACAGCAGAGGCTGATCTTGCTTCATCCCCACGGTTGCAGGAACAGCACTAAACTAAACGCGAGCTTTTTACTCGTATATCGAAAGTGGTTGGATGGAAGCCAGGAAAGACAGCACTTGAAGGGACAGCCTGTTGTGTCGGAGTTTCCCAGACGAGAAGGGAGATCGCCAGCTTCGGCGCAAGAGATGCCTAACGGAAATGGGAAACGAAGATCGGGGAATCCTCCTCCCAGGAAGCCGCGATCCCTTGGAAGCCAAGGGGTGCAGGCCCCTAAGCGCCAACCCGCTCGCGCACCTGCAGCCGGCGCGAAGGCTCGGCGTGGTGGAGGTGGACGGCAAACGTATCCCACGGCGGCGCAATTCCGATCTGCATCAGGATCCGCCCGATCTCGCCGCGGTGATAGCCGCCATGCGTGACGACATGGGTCAGCATTTCCTGGCGTGACATCATCGCCCTGTCGCCGTCGGTGAAGGTGAAAGGCACAGGCTCTGACATGAGCTTTGGCGAGACGGCTTCGATATAGTCGAGATACCAACGATCCATCGCAGCGACATCAGCGCTCAATTCATCGAGTGCTGTCGTGTCCACGGTGTTGTCGGACGCATAGCCATGACGCGTGCCGGAAAGATGCGCGGCGAATATCTTCGATACGACGAGGTTGTGGTTGATGAGACGGGTCGCCGTGTGGCGCTGATCGACATGCTCCTGCTGGTCGAGGCCCGCAAGCTTCTGCAGCAATTCACCATTCGCCCAGGCTTGATAAACGAAGAGGCTGCGGTCTGTATCCTTTGCAAAAAATGTGAGTATATTATCTATATTCTTGGCTGCTGGAGCAGACATGTCTACTCGCATTGCAAAGCCGCGCTCACGCATGCGCAAGCAGCCGCGCCAGGCGCGTTCGAGAGCGACGGTCGAGGCGATCATCGAAGCCGGTGCTCATGTTCTAAGCGCGCTCGGCTGGGCCGGCTTCACCACCAACAAGGTGGCCGATGCGGCCGGCGTCAGCATCG
Organism: Mesorhizobium sp. LSJC269B00; assembly: GCF_000502815.1. Classification (NCBI taxonomy): domain Bacteria; kingdom Pseudomonadati; phylum Pseudomonadota; class Alphaproteobacteria; order Hyphomicrobiales; family Phyllobacteriaceae; genus Mesorhizobium; species Mesorhizobium sp. LSJC269B00. Next base: position 157,472 of record NZ_AYVN01000008.1, read on the forward strand.
GCTCGCTCTATCAATATTTTCCCGACAAGCTGTCGCTGGTCGAAGCAATTCGCCGGCGACATTTCGATCAGGTGCTGTCGGTGATCGCCGAATCAGCAGAAGGCGACAAGCCGCTCAAGCGATTCGCGCAGGAGCTGGTGCGCGGCATGATCGATGCGCACAGCATCCATCCGACGCTGCATCAGGTGCTGCTCGACGAGGCGCCGGGCGATCGCGGCTCACGCGCCGCCCATGCCTCGTTCCAATCGCGCTATCTCGATCACTACACGACGGCGGTGGCGCAATATCGCAGGCGCAGAAAGGACAATGAGGCCGTGGCCCGTGTGCTGTCCTCGGCGGTCGAGGGCGTCATCCACAATGCCGCGCGGCGAGACATGCTCGACGCGCCGGAGCTGCAGAAGCAGTTGGTCGAGCTGATCTGCGCTTACGTGTCTGGTGGGAAGGCGGTGTGAGGCAGCGGCAGCAGTTCGGAGATTGGCGAAACCGGAGCGACATCAGATCTCCCCCTTGCGGGAGATGGCAGGTTCAACGGCGGTTCTTATCCGACCTTAGCGCAGGACGCGGCAGCGGCCGTTGTAGACCATCCAGCGGTCGAAGCCCGAGACGCAGAATTCGACATTGTCGCCGATCGAGGCAAAACCCTGGCCTTCCTCGATCAAGTACCAGATGGTGCGGGCGCGGCCATCGGAAAGGCTGACGGTGGCGCCGCAATAGCGGCGGCCGATCGGCCATTCTTCGCTGGCCGGGAGATAGCGATGCTGGTGGATGCGCTGGAAATCTGTGATCGAAACATCCGGCAGATGCGGCACGTGATGCACCTGGTAGGAGAAGCGGCTGGAGATCTTGCTTAGCACCCAGGCCTCGCCGCAAACGCCGCTGTCCTCGTCGGAATAGACGGAAAGGTCGGCGGCCTGTGCTGGCTGGCCGAGGGGTGCGGCCAGCGGCGTGCAAAGCGAAATCAGGGCAGCAAGAGCGGATTTGGCAAAGCGAGTCATGGCAGCCTCTCAAAGGTCGACTGCGCCCACTTTGCGGATTCGGCGGCGCGCGGTCAAGCGGTCGCCCTGACGATGGTTTCCCGCTCCGCAACCGGTTTTGCCGGTGCGAAGCTGCGAAACCACGTCCTGACCTTCGAAAAAGCTCGCCTTGCCCATTAGGAAAAGCGGCCTGCCCATGGCCGGCGGGCCGCCGAAACCCGGTTCAGCCTTGCTTGGCGTCGCCCTGCGGTATGGCGGCCGGGTCCATCCACATCGCTTCCCAGACGTGGCCGTCAGGATCGGCCAGGCTGCGATTGTACATGAAGCCATAATCCTGTTGGGCGTTGATGTCGGCGGCGCCGCCATTTTTCGCCGCCGCCTCGTTCATCGCATCGACCGCCGCGCGGCTGTCGCAGGACACGGCAAGCATGACCTCGCTCGAGGTGGCCGGCGGGATGGGGCGATCGGTGAACTGACGCCATTTGGCGTGGGTGAGCAGCATGACGTTGATCGTTTCGCTCAGCACCATGCAGGCTGCGGTGTCGTCGGTGAAGTGCGGGTTGTTGTCGAAGCCGAGGGCTTTGTAGAATGCCATCGACGCAGCGAGATCGGCGACGGGCAGGTTGACGAAGATCATGGGGGGCATAGGGTCTCCTTGACAGTACACACTTGAAACCGGACCGGCGTTTCGCCGGACCATCCTCCGATGCCTTCTCTCAACGCACCGGTTTTGCTTTGCCGCGCACCCTCTCGGTCTGCGCCTCCTGCATCGCTTCGACCTCTTGATAAGCCGAGCAAAAACTGCATCTCGGCCGCCGAATATTCTCCAGCAATGCGGCGCCCGCCTCGAGGATCGGATGGTAGCAGCGCCGGACGAGTTCCTCGGTCTTCTTGCCCGCCGCGACCATGACCTTGCGCCTGTCATCGGGATCCGGCTGGCGGCTGACGAAGCCGCGCTTTTCCAGCCGGTCAATCAACGTCGTGACCGCCGCCGGCGTGAGATTTGTCTCCCTCGCTACGAGGTTTGCCGGCCCCGCCGGCCGTGATTGATCGCACCGAGACACAGCGGCGCTCGGCAGCGCTCAGCACATAGATTTCGGCGACGGTCCCATCGAACGTTTCGACGGCATCCTGCCAGCGCGACATCGCGAAGCCTATCGCGTTGACCAGTTCCTCTTCTGTCGATCTTGGCATTCGATTCGAAATCTAATAATTAGATATCTATCTCTCGGATTCTGGGATTAGCGTCAACGCCGAGCCGATTAGATGTGCATCTCCATGGTTTCGGTTCGTTGAACACAGCTGAGCATTCGCGGATGGCGCCACCGTCAAAACCTCTAGCGACTTTGTGTCTTTGCCGCGGGCGTCGCCCGCTGCGAAGCGTCGCTACTCCCCGGCCAGCCATTCCAGCGACCAGTGCGCCGGCTTTTCGACCGCCAGCAATCTGTGCAGGACCGGCAGCACGATGCGCAGTTCGCGCTCCAGCGTGAAGGGCGGGTTGACCACCACCATGCCGCTGCCGTCGAGGCTTGGTTCACGCGATGCCGGCCGGATCTCGAACTCGATGTCGAGCAATTTTGGGACGCCGGATTGCTTGAGCGCCTTGCGGAAGGCGATGATCGCTTTGCGATCCTTGATCGGATACCACAGCGCGTAGATGCCACCCGGCCAGCGCCTGTGCGCTTTCTGCATGCCGTCGACGAGGCGGTCGAATTCGCCGGCTTCCTCGAACGGCGGATCGATCAGCACCAGGCCGCGCTTTTCCTTTGGCGGCAGATGCGCGCCAAGCGCCAGCCAGCCGTCGAGTTCGATCACCCTTGTCTGGAAATCGCCGGCAAACAGCGTCTTCAGCCTGGCGGCATCTGCGCCGTGCAGTTCGATCGCCGACAACCGGTCCTGCTTTCGCATGAGGTGCCTGGCGATCAATGGCGAGCCCGGATATTTCTTCACCCCGCCATCGGGATTGAGCGAACGCACCGCTTCAAGATAGGGGGCAAGCAGCGCAGCCGCCGATTTTTCGATCGGGGCGTCGATGAGGCGGCCGATGCCGCCTTGCCATTCGCCGGTCTTTTGCGCTTCCGCCGACGAAAAATCGTAGCGGCCAATGCCGGCATGAGTGTCGAGGACACGGAACGCCTTATCCTTCTGCTTCAGATAGTCGAGCAGAAGGCTGAGCACGACATGCTTGACGACGTCGGCGAAATTGCCGGCGTGATAGGCGTGACGGTAGTTCATGCCGCGCTCATGTCGAGGAGCCTCTGCCCCAACGCGGCGGTGGCGGCTTCGAGTTCGGGTTCTCCGGCCGGCGACCGCCGAAAGCCAGAGTAAGCAGGAAGCCGATCAGGCCGACGGCCATCAGCCCATAGCCAACCGGCCGTGCGCGTTGATCGATCTCACCGGCGCCGGAGCGCAGTATCAGATCCACTGCGCGTATCGGGATATCGTCGGCGTCGCCCGGGCCGGCGGTGAAGAGATAGGCGCCGGGACTGACGGTTTCGATCACGCCGGCCTCGTCGCGAAAGATCTTGTCGGGCAGTTGCGGGCTGACCTGGCGCGGATTGTCGGCGTGGTTGAATTGCAGCGTCGAGGCAAGCACCGTGCGGCCGGCTGTGGCGGCAGTCAGCGTCAGCACAGTGCGCTGCTGCGAGACAATGCGCTCGGCCCTCGCCGTCAGGTCGACCAGCACTCTGACCGGCGCGTCGCCAGCTTTCAGCGTCACCGTCACAGGCCTAAACCGTCCCTGGTCGTAGACGCGCCAGGCGCCGATCTCGTGGCCGGAGAAATTGCTCATGGCCCAGGGATACACGAAGCCAATGGCGGCGCCGGCAAGCAGTATCAGGACAAACAGAAAGCGCATTGAGGAGATCCGGGTGTTCGACAGATTGCCAATAACGCCCCGAAGGCCAAAAAGCGATGGCTGACGCAGCGGAGCCACCTTTGTGGAGTGCGTTGGCGGCACGCAAGCCATGTGGCACTTATGGCGAATGAAGCCTTCCGCAGAAGCATCGACTCGTCTTTTCCAACCGATGCCGGTGGCTCATGCCCAATAGCACCGTGCTGATCACCGGCGCCCGCGCGCCGGTGGCGCTGCACCTGGCGCGGCTGCTGCATGGCGCCGGTCGCCGGGTGATCCTGGCCGACAGCCCGGCCCGGCCGATCGCCGCAGCGAGCACGGCCTGCGCCGCCTACCATCGCCTGCCGCCGCCGCGCTTTGCCGCCGACGCCTATGCCAAGGCGGTGGATGCGCTTGTCCGCGCGGAAGGCATCGAACTCGTTATCCCGACCTGCGAGGAAGTCTTTTATCTCGGTCGTCTCTGGCAGCACCGCGCCATGCCGGCCCGCCTCTTCGCACCCGAGATGGCGATGCTCGCCCGCGTTCACGACAAGCATGCCTTCATCCGGCTGGCGCAGAGCCTTGGGCTCGACGTGCCGGAAACGATACTGCTGCAAAGCGAGGCCGATCTCGACGGCGTTCGTGGCCAATCGCGCGAATTGGTGTTCAAACCTGTGTGGTCACGTTTTGCCCGTGACGTACTGCTGCGGCCATCGCCGGACGAACTCGACGCCGTCCGCCCCTCGCCCGCCGCTCCTTGGGTGGCGCAGCGCTACATCGCCGGTGAAGAGATCAGCGCCTATGCGGTGGCGATCGAGGGTGAACTCAAAGCGCTGGCGCTCTACCGTTCGCTCTATCGCGCCGGCAAGGGCGCCGGCATCTGTTTCGAGCCGGTCGAGGATATCGCGGCGCGGCGCTTCGTCGAAACCTTCGTCGCCGGCGCCGGCTGGACCGGCCAGATATCCTTCGACCTGATGCGCGAGAACAACGGCAGGGTGCTGCCACTGGAGTGCAATCCGCGCGCCGTGAGCGGCCTGCACTTCTTTCGCGATCCGCGGCGCTTCGCCGACGCGGTCCTGGAGGATGGCGCCGAGGTGAAGCCCGACGTGACGGCGCCGCAGACGGTGAGGCTGGCGATGTGGATCTACGGGATGCCGGCGGCACTGCGCTCCGGTGGTCTCGGCAGCTTTCGCCAGGCGATGCACGATGCCGATGAGCTGCTCGACTGGCCGGGCGACCCCGCGCCGAAGCGGGCGCAGTGGCGCACGCTGGCCGAGATCGCCGGGACGGCGATCAGCCAGCGCATCAGCCTTCAGGCCGCGTCGACGCGCGATATCGAGTGGAACGGGCCGGAGCAGGACTGAATAGAGCGCTTTCCTACAGCTCGATCTGGTACACCCTCGGCTCAGCCGCTGCCGGCGGCATCTTGCCGTCCATGATCGCCGCAATGTCGCGGCGCAGGAAATCCAGCGGGCCGATCGCCGGCTGAACCTGCGGCGATATACGGGCGTTGTCGCTGGCCGATTTCAGCACACGGCGATCCTGCTGCAGGGCAAAGGCAAAGAGCGGCCGGAAAGCAAGCGCCTTGAGTTCGCCGAACAGGCCCTGTCGCGGGCCGATCAGCCAGCCGACGCCTTCGACGGTCCGTTCGTCCGCCTGACGCAAATGGAAAGTGGTCGCCAGCGCCAAGCCGCCCTTGCCCCAATATTCGAGTTCGACGATGCCGGGATGGCGGTAGCGGCCGATGGTCCTGGCGCGCTCGCCTTCCAGCAGCCGGCTGACCAGCCCCTGTTGGCGGTCCTCGCCGGTGTAGCAGCTTTCGACCCAGCCCTTGCCGCCGGTCACCTCGACGCGCACGAGATGGCGCTTTGCGGTCAGGCCGCGCAGCACACCCTTGTGGGTGAAGTGGGTGTGAGTGGCGTCGAGAATGTTCTCGGCGGCGTCGAGCACCGTCGATCGCGCCGAGCTTCGCACCCGCTTCACGACGACATCCTTGCCTTGCATGCAATGGAGATAGGGCTCGCCCTCAGGCGTGCCTGCCGAGACGAAGACGACGCCGTCGCGCTCGATCGCGCTGTAGCGGCGGATACGGTAATGCGGGACGTCACCGACATGGCCGGGAATGGCGGTGCAGCGCCCTTCCCCATTGTAGCGCCAGCCATGATAGGGACATTCGATCTCGCCACCGACGACCTTGCCGGTCGAGAGTTCGACCAGGCGGTGAGCGCAGCGGTCGAAGAGGGCGGCAATGCCTTTCGCCGAGCGGAACAGCACCAGTGGCGCGCCGTCGAACAGGATGCGCTTCGGCTTGGCTTTGATGTCGGCAGACCGCATCACCGCCTGCCAATAGTCTTTGTCTTTCTGCTGCCGGGTGTCGCTCAAAGTTCAAATCTCCTGAGCAGGGGAATGCCGATCTTCGCGAGCACAAATTCCATGATCCGCACCGCCATGCGTTGGCGGCGCGGCAGATGGGCAGCATAGACGGCGTTGTATTCCACCGTCGCCACGGCGCCGCGCAAGCGTTTGAAGGCGGCGGCACCGGCGCTCATGTTGAAGAACAGGCTGTGCGCCATCGCATGATCCTGCGCCAGCGCCATCATCATGCGGTAAAGGCCTTCGCTCACCGGGAGGCCGGTGTCGTAGCCGACGATGGGCTGCGTCAGTGTCCTGCCGTTCTGAGACAAAGCGGCGACGGCGACCAGTTCACCGCCGGGACGACGCAGGCCTGCCAGTTGCAGGATGCCGCGACGGTGCGTCTCGCCGATATAGCGGGCCGTGTAGTGCGGGTTGAGCGGCGTGTATTTGTCGAGATAGAGCATCCGGTAGAGCGCTTCGGCGCGCGCATAGTCGGCCTCGGTGAAGTCGCCATTGCCGACCTGCTCGAAAGGCGTCGTGGGCAGCCGCTTGCGGTCGCGCTTCATGTCGTTGGTCATGGCCGAACCGTCGCCTGCGAAGATGTAGATCTGCCGCGCCGCCAGCATTCGAAAACCCTCCGCCTTCAGCACTGCGATTGTCGAGGGATCGGCGATCTCGTTCAGGGAGCGGATGAGAACAGCGCGATCGGGAAAACGCGCGGTGAGATCGTCGCGCATCGCCGCGACCGCGTTGCGATCGAGCAGCGGCACCGGATTGGTCGAATAGAGCCAGTTGTTGACCTGAACCTGATGGTCAAGGCCGCTCATCCTGACCAGCGGCGCGCACAGGCCGATCAGCATCCGCATCGTTTTTTGCAGCAAGGGCGAGGAGACGAAATTGCGGGTCTCGTCGATGGCATAGTCGATATAGGCGCTGGACGGGCAGCAGATGTAGCAGTTCGGCGCTTCGCTTCTGTCGTTCAGCGTCAGCGGAAAGGAGCGGCCGGCGATCTCGAAGGTTTCGACAGCCACTGTCAGATTGCGCACGAGGTCGCGCACCGGCACCTCGTTGAAAAGCTGAACGAAGGCTTCGACCTCACGCGGGTTGTTTTCCACCCGGTTCGTCTGATCGAGTGGCAACATAGCGAGCCGGTTCATGATGCCGCTCCCAGGTGGCATTCGACCCGACGCAGTTTGCGGCCAGTCTCCAACGGCAGGTCCCTGCGAACAAGGCTGACCGAAGCTGTCGCCTGGCGCGCCGCCAGCAAATTGCGCACGGACTGATGGGCGGCGGTGGCGGCTTCGTCGGCAAGCCCGGGGGCCAGGCTGAGTTCGATTGCATCTTCAGCGGTCTGGACCAGGCGGAAATCGTCGATGCGCCGGTCGGCCTTGAGCACCGCATTGCGTAGTATGTCGGGCGTGACGAGGAGCTGCCCGTGCGGCGAGGCGAGCCGGAAAGCGTCGTCCATGCGGCCGACGATCTCGTCCAGCGTGCGCAGCGGCGAGCCGCAGCGGCATGGCTTTTCGGACAGCCGCAGCAAGTCGTTCATCCGGTAGCGCGCCATGATCTGGGTCCGGCGGCGAAAGGCGGTGATCAGCGGCATGACCAGGCCGTCGCCGGCCGGTTCGAACTCGAAGAACACCGAATCCTCGGCCAGATGGAGCCCGCCCTGGCGGCAGGTGACGGCGAACAGCCCTTCCGTCGCCATGTAGATCTGGTCGAGCTGACGACCAAAGAATGCCTGGATGACCGGCCGGTCAACCGGGTCGAGCGTTTCGGCGGCGCTGAAGACACGCTGCGGCTTGAGCCTAAAGCCCTCGGCCGCGAAGTGCCGCAGCATCTTCGGCGGCGCGATGATCACCGTCGGCGCGAAATCTTCGAGAGCGCCGCGCCAGCTCTCCGGACCGCGCGTCAGATCGAAGAAGCGCAGGTCGATACGCCGCGATTTGCGCGCGCTATCGTAGAGCCCGGTGTTTTGCGGCAGGATCACCGCAACGCGCTGCCGGCGCCAGAGCAGATCGGGCACGGCTTTGGCCAGGATGGTGCCCAGCCAGCGGTATTTTTCCGCCTCGGAAATGACGAACAGGCCACGATTGCCCGACGTGCCGGTGCTGGAGCCGACAGTCAGCTCGCCAATGCGGCTATCGCCGGCCTGCGCCTTCCAGGCCTCGGCGGCCGAGACGCCATGAATGTTGAAGCGCTCGAAATTGCCCATCACCGTCGCCTTGTCGGTCACCGGCAGGTCGCCGAGAAGACGCGGCGCCTTGCCGTAGAACGGCGCGCGCGGCAGGTCGCGGTCGAGAAAGCGGCGCAAGGCTTGCGCCTGCCAGCGCTCGAAACTCTCGCGGCTTTTGCGCGAAACCCATTGCGTCAGCGCAAACGAGCGGATCGCTTCGGCCGGCCCGTTCACGCGCTCTCTCCGGCCACATCGTAGGCCGTCACCGCCGGATCATGACAAAGAACAACCTCGCCGCCGGTCGCCAGAAACCGACGCAACATTACGCTGGTCGGCTCGATCGCGGCGGCATCCTCGGCCAGCAGGGTTGCAGGCAGACCGAGAGTTCGGTTTTCCACCAATGCTCTGATCAGCCATTGCGCATCGACGGCGTAGAGCAGCGGCCGCTCCAGATTGGGGAACAAAAGGCCGAACTGGCCATCGGCATGGCCGGGCAGATCGACTGCGACGACGCTGCCGTCGCCGAACAGATCGGCGCCGCCTGGCACGCCGCCGCGAGGTTCGATCCGCCGCTTCGACGACAGCCCGTCGAGTCGGGCCTCGAAGTCAGACGGGAACAGTTCCTTGAAGACGCCATGGCGCAGATTCTGCCGGGAAGTCTTGGCTTTCGCCCGCGCCCAGGCGGTGTCATTGGCGATAAGCCGAGCGTTGGGAAACAGCGACAGGCCCGACATGTGGTCGGCATGGAAATGCGTGACAATGACGGTGCGCACGTCCTGCGGCGAGAGGCCGAAGCGCGCCAGTACCGCGAGCGGCTGCTCGGCTTCGTTGAGCTGGGGCCGGAGGATCGCACTGTAAAGACGCAGCGCCGTGCTGCGCCCACTGCCTTGTGTCACATGCGGCGTGTAGCCGGTATCGATCAGGACGGGGCCGGCTCGCGGATGCATGATCAGGCCGTAGCGGACACGTAGCCTGACCTTCGCCCAGCTGCCGCCGCGCAGGATCAGGCGCTCGGCTGCGCTGACAGAGGCGCTGTTGGCGAAGACGATCTTCACGCTGCCCTCCTGCTTTCCATCGCCTTGCCGAATGTGCGATCGAGCCCTTCCTCGAACGACACTTTCGGCGCCCAGCCGAGGATGCGGCCTGCCTTGGAAAGATCGAGGCTCTGCGCATAGGCGAACAGGCCAAGACCGTAGCGCGTCACCGGCGGTTCCGGGCGGCCGGGCAATATATTCGCTACCGCCTCCGCTATCCCGGCCGTCAGCATGGCGGGCCAGAGCGGCATTCTGCGCCAGCGCGGCTGCACGCCGGCGCGGGCGCAGGCCGCCTCGGCAATGCGGCGGACCGGCACCACTTCGCCGCCGGAGATGTTGAATATCTGTCCCTCGGCAGCGCTCCCGGCGGACAGCGCGGCAAGCACCGCATCGACGACATCCTCTATATAAGTGAGATCGATGCGCGCCTTGCCGTCGCGAAACAGCGGCAGCGGGCGCTGCCGTGCCACCTGCAGCAGACGCGGCAGCAGCGTGCGATCGCCGGGACCGTAGAGGCCGCGCGGCCGCAGCACCACCGGGCTGATCTCAGGCGCCGCCAGCACGATCTCCTCGGCCTGCCGCTTGGTGCGGGCATAGTGATTGACCGGAGGGGGCAAGGCCGCATTCTCGGAAACTCCGAGCTGGTCGCGATAGGCGAAACAGACCGTCGGGCTGGAGATATGGACGAAGCGGCGCACGCCTTGCCCGCGCGCGAAATCGCTGAGGTTGCGGGTAGCTGTGACATTTGCCGTCTGGAAATCCGCCAACCTGCCGAAGGGCGCGGAAAGTGCCGCGCAGTGGATGATCGCATCGACGCCGTCGAGAGCGCGCGCGGCAGCTGCATCGAATGGTTGAGACAAATCGAGCCGAACGACCCGATGACCAGCGGCTTCGAGCGCCGCGCAGCGTTTGGCGTCCCTGCCAAGACCCAGCGCCGGTGTGCCCAGTGCAGCCAGCCGCGCCATGACATGCGCGCCGAGGAAGCCGCTAGCGCCGGTGACGAGGACGCGTCCCACGGTCATGCTTCCAGCGCCATGCCGCCGAACGACACGCCGGCCGAGGTGCCGAGGAACAGCACTTTGGCGCCGGGCACAATGCGTTGTTCGCGGCGCGCGACGTCGAGCGCAAAGGGGATGGAAGCGGCGATCTGATTGCCGTAGCGCGCCGCGATGTCGACGAGCTTTTCCCTGGCGAAGCCCGTCTGGCGCGCCATGTGGGCGAGCGCGAAAGGGCTTGCCTGATGCGGCACGACGAGGTCGACATCGTCGTGCCGCCAGCCGGCGCGATCGAGCAACTCCGCTACAAAGCCGTTGAAATGGCGTGACGTAACGCGAAACAGTTCCTTACCCTCCATGTGGAACAGGCTGTGGCGGGCGAATTCCTCGGGCTCACGATGAAAGTCGAACCGGGTGCCGCCGGAGCCGATGCTGCAGGCCGCATAGGCGGAAGGGTAGGTGCGCATCAGGTTGGCCGCGACCCGACCCTCGCTTGGGGCCTGTTGCAGCACGGCGGCCGCCGCGCCATCGCCGAAGAGGGCCGCAATTTCCGGCTGGTCCTGCCACGGCAGGGCGCGCGAGGCGATTTCAGACGAGAACACCAGCGCCGTCCGGCATTGCCCGGCCTCGATCAGGCGCGACGCGGTCTCGAACGCTGTGAGGAAGCCGAGGCAGGTGCTGTTGACGTCGAAGGCGGCCGCCGACCCATCGGCAAGGCCGAGGCGCTGCATGACCAGCGGAGCCGTCGACGGCAACGGCTGGTAAGGCACGCCGCAACCGCCGATGACCAGATCGACACTGCCTGCCTCAAGTTCGGCATCGGCAAGCGCCAGACGGGCTGCGGCACAAGCAAGGTCGACCTGCGATTCGGCGTCGCAGACATAGCGTTCGATGACGCCGGTCGCGGCCTCGAAATGTCCATCGCCAAACCCCAGCCGCGCATCGAGGGCGCGCGACGTCACGCATCGAGCCGGCACGGCCCGCCCGGTTCCGATGATCCTGATCCGCATTCTCAGCCCGCCCAATGAGCCTGCATCCAGTCAATCCATAAAACGGATCCAATGTGATGGCCATCATCAAGACGAATGCGTGGGAACTATGGAGCCTTCAGTGGATTGCGGCTAGAATCTCTCGCAAGTATAAAGACCCGTACGGGGGCGATTATGGCCAGATCTTTTTTCCGCTTTATTTCTTCAATTTTTGGCGCGTCCGACGCCAGACAGGAAGGAAAAGCCGAGGCCAACAGAGCCAATACAGGGGGCTTGATCAGAGCCGAATGGCCCCATGACTATCAGTTCCTCTTTATCGAACCACCTGCGAACGAAGTCGCGGAAGCGTTGGACGGCTGGAAGTGGATCGGACTGGATGGCCTTGAACCAGCTGCGGTGTCAGCTTTCGGCGACATATTTTTCCGTGCCGGCGACGGGTCGGTTCGTCATCTCGATATGCTCGACGGGAAATTGACCAGAATTGCGGGTCATTGGGCGGAATTTCAGGCCGACTTGCAGAATGAAGCGCGCCGCGACGAGTTGCTGCTGGCGGGCCTTGTCGTTGCCGCCCGAAAGAACGGACTGATTCCGGCAGCCGGCCAATGCTATGATTTCAAGAAGCCGTCGGTGCTTGGCGGCGAAATGAGTCTGCGAGAGATGGAAACGACGTTTTTCGTTGTGAAGGTGCATATCGCCGGCCAAATCCATCGGCAGGTGAAAGATCTCCCGCAGGGCGCGAAGATAAACAAGGTTACGATCAGCGACCGATAACGCGACTTACGCCTTGCGCTCCCAGCGACGGTCGGGCGTCTGCTGCCAGTAGGTGACAGCGTGGCCCGCTTCTTTCAACACCTTCCAATGCGTCCGCGCCCCTTCGACCTGGGCCGCGTCATGGCCGTCGAACAGGAACACGGCGCGTTCGTAGCCGGCGAGATCGGCGGGTGCGGCGCCATCGACGAGGAAGCGTATCTGCGCCTGGTTGGGGTTGGCGTCGCTCGTGGTGAGCAGGATTGGCTGTTCGGCCGGATGGGCTTCACGGTCGGTCGCGTGCGCGAGGAACGAATCGTCCCTGAATGTCCACAGATGCAGGTCGAGCGCATCGCGCCGCTCCTCGGTCCCTGTCTGCACCACGGCGCGCCAGCCGCGATCGACGCTGCGCTCGAGCAGGCCGGGAAGCGCATCCTCCAGCGTCGATTCGGTCAGGTGGTAGAACAGGACATCGGCCATTCCCTGCCTTATCCCTCGTAATTGTCGCGCACCAGCCGGTCGAGCAGCCTGACGCCGAAACCCGAGCCCCAGGACTGGTTGATCTCGCTCGGCGGAGAGCCCATCGCGGTGCCGGCGATGTCGAGATGCGCCCACGGCGTTTCCTTGACGAAGCGCTGCAGGAACTGCGCGGCGATGATGGCGCCGCCATAGCGGCCGCCGATGTTCTTCATGTCGGCGTTCTTGGAATCGATCAGCTTGTCGTATTCGGGCCCAAGCGGCATGCGCCACAGCCGCTCCTGACTCGCCTGGCCGGCCGCCGTCAACCTGTCCGAAAGTTCGTCATTGTTGGAGAACAGGCCGGCATAATGCTGGCCGAGCGCGACCATGATGGCGCCGGTCAGCGTCGCCAGATTGACCATGAATTTCGGCTGGAAGCGGTCGTTGCAATACCACAGCGCGTCGGCCAGAACGAGGCGTCCTTCGGCATCGGTGTTGAGCACCTCGATGGTCTGACCCGACATCGAGGTGACGATGTCGCCGGGGCGCTGGGCATGGCCGTCGACGGCATTTTCCACCAGCCCGACGATGCCGACGACATTGGCCTTGGCCTTTCGCGCGGCCAGCGCCTGGATGAGCCCGATGACGGCCGCGGCACCGCCCATGTCGCCCTTCATGTCTTCCATGCCGGAGGCCGGCTTCATAGAATTGCCGCCGGTGTCGAAGGTGACGCCCTTGCCAACGAAGGCGACCGGTGCGTCCTTGGCCTTGCCGCCCTTCCATTGCATGACAGCCATCCGGGCGCCGCGCGGCGAACCCTGCGCGACACCGAGGAGCGAGCCCATGCCGAGCTTCTTCATTTCCTTCTCGGTGAGGATCTCGACCTCGACGCCGAGCGCTTCCAGTTCCTTGGCGCGGGCGGCGAATTCGATCGGGCCGAGCGTATTGGCCGGTTCGTTGACAAGGTCGCGCGCCAGAAGCACGCCGTCGATGACCGCAACCTCGTCGGCGAAGGCCTTTTTCGCCGCGGCAGGATCGGCGGTGTGGATGGTCACCTTGACCGGTTTCTTCGGCTCGGCATCGTCCTTGTCTTTCCTGGTCTTGTATTTGTCGAAGGAGTAGCTGCGAAGAATGATGCCGGCGGCAAGGTTCGCCGCTTGCCTGCCGCCAATCTTTGCGCCCGGCACATCGAGGATGACGGCCACCTCCGCTGCCTTGCGCAGGGACGCGGCGACGGTGCCGCCAAGCTTCAGCCAGGCAAAGTCATCGAGGCCGGCGACCTTGCCGGCGCCGACCGCCACCAGTCGGTCGAGCGATGTTCCCTGCGGCGCCAGCACTTCGACGACACCGGCGAATTTTCCGGAAAACTCCGCCACCGGAAACGCCCGCGCCAGCGTTCCTGAGGGGTCGCAGGCCTTTGCCGGTTCGCCAAGACCACCATCGTCGGCCGCCAGCACGAAGATGCTGCCCTTTTTGGGTGCGGCAAATTTGGCGAAGGCGATCAATGGTCTCAAAGTCATCAGGTCCTGCTTTCGGGAAACGGCTCAGATTTTCAGGAAAAATGCATTCTCAGGGAAGATGCGCGACATTTGGTCGTTTTCCTTGATTTGGCAAGACTTTGCCGGAATCAGGGCTCATATGCGCAGCGGAATCGATAACGATTCGTCGCGGCACGGCTCCGCTTTCCTGCCGCAACCTGTTGTTAACCATCGATGTTCTCCCTTTCTTATCCATTGCCGCCGACACTCCGGCCTGCGGGACGGGCGATGTGGGACGGAGAATCGGATCGAACCGCCTGAAAGAAATGGCCAAACGCACCCAGTTGTACAGCCGCAGCCGGACGACTACCTTGTCGGCGGGCATGATGCCGTTCGGCAAATCGAGAAAAGCCTTACATGAAGGTCGTTGAACGCTACATCATGCGTCGCGCACTGGCGGTGTTTCTCGCTGCGCTGATCTGGACGCTGGCCATTGTCTGGACGACGCAGGTGCTTGCCCGCATCGACCTGGTCACCGACAGTGGCCAATCGGCGCTGACTTTTTTCGAGGTCGCGGGCCTCATCATCCCCACCATCATCCCGATCGTGGTGCCATTCGCCCTGGTGGTGGCGGTGGCCCAGACGCTCAGCGTCATGAACTCCGATTCGGAATTGGCCGTCATCAACGCCGCCGGCGCCTCGCGCTGGACGATTGTGCGGCCGGTCCTGCTGATCGCGCTGGCGGCCAGCGTCTTTTCCTTCGCGGTCGACAATGGCGTCGAACCCTATGCCAGGCAGAAGAACCGCCAGCTGATCGCGTCCTCGCGCGCCGATCTCTTGTCGCTGATCATCCAGGAAGGCACGTTCCGCAAGATCGACGACGGGCTGTTCCTGCAGATAGGCGAGCGGCTGCCGGACAACCGGCTCGGCGGCATCTTCGTGGCCGATTCGCGCGAGGAAGGCGCCAATCTGATCTATTATGCCAAGAGCGGTAGCGTCGTCGAAAAGGGTGATGAGAAGGTGCTGATGATGAATGACGGCGTCATTCATCGCAAGACGCTGACCGGCGATCTGTCGGTTATCCGCTTCACGTCCTACGCCTTCGACCTTTCCGCCTTCATGTCGGCGGCGAACGATATCATGCTCCTGCCCAAGGACCGAACGACGCAATACCTGCTCAACCCGGATCCGAACGACAAGATCTTCCAGCGCAGGCCCGGCGCCTACAAGGCCGAGCTCGACCAGCGCTTTTCCGAATGGTCCTATTCGCTGGTGTTCGCGCTGATCGCGCTGGCGGTCGCAGGCGATGCGCGCTCACACCGCGAGGCGCGCATCCACCCGCTGATCACAGCCATCGCCATTGCGCTGTTCGTGCGCTGGCTGGGCTTCTTTGCCGCCGGCAAGGCCGACAAGATCCCGCAATACGCCTATATGGTCTATGGCGTGCCGGTCATCGCCTCGGCGGTCGCCATCTGGTTCATCGTCACCTCGCGAAGCATGGAACTGCCCGGCAGCTGGGCCGACTGGATGACGAATTTCGCCGGCCGCGTCAGCGATGGCTGGACGGCGCTCAAGCTGCGCCTCAATCGGCGCTACACATCCGGCCAGGGAGCCTGACGATGGGCTGGACCCTGGGCCGCTACTTCTTCTTTCGCTACGTGTCGATCACGATCTGGTTCTTCATCGGCCTTCTGGCGCTGGTGTTCCTGATCGACTTCACCGAGCTGTCCGGCCGCATCACCGGCCTGCCGGGCTTCACCTACGGCACGGCGGTCGCGATCTCGGCGCTGAGGATGCCGATGATCATGCTGCAGACGGTGCCGTTCGTCGGCCTGTTCTCGGCGATGGCGACGCTGGTGTCGCTCAACCGCAAATACGAGCTGGTGATTGCGCGATCGGCCGGAGTGTCGGCCTGGCAGTTTCTGTTGCCCTGCTGCATCGGTGCGCTGTTATTCGGCATATTGTCGGTCGGCGTGCTCAATCCGATCGCCGCGCATGGCTTCTCATGGTCGGAGCAGATGGAAAACCAGCTGCGATCCGGCAATTCGAACGTGGTGGCGGCCGATGCCACGCCGTGGATCCGCCAGAAAACCAACTCCGGCGACACCATCATCGGCGCCCGCGCCATCCTGAACCAGGGCCTGGAAATGGCCGACGCCGTGTTCTTCGTCCTCGATCCGCAGGGCAATATCGTCGAGCGCAAGGACGCGGCGCGGGCCTTTCTGCGCGACGGCTACTGGGAATTGCAGGACGTCAAGGTGTTCAAGGACGGCAACATCCGTTCCGAAACGACCGACCAGTTGCCGACCAACCTCAAGCCGGAATTCGTGCAGGAACGGCTGGCGCGCCCCGAGACCATCCCGTTTTACGACCTTCCCGGCAAGGTTGAGGTTGCCCGCTCCTTCGGCCTCAAGGCAAATGCCTTCGCCATGCAGTTCGATTCGCTGGTGGCGTTACCGTTCCTGCTTGTGGCCATGACGCTGATTGCGGCAACAGTTTCAATGCGATTTGCGAGGATGGGGCAGTCGGCAACGATGATTCTGGGTGGCGTCCTCGCCGGCTTTCTGCTTTATGTCGTTTCGGTATTGGTCAAGGCATTCGGCGTGGCGGGATTCGTGCCCACAGCCGTGGCTGCATGGGTTCCGGTTGTCGTGGCTATGTTCTTTGGGGTGACATTCCTGCTATACAAGGAAGACGGCTAGTGAGGGAGGCGGCTTTGCGCAGCCATAGGCAGGCCGGTTTGGCGCGCCTCTATTCGGCGAGCGCCTTGGCATGCCTGCTCGCCTGCAGCGTGCTGACGGCCCCTGCGCTGGCGCAGGACGTTACCGACGTGGCAACGAAAGTTCCCTCCGGCTCCCAGATGCTGCTGGCGGCCGACACGCTCGTCTATAACAACGACAACCAGACGGTCACCGCCATCGGCGGCGTCCAGATCGACTATGGCGGCAACAAGCTCGTCGCCCAGCGCGTCGTCTATGATCGAAACACCAAGCGGCTGGTTGCCAGCGGCAATGTCGAGATCGTCAACAGCGACGGCACCAAGATCAACTCGCAGCATATCGATATTACCGACGATTTCGCTGACGGTTTCGTTAATGCGCTGCGCGTCGAAACGCCCGAAAAAGCCTATTTCGCCGCCGAAAGCGCCGAGCGCATGGGCGGCGTGCTGACGACGTTCCACAACGGCGTCTATACGGCCTGCGAGCCTTGCGAAGACAAGCCGGACAAGGCGCCGACCTGGCGGATCAAAGCCAGGAAGATCATCTGGAACGGCGAAAAGAAGACGGTTCGCTTCGAGAATGCGAATTTCGAATTCTTCGGCTTCCCGCTGGCTTATCTGCCGGCGTTCGAGATCGCCGACCCGACGGTCAAGCGCAAAAGTGGCTTCCTGATCCCCAGCATCGGCTACAACAATCGTCTCGGCGTCGGCGTCAAAGTCCCCTACTACTTCGCTTTGTCGCCGACCTACGACCTCACCGTTACCGGCAGCGGCTACACCAAGCAGGGTTTCCTCGGCGAGGCCGAGTGGCGCCAGCGCTTCAACAATGGCCAATACACGCTGAAGCTTGCCGGAATCAACCAGCAGGACCCTGGCGCTTTCCGTGATTTCGCGGCTTTCCCCGGCGGCTACAATGTCAATTCGGGGCCAGCAGGCGATCCGAACAAGTTCCGCGGCATGATGGGCACCAAGGGCCAGTTCGCCATCAATCCGCGCTGGGACTTCGGCTGGGATATCCTGCTTCAGACCGACAAGAATTTTTCGCGTACCTATACGATCGAAGGCTACAACGACGCCGTGCATCAATCGTCGGTCTACCTGACCGGCCTAAACGACCGCAATTATTTCGATGTGCGCGCCATGCGCTTCCAGGTTCAGGAGAACACACCGGACGGCAACGTCGCATCGCGCAGCGACAAGCAGCCCTGGGTGTTGCCGTCGCTCGACTATGCCTACATCCCCGACATGTCGGTGGCCGGCGGCCAGCTGTCGTTCAACGTCAATGCGCGCATCATCCGCCGCGACGATCTCGATCAGGCCTATTTTACCCCCTATGTGCCGGGCTCAGGCGTCCAGCGCGTGCGCGGCATCGAGGGCGAATCCGGTCGCCTCACCGCCGAGGCCGAATGGAAGCGTACCTTCACCACGGACGGCGGATTGCAGTTGACGCCCCTTCTGGCTCTGCAGGGCGACGTCGACTATCTCAACGCTTCTTCGGCTTCGCTGACTGCGGTAAACCAGATGGCAACGAATGTCGGTGCCGCCGACGACATGCGGTCTTCCTTCGCCCGGTACATGGCGACCGCCGGACTTGAAATGCGCTGGCCGGTGCTGTTCTCGATGACCGGCTCCAGCCATATCGTCGAGCCGATGGCGCAGGTCTTCATGCGCCCGAATGAGCAGTATGTCGGCGGGCTCGCCGTTCCCAACGAGGATGCACAGAGCTTCGTCTTCGACGCCACGACGCTGTTCGAGCGCGACAAGTTCTCCGGCTACGACCGCGTCGAAGGCGGCAGCCGCGCCAATGTCGGGTTCCGCTATTCCGGCGCCTACGACAATGGCTGGGGCACCAACGCGATCTTCGGCCAATCCTACCAGTTGGGCGGGCGCAACTCGTTCGATTCACCGGATCTGGTCAATGCGGGCGCCGATTCCGGCTTGGAGACTTCGACCTCCGACTATGTCGGCCTTGTCGGCTTCAGCAGCCCGAGCGGCTTCTCCGGTTCGCTCAGCGGCCGCTTCGACGAGCAGACCTTCGAAGTTCGCCGTGCCGAGGTGAAGGCCGCCTATTCCGGGCTGCCGGTTTCGCTGAGCGCCAAATACGCCTTCATCCAGGCGCAGCCGCTCTATGGTTTCACCACCGACCGCCACGAAGTCACGCTCGGCGCCTCGACACACCTGGCCGAAAACTGGCGCGTCTTCGGCACCGGCACCTACGACCTGCAACAAAGCGTGCTGGTCAAGGACGGCGTCGGCTTTGCCTACAATGATTCCTGCTTCACCTACCTGATGACGTACTCGGAATCACGCGACATCAACACCAAGGAAGTGTCGCAGAATGTCGGCTTCAACCTGTCGTTCCGCACGCTCGGCGATTTCGGCTCGTCCCAAAGCTCGATCGACTCCATCCAGTAGAGCCGGCTGACGACATCGTTTTGCCGCATAAAGCGGGCACGGATTTCGCCAATATCGGGCTGGAATCGGCCAAAACCGGGCTAGAATTGGGATGCTTTCGATGAGGAAATACCTGTTTTCGGCAGGATTCGCGCTCCTGTTCGCGGCGACCTCGGTCTCTGTCACCACGATGGTACCGCCGGCCTTCGCCAGTGAAATCAAGTATGTCGTCAACAACATGCCGATCACCACCGGCGACATCGCGCACCGGGCTGCCTTCCTGAAACTGCAGCGCAAGAAGGGTGACGCGGGTCAGGAAATGATCGACCAGACGCTGCGTATGGCGGAGGCCAGGCGTCTCGGCATCCGCATCTCCGACGCCCAGGTAGAGGCTGCCTATCAGCGCTTTGCCTCGAGCAACAAGATGCAGCTCAAGCAGCTCGACGGTGTCATGGCGCAGTCCGGCGTGACCAAGGAGCATTTCAAGGAATTCATCCGCTCCCAGATGGCGTGGAACCAGGCGCTGAGCGCACGCTACAGCGGCGGCGGCGGGGAGGTGAGCGAACAGGATCTGGTCAAGCGCATGCTTGAAAAAGGCGGCGCCAAGCCAAGCGCCACCGAGTACATGCTGCAGCAGGTGATCTTCGTGGTGCCGAAGGCCGAGCGCAGTGCCACACTCGCCAAACGCAAGCGCGAGGCTGAAGCCATGCGCGCCCGCTTCAATGGCTGCAACACCACGCGTGAATTCGCCAAGGGTCTGATCGACGTCACCGTTCGCGACCTCCCCCGATTGCTGGCGCCGCAACTGCCGCCGGACTGGGCCGAGCAGATCAAGGCCACCAAGCTGGGCGGCGCCACGGCCGTGCGCGAGACCGATCGCGGCATCGAATTCATCGGCATCTGCTCGTCGCGCGAGGTTTCCGACGACAAGGCGGCCCAGATGGTGTTCCAGAGCGAAGGCAGCGGCGACAAGAACGCCGACGAGCTCTCGGCCAAATATGTCGAAGAGCTGAAGGCGAAAGCCAAGATCGTCACGCGCTGAACCGGCCCAGCCGTGCGTGAGACAGAGCTTCCGCTGGCGCTGAGCGTCGGCGATCCATCCGGCGTCGGTCCGGAAATCGCCATTGCCGCGTGGCAGAGCGCCCGTGGTTCCGGTGCCGCGCCCTTCTATCTTCTCGCCGATCCGGCGCTGATTGCCGCGCGGGCGCGCCGGCTCGGCGCGGCGGTGGCAATCGCCGAGACGGTGCCGGCCCAAGCAGCTGGTGTCTTTCAACACTCCTTGCCCGTGGTGCCGCTGGCGGCCCACTTCACCGACGATCCCGGCCGGCCCGACCCGGCCAATGCCGCCGGCATCATCGAGGCCATCGATCGCGCCGTCGCCGACTGCCTTGCCGGTCACGCGGCCGCGGTCGTCACCTGTCCGATCGCGAAGAAGCCGCTTTACGATGCCGGGTTCGGCTTTCCCGGCCATACCGAATATCTGGCGCATCTGGCCTCGCTCCATATAGGCGGCGCGGTGATGCCGGTGATGCTGCTCGCCGGCCCCGAATTGCGCACCGTTCCGGTCACCATCCACATCGCGCTGGCCGAGGTGCCGAAGACGCTGACGACGGAGCTGATCGTTGCCATCGCGCGCATCACCGCCGGCGATCTTGCCCGCCGTTTCGGCATCGCCGGGCCGAGGCTCGCGCTTGCCGGCCTCAATCCGCATGCCGGCGAAAGCGGCGCCATGGGGACAGAGGACGAGCGCATCATTCGTCCTGCGGTCGACTTGTTGCGGGCGCAAGGCATCGATGCCTTCGGGCCGCTGCCGGCCGATACGATGTTTCATGCGCGCGCCCGCGCCGGATATGACGTGGCGATCTGCATGTATCACGACCAGGCGTTGATCCCGGCCAAGGCGCTGGCCTTCGACGACGCGGTCAACGTCACACTTGGCCTGCCGTTCATCCGCACCTCGCCCGATCACGGCACAGCCTTCGACATCGCCGGCAAGGGCATCGCACGTCCCGACAGCCTGATCGCGGCGCTGAAGCTGGCCCGCCGGCTGGCCGATACCGGCGCAAAGCCCGCAGCTGCATGAGCCAAAAATCATGAGCCCAAATCATGAGCCCAGAATTCATGAGCATTGACGGGCTGCCGCCGCTGCGCGAGGTGATCGAGCGCCATGGACTGCAGGCAAAGAAGGCGCTTGGCCAGAATTTCCTGCTCGACCTCAATTTGACCGGCAAGATCGCGCGCGTCGCCGGGGACCTTAGCGACAGTACGGTAATCGAGGTCGGCCCCGGCCCCGGCGGGCTGACCAGGGCGCTGCTCGCTGCCGGTGCCCGCCGCGTCGTCGCCATCGAGCGCGACGAACGCTGCCTTGCGGCCTTGGCTGAGGTCTCCAACCACTATCCGGGCCGGATCGAGGTGATCAGCGGCGATGCGCTGAAGACGGATTTTGCCGCTCTTGCCAAGACCGCGTCACAAGGCGGCCCGGTGAGGATTGCCGCCAACCTGCCCTACAATATCGGCACCGAGCTGTTGATCCGTTGGCTGACCGTGGCGGACTGGCCACCCTTCTATCAATCGATGACGCTGATGTTCCAGCGCGAGGTGGCCGAGCGCATTGTCGCCGGTGCCGGCAGCGATGCTTATGGCCGGCTCGGCGTGCTGGCGGGCTGGCGGACCGAGGCGAGGATCGCCTTCGACGTGCCGCCGCAAGCGTTCACGCCGCCACCCAAGGTAACGTCCTCGGTGGTGCATCTGGTGCCGCGCGCCAGCCCTTTGTCAACCGACGTGAAAAAACTCGGTCGCGTCACCGAAGCCGCTTTCGGCCAGCGCCGGAAAATGCTGCGGCAGAGCGTGAAGAGCCTGGGTGGCGAGGCACTGCTGACGCGCGCCGGCATCGATCCGACCCGGCGTGCGGAGACGCTCAGCGTCGAGGAATTCGTGCGGCTGACAAACGCGGTTTGACCGGCGGCGCTGGCGCGGCCTAGCAATCGTCATTCAAACGAATTGCATTGACGTCGAAGGAGATTGCCATGCCAGCAAATGCACTGGTCCAGACGCGTATCGACGCCGACATCCGGGATCGAGCTTCGGCGGTGCTCGAAAGCATGGGGCTGACGGTCTCGGATGCGGTGCGGATATTGCTCACCCGAACCGCCAACGAGGGTGCGCTGCCCATCGATCTCGTCACAAACAACGAGGCGTATGATTTATGGTTTCGCGCCAAGGTTCGCGAAGCGCTCGACGACACCCGACCAGACATTCCTGATGATCAAGTCGAGGCGCATTTTGCCGAGAGACGCGCCGCGGCGCGGCGTTCGGGTGAACCTAAATCTTGAAGATCGTCTGGTCGCCATTCGCGCTTTCAGATCGCGACGGCATCTTCGCGCATATCGAGGCCGACAATCCTGCGGCCGCGATCGCCACCGATGAGCGGATCGTCGCCGCAATCAACCGTCTTCGGACTTCCCCAAAGCGGCCGGATCGGCAGGCGTGCAGGGACACGAGAGATCGTCATCGTCGGCACGCCATATGTCGCGGCCTATCAGCTGACCAACAGCACGATTCGAATCCCGCGCGTGCTTCACGGAGCGCTGCGTTGGCCGGACGATCTGCCAGGCAGCTGATGCGGCTAATTTAGATTGCCAGCGGTGGACGAGCTACTCAGTCTTCTCGTCCAGCAACCCCGAGACGAAATCGAACAGCCCGGGCCGCCGGTCGCGCCGCAGCCTTTCCGCCGTCACGATGCCACGCACTTCGGCGAAGGCGCGGTCGAGATCGTCGTTGACGATGACAAAGTCATATTCCTTCCAGTGCTCGATCTCGTTGCGGGCGTTCTTCAGCCTAGTCTCGATCACGTGCTCCTGGTCCTCGGCGCGGCGCTTGAGGCGCGACTTCAATTCCTTCATCGACGGCGGCAGGATGAAGATCGAGACGATGTCGGCGCGCATCTTCTCCTTGAGCTGCTGGGCGCCTTGCCAGTCGATGTCGAAGAGCATGTCACGGCCCTGCGCCAGCGCCAGTTCAGCCGGCTCGCGCGGCGTCGCGTAGCAATTGCCGTGCACCTCGGCCCATTCGAGCAACGCGTCGGAATCGCGCAGCCGCTCGAACTCGCGCGTGGTGCGGAAGTGATAGTGGACGCCCTCGATCTCCGAGCCGCGGCGTGGCCTGGTGGTCACCGAGACGGATAATTCCAGGCTGCCGTCGCTTTCCAGCAGGTTGCGCGCGATCGTCGACTTGCCGGCGCCCGACGGCGACGACAGGACCAGCATCAGCCCGCGGCGGCGAATGCGGGATCCGAGATCCCTGGCAACCATCGGCTCCTTGCCACCCATTCGGGTTTACTCCAGATTCTGGACCTGTTCGCGAAACTGGTCGACCACCGCCTTCAGTTCCAGCCCGATGGCGGTGACAGTGGCGGCGTTCGACTTGGAACACAGCGTATTCGATTCGCGGTTGAATTCCTGCGCCAGAAAATCGAGCTTGCGGCCGATGGCGCCGCCATTTGCCAGCAGCGCTCTGCCCGACGCCACATGCGTCTTCAGCCGATCGATCTCTTCACGGATATCGGCCTTGGTGGCCAGGAACGCCGCTTCCATGTGCAGCCGGCCGGCATCGAGATTGGCCGACGCATCCATCAGCAGCCGCACCTGTTCGGCGATCCGCTCGCGGATCGCCGCCGGTTCGCGCGACGGGTCGGCCTCGGCTTGAAGCGTCAGCGCCTCAATGGCGTCGATATGGCCGGAAAGCAGCGAACGCAGCGCTTCGCCCTCGTTCTGGCGTGCCTGCTCGAGACCTGTAAGCGCCGTTTCCAGCGCGGACAGGATTGACGCGTCGAGTGCTGCCCGCACCTCCTCGGTTTCGCTGGTTTCAGGGATATCGAGCACGCCGCGCAGGGAAAGCAGACCGTCGGCAGTTGCCGGACCAACACCGAACTGGTCCTGCAGCCGCTTGGCCAAGCCCGCCAGATCCCTGAGGAAGGCTTCGTTGACCACTGGCTGCGCCTGCTGGCCGGCGGCGCGGCCGACGGTCAGCGTCGCTTGGAAATTGCCACGCGAAAAGCGCTTCTGCAGCGTCTGCCGCACAGTCGGTTCGAGCCGCTCGAAACCTTGCGGCAGCCGCAACCTGACCTCGACGCTCTTGCCGTTGACCGACTTGACCTCCCAGGCGATCGATGCGCCGTCATGTTCGGCAACAGTGCGTGCAAATCCGGTCATGCTCTGCAAATTCATGATGCGGCTCGTGTCTCCCTGATGGTCCGATTCTAATAATTGCGCATGCGTTCGATATCACGGGCAGCGCGAATGTCAGAATCGCAATACCGGCAAGATCTTGATTTCTGGTGTCGTTTCGATCTCGCGGGGCTGAAATCGAGCGAAGCAGAGGCACCCGAGCAAGACCGAAGACGCTTCGAACGGCGCTACTCGTTCAAAGCAACAGCGCGTCCGCCTCTGTCCGCATCGCTTAAGGTCGATCCGTCTGAAAGCGCCGGCCTGCTACTGGGCGGCACCCGTATCGCCGGCATCACCGCTGTCACCGGCGGCATCGCCACTTGCGTCACCGTTGTCGTCGCCATCCGCCGGCGCATCGGTCTGGCCCGGAGTCTTGGCGCCCTTGGCGGCGTCTTCAGCCTGCTTCTTCTGCAGTGCCCGGTAGCGGGCAACGTTCTCATTGTGCTCGGCAAGCGTGGTGGCAAAGACGTGGCCGCCGGTGCCGTCGGCGACGAAATAGAGATCATCGGTCTTCGACGGGTTGGCGACGGCTTCGAGCGCGGCGCGGCCGGGATTGGCGATCGGCGTCGGCGGCAGGCCGTTGATCAGATAGGTGTTGTAAGGCGTCTGTTTCTGGATGTCAGATTGATAAATCGGCCGGTCGGCGGGTTTGCCCTTGCCGCCGAACAGGCCGTAAATGATGGTCGGATCGGATTGCAGCCGCATGCCCTTGGCCAGACGGTTGAGGAAGACGGCGGCAACGCGCGAGCGCTCGTCGCCCCGGCCAGTTTCCTTTTCGACGATCGAGGCCAAGGTGACGAAGTCGTCGACATTGGCCAGAGGCAGGTCGGGCGCGCGCCGCTGCCAGACCTCGTCGACCAGCTTCTTCTGGTCGGCGAGCAGCTTGTCGACCATCTGTTGGCGCGTGGCGCCGCGGGTAAAGCGCAGCGTGTCGGTGGCGAGGCTGCCCTCAGCCGGCTTGGCGGCCGGCATGTCGCCGGTCAGCGCATCCTGCTCGGCGATGCGCTGCAGCGCCTGCTCGACCGTCAGGCCCTCGGGAATGGTCAGCGAATACATCACCGACTTGCCGCTCTTCAGAAGCTCCATGATGTCGCGCATGGAGGCGCGCGGCTTTATCTCGTATTCGCCTGCCTTCAGCGCTGAATCATTGCCATAGACCCGCACGGCGATGCGGAAGATGCGGGCATCGCTGATCAGCCCACGCCGTTCGAGCTGGTCGGCAATATCCTGGACGCCGGTGCTCGGCTTGACCAGGAAGGTGTCGCCGGCCACCGACGGGCCCGGTTCGTTGAATGCCTGCTTGCCGAAATAGAGCGAAACGCCGGCGGCGAGGATCATCAACATCACCGCGGAGATGATGAAGTTCATGAACACGACGACTTGGCTGCGCGAGGCGCGCGAGCGCTTTGGTGGTGGTGTGCCGGCTTCCGGGCGCAAAGCTTCGGCCGCGGTCTTCGGCACGATCGGGCCGGTCTGCTGGTTTTGTCCGAATTGTCCGCTGCCGCCCGGATTGGTGTTCATTAGCGCCCTACCATCTGATCTCTTAGAGCGACCATGCGCCCGATTGGACTCACAGCGTGCCCTAACATTTCAAGCCTACGCATCGTGCTTTTAAAAAAGCGCCTTCGGTTTCAGGCCGATGCGACGAATCCCCAGCGGCAGAGTAGGCTTGAATATGGCAAAATTGACGACAGACCGCTGGCGCGCCGGTCGATACCGCAATCAGCCTGTATAACGCTGGAATACCAGCGAAGCGTTGGTGCCGCCGAAGCCGAAGGAGTTGGACAGCGCCACGTCGACCTGGCGATGCCGTGGCGTGTTCGGAACAAGATCGATCGCGGTTTCGCGTTCCGGGTTGTCAAGATTGATGGTGGCTGGCGCGATGTTGTCTCTGATAGCGAGGATCGAAAAGATCGCCTCGGCGGCACCCGCCGCACCCAGGAGATGGCCGATCGACGACTTGGTCGACGACATCGAGATTTTCGAGGCGGCGTTGCCGACCAGCCGCTCGACGGCGCCGAGTTCGATCGTGTCGGCCATGGTCGAGGTGCCGTGCGCGTTGATGTAGTCGACGTCGGCGGGCGTCAGCTTGGCCCGGTTCAGCGCCGCCGTCATGCAGCGGAAGGCGCCGTCGCCGTCTTCGGCCGGTGCAGTGATGTGATAGGCATCGCCGGTCAGGCCGTAGCCGGTGACCTCGGCATAGATCTTGGCGCCGCGCGCCTTGGCGTGTTCGAGTTCTTCCAGCACGACGACCCCGGCGCCCTCGCCCATGACGAAGCCGTCACGGTCGCGGTCATAGGGACGCGAGGCCTTCTCAGGCGTGTCGTTGCGGTCGGTGGACAGTGCCCGGCAAGCAGCGAAGCCGGCAAGCGATAGTCTGGTCACCGGCGATTCCGCGCCGCCGGCCAGCATCACGTCGGCATCGCCGAAGATGATCAGCCGGGCGGCATCGCCAATGGCGTGCGCGCCGGTCGAGCAGGCGGTGACGACGGCGTGGTTGGGGCCTTTCAGCCCATGCCGGATCGATACCTGGCCAGATACCAGGTTGATGATGTTGCCGGGAATGAAGAATGGACTGATACGGCGCGGTCCGCGCTCTTTCAGGATGATAGCGTTCTCGGCGATGCCCTCGAGGCCGCCGATGCCGGAGCCGATCATGACGCCGGTGGCGCAGCGCTCGGCTTCGGTGCTGGGCTCCCAGCCGGAATCCTTCAGCGCTTCGTCGGCGGCCGCAATCCCGTAAAGGATGAAGTCGCCGATCTTGCGCAGTTCCTTGGGCTCGAGCACGGCTTCGGGATTGAGCGTGCCGTTGGTGCCGTCACCGCGAGGAATGACGTGGGCGATCTTGCAGGCAAGATCTTCCACTTCGAACTCGGTGACGCGCTTGGCGGCGCTGCGGCCGGTCAGAAGTTCCTTCCAGCTGTGCTCGAAGCCCATGCCGAACGGCGAAACCAGGCCAAGGCCCGTGACGACGACACGCCTCATCGCAGGTCCTCCCCGGTGATGACTGCGGATAGTGTCAGGCCGAAGCCTTGTCGATGTACTTCACGGCATCGCCGACGGTCAGGATGGTCTCGGCCGCATCGTCCGGAATCTCGACGCCGAACTCTTCTTCGAAGGCCATGACGAGTTCGACCGTGTCGAGGCTGTCCGCGCCCAGATCATCGATGAAGCTCGCCTGCTCCGTCACCTTGTCGGCATCGACGCCAAGATGTTCGATGACGATCTTCTTGACGCGCTCTGCGGTGTCACTCATTTGGGGCATCCTCGTCTTTTGTTTGTCTGTCTTCGTTAGCGGGCAGAATGCCGCTAATCAAGCTGAAAGATGGTCCTGCCGGAAACGCAACGATGCCGGACCGGTTTTTGCCCGAACCGCCGGGTTGCGGGCCGCATTACACGAAAAATGGCTGAGGTCCAAGGCGAAATGGTCTCTTTTCACAAGCCGGCCATGTCTTCTTATCACCCGGCAATATCCTGTCAGATCATGGCCATGCCACCGTTGACATGGATGGTCTGGCCGGTGACGTAGGCTGCCTCGTTGGAGGCGAGATAGGCGACGGCCGACGCCACTTCAACACTCGTGCCCATGCGGCGCGTCGGGATCGCGGCCATTATCGCGTCTTTCTGCTTGTCGTTGAGCTTGTCGGTCATGGCCGATTCGATAAAGCCCGGGGCGACGCAGTTGACGGTGATGTTGCGGGTGGCGATCTCCTGCGCCAGCGACTTGGAAAAGCCGATCATGCCGGCCTTGGAGGCGCAATAATTGGTCTGGCCAGGATTGCCGGTGACGCCGACCACCGAGGTGATGTTGATGATGCGGCCATGGCGGCGGCGCATCATCGGATGGGTCAGCTCGCGGGTCAGCCGGAACACGGCGGTGAGGTTCACCTCCAGCACGCTGTCCCAATCCGCGTCCGCCATGCGCACGAACAGGCCGTCCTTGGTGATGCCGGCATTGTTGACCAGTATGTCGACGCCTTCGAGTTCGGCTTCGGCCTTCTGGCCAAGCGCCTTGACCTCGTCACGGTCGGCTAGATTGGCCGGGAACAGCTTTACCCGGTCGCCGAGTTCGCCGGCCAGGGTCTCCAGTTTCTCGATGCGGGTGCCGTGCAGGCCGACAATGGCGCCTTGCGCATGCAGCACCCGGGCAATCGCCTCGCCAATGCCGCCCGATGCGCCGGTGACGAGCGCCTTGCGGCCGGTCAGTTCGAACATTTTCGTCTCCTGATCTTAAGAGAACACCCTTCCCACGGGAGGGGTTGAATCGCCAGTGGATTATGCAAGCGCGGCCAGCGCCGCCTCGACATCGGCCGGCGTGCCGACGGCCGATGTCGCGATGTCGCGGCTGATCCGCCGCGCCAGGCCGGAAAGCACCTTGCCGGCGCCGATCTCAAAGAGCGTGGCGACGCCATTGGCGCCGAACCACTCCACCGTTTCGCGCCAGCGCACGCGGCCGGTGATCTGCTCGACCAGGCGGCGCGCGATCTCGTCGGGGTCGCTGGTCGGGACTACAGTGACGTTGGAGACGACGGGCACCACCGGTGCATTCTTGGTCACCCCGGCCAGCGCCTCGCGCATGACATCGGCCGCCGGCGCCATCAGCGCCGAATGGAAGGGTGCGGAGACCTGCAGCATCAGCGCCCGCTTGGCGCCCTTTTCGGTGCACAGTTTCGCGGCGAGTTCCACCGCCGCCCTGGCGCCGGAGATCACCAGCTGGCCGCCGCCATTGTCGTTGGCGATCTGGCAGACCTTGCCGGATCCCGTTGCGGCCTCGGTGCAAGCGGCTTCGACGTCGGGCTGTTCCAGTCCGATGATCGCCGCCATGGCGCCCTCGCCGGCCGGCACCGCCGCCTGCATGGCGTTGCCGCGGATGCGCAGCAGCCGGGCAGCATCGGCGACCGAAACGAAACCGGCCGCGGCAAGGGCGGAATATTCGCCGAGCGAATGACCGGCAACGTAGGCAACCTTGTCCTTCAGCGAAAAGCCGCGCGCTTCCAGCGAGCGGATTCCCGCCAGCGAGACCGCCATCAGCGCCGGCTGGGCATTGGCAGTCAGGGTCAGCGCCTCTTCCGGGCCTTCCCAGATCAGTTTCGACAGCTCTTCGCCCAACGCATCATCGACTTCCTCGAACACCCTGCGTGCCTCGGGGAAGGCGTCGGCGAGGTCCTTGCCCATGCCGACAGCCTGGCTGCCCTGTCCCGGAAAGGTGAATGCGACGGCCATTTGGGCGCTCTCCAGCGGCTGATTTTTCCTGCCTGTGACGCAAGGCGGACCGTCAAGTCAAGCCCGAAGGCGGCATTTCGGCTCTCGCTTGAACTGGAGCTGACCTCGAGTCCCTGTTCCCAAAGGCTTTTTGCCGATCACACCTGATGAAAACCGCTCACGAATCGTTTGCTGGCTCTTCTTATTTTCGCCACAGGCGCTAGCTTTTGCATGACAGTTCTATGACAGAACGGTGGCGCGAGTGGAAATGCGCGTTGCTTGGGCCGGGGGAAGAGACGTGGCTAGGATCAGGAAGGGCGCGGCCGTACCCGCGCCACAGTTCTTGGAAGACGATCCGTCCACCGGCTACCTGCCGGGGCGCAGATGGCCGGTCATCCGCTACGGTCTGGTCACGCTGCTTGCCTCCGCCATCCTGGTGTTCGCCATCGAATGGATCGTGCGCGGCGACTTCTTCGGCACAGTCGACTTCTTCCTGCAGCCATTCAAGCCGGGCTGGACCACCATCATTGTCTTTGCATTGGTGCTGATGGGACTGGACGCCGTGCTTGGCCGCAGTCACCAGAGCCTGATGATCGTGGCGCCGCTGACGCTGGCGCTGGCCTTTGTCGGGCATCAGAAGTCGCATTATCTCGGCGATCCGCTCTACCCAACCGATTTTCTTTATTCGCGCCAGATCATGGCACTGATGCCGCTCCTGGTGCGCGAGCGGCCCTGGACGGCGCTCGCCATGGCGGTCGGCATCGTCGCCGGCCTGTCGCTGCTGATCTATGGCTGGCGGTTGTGGCGCCGCAAGGTTCCGATCCTCAGCCGCAAAGGGCGGCTGGCGCGGCTGACGCTGGCAGTGCCGCTGCTCGCCTTCTTCGTCTCGATCATGGACTACGCCACCTTCTCGTGGACCCGCGACCGGCTGCAGATCATCCCGATCATGTGGGACCAGAAGGAGAACTACGCCTCCAACGGGTTTGCGCTGGCCTTCGCGCTCAACGTGCCGATGGCGCATGTCTCGGCGCCGGCGGGCTATTCCGACAAGGCGATCGACGCGATCGACAGGCCTGATGTGACGGCCTCGGTACCGGATGAGAAACCCGACATCATCGTGGTGATGAGTGAATCTTTCTGGGATCCGACCAAGCTGCCCGGCGTCACAATCACGCCTGACCCGATCCCCAATGTGCGGGCGCTGCGTTCCGGCTATATGTTCTCGCCGGAATTCGGCGGCATGACCGCCAACATCGAATTCGAGGCGCTGACCGGCTTTTCCAATGCCTTCCTGCCGGCGGGCTCGATCCCCTACCAGCAATATGTGCGCACGCCGACGCCGTCGCTGGCGACCTTCCTGAAAAGCGAGGGCTACCGGGCGCGCGCCATCCATCCGGGCACCAACTGGTTCTGGAACAGGGGCGCCGTCTATGCCGATTTCGGTTTCAACGATTTCCGCTCGGAAGAGACGCTGCCGCCACTGGAAAAGCGCGGGCCGCTGGCTTCCGATGCGTCGATGACCGACGAGATCATCGCAGAGGCCGACGCCAGCGAGCGGCCGGTGTTCTTCTTCGCCGTCAGCCTGCAGAACCACGGTCCCTACGAGCCGTACCGCTATTACAATCCGACCCACAAGGTCGTGGCACCGATCAGCACGTGGGCGCGGGAATCGCTGCTCAGCTACGCCGAGGGATCGGCCGATGCCGACCGTGGCCTCGAGCGATTGATCGAATGGGCGAAGAAGCGCGAGCGGCCGACGGTCATCGCCTTCTTCGGCGACCATCTGCCGCCGCTCGGCCCCGTCTATGTCGAAACCGGTTACCTGAAGGACAATGTCGCGCCGCGCAAGGAACCGACGCCCGAGGCGGCACTGGAGCATCATCAGACGCCGCTGGTCATCTGGTCTAACCGCACCGGTCCGGCGCAGGATATGGGCGCCGTGAGCCCAGCCTTCCTGCCCTACCATATCCTTACGACGGCCGGGATCACGCACCCCTACTACACCGGCTTCCTGGGCGCGCTGCGCGAACGCTATCGCGTCGTCGACCGCAATCTGCTTCTGACACCGTCAGGTGAGGCCACGCCGGACTGGGCGCGGCAGAAGGATGTTGATCCGGCGATCAACGATTTCCGCCTGCTGCAATACGACATGATGTTCGGCAAGCGTAAGGCGGCCCCGGACTTCTTCCCCGAAACGATCAACGGTCGTACCCCGCATACGAGTTGATGCCTGGTATTTTTCCAACCCTGCGACGCCAGGACGCTGTCCGGAGCATGCGTTACCCTTGCCTTCCAGCCAATTTGCTATATAGACGCCCGCAATCTGCCGGTCCTTGCTGGGGGCTGAACGGAGGGCCGGAGGTTTTACCCAAAACCTTCGTGTGAAGCCAGAAGCGCTTCCGCCTCCCGTGTCTCCGCTCTCGACCGTCTCGAAATGCTCCTTTCTTCCCCGCCCCCTCGGGATCAGCGGGTCAGAGAAGTTGCAGAGGCTTTTGCCGCGAGGATCCGGGAGAGAAACGAAGAAAGGCACTGAACCACTATGGCTCTATACGAACATGTGTTCCTTGCCCGGCAGGACCTCTCGCAGCAGCAGGTCGATGCGCTTGTCGAACAGTACAAGGGCGTCATCTCCGCAAATGGCGGGTCCGTCGGCCGGGTCGAGAACTGGGGACTGAAGTCCCTCACCTACCGGGTCAACAAGAACCGGAAGGCTTACTACACGCTTATGGACCTCAACTGCCCGCCGGCAGCGCTCAACGAGATGGAGCGCCAGATGGGCCTGTCCGAGGACGTGCTGCGTTTCCTGACCGTCAAGGTCGAGGCGCATGAGGAAGGCCCGTCGGCCATGATGCAGAAGCGCGAAGAGCGCTCGGAACGCGGCGGCTTCGGCGACCGCGACCGTGGTGATCGTGGTCCGCGCTCGTTCGGCGACCGTGATCGCGGCGACCGTGGCGATCGTCCGCCGCGCTCATTTGGCGACGCCGGTGGCGATCGTGGTCCGCGCCGTCCGCGCGAAGGCGTTGAAGGAGGTGCAGAATAATGGTCGACATCAATCAGATCCCGACCCGGCGCCCGTTCCATCGCCGCCGCAAGACCTGCCCTTTCTCCGGCGCCAACGCGCCCAAGATCGACTACAAGGACGTGCGTCTTCTGCAGCGCTACATTTCCGAGCGCGGCAAGATCGTGCCGTCGCGCATCACCGCCGTCAGCCAGAAGAAGCAGCGCGAACTCGCCAAGGCGATCAAGCGCGCCCGCTTCCTCGGCCTGCTGCCCTACGTGGTTCGCTAAGACTTTCGAGCGGGCGGTTCGCCGCCTGCTTCCTTCTCCCACGGCGACGGGCGCCGCAGGGGTAATTTGATGATGCATGTCGTTGTCCCAAAACCGGGACCACTCTTGGCGACATGCATTGAAATCCCGAGTTGAGGTGAAAAGCCTCTAACTGCCGCGACAGGCAGGACAGCGACACCGGCGCCAAGGCGCTCAGAGCTTCCTGACCTGTTCCATTCAATTCGGCGCCGATCCCGCGGTCGGTGCCCAGACGAAGGAACAAAACCATGCAAGTGATTCTTCTCGAACGCGTTTCCCGCCTCGGCCAGATGGGCGATACCGTCAAGGTCAAGGACGGCTTTGCCCGCAACTTCCTCTTGCCGCAGGGCAAGGCGCTGCGCGCCAACGAAGCCAATAAGAAGAAGTTCGAAGGACAGCGCGCGCAGCTCGAAGCCCGCAACCTCGAGCGCAAGTCGGAAGCCAGCCAGGTTGCCGAAAAGCTCGACGGCAAGAGCTTCATCGCCGTACGTTCGGCCGGCGAGACAGGCCAGCTCTACGGTTCGGTGTCGACCCGCGACATCGCCGACCTGCTGACCGCCGAAGGGTTCTCGGTCAACCGCAACCAGATCCAGCTCAATCAGCCGATCAAGACTATCGGCGTCACCAATGTGGCGATTGCGCTGCATCCGGAAGTCGAGGTCACCATCAGCCTCAACATCGCCCGCACGGCCGACGAAGCCGAGCGCCAGGCCAAGGGCGAGACGCTGACCACCGCCGAAGCCATCTATGGCGATGACATCAACGACAACGCACGGCCGGAGAACTTCTTCGACCCGAACACCGAGTTCGAAGGCGGCGAAGAAGACAACGCCTGATCCCGCACGGGGCCTGATCGGGAAGCGAGGGGAGCAGCGCTCCAATCACTTCCTCGTCATCCAGCCTTTCTGGACCAATGTCCGGGCCTCTCGCCCGGGCATTTTTGTGCCAAATGGAACTTTTCGAACCCCTATATATTGTTGCAGAATTGGTCCGCCAGTCTGACCGTGAGGGGACATTTGGTGATGAATATTCTGTTGAAACGCGTTCTCGACCGCCTGGTGCGTACGGGCAATCTGAAAGTCACCGGGCCGAAGGGCTCGACAGTGGTTTTCGGCGACGGCAGCGGCGAGCCGGTGCATATGCACATCAAGACCGCGCATGCCGAGCGCGCCATTACCTTCGATCCGATGCTGGCCGTGCCGGAAGCCTACATGGACGGCGAACTCGACATCATCGAGGGCGGCGTACTGGGTATGATGCGCATCGCCTTCCAGAACATGGGCAGCGGCGGTATCGACGCCACCTGGTCGAAGGCCATCGAGGGCCTTCGCCACGCCTTTCGCCGCCTGCAGCAGATCAACACCGCATCGCGGGCGCGCCGCAACGTGCAGCGCCACTATGATTTGTCGGGTGACCTCTACCGGCTCTTCCTCGACGAGGACATGCAGTATTCCTGCGCCTATTTCGAACAGCCGGACATGACGCTCGACGAGGCGCAGATGGCCAAGAAACGCCATATCGCCGCCAAGCTCAGGCTGAAGGCCGGCCAGACCGTGCTCGATATCGGCTCCGGCTGGGGTGGGCTCGGCCTCTATCTCGCCAAGGCTTTAGATGTCGACGTGCAAGGCGTGACGCTGTCGACCGAGCAGCACGGCGTCGCCACCGACCGGGCGCATGCGCAAGGCTTGCAGGACCGCGTGCATTTCGACCTCAAGGACTACCGCGAACTCAACGAACGCTTCGACCGCATCGTCTCGGTCGGCATGTTCGAGCATGTCGGCGTCAACCACTTCCGCACCTTCTTCGACAAGTCGGCGACGTTGTTGAAGCCCGACGGCGTCATGCTCTTGCACACGATCGGCCGCTCCGGCGTGCCGTGGGCGACCAGCGCCTTCATCCGCAAGTACATTTTTCCGGGCGGCTACATTCCTTCGCTGTCGGAGGTGATGCCGGCGATCGAGAAGTCGGGCCTTGTAGTCACCGACATCGAGATTCTGCGGCTGCACTATGCCGATACGCTGAAGCATTGGGGCCAGCGCTTTGCCGCCAACCGCGACAAGGCCAAGGCCATCTATGACGAGCGCTTCTGCAGGATGTGGGAGTTCTATCTGGCGGCTTCGGAAGCCGCCTTCCGCTGGCAGGATCTGGTGATCTTCCAGATCCAGATCGCCAAGAAGAACGACACGCTGCCGGTGACGCGCGACTACATGGCCAAATGTGAAAAGGCGCTCGAAATGCGCGAAATGGGGCATCGTCAGGAGGCGGCGGCCGCCGAGCCTGCTGTCGCCAGGTCTGTGCCTGCCAGGTCCGTTGCTGTCAGGTCCGTTGCGGCCAAGCCAGCGCGCCGTCGCAAGGTGGCGGATCGCGAATAACGCCTCGATTGCGATTGCCGCTTGCCATTGACGGCTCTGACACTGAAAAAGGTCTCGTTCTCGCGAGACCTTTTTAATGACCTGCCTGCCCACCATCGCCACCACCCTTGTCGAGTTCGCCGGCGCCTCGGTGCTCGCGGCACGCGGAGCCTGAGCGTGGAACTCCCCGCCTCGCTGCGACAAGGCGTCGAGCGCCTGCTCGAAACGATACCGCTGGCGGTGCTGCGCCAGGCGGCGAAGACGCTGTCTGACCGCTACCGCGCCGAATTGCGCGACGGCCGCCTGCACATGGCCGAAGAGATGGCGGTAAAAGCCTATCTGGCGACGCGGCTGCCGGCGACCTACGCGGCGGTACGGGCCGGTCTCGACGAACTCGCCTATGCGCGGCCCGATTTCCAGCCAACGAGCTTGCTCGATGTCGGCGCCGGTCCTGGCACGGTGCTTTGGGCCACTACAGACCTGTGGCCCGACCTCGAAGAGGCGGTTCTGGTTGAAGCAAGCGCCGCGGTGCGCAAGGTTGGCCAGTCGCTCGCCCTTGATACCATCGCCACCAGGATGGACTGGCGCGCCGGCGACGTGACCATCGACCTTGCCGATCTCAAGCCTGCCGATCTGGTCACCTGCGCCTATGTGCTGGACGAGATCGCGCCGGCATCGCTGCCGAAGCTTGTCGGCCGGCTCTGGCAGTTGACCGGCGACACACTGCTGACCGTCGAGCCCGGCACACCGGCCGGCTGGCAGCGCATCCTGGCAGTGCGCAGGCAATTGCTGGAGGCCGGGGCGCATGTGCTGGCGCCTTGTCCGCATGAGGCGCCCTGCCCGCTTGAGCCGCCCGACTGGTGTCATTTTTCGCGCCGCGTCGCCCGCTCGCGCCTGCATCGCCTGGCCAAGGACGCCGACGTGCCGTGGGAGGACGAGAAATTCATCTACGTCGCGGCTTCGCGGCAACCCGCGCCTGCACGTCAGCCGCGCGTGATTGCGCCGCCGAAATCGGGCTCCGGCAAGGTGCTGCTCAAACTGTGCCAGCCGGATGGCGGCGCCGGCGAGACACTTTTCACCAAGCGCGAGGGCGAGTTGTTCAAGGTAGCGCGGCGACTGGACTGGGGCGATACATTGGACGGAAGAAGCGGATAATCACCGAGATTGTTCTTGCTCTGTTCCAACGACTCGGATAAAAGTCAGCGCCTTTCTGAGTCAACCGGAATCGGGGCGCGGAAACACTCTTCTGTGGACGGTTTGCCGCCCCTGTGAACAAACGGGGCATCGAGGTTGATTGGTCGTGCGGTGATGCAGAAAGGTCAGCACCGATTTATCTCGTTCTGATATCGAGAAGCCGGGATCAAAATCGGGGACATCATGGCAGAGGCAGCGCGAAAATTCGGCGTGGCGGAGCAGCAACCGCTTTATCGTGAAGCGCCGAACAACATCGAGGCCGAACAGGCGCTGCTCGGCGCCATCCTCGTCAACAACGATGCCTTCTACCGCGTCTCCGACTTCCTCAAGGCCGGCCATTTCTACGAGCCGCTGCACCGGAAAATCTTCGAGGTCGCGGCCGAGCTAATCCGCATGGGCAAGGTGGCGACGCCGATCACGCTGAAAACCTTCCTGCCGGCCGACGAGAAGGTCGGCGACATGACGGTGGCGCAATATGTGGTTCGTCTGGCGGTCGAAGCCGTCACCGTCGTCAATGCCACCGATTATGGCCGCGCCATCTACGATCTGGCCACGCGCCGGGCACTGATTACCGTCGGCGAGGACATGGTCAACATCGCCTATGACGCGCCGGTCGACATGGCGCCGTCCGAACAGATCGAGGATGCCGAGCGGCGGCTGTTCGAACTGGCCGAAACCGGCCGCTATGATGGCGGCTTCGAGAGCTTCACCGACGCGGTCAAGACCGCCGTCGACATGGCCAACGCCGCCTATATGCGCGACGGCCATTTGTCGGGCCTCGCCACCGGCATGCGCGATCTCGACCGCCGCATGGGTGGCCTGCAGGCGTCGGATCTGATCATCATTGCCGGCCGTCCGGGCATGGGCAAGACGTCGCTCGCCACCAACATCGCCTTCAACATTGCCGAGATGTATGAGCCGGCGCAGCAGGCCGACGGCTCGTTCAAGGCAGCCAATGGCGGCGTCGTCGGCTTCTTCTCGCTGGAAATGTCGTCCGAGCAGCTCGCCACCCGCATCATTTCCGAACAGACGGAAATTTCGTCGTCAAAAATCCGCCGCGGCGAGATTTCGGAGATGGATTTCGAAAAGCTGGTCGCCTGCTCGCAGACCATGCAGAAGATCCCGCTGTTCATCGACCAGACCGGCGGTATCTCGATCGCGCAGCTGTCGGCGCGGGCGCGGCGGCTGAAGCGTCAGCGCGGCCTCGACCTCATCGTCATCGACTATATCCAGCTGATGCAGGGGTCGAGCGCGAAATCGTCACAGAACCGGGTGCAGGAAATCACCGAGATCACCACCGGCCTCAAGGCGCTGGCCAAGGAACTCTCCGTTCCGATCATCGCGCTGTCGCAGCTGTCGCGTCAGGTCGAAAGCCGCGAAGACAAACGCCCGCAGCTGTCCGATCTTCGCGAATCCGGCTCGATCGAGCAGGACGCCGACGTGGTGATGTTCGTCTACCGCGAGGAATATTATCTGAAGAACCGCGAACCGAAGCCCGGCACCGACGAATACATCAAGTGGGAACACGAGATGAACGAGATGCGCGGCAAGGCCGAAGTCATCGTCGCCAAGCAGCGCCACGGCCCGACAGGTTCGGTGAGCCTCGCCTTCCATGGCGAGTTCACACGGTTTTCCGACCTCGCCGAAGAGCATCATATTGCGGAGAGGTTCGAGTAGCTTTTTGGCCTACCGCAGCGCTCCGTCACACCCCCCTCTGGCCTGCCGGCCATCTCCCCCGCAAGGGGGGAGATCAGCAGCTTTGCGAATGGCGCTCATCTTGCGACGTTGGGGATTGGCGAAAGCAGCGACGATAGCCAATCTCCCCCCTTGCGGGGGAGATGTCCGGCAGGACAGAGGGGGGTGTGCAAGATCACCCTCCTTCGGTCATTTGCAGGCAGCATCACTCCATGGCTAAATCGCGCGTCCAGTTCATCTGCCAGAATTGCGGGTCGGTGCACCAGCGCTGGGCCGGCAAATGCGATGCCTGCGGCGAGTGGAACACACTCGTCGAGGAAGGCACGTCCGGCGGCATCGGCTCGGGACCGGCCAACACGCGCAATGCGCGCAAGGGCCGCGCCGTGGTGCTGACCAGCCTGTCCGGTGACATCGAGGATGCGCCGCGGATCATCTCCGGCATTGGCGAACTCGACCGCGCCACCGGCGGCGGTTTCGTGCGCGGCTCGGCGCTGCTGGTCGGCGGCGATCCCGGCATCGGCAAGTCGACGCTGCTTACCCAGGCCGCAGCAGCATTGGCGTCAAAAGGCCACCGCATCGTCTATGTCTCGGGCGAAGAGGCTGTCGCGCAGATCCGGCTGCGGGCGCAGCGGCTTGGCGTCGCCGACACGCCGGTCGAACTTGCCGCGGAGACCAATGTCGAGGATATCCTGGCAACAATAGCCGACGGCAGAAGGCCGGACCTCGTCATCCTCGATTCCATCCAGACGCTGTGGACCGACATGGCCGACTCGGCGCCCGGCACCGTCACCCAGGTGCGCGCCTCGGCGCAAGCGATGATCCGCTACGCCAAATCCACCGGTGCTGCCATCGTGCTGGTCGGCCATGTCACCAAGGAAGGCCAGATCGCCGGTCCGCGCGTCGTCGAGCACATGGTCGACGCCGTTCTCTATTTCGAAGGCGAAGGCGGCCATCACTACCGCATCCTGCGCACGGTGAAGAACCGTTTTGGGCCGACCGACGAGATCGGCGTCTTCGAGATGTCGGACAAGGGCTTGCGCGAGGTCGCCAATCCGTCGGAGCTGTTCCTCGGCGAACGCCACGCAAAATCGCCGGGTGCCGCGGTATTTGCCGGCATGGAAGGGACACGTCCGGTGCTGGTCGAGATCCAGGCACTGGTGGCGCCGTCCACATTGGGCACGCCGCGCCGTGCCGTCGTCGGCTGGGACGGCGCACGGCTGTCGATGATCCTTGCCGTACTCGAAGCCCATTGCGGCGTGCGCTTCGGCACCCACGATGTCTACCTCAACGTCGCCGGCGGCTACCGGATTTCCGAGCCGGCGGCCGATCTGGCGGTTGCCGCTGCACTGGTTTCGTCGCTCACCGGTCTTGCCCTTCCCGCCGATTGCGTCTATTTCGGCGAAATCAGCCTGTCGGGCGCAGTGAGGCCGGTTGCGCATGCGCAGCAGCGCCTTAAAGAGGCCGAAAAGCTGGGTTTTGGAAGTGCGGTTCTGCCCTTGGGCAGCGAGGAGGTTGTCGGGGGGATCGGGGCCGGCGCTTTCCAGCCGACCGAACTTGCCGATCTCGTCGCACGCATAGCCGGCTCACGGCGCAGCCGTGTCGACGTGGAAGATTGACGCGGCTCGCCCGAGCCGTGAAAAGACAATCTGAGTGGGGCGAAAGACATGCCGATTACGCTGCTGGACGGAATTCTCGTCGGCTTCACCCTGGTCTCGGCGATGCTCGCCATGGTTCGCGGCCTGTCACGCGAAATCCTGTCCGTCGTGTCCTGGGCGGCTGCCGCCGCGGCGGCATTCTTCTTCTACAAGCCGGTGCTGCCTTACGTTCAGCCCTATGTCGAAAGCGACAAGATCGCCATGGCGGCATCCGCCGGCATCGTCTTCCTCATCGCGCTGATCGTCGTTTCCGTCATCACCATGAAGCTTGCCGACTGGATCATCGATTCCAGGATCGGCGCGCTCGACCGTACGCTGGGCTTCCTCTATGGCGCCGCGCGCGGCGTCCTCGTAGTCGCCGTGGCGCTACTGTTCTTCAACTGGCTGGCCGGCGCCAAGGCCCCTGCCTGGATCGCCAACGCCAAGTCGAAGCCGCTGCTCGAGACCATCGGCGCCAAGCTGGAAAGCCTGCTGCCCGAAGATCCGGAAAACGCCATCCTGAAG
Source organism: Mesorhizobium sp. LSJC269B00 (assembly GCF_000502815.1). NCBI lineage: Bacteria > Pseudomonadati > Pseudomonadota > Alphaproteobacteria > Hyphomicrobiales > Phyllobacteriaceae > Mesorhizobium > Mesorhizobium sp. LSJC269B00. The sequence goes on from NZ_AYVN01000008.1 coordinate 197,757, forward strand.
AAGCTCAATCCGAATCAGCCGGCAGCCGAGACGCCTCCGGCGGCCGATGCACCGGCGGCGGATGCTCCGGCAACCGGTGACGATACGCCGGCGCCCGACGACGAGACCGACGCTCCGGCCGATAACGCACCCGCGCCCGCTGCTCCGGCTCCGGCCGCGCCGGCAAACTGATACGGACGGATGGTGCCGGACAGGCGCCATCCCGGCAGTTCCGGCCTGACTACGTTGCTTTCGCGGCGCTATCGCACTATATGGCCATTTTAGCGGAGCTTGAGCCCCATGGCAGTTTCGAAGGCAGACGCGGACGACGTGCTTTCCGCCGAAGCAGACGATCATTTCCACGACGAATGCGGGGTGTTCGGCATTTTCGGCCGGCAGGACGCTGCGGCCATCGTAACGCTAGGCCTGCATGCGCTGCAGCATCGCGGCCAGGAAGCGGCCGGCATCGTCTCCTATGACGGCACGCAGTTCCATGTCGAACGCCATGTCGGCCTGATCGGCGACACCTTCACCAAGCAGCACGTCATCGACAGCCTGCAAGGCAACCGTGCCATCGGCCACACGCGCTATGCCACGACCGGCGGCGCCGGCATGCGCAACATCCAGCCCTTCTTCGCCGAACTCGCCGATGGCGGCTTCGCCGTCGCCCATAACGGCAATCTCACCAACGCCATGACCGTGCAGCGCGCGCTGCAGAAGCAGGGCGCGATCTTCTCGTCGACCTCCGACACCGAGACGCTGCTGCATCTCGTTGCCACCAGTAAGGAACGCGATTTGAATTCGCGCTTCATCGACGCCGTGCGTCAGGTCGAAGGCGCTTTCTCGCTGGTCGCGATGACCTCCAAGAAGATGATCGGCTGCCGCGATCCGCTCGGCATCCGCCCGCTGGTGCTCGGCGACCTCGACGGCGCCTGGATCCTGGCCTCCGAAACCTGCGCGCTCGACATTATCGGCGCCCGCTTCGTGCGCGACCTGAAGCCCGGCGAAATGGTCGTGGTGACCTCGAAGGGCATCGAGAGCCTGTTCCCCTTCGAGCCGCAGAAGACCCGCTTCTGCATCTTCGAATATGTCTATTTCGCCCGCCCGGACTCCTCGGTCGAAGGCCGCAATGTCTACGAAGTGCGCAAGCGTATCGGCGCCGAATTGGCGCAGGAAAGCCCGGTCGAGGCCGATATCGTCGTGCCGGTGCCGGATTCCGGCACGCCGGCGGCAATCGGCTTCTCCCAGGCGGCAGGCATCCCCTTCGAACTCGGTATCATCCGCAACCACTATGTCGGCCGAACCTTCATCCAGCCCGGCGATTCGATCCGCCATATGGGCGTCAAGCTCAAGCACAACGCCAACCGCCGGATGATCGAGGGCAAGCGCGTGGTGTTGGTCGACGATTCGATCGTGCGCGGCACCACCAGCCAGAAAATCGTGCAGATGGTGCGCGACGCCGGCGCCAAGGAAGTGCATATGCGCATCGCCTCGCCGCCGACCAGCGCGTCGTGCTTCTACGGCGTCGACACGCCGGAGAAGTCGAAGCTTTTGGCATCGCGCATGTCGATCGAGGAAATGGCCGAGTTCATCCGTGTCGATTCGCTCGGCTTCCTCACCATTGACGGGCTCTACCGCGCCGTCGGCGAAGCCAGCCGCGACAATGAGCAGCCGCAATTCTGCGACGCCTGTTTCACCGGCCAGTACCCGACCCGCCTGCTCGACTTCGAAGGCCACGACAATGTGCGCACGCTGTCGCTGCTGGCGAACAACGGGGCGTAAAGCCCAACTGCTATCCTTGAAAGCGCTCGCATGACCCTCGACCTCTCCGGCCGCGTCGCGGTCGTTACCGGCGCCTCGCGCGGCATCGGCTACTTCATCGCCAGGGAACTTGCCGCCGCCGGCGCGCATGTCATTGCGGTTGCCCGGACCGTCGGCGGGCTGGAAGAACTCGACGACCAGATCAAGGCCGAGCGCGCGAAAACCGGCAAGGGCGAAGCGACTTTGGTGCCTCTCGACCTCTCAGACATGGCCGGCATCGACCGGCTGGGCGGCGCCATTCACGAGCGCTGGGGCAAGCTCGACATTCTGGTGGCCAATGCCGGTGTGCTCGGCGTCATCTCGCCGATCGGCCATGTCGAGGCCAAAACCTTCGAGAAGGTTATGACCATCAATGTCACCTCGACCTGGCGGCTGATCCGCTCGGTCGACCCGCTGCTCAGGCTGTCCGACGCCGGCCGCGCCATTCTCATGTCGTCCGGGGCCGCGCATTCGGCGCGCGCCTTCTGGGCGCCCTATGCGGCGTCGAAGGCGGCTGTGGAAGCCATGACGCGTTCCTGGGCGCATGAGACGCAGAGCCTGGCGCTCCGCATCAATGCCGTCGACCCCGGTGCCACCCGCACCGCCATGCGTGCACAGGCCGCGCCCGGCGAGGATCCGGAAACGCTGCCGCACCCCTCAGAGGTTGCAAAACGCATCGTGCCGCTGGCGAGCCCCGAGCTGAAAGAGACGGGGCTGATCTTCCAGGTCAAGAACAACCGCTTCGTCGCCTACCGGCAGCCGGAATAAACCGGGTTGTAGCGGGATTAAACAGGCCCCCAGTTACGTTTCTTCGAATGTAGGACATTCGAAACCGGAGGACCGACATGCGTAGACTTCTTCTCGTTGCCGCCGCCGCGATTGCCGCCACAGCCGGCGTGGCGCTGGCGCAAGACGCAAAGATGAGTTTCTTCGTCACCAGCGTCGGTTCCGGCAAGGGCGCCGATCTCGGCGGTCTCAAGGGTGCCGACGCGCATTGCGCCTCGCTGGCGGAAGCGGCTGGGGTTACCGGCAAGGAATGGCACGCCTATCTCTCGAGCGCCAATGTCGATGCGCGCGACCGTATCGGCAAGGGTCCCTGGGTCAACGCCAAGGGCGAGAAGATTGCCGATGACGTCGCCTCGCTGCACAGCGACGCCAACGCCATCAACAAGCAGACGGCGCTGACCGAGAAGGGCCAAGTGGTCAATGGCCGCGGCGACAAGCCGAACCGGCACGACATATTGACCGGCTCGAAGCCTGACGGCACCAAGCTCGCCGACCAGACCTGCGGCGACTGGACCTTGAGCGGCGCGGAGGGCGCGGCGATGATGGGCCATCACGACCGCACCGGCCTTGATGAGTCGGCGGCGGCGAAATCCTGGAACTCCTCGCATGCCTCGCGCGGCGGCTGCAGCCAGGAGGCGCTGAAAGGCACCGGCGGCGACGGCCTGTTCTACTGCTTTGCCGCGAACTGAGAGACGTCTGGGAGCGGTTCGTTCACGGGTCTGTGATGGTCCGGCAGGTCCCTCCCCCATCGCCCTGCTTTCGCCATCAGCCGGGAGTTGCTAGGGTCAACCGACTCCGACACCCAGCAAAGCGAGGAATTCCCATGGCTGCTCCCAGCGTAGCATTGGTCTGGTACCTGGTGATCGCCGGCCCGCAAGGCGGCATGGTGGTGCTGCCCAGCACCTTCGACACCCGCGAACAGTGCACCAACGCCATCACCGAATATCAGAAGCAGCCGACGCCGGCCGGCTGGGCGGTGAACTGCGTGCCGAGCGCCTCGCCTTTCACCGATGAGGGTGATGCGGAAGAGCCGGCGGCGCAGTAGCGCAATCTCCCCCCTCGAGGGGAGATGGCCGGCAGGCCAGAGGGGGTCGCCTCGCGTAGAGTGCCAACCTCCTTCCGCACAAAGGGCGTCGCGTCCAGTCGGCCCGACCCCCTCTGTCGCCTTCGGCGACATCTCCCCCTCAAGGGGGGAGATCAGGCGCGCGCACTCACCGTCAGCTCCGGCTTGCTGTTGATGGTCTGGAACACCACGCAATAGCGTTCGGTCAGCTTGATGAGCGAATCGATGCGCGCCTGCGGCTCATCCGTGTCGAGGTTGAAATTCAGCCGGATGGCGCCAAAGCCCACGGGGGCGTCCTTGGCCACGCCCAGCGTGCCGCGAAAGTCGAGATCGCCTTCGGCCTCGACGGTGGCTGCGCCAAGCCTGAATTCCAGCGCCGTCGCCACTGCCTTCAGCGTCACGCCGGCGCACGCCACCAGCGCCTCCAAAAGCATATCGCCCGAACACAATTCGAGCCCGGAACCGCCGGTCGCCGGATGCAGGCCGGCGACCGCCAGCGCCCTGCCCGTCTCGACCTTGCAGGCAATCGACTGGTCGTCGATGGAGCCTTTGGCGCGAAGCGTGATCAGCGCTCGAGAGGAATCGTCGCGATAAGCCTCCTTGATCGGTGCCTGCATGGCCTTGAGTGCGGTGGCGTCCATGTTGCATTCCTTTTCGAGTCCGTCGCGCTTTGATAGCACTGATATGCCGGCGAGACAGCGCCCCCTCTGCCTACCGGCCACCTCCCCACAGGGGGGAGATCTGCAGCTCCGCCGATGGCGCTTTCTACGCCGGCGATTAGCGAAGGCGGTCGCGACATCCAATCTCCATCCCTGTGGGGGATGTCCGGCAGGACAGAGGGGGCGTGAAGGAACGCTAGCTCGCGAAGAGTTACTTTGACTTCGACCGCCCCAGCCATACCTAAGCAGAGTCATTCCCGCGGAGTCATCATGCCGTTCAAGCTGAAACTGATCTCGCTTACCCTGTTGGCGCTTGCAGCCTTCGCGCAGCCAGTCCTCGCCGAAACGCCCGAGCGCCCCGCCCCTGCCGGCGGCGTGCTGTCGCTGCTGCCGGCACCGCAGACGACCAGCCATTCAATCACCATTGCCGGGCGCAAGCTGGACTATCAGGCTAAGGCCGGCACGCTGTCGCTGCTATCCGGCAAGGGCGAGGTCACCGCGGAAATCTTCTATGTCGCCTATACGCTGCCGCCACTGGCGGGCGCGGAGAAGGCTCGCCCCATCACCTTCGTCTTCAATGGCGGCCCGGGCGCGGCATCCGCCTATCTGCATCTCGGCGCACTCGGCCCGCGTGTCGTCGCGACCGGCGCCGATGGCCAATTCCTGCCGCCGCCGCAAAAGCTGATCGACAATCCCGACAGCTGGCTCGACATGACCGACCTCGTCTTCGTCGATCCGGTCGGCACCGGCTACAGCCGCGAGGCCCCCGGCCAGGACACAAAAGATTTTTGGGGCGTCAGCCAGGACGCCAGTTCGATCGGCGCTTTCATCCGGCTCTATCTCGCCCAGAACGGCCGCACCGGATCGCCGCTCTTCCTTGCCGGCGAAAGCTATGGCGGGTTCCGCGCGGCACTTCTCGCCAGGACCCTGCAGGAAGATGTCGGCCTGAGCCCCAACGGCATCGTGCTGATCTCGCCTGCACTGGAGTTCACGCTGGTGCTGCCCGACGAATTCCAGCCGCTGCATTGGGCGCTGGAACTGCCCTCGATGGCGGCGGTGCGCCTGCGCAGCGAAGGCCTCAGCGGCGGAGCACTGCGCGAAAAGCTCGCCGAGGTCGAAAAGTATGCGCTGGGCGACTACCTCACGGCTCTGACCGGCGGGCTGGAACAGGGCGGGCGGCTGGCCAGCCAGCGCGTGGCCGAGATCACCGGCCTGCCGCTCGACCTCGTGCAGCGCAATTTCGCCCGCATCCCGGCCGGCCTGTTCGCGCGCGAATTCCAGCGCGCCAGTGGCAAAGTGCTCAGCCCGTATGACGGCACCATCGCCACCAGCGACATCGCCCCGGAGAGCGCCCGCAGCGCCGGCCCGGATCCGGTGCTCGACCGCAGCGTGCCGGCGCTGACCTCGGCCTTTGTCGGTTATGCGCGCGACGAGCTGAATTTTCGCACCGATGTCAGCTACAGGTTGCTCAATGGCGATGTGACCCACGCCTGGGACTATGGCGGCTCGCGGCAAGGCTATGCCGGGGTGATGGACGATCTGCAGCGGGCGCGCTCGCTCAACCCGGGGCTCGGCGTGGTGATCGTCAACGGCGACACCGATCTGGTCACTCCCTATCTGGCCTCACGCTATCTGGTGAGCCAAATCCCGACGCTCGGCGGGGCAAAACCTATCCGTCTCGACGTCATCGAGGGCGGCCACATGATGTATCTCAGGCCGGGCGGCCGGCGCGCCCTGAAGGAGGCCGCTTCGGAGCTCTACCAGGCAACACAGTGAACGGCGTGCCCACGCTGTCGGCCAGGCTGCGCCAACGCAAGCTTGCCACTGGCGTAGCGCCCCGCAGGCTTTCGCCCGTATAGCCTGCAATGGGAGCCTGATTGGGGCAGGCTTCTTCTTCGTCCTCTTGACAGCGCCGGACACGCCGCATGGCCGATATTGCCATTCTGGAAACCCGCGAAAGGGTGCTTGCCGGCATCCTGTTCACCGGCTGCGCCTATTTCCTGTTTTCGACGCAGGACGCCGCGATCAAGCTTCTGGTCGTCGGCATCAGCGTCTGGCAGATCATGTTCTTCCGCTCGATCGCTGTGCTTATCGGCTGTGCTGCAATCGGCGGACCGCCCATCTTTGCCGACACAATGCGCTCGCCCATCGTGCGGCCGATGCTGGTGCGCAGCGCCTTCACGCTCGGCGCCTGGCTCTGCTACTACAACGCGGCCCGCTCCCTGCAGCTGGCCGAACTCACCACCATCTATTACGCCGCCCCGATCATCGTCACCGTGCTGTCGGTGGTGATGCTTGGCGAAAAGGTGCCGCTGTTGCGCTGGCTGGCGGTGTTCATCGGCTTCGTCGGCGTCTTCATCGCCTGTGATCCCACTCGTCTCGGCTTGTCCGTGCCGATGCTCTTGGTACTGGCTGCGGCAGTGCTGTGGGGCATTGCAGTGGTCCTGTTGCGCAAGACGGCGCTGGCCGAGCGCACGCTGATCCAGCTTGTGCTCAACAATTTCTACTTCCTGGTGTTTTCCACGGTGCCGGCGCTGTTGGTCTGGCAGATGCCGGACTGGCGCCAGTTGCTGCTTTTGATCAGCGTCGGCGCGCTCGGCGGCGTGGCGCAATTTATGCTGTTCGAAGGCATGAAGCGGGCGCCGGTGTCGATCGTGGCGCCGTTCGAATACACCTCATTGGTCTGGGCCTTCGGGCTCGGCTTTGCGATCTGGGGCGACGTGCCGCGTCGCGAGGTGTTTCTGGGGGCGGCGTTGATCGTCGGCGCCGGCCTGCTGATCATCGGCAACGAGCATTTCCGCAAGCGGCTATGAGTACCCCGTGCTGACAGCATGGTGGCAGGAGAAGACGGATAGGCTGCTGAGATGACGGAAGCGCTCGACGGCCCAGGCACCACAGATACCGCTGCCGAGCGTACGCTCGGCATCATGCTGGTGGCGGCCTCGGCGGCTTTCTTCGCCCTCACCGGCGTGCTGACCAAATCGATCCACGCCGACCCGCTGACCATCACTTGCTGGCGCGGCTTTGTCGGCGCGATCCTGATCACCTTCTATGTGCTGTGGCGCCGGCGCCGCTCCGGCGGGCGGGAAAGCTTGCGGCTTGGCTGGCGCGGCTGGTTGCTGGCCCTCGAGGGCGCCGCGGCCAGCATCGCCTTCATCTCGGCGTTCAAATTCACCTATGTCGCCAATGTCGCGGTCATCTACGCCACCGCGCCCTTCATCACCGCGCTGCTCGCCTTCGTGCTGGTGCGCGAGCCGTTCCGGGCGCAGACGCTTGCCGCCGCCGCCGTTTCGCTGTGCGGCGTGGCGATGATGGTCGGCTCCGGCTTCGGCAGCGGTCATCTGTTTGGCGATGGGCTCGCGCTGCTGATGACCGCCGGCAGCGCGCTCTACATGATCATGGTGCGCGCCTTCCGCGACACGCCGGTGGTGTGGGCGGGCGCAGTCTCGGCGCTTCTGCTGTTCGTGCTCGGCTGGTTCGTCACCGACCCCCTGGCGATTTCTGCTCGCGACGCCGTGCTGCTCGTCGCCTTCGGAGGATCGTTTGCGGCGGCGTCGATCCTGTGGACGGAAGGCTCGCGGCTGATCCCTGCGCCCGAGTCCGGCCTTCTCGGTGCCGCCGAAGTGCCGTTTGCGATCCTGTTCGCCTTCCTGTTCCTCGGCGAGATCGCGCCGGCCGCCAGCCTGATCGGCGGCGCCATAGTACTGTGCGCGGTTTTCGCCCATGCGGGGCGCGACTGGCTGGCCGCGAGAAAAAGTGCGGCAACCCAATAATTATTTTCCAAGTCATGGAACCATCATGCGGATCAGGCAGTTTTATGTGCGACGGGTCACCCCCCAAGTCCCCCCAAACCCCTCGACCCGTCCTCCTCAAAGCCGACCGTAAAGGTCGGCTTTTTCTTTTGGGCATCAGCCGGCAAAGCCGGGCAAGGCGAGGTTGTCGCTGAGCAGGATGGCAAGATCGCGCGCCGGCCGCTCGGCGCCCTGGCCGAGTTTTATCGCGAATTGCGCTGTCGGCACCGGCGGCAGGGCGAATTCGCGCGGTGCTTCGGCAATGCCTGAATGGGCAAAGCGGGCGGTGCGCAAGGTCAGCGCGATGCCGGCATTGACCGCCGTGCGCAAGCCGGCAAGGCTGGCGCTGCCGGCGGCAATGCGGTAGCGGCGGCCGGCAGCATCGAGGGCCGCGAGTGCTGCTTCGCGAAAGCCGCAATAGGGGTCGAGCAGCGCCAGCGGCAATTCCTCTTCCCGCACGGCAAGCCCTTTTTGCGAGCACAGCCACAGCATCGGCTCACTGAACAGCCCGACTTCGTCATTGGCCGGCGTCTTGCGCATGACAACGGCCAGATCGAGCTGCCCGGCCTGCAGCGCCTCGCCAAGCTCGGCCGAACGGCCGACGCGGAGTTCGACCCTGACGCGCGGATGGCTGGTCGCGAAGGCGCGCAGCAGCTCCGGCAGGCCGCTATCGGCGAAATCCTGTGTCGTGCCGATGGCGACGCGACCAGCGGCACGCGCGCCCTTGAGCGCCAGCCAGGCCTCGCTGTGCACGGCAAGAATGCGGCGGGCATGACCGACAAGATCCTCGCCGGCCGGCGTCAGCCCGCGCCCGCGCCCCTGCGCCACCAGCAGCGGTTCGCCGACGATCTCCTCCAGACGCTGCATCTGCGCGGTCACCGCCGAGGGCGAGCGACCGACAACAGACGCAGCCTGAGCCAGCGAGCCGCCATCGACAAAGGCAAGAAAGGTTTTGAGCAGATCGGGATCGAGAGCTTGCATACTTCGATAATACAGAACCTTTTGTTCGAAACAATTCGATTTTTTTGATTTAAAGACGGTGGCACTGTCTCTGCAACGGCAAACAGACGCCGCTCAAACGAAGGAGAGAAAATGCCCATCATCAACATCAGCGTCACCGGCAAGCCCGACGCCAAGCTGTCCGCCACAATCGCCAAGGAAATCACCGGCCTGACCGCAACCTATCTGCGCAAGGACCCGACGATCACCGCCGTCGCTGTCACCTATATCGACCCGCAGCACTGGTTCGCCGGCGGCAAGTCGCTGGCAGAGCATGGCGCCAATACTTTCTGGCTCGACATCAAGGTGGTCGACGGCACCAACACCAAGCTGGAGCTGGAAGCCTATCTGAAGGCGATCTTTGAGGCCTTCGGTAAGTTGCTGGGTGGTGTGCACGAGGAAAGCTATGCCTTTGTGCATGAAGTCCCGGCCGCGGCATACGGTTATGGCGGCAAGTCGCAGGAGTTCCGGTTCATCAGTGGGCGGCTGAAGGCCACGGCCTGATTGCTACCCAGCGGGAGGATGAAGCCTTGTATCAAGCGCGAAATCCTCCCGGAGATGCAAGCTATAAAGGCCTGCCGCCCGGTTGGGATCGAACACCAGGTTCCAGCTGTGCTGGGATACCGCGCTGGGGATCAGAAAGAACGGATGCTTTGCCAGCAGACCATCGCCGAACTGCTGCTGTCCCGCGCCCGGGATGCCGGGACGCAGCCAGTTCGCGTTCGGAATATCGTCGGTTTGGACCACATAAATCTCTGATGGATCGACGATGTCGAATGCCGTCAGCACGTGAGGGACAGTATCCAGCGTGCGAAACCCCTTGTGGACCGCCACCTCCAAGATGGCGGTCGATGGGTCGATGGACGCATATACGGCTCTGATCCCTTTGCTGTTCCACCTTCCCCCAAGCTTGAAGGCTCCTTCGCCACTGTCCCAGCTCGCCTTGAAGCGTCTGTGATCAAGCCTCCAGCCCAACAACTGCCCTGTTCCGAGGGAGCCCGGCAAAGGCGTCACGCGTAGACACCATAGTCGAGCCGCTCAAGAAACTCCTGCACAAGCGCAGTGCCCGCCGCCGTGGCCAGCAGATCGATCGGCCGGCGATTGTCCAAACCCATGGCAGACTCGATCATCCATTTTTCCGCGTCTTCCTGAGTCCCGAGCACGGACGTGGCCTTTGTCAGGAGCTTGGCGAAGTTCCAGGTTCTGGAACCTTGCTCCCGACTGAGGGTCTTGGAGTGATCCGATTTGTGCCGCTGAAATGTCCGCTCGCTCATGCCGAATGCGGTCTCAAACGCATCGGCGGGATCAATGACCATCAGATGCCTGACGAGGCTTTCGAGCGCCTGGCCCGGAATTCCATGCAGGATCATTTCATGTGCCTCAAGAGGACTGGCTACCGAGAATCCAAGAACCTTCCGTCCACCAAACAGGTCGACCATTCGTTCGAACTCCGGCTCCATATGTGGTGCCTCGGCAAAACCCAGCGGGGAACTGACCATATTACCTCTCCGTCACGTGTCGCTTTATTTACGACACGTGTCGCAACATTTCAAGGCCTGCGTTTGGGTCATTGCCTGGTGAGGTCAGGTGGAACACCGCTCCCTCGCACCCGCGCATTGACCTTGCTCCCCATTGCGCTACCCTCTGCTCTCGAAGCGGACGAAGAGCCGCATACCGGACCGTTGGGAGAGACGCGGCATGATCCTGACACTGGCGCTGCTTGCAGGCCTCGTGCTGGCCTGGCTGCTGATTGGCGCGATCGAGACGTTTCGTCTCGACCTGCGCTTTACCCAGGCGCTACTCTATGTGCCGTTCAAGCTCGCCTACCGGATCGATGACCGGCGCATCCGCATTGCCCGCAACGCGCCGACGCCGGTGATCTATGTGGTCTCGCACCAGTCACGCTTCGAGCCGGCGCTGATGCTGTCGCTGCTGCCCGACGACACGCTGCACATTCTCGACGAGGCCTCGGCGCGTTCGCCCTGGATGGAGCCTTGGCGCGAGCTTGGCCGCACCATCGCCTTCAACGCCGAGCATCTCTTCGTCAGCCGGCGGCTGGTCAGGGTGCTGAAGGGTAAAGGCCGGCTTGCCGTCTATCTGCCCGATGACGTCGAGCCCGATGTGAAGACGTTTCGCCTGTTCCGCGCCGTCACCCGCATCGCCATACAGGCCGACGCCCGCATCGTGCCGATCTTCGTCACCGGCTCGCGCGACCTGCCGGTTTCCTTGACGCCAAAGAACCGTGCGCCGCGCCACTGGTTCCCAAAACTCTCGATCAGCGTGCTGGAGCCAATGACGATTGCCGAACTGGTGGCGCGCAACCCCGACCAGGCTTCCAACACAAATGCGTTGTTCGACCGCATCGCCGAGGCGCGGCTTTATGGCAGCAACCTCGATCGCGGCCTGTTCCTGGCCATGCGCGATGCCGCGGATCGCACGGGCGCCTCGCACCCGATCATCGAGGATGTGATCAGCGGTTCGCTCAGCTATCGAAAAATGTTCATCGGCGCGCGCGTGCTCGGCCGCCGTTTCGAGGCGGTGGCGGCGCCCGGCGAAGCGGTCGGGGTTTTGCTGCCCAACGCCAATGGCGTGGTGCTGTCCTTCGTCGGCCTGCTCTCGGCCGGCCGGGTAGCGGCGATGATCAACTACACGGCAGGGCCGGCCAGCGTAACCGCCGCGGTGCGCACGGCAGTCATCCGAACGGTGGTTTCCTCGCGCGCGTTCGTCGAGAAGGCGGCGCTTGCCGACATCATCGTCGCGATCGAGGCCGGCGGCGCCAAAATGCTGTGGCTGGAGGATGTGCGCGCAAGCGTCACGACGCTGGAAAAGCTCGCAGCAGCGGTGCTCTGGCGGTTCCCGCTGCAGCGGCAGGATGCGGCCAAGCCCGCCGCAATCCTGTTCACCTCAGGCTCGGAAGGCACGCCCAAGGCCGTGGTGCTGTCGCACCGCAATCTCCACGCCAACGCCATGCAGGCCGAGGCGCGCATTACCATTTCGCCGTCCGACATCCTGCTCAACGTGCTGCCGGTTTTTCACTCTTTCGGCCTGACCGGCGGTACCATCCTGCCGCTGGTGACCGGGGTGAAACTGTTCCTCTACCCGTCACCGCTGCACTACAAGATCATCCCGGAGATCGCCCGCAAGGTGAAGCCGACCATCATGTTCGGCACCGACACTTTCCTCGCCAACTATGTCCGCACCGCCAAGGATGGCGATTTCTCCAGCCTGCGCTTCGTCGTTGCCGGCGCGGAAGCGGTGAAGCCGGAGACGCGGCGCGTTTATCGCGAGCGCTTCGATGCCTCGATCATCGAGGGGTTCGGGCTGACGGAGGCCGCTCCCGTCGTCGCCGTCAACACCGCCATCCATGGTCGCGACGGCACGGTCGGACGGCTGTTGCCGGCGATGCGCATGAAGCTCGAACCGGTCGAGGGTATCGAGGGTGCCGGCCGCCTGTGGCTCGACGGGCCGAATTTGATGATGGGCTACATGACCGCTGACCGGCCCGGCGAATTGCAGCCGCTGGACGGCTGGCACGACACCGGCGACATCGTCTCGGTCGACCGCGAAGGCTTCATCACCATTCGCGGCCGGGCAAAACGCTTCGCCAAGATCGCTGGCGAGATGGTGTCGTTGGGCGCCGTCGAGATGCTGGTGCAGTCGCTGTGGCCGGAAGAGCGCCACGCCGCGGTGGCGGTGCCGGACAAGAGGCGCGGCGAGCGCATCGTGCTGGTCACCACCGCCGACGACGCCGATCCGGAAGAACTGCGCGCCTTCGGCAAGAAGGCAGGTGCGGCCGAACTGATGGTGCCCAACGACATCGTCAAGGTCGGGGAGATCCCGGTGCTGGGTTCCGGCAAGACGGATTATGTCTCGACGCGGAACCTGGCGATCGAGAAGCTGGGGCTGGGCCTGGCGGCTTAGCGTATCTCCCTCCTTGAGGGGGAGATGGCCGGCAGGCCAGAGGGGGTCGCCTCGCGTGAAGCGCCGACGTCCTCTTCGCTCAAACGAGGTCGCGTCCGGGGCGTACCGACCCCCTCTGTCGCCTTCGGCGACATCTCCCCCTCAAGGGGGGAGATAACAACTACCCAATATCCGACGGCGGCACTTTTTCGCCCTCGCGCTTGGCGCGCTTCGAATACGCCCGCACGCTGAAAGGCAGGAAGATGAGATAGCCTGCGACAGAGGCGGTCAGCGTGTACCAGGGATAGGTCATCAACAGCAGGACGTAGAGAACGACCGCCAGGATGATCGGCAGCACCTTGTCGCCGGGCACTTTCAGGCTTTTGCCGGAATAGACCGGCAGCCGGCTGACCAGCAGGAAAGCGACCAGCACAGTGAAGCCGGTGGCGACGAATGCCGTCAGGCGGTCCGGCTCGAGACCGAGCCGCAGGAAGGACAGATAGAGCGGCAGCATAACCAGCACGGCGCCGGCCGGCGCCGGCACGCCGACGAAGTATTCGCTCTGCCAGATCGGCCGGTCATGGTCTTCGTCGAGCACGTTGAAGCGCGCCAGCCGCAGGCCACAGGCGATGGTGAACAGAAGAGCTGCGATCCAGCCGAAGGAGCCGGCGCGGTCGAGCAAGAAGGCGTAGAGCACCAGTGCCGGCGCGACGCCGAAATTGACGATGTCGGCCAGCGAATCCATCTGCGCGCCGAATTTGGATGTCGCCTTCAACATGCGCGCCAGGCGCCCGTCTATGCCGTCCAGGAAGGCGGCGAGCAGCACCATCACCACGGCCGGCTCGAAACGGCCCTCGAAGCCGAAGCGGATGCCGGACAGGCCGGCGCAGATGGCAAGCACGGTGACCAGATTGGGCAGCACCATGCGCATCGGAATTTCGCGGATGCGCGGGCCGCCGCTGCCATGGGCCTCGAACTTTTTGAACGGCGCGCCCACCGCTTACGAAATCCTGACGAGCGGGGTTGCGGCGACGCCGCCGAATTCGGCGAGCACGGTTTCGCCGCCGACCGCCGTCTGGCCGACGGCGACGCGCGGCACCGCGGTCGACGGCAGGAAGACATCGACGCGCGAGCCGAAGCGGATCAGGCCAAAGCGTTCGCCGACGGCAATGGAGCCGCCGGTCTCGGCCCAGCAGACGATGCGGCGCGCCACCAGGCCGGCAATCTGCACGGCGACAACGATGCCGTTGGGACTGTCTATGACCAGCCCGTTGCGCTCGTTCTCCGAGCTTGCCTTGTCGAGTTCGGCATTGAGGAACTTGCCCGGCCGGTGCTCGATTTTGGTGATGCGGCCGCGCACCGGAGCGCGGTTCACATGGCAGGAAAAGACGTTCATGAACACCGAGATGCGGGTCATCTCGGTGTTGCCGAGGCCAAGCTCGCGCGGCGGCACGGCCGGGCCGACCGCCGAGATGACGCCGTCGGCGGGACTGACCACCAGCCTGTCATCGACCGGGGTGACACGCTCGGGGTCACGGAAGAAATAGACGCACCAGGCGGTCAGGATCAGGCCGATCCAGAACAGGACCGAGGAGAAATAGCCGAGGAACAGCGTGCCCGCACCAAAGGCGGCAATGAACGGATAGCCCTCGCGATGGATCGGAACGAAGGCATTCTTGATCGAATCGACAAGGCTCATCGGATGGGGCTCATGGGATGGGGGCGGTCCCTGTTTCAGGTCCGGCCTCAATACCGGAAAGGCTCCGCTGCCGCAACGCAACATTGGGCAAGGCCGCATCGTCCGCAGCCGGCAGGAACGGTGACGTGCTTGCCTGTCGGCTGCTTTGCCGCCAGAATTCGGGCCAACGCCGGCTGAACGCGCGGCGAAAAGGCCGACTGCCATGGCGCCAAATTCAGGCAAAACGTATCTTGTTGCCATACGATCGTCAGCCGTGGGTGCCGTTTTGACCGTACTTGTGGCAGCGAGCGAGATCGGAAGAGCACACGTCTGNCGAGCGACCACGCAGTTGCGCAAGGCAAGCCATCCTTCGACTGCGCCAAGGCCGCCAGCGTGGCGGAAAAGGCCATTTGCGCCGATCCGGTCCTGGCGCAAGCCGATGCCGACGTCGCGAAGAATTATACCGCGCTGCTGAAGAGGCTCGATGCTCATGCCGGCAAGGCGCTGCGGGACGACCAAAGCGATTTCATCGCGTATCGCGACCAGATCGCCGGCTTCAACGAAAGTTCGCCCAAGAACCAACAGACTTTCGATCTCGGCGAATTCCTGCGCGACCGCGCAACCTTCCTGTCCGGCATACGCAAGCCCCCCGATGCAGGTTTGATCGGCACATGGAGCAGCGTGCGCGGCAGCGTCGACATCAAGGCTGTTGGCGGAGGCAAGGTCGAAATCTCGGAAGATGTCGTTTCCAATCCAGTCTCGGGAAGTGGGTCATGCGAGATCGACGGCACGGTCGAGGAGCGCAATACGCTTCGACTTGAGGACACCGACGACAACGACAAACCGACTGGATTCGTCTTCACCTTTCGCCGCGACGGCGATGCGCTTGTCGTCGAGCAGAACGGCGCCGGCAAGGATGGCAAATCGGAGCCCCTGTCATGCGGTGCCAACGGCCATGCCGATGGCACGTTCTTCCTGACGGAGAAAAAGTAGGCTTGCTGTCGCTAACCCGCCGCAGCGGAGCGATCAAAGTGGGCATTGAGTTCAGGCATCGTAGCCTCGGCGAGCTTTTCGTGATCCTCGCCACGCAAGAGCACACTGCCATTGGGCGAAGACAGGGAGAGGAAGGTCCGGTCAGACGCCAGCACCACCCAATTCACGATTGCTCCTTCCTCCTTCTGCACCACCGAATTCGCAGAAACGATGGCATCCGTCGGGTCGAAGCCTGCCTTGCGGAGCAGGAGGTCGACGGCGGCGGGAGCATGGTATTGTTCCGCCAGCTCAATGACCGCTGTGATCTCGGGCTCTTCAGCAATGCCAAGCTTGGCGCCAACTTTCGGGGCGTTAGCCGCTAGCGGGCTCTCGCCTGGCGGTATGACAAGCAACTCTTCTGGAGCGATGTACTCGTAGACCGTGACGTGTGTCTCCGTCGCACTGCATAGTCGGGTCTTCTTCGCGCTGGTCTGAAGTTGAAAAACCAGCTGTTTCTCTCCTTCTATGTTCAGCATCCTTGCCATGCCGAACGCGATTTTGATCTCGGGCGGCGCGATCTTGGCGCAGGCAAGGCCGGCCCCGACATCGCGCCAGCTCAAGATCATCTGGCCTGCCAAGTTGCCAACGGACTTATGAAGAAGCCTGCCTTCGCGCTTCGGATTGGCCATCACCAGCCGGTGTATGACGTCGTCGTAATCGTCACTATCGACAACTTGCAGATCAGGCCATGACGCGATCCAGCGCGCCAAAAGGTTTTCCATGGGCGCGGCCTCATCCGCAACGTAGAACGCATGATCAAGTGTATCGAGAAAATCATCCCGCCCGCCCTCGAAGCCCGTCTGCTGGGCGGCTTCGTTGGGATGGTCTGCAATCCAGCTGGACATCTTTTCCAAAGTCGCAAGCTGGCCCTTTGCGCCACAAGCAGTGAGTCCAGCTCGTGCGTTGGCAATCATGGCGCCGATTTCCTGCCCGGCATTGTGGATGAATTGACTATGGCCGCCGTTCTTTACCTCCGAAGAGTACGAGTCGGCATGAAGGACCTGCATCGCCTTGGTGTCGATTTCGGGATAACGATAGAGTCCTTTGGAAACCATCGCTGTGACGAATTGCATGACAGCGAAGACGAGAAAAAACGGCTCTTCATCAGGATCCTCGACGTTCGAACGCAGTACGACGACTGGCAACGGCAGGCCGAATTCCAACTGCTTTCCAGAATCTGATGCCGACTTCTCGGGCGTTTTCTTGGATTTGCGGGAAAAGAAACCGAACATCGAAAATACTCTCTTGGTCGCAAAACTTGCGCGAACGGGTTATTTCCGACGCGACAATATCAGCTGCCCTCAAGGATTAAAGGCACTCTGATCCAGAGGTATCCGCACGATGGTTTGCCGAAATTGTCGACGGTGTCGGGGCGCCACAGATTCATACGTCCTTGGCAGGAAAGCGCTTCGCGACAATGCCGAATTGCGGCGAGTCGACAAACCAGGGTCAGAGATGCCATCCTCGAAATCAGTCGCCCTGAACGCCAAGGTCATTACAGAAGGCCTCGCTTTCGGAGAGTCTCCCCGCTGGCACGACGGACGCCTGTGGCTCTGCAACTGGGGAACCGGAGAGATCGTCGCGGTGGATGAGGACGGCGGGAACCAGGTGATGCTCACCGTGCCGGCCATCCTGCCCTATTCGATCGACTGGTTGCCGGATGGCCGATTGCTGATCGTCTCGGGTCGGGATGGCTTGTTGCTGCGGCAGGAGGCGGATGGAACGCTGGCCACCCATGCCGATCTTCGGTCGCTGTCAAACAGCCCGTGGAACGAGATCGTCGTCGACGGGCGCGGCAACATCTATGTCAATGGCGGCGGGTCGGCGCCTGCACCGGGCGAGCATTTCGGGCCCGGCACCATCGTGCTGATCACGCCGGACGGCTCGGTTCGACAAGTGGCCGAGAACATCGCTTTCGCCAACGGCATGGCGGTGACGCCGGACAACAGGACACTGATCGTGGCGGAGTCGCATGCAAACCGGCTGACCGCCTTCGATATCGCGGAGGATGGCGGGCTTTCCAACCGCTGCGTCTGGGCCGATCTCGATGGCTTTCCCGACGGCGTCTGCCTCGATGCCGAAGGAACTGCCTGGTATGCGGATGTTCCCAACAAACGCTGTGTGCGGGTGCGCGAAGGTGGTGAGGTCTTGCAGTCCGTCAATGCCGATCGCGGCTGCTTTGCCTGCATGCTCGGCGGCCTGGATGGCAAGACGCTGTTCATCGTTGCCGCCCAATGGCGTGGTTTCGAGAACATGATCAGCGATGCCCGCACCGGCCAGGTGCTGAGCGTCGAGGCGCCAGCACCTGGCACGGGCTGGCCCTCCTACATCTCAGGCAGACGCTGATAGTTGGCGATATCGGCCTTCACACCCAGCCGGGCAATGGTCTCCTGCGGGTTGAAGCCCGCCCGCTCGTGGGCCGCCTTGACGATCGGCACGACATTGTCGACGGCCGCCTGGTTTTCCCATTCGACAATGGTGACCAGGTTGAACTCACCCGGACCCGAAAATTGCTCGAGCACGAAATCCTGGACGAAGCCTTGCTGCAGACGCAGCAGTTCATGAGTCGCCCTGACCTTGCGAAGGATTTCTTCACGGGCCTCGGCAGGAACGACGAATTTGTCGACCCTGAACACGGCTGCCTCGGCAAGTTTATCCATTTGAATCTGTCTCCGTTCTTGAACGACTTGGGTTCGGTGGCTCAGGAAAGGGTTTGCGATCTCAACTTAGGTTGAGGTCAAGGGGAAATTTTCGGTGGTGATGATGGCGACGACGCTGCGTATCTCCCCCCTTGAGGGGGAGATGGCCGGCAGGCCAGAGGGGGTCGGTTCGACTGGATGCGCCCCCTTGCGACCGATGAAGGTTAGCGCTCCACGCGCGGTGACCCCCTCTGTCGCCTTCGGCGACATCTCCCCCTCAAGGGGGGAGATTGGCGCTCCGCCGCCTAGTTCACCTCCGAAGTCCTTCTGCGCACAACCACACCCAACTCATCGCTCTCCCTGGCAATCCGAAGCCTCTCTTCGGCTTCCGTCGCCTCGCGCTGGCGATCCCACATCGAGGCGTAGAGGCCATGTTGGCGCATCAGCTCGGCATGGGTGCCGCGTTCGGCGATCTCGCCGTCCTTGAGTACGATGATCTCGTCGGCGGTGATCACCGTCGACAGGCGGTGGGCAATGACGATGGTGGTGCGGCCCTTGCTGACTAGGTCGAGGGCGGCTTGGATCTCCTGTTCGGTGTGGCTGTCCAGCGCCGAGGTCGCCTCGTCGAGCATCAGGATCGGCGGCGCCTTCAAAATCGTGCGGGCAATCGCCACGCGCTGCTTTTCGCCGCCCGACAGCTTTAGCCCGCGCTCACCGACCATCGAGCGATAACCTTCCGGCAGCCGTTCGATAAACGGGCCGATCTGGGCAAGCTCGGCGGCTTTCTGCATATCCTCTTCGCTGGCACCGATGCGACCGTAACGGATGTTGTAGGCGATGGTGTCGTTGAACAGCACGGTGTCCTGCGGCACCATGCCGATGGCGCCGCGCAGGCTCGCCTGCGTCACATCACGGACATCTTGGCCGTCGATCAGCACCTGACCACCCTGGACGTCGTAGAAGCGGAATAGCAGCCGCGAAATCGTCGACTTGCCGGCGCCGGACGGTCCGACAATGGCCACCGTCTTGCCGGCCGGTACCTCGAAGGAGACACCTTTCAGGATCTTGCGGTTGGGATCGTAGGCAAAATGCACGTCGCGGAACTCGACCTTGCCGGCTGTAACGGCGAGTGGCTTGGCATCGGGCTTGTCGGTGATCTCCTGCGGCACATCGAGCAGGTCGAACATTTGCTCGATGTCGGTCAGCCCCTGGCGGATTTCGCGGTAAATGAAGCCGATGAAATTGAGCGGCACCGAAAGCTGCATCAGCATGGCGTTGATGAAGACGAAATCGCCGACCGTCTGCGTGCCGGCCTGCACCTCCAGCGCCGACATGCACATGACGATAACGGTGCCGAGGCCGAAGATGATGCCTTGGCCGAAGTTCAGCCAGCCGAGCGAGGTCCAGATCCTGGTCGCCGCCATCTCATAGCGTGCCATTGAGCGGTCGAAGCGCTCAGCCTCCATACCCTCGTTGTTGAAGTATTTGACCGTCTCGTAGTTGAGCAGCGAGTCGATCGCCTTGGTGTTGGCGTCGGTGTCGCTGTCGTTCATGTCGCGGCGGATCGAGATGCGCCAGTCGCTGGCGCGCACCGTGAACCAGACGTAGAGCCACACCGTGGCCGCCACCACGACCACATATTTCCAGCCATAGGTGTAGGCGAAGATACCGGTGGTCAGCGCGAATTCGAGGATGGTCGGCGCCGTGTTCAGCATGATGAAGCGCACGATCGTCTCGATGCCCTTGGTGCCGCGCTCGATGATGCGCGACAGGCCGCCGGTGCGGCGCTCGAGGTGAAAGCGCAGCGACAGCTGGTGCATGTGAACGAAGGTGCGGAACGCGAGCTGGCGCACCGCATATTGGCCAACGCGGGCAAACAGCGCGTCGCGCAGCTGGTTGAAGCCAAGCTGCACCAGCCGCACGACATTGTAGGCGACGACCAGCATCACCGGCGCCAGCAGGAAGGATGGCAGCGGCGGCGGCGATTTGGCGTCACCGGCCAGAGAATCGGTCGCCCATTTGAAGAAGTACGGCCCGGCAACCAGTGTCAGCTTGGCAACGACCAGAAGCAGCGTTGCCCAAGTGACGCGTGCCCTGAGATCGGCGCGGTCGGCCGGCCACATATAGGGCCACAGATTGCGCAAGGTGCTGAAGGTCGAGCTATCGGAAACGGTTTTTTCTGCCACTTGTCTTGCCTTTTGGGTGAGAAATCAGCGGCCGGAGCAGCAGGAATTGACGAGTGCGGTCAGCGATGCGGAAACGTCGGCGAGCGCGGCGCGGTCGACTTCGTAGCGCGAGCGCTGACGGTCGGATTGGAAGCGGACCAGCCCGGCTTCGACCAGGATCTTCAGATGCTGGGACACGGTGGACTGCGCCAGATCGAGATGGTCGACAACCTCACGGCAGCAGCAGGAGCGGCTGGCCGACAGATGTCTAAGGATCTCAATGCGCGCCGGGTGCGAGAGTGCGGCGAAGCGAGCGGCAACGGCGCGGCTTTGGGGCGGTGCGCAGTTTGCGTGGTCTGGTTCAGCGAGCGAGTCTGCCATCGTTCATCGGCGATAGACGATGAACGGGTGCGTGGCAAGCTAACCCGATGGGTAGAGCGACCTAATCTCCCCCCTCGAGGGGAGATGTCGCCGAAGGCGACAGAGGGGGTCGGTACGTCCTGACGCAACGTCGTTTGCAGCAAAGAGAAGGTCGGCGTTCTATGCGCGGCGACCCTCTCTGGCCTGCCGGCCATCTCCCCCTCAAGGGAGGAGATCAAGCGCTCGGCCGCTACTGCGTCTTCACCGGCGCCGTTGTCACCTGCTCGCCCATCGCCTTGAGGTCGGCGGCTTCGCCTTCCTTGGACTTTTCCGGAACCTTGAACACCTGCCCCGGCCAGATGCGGTCGGGATCGCTGATCTGGTCCTGGTTGGCGAGATAAATGGTCGAGAAGCGCACACCGTGACCGTAGACGCGCCGTGAGATCCGCCACAGCGTGTCGTGCCTGCGGATGATGACCGCGCCGTCTGCATGTTCGAGCTTTGGCGCCACCGTCTCGGGCACGTCGGGCGTTGCCGCCGCGACGACGGCTGGAGCCTCAGCGGCGGGCGCTGCCGGTGCCGCAGGTGCCCCGGCAACCGCCGGGGCA
>NZ_AYVN01000009.1:0-200499 GCF_000502815.1 Mesorhizobium sp. LSJC269B00
GATTCGTCTTCTGCTTCTCTGCGGTGGCGGCCTCGGAGCTTGCCGACACCAGTTGACGCTTCGCATGCGCCGGCAGGTTGGGCAGCGAGATGTTCTGCGCGATCGACAGGTCAAGCAAAATGCCGGTCAGCTTGCGGTCTTCCGGAACCAGGAAAATGCCATGCGCGACCGCATCGGCCGCCGAACCCAGTACAAGCGGCTTGCCGTCGAGTTCGAGCCCACCGCCAAGCGTGCTGTCGATGCCGAAGAACACCCGCGCCAGTTCGGTGCGGCCGGAGCCGACAAGACCGGCAAGGCCGAGGATTTCACCGCGCCTGATGTCGAGGTCGACCGGCCGGGCAGGGTAGGCGGGGGTGCGGATGGCTTTGGCCGAGAGAGCCGTGGCGCCCGGCGCCCGCGCCGCCTCGGAGGCCTTCTCGCGCTCCTTCAGCATGCGGCCGATCATCAGCTTGACCATCTGGTCGTGGTTGATGGCGCTCTTCGGCAAGGTGCCGGCCAGCATGCCGTCGCGCAGCACCACGACGCGGTCGGCGACGCGCTCGACCTCATGCAGCCGGTGCGAAATGAAGATGACGCTGATGCCATCGGCCTTCAGCGCCTTGATGACGTCGAGCAGCTTGTCGGTTTCGGCAAGCGGCAGGCTCGATGTCGGCTCGTCGAGGATGACCAGCCGTGCCTTGATCGACAGCGCCTTGGCGATCTCGACCATCTGCTGCTGGGCAAGCGACAGCGAGGCAACCGGCGTATCGGCGGAAAAGTTGGCGCCGACACGCTTCAGCAGCGGCGCCACCATTTCGCGCAGCTTGGCGCGGTCGACCAATCTCAGCGGCCCGCCGCGCAACGGCTCGCGGCCGAAGAAGATATTGGCGGCAACATCGAGGTTTTCGAATAGATTGAGTTCCTGGTGGACGAAGGCGATGCCCGACCCCAGGCTGCCTTCGACGGTGAGCCCGTCATGCGCAACGCCGTCGACGGTGATGGCGCCGCTGTCCGGCCTGGTGACGCCGCCGAGGATCTTCATCAAGGTCGACTTGCCGGCGCCGTTTTCGCCGACCAAGCCGATCACCTCTCCCGGCCTGACCTCCATGGAAAAACCATCCAGCGCCACCACGCCCGGATAGGTCTTGCGCACGTTCTCGAGGCCGAGGAACGGGGTGGTTGCGACGATGGATGGGTCGGAATAATTCATCACGCCATATTTGATCAGGCTTGCCAGCAGCCGGTGGGCTACAGACTGACGGGCCTTGGCCGGCCCGTCAACACGATCGCCGGCTCAAGGCGAACCCTGAGCCGGCGCAACTGCTCGTGGTCTCAGTTTCCGGACATCGCCTTCAGATTGGCGGCATAGGTGTCGACATCGTCCTTACCGATGATCTTGGTCGGGATAATGATCAGGCCGCCTTCCGGAATGCCTGATTTGTCGCCCTTGAGATAGGCGGCCATCAGCTTCATGCCCTGATAGGCCCATTCGAAGGGCTGCTGCACGACGGTCGCCGCCACGGTGCCTTCCTTGACGCCGCCCAGCGTGATCGGATCGTCATCGAAGCCGACGACCGTGATCGAGCCGAGCTTCCCGGCGTCGCGCAGCGCTTCATAGATGCGCGGCGTGTTGTAGGAATAGAAGCCGACCATGCAGGTGATGTCGGGGCTGGCGACCAGCGCGTCCTCGACATTCTTCTTGGCGCGCGCCTGGTCGATGTCGTCGCCGCGCACGTCCACCAGTTCGATCTTGCTGCCGGCGAGGCCGTCCTTCATGCCCTGGATGCGTTCCTTGGCATTGTCGGCGCCGAGCAGGCCGACGAAGCCGAGGCACTTGCCGCCGTCCGGCATCGCCTTCTTGGCGATCTCGGCCGCCTGCTTGCCGGCGTCGACATTGGACGAGCCGATATAGGCGACGCGCTTGGTCTGCGGGGCATCGGAGTCGGTGGTGAACAGCGCCGTTTCCGACGCGATCTTGTTCAGACCGTCGGTCGAGGTCTTGGGGTCGACGGCCGAGACCATGATGCCCTTGACGCCGGCGGTCACCAGATCGTCCATCAGCCGCTGCTGGATGGCGACCGAGGACTGCTCGGGATATTTGAGTTCGAGATTGTAGTCGGGCAATTCGGCCTGCGCCTTCTTGACGCCGGCTTCGGCGGCCTTCCAGAAATCGGAAGCGCCGTTGACGACGAAGGCCAGCGTCGGTTTGTCGTCGGCGCGCGCAATGGCTGTCGCGGTCAGGCCAAGCAGCAGGGCTGCGGTGGCCACGGATGCATGTCGTATCAAGGATTTCATGTTCAACCTCCCGTTTTGGCTCAGTCGTCGGACTGAACCGATCTTGCATTCACTGACTTGCCGCTCGCGATTTGGACGCCCTCCTCCTCAGGGGTTCCCGGCGCTGAAGAATGGCGTCGTCGGTCGCGATCACGGACTTTAGAGACTCATCCCGTGCTCGTAAATAGTCTGATTTGTCTGACATATCACATGTCCGAGACCAGGCTTGCGGAGGCAAACCCCGCTCGCCATCGGGCCATTCACGTGCACTTCTCGCCGCACGGGGTCCCACCTGACCGGACACGGCGGATTGACGTTACAGCGTCGTTTTGTATTAGTAAACACTATTAGCAGAGGTCTCGCGCGGACACTCGGCGTGGCCCTAGGTCTAGTTTGCCCGAACAGGTGCAGCACGGCTTCGCGCAAGCAGATGCCTTGCAGTCCTCGAATTTCACGCGGCCCGAAGCGGCATGGCGGCGAACTTCAAAGCTGCTAATAAAGATAAACGCCTTCGACTATTTCCATTGGTCGACGGCGCCACACCATCTTGTCGGTGTGGCAGGCTTGCGACTAGACAGGCTGGGGATTGGGACGCAATGCCATGAGCGAGACGAGGGATCCGGACGACACGGCGAAGCGGCGCAAGGCGCCGGCGAGAGCCGCCAAGGGCGGCCGCGTCACCATGACCGACATCGCCAGGGCAGCCGGTTGCTCGCAGGCGACCGTCTCTTTCGTGCTCAACGATTCGCCCGGCATCCGGCTGTCGCAGCAGACGCGCGAGCGGGTGATCGACGCCGCGCGCTCGCTCGGCTACGCAGCACCCGCCTTCTCGGCGCTGCGCAAACCTGTTCCCGCCTTCGATGGACTTGACGGTGTCATCGGTTTCGCTGTCGACCAGCTGGCGACAAGCCCGGAAGCCGTTGTCGCCATCGAGGGCGCGCGCCAGGCGTCGTGGAACGCCGGCAATGTGTTGCTCGTGGCGCAGACGATGGGCGACTCCGTCATGGAGCCGCGCGCCATTGCGGCGCTCACCAGGCGCGGCATCTCGGCGCTGGTCTACATGACCATCTTCACCCGCGAGATCACGGCACCGGACTTCCTCTACGGCCTCGACATCCCGGTCATCCTGCTCAACTGCTACACGGCCGATTATGCCTTCCTGGCCGTGGTGCCGTCCGAGATCGCCGGCGGCCAGAACTCGACCCGGCATCTGATCGGCCACGGCCACCGCCGCATCGCCACCATCACCGGCGAGCCGTGGATGCAGGCCGCGCAGGACCGGCTGAAAGGCTACCGCAGGGCGCTCGCCACCGCCGACATCCCGTTCGATCCCGAACTGGTGGTCGAGGGCGACTGGTCGGCGAGCGCCGGCTATGCCGCGACCGTGAAGCTTTTGGCGCTGAAAGAGCGCCCGACCGCCATCTTCTGCCAGAACGACCGCACGGCCATCGGCTGCTACGAAGCGCTGAAGGAGGCGGGCCTGCACATCCCGCAGGACATCTCCGTCGTCGGCTATGACGACGAGGAGATCGCCCGCCATCTGTTCCCGCCGCTGACGACATCGATCCTGCCGCACATGGCGATGGGCCAATGGGCGATCGAACAGCTCGAAGTGCCGCCGCCTGCCGGCCGCGGCCGCTATCCCATCACCAAGCTGGAATGCCCGCTGGTCGAGCGGGAGTCGGTGGCAGCTGTGGCTGGATAAAGTTGAACCAGCCCATCCCGATGCAAATCGGGATGGGTCTGTTTGGTGTTTGCGCCTCAGGGCAGGGTCTATCCGGGAACGTGCCGCGGTTAGAACCGCAAGACGACAAAGGAGCGCCTGCGATAGCAGCGCCGGCGCAACCGGCCATGCCGCCAGAACGTGCGGCAGTGCCGTCTCCAGACATGCCGCCTGTGGTGGCGACGATGGTGCCATCGCCGATGCGAGATCTGCTCGACATCGCCCGGGCCTTCGTCGTCATCAAACAAATTGGCATCCTGCTTGTCGAGTTCATCGAGAATGCCGTTACCGATATTGGGAACCCCGGCCACGGCCTCGAGAGGCCGAACCGCGGTAGCAAGCGCCGCGGCCCCCGCAACGCCGAACAATGCTGTCAAGAATGATCGCCGATCCATCAAAACCTCCATCAGCAAGACAAGGCTAACATGACGAGCCTAACACAAAGCAGCTAGAGCGGGTGATACAAAAGGCCAGAGGCGAATCTTTGAGCCGGCCCAAACGGGTGACCGGACGGACGGCAGAGGCTAGCGCAATCCAGGAAAAGTGTGCGCGCTTTCCTTGGGAATTGCGTAAAAACAAACAGATAGAGCGGTTCGCCGTTTCGGCGAAATGCTCTAGCGCAAGGCCGCTACCGGGCGGCGCGCTTCCTTCGGCTCGGCGACCAAGCCATGCGAAATGCCGCCGATGAAAGCGCACAGCCTGAGCGGTTCCGCCTTTCCGCGAAACGCTGAACCGCTCGGCAAAGCTATCTCCCTAAGAAAGCCCGCCACCTTGCGGCAGCGGGCTGGCTGATAAACTGGCGCCCCACCGCAGATGCGATGCTTGCGGTACTCAGCGCCTCGCCAATATCCGGCAGAGCTCCTTCAGGTCGCGATCGTAGGTGCCCTTGCCGCTGAGCACGCTGGCGCAGCGTTTCTTCATCTTGGCGATCTGGCCGGCCGACATGGCGCTGATGGCAACCACCGCCGGTCGCGTCGGCACCGCCGGCGTGTTGGGATCCCNACCACCGCCGGTCGCGCCGGCACCGCCGGCGTGTTGGGATCCCTGGGGCTGGTGGGCGCGGTCGGCGCGCCTATGCCGACCCCGACCCCGGCCGTCACCCCATTGCCCACCCCGACACCGGCGCCGACCCCGACACCGCTGCCGACGGTTGCGCCGACGCCAACCCCGACGCCCGTGCCCACCGATGCGCCGACCCCGGCCGCAACGCCGCTGGTGCCGCCAACCGATGCGCCGACACTAGCGGTGGTGCCGCTGGTGCCGCCGACCGTTGCGCCGACATTGGCGCCCTTGCTGCCGCCGACCGATACGCCGACGCCAAGCCCGCCGCCACTGCCGCCGACCGAAACACCCACCCCACCGCTGCCGCCGATGCCCACACTGAGCCCGCCCGCGCCAGCCGGAAAGCACAAAGCTACGGTAACCGCGCCGCCGGCCAAGACCTTTGTTAAACTTTTAAAGAAACCCATAACGCCGCTCCCCGTGTTGGTTGCCTGGACGCAGGTTGAACAGCATCCGTTACAAATATGATTACGCGAGTGTAGCGTTTTTAGTTTCTGCGAGAATAGGCAGTGCTGGAAATCGTTGTTGTTGTTGCTTAATGTTGTTCGGATAGATATTTGTGGATTGGTGGGGAAAATCGAGGATTTGCGGTTAGCTAGACTCGGAACCTTAGACAGGCAGGACGAGTGCTTGCCTGCGGGAATTTACCGGGCGCATGCCTCAGGTCATCTTGCGAAGCCGCTTCCCGAGGCTGAGGTGGACAGAATGGACCCTCAAGAATGGGGCTCGTACTGCAGAAAAGGGGACGACCCAAGAAACCCGCGACGATCTCCACCGATGTCGGTCGCGTTGAGCTCGTTCCGCTGCTCGCAGTCGACGGCGTCAGCGCTACCCTTGCGGGCATACCTTCGCCCCGTTTGGCGTTTCTGCCCTTTGGATCGGATGCCGATCGTCCGCTGGCGTTTCGAATCTCTTCAACTTACGCCGAGTTTCGCAAATCCACTTTAATCCCGGCTAACGTTCGAAGGGTTCGCCAAGCGAGGCGACACCGTTCAGCCTGAGCAAGCGGCGGTCCGCCGAGATGACACCGAGCACGACGATCGTAACGAGATAGGGAAGGCTGGAAAGCAGTTGCGATGGCAAGTCCAGACCGATCGCCTGGGCGGCGAGGCTCATCAGCGAAACCGCACCGAAGAGGCAGGCACCCAGGAAGATGCGGCCAGCGAGCCACGTACCAAAGACAACGAGTGCGATCGCGATCCAGCCACGTCCGGCAATCATACCGTCCGCCCAAAGGGGCGTGTACACCGCCGCCGCATAGGCGCCGGCAAAACCCGCCATCATGCCACCAAAAGCTATGGCCGCGATACGGATAGCGATGACCGGATAGCCGATGGCATGGGCTGCCTTGGGATTCTCGCCGATTGCCCTCACGACAAGGCCGACTCTCGTATAGGCAAACATCGCCCAGATCGCAAACGTCACGGCAAGGGAAAGCCATACGACGATGTCCTGGACAAACAGCCTGCCGACTACCGGGATTTCCGAGAGGCCGGGAAAGGCAAGTTTCGGGAGCCCCTTCACCGTCAAGCTCTCGTAGCTTTTGCCGAACAGCGCCGAAAGGCCTTGGCCGAGAATGCCGATCGCAAGGCCTGTCGCGACCTGGTTTGCCCGGAATCCGAGTGCCAGCACTGCAAAGACGAGGGACAGGACGGCGCTACCGAGGCCGGCGGCAACGAACCCCAGCAGGTGTCCACCGCCGTGGTAGACGACGATGAACGCGAGCACCGCGCCGAGGGCCATCAGGCCCTCTACGCCGAGGTTAAGAACACCGGCGCGCTCGACCACCAACTCGCCGAGTGCGGCAAGGAGAAAGGGGGTTGCCGCTGCGAGCATGCCCGAAATAATGAACTCGACGGCGTTCATGGCTGGCTCAGGTGATGGGGGCGGCGCCACTCGATGCGGTAGCGCACGAAGGCCACAGCGCCGAGATAGGCGAGCAGCAAGCTGCCTTGGAAGACGCGGACGGCGGCGATCGGCAGGTTTGCCGACACCATCGCATTGTCGCCGCCGATATAGAGGACAGCCATCAAGAGCGCGGAAAAGATGATGCCGACTGGATGCAAGCCGCCGAGATAGGCGACAATGATGGCCGCATAACCGTAGCCGGTCGAGATCGAGCGCTGCAGCTGGCCGAGCGGACCCGCGACTTCCGCCGCGCCTGCCAGTCCCGCCGCCATGCCACCGATCAGAAGCGATAGCCAAATCGCACGCCCTTCGCTGAAGCCGGCGTAACCGGCCGCGCGCGGGGCAAGGCCGCCGACCTTGAGCTTATACCCCATGAAGCTTCGCTGCATGAAAACCCAGGCCACCAGCGAGAGCGCAAGTGTGATGAGCAGCGAGACGTTGACGCGGGTACCGGTGATCAGGGTCGGCACCATCGCGTCGTTCTGAAACATGACGGATTGTGGGAAATTGAAGCCGGCCGGGTCCTTCCATGGGCCGAGCAGCAGGTAGTTGAGGACTTGCGCCGCAACGAGGCTCAGCATCAAGGAGACCAGGATCTCGTTCGCATTGAGCCTGACGCGCCAGAAGGCGGTGATAGATGCCCAAAGTGCACCGCCGAGGGCACCGAGAAGCAGCATCAGCGGCCAGATCCACTGCCCGGTCGCCTGCGGAAACCAGACGGGGATCGCCGAGGCGAAAATAGCGCCCAGGATAAACTGACCCTCCGCGCCGATGTTGAACACTTTTGCGCGGAAACCGATCGCCAGCCCCTGCGCAATGAGGAGAAGAGGCCCCGCCTTCAGCAGCACCTCCGCGAACGATGCCCAGGAGAGGAACGGCTCGAGAAGCATCGCGTACAGGACGGCCGCCGGATCTCGGCCTATCAGCACATAAAGGCCCAGATTGAGGATGATCGCCATGCCAAGCGCGGCAGCCGGGGCCAGCATGGCCGCGACGAGCGAGGCATGCTCCCGGCGGACGAGCGCGGGGAGGAACGGCGCGGCCCAAACGCTCATGCAGGAACCTTCTCTGGCGAGGCATGTGCTCCGATCATGTATCTGCCGATGTCTTCGGGGCGCGTGTCCCGCGTGACCAGAGGCGGACTCAGCATTCCATGATGGAGCACCTGGATGAAATCGCAGAGTTCGAAAAGTTCCTCGAGTTCCTCGGAAATTACGAGGATCGCCACGCCCAGGTTGCGCAACGCGATGAGCCGCCTTCTGATGGCGGATGCAGCGCCAATGTCTACACCCCAGGTCGGCTGCGCCACGAAAAGCAGTTTTGGCGACAGCATCATCTCGCGACCGACGATGAATTTCTGCAAGTTGCCGCCGGACAGCGAGCCCGCTTCGGCATCCGGGCCGGAGGCGCGAACGTCGTACCGACGGATGCATTCGCTGGTGAAAGCCGTCGCTCCGGCGCTGTTGATGAGGCCGCGCCTCACGAGATCGAAAGGATGGGCGGTAAGAACGGTGTTGAGCACGAGCGACATTTCAGGGACCGCGCCACGTCCCAGCCGGTCTTCGGGCACGAAGGCGAAGCCAAATCTCCTGCGCGCGGCCGCATCGAGTGTGCCTACGTCGCGGCCCATCATATAGATCCGGTCGCGTTGTTCCTTCAGCAGCATCGCTTCGCCCGAGATGAGCGCGGCAAGTTCGCCTTGGCCATTGCCCGATATTCCGGCTATGCCAAGAATCTCGCCTGATCGTACCGTAAGGCTGATGCCGGAGAGCGGCGTGGCAAAGGGGTCGTCCGGCGTGTAGTCCATGCCGATTATTTCCAGCCGCTTCTCCCCCTCGGGCATGGCCAACGCGGGCATCACCTCCGGCATGTCGCGGCCGATCATCATGCGGGCGAGGTCGTGCGCATCATAGTCGCGTGGGTCGACGGTGCCGATAACGCGCCCTCCACGCAGAACGGTCGCCTGGTCACAGATCGTGCGAATTTCCTCCAGCTTGTGGGAGATGAACAGGATGGACACGCCGCGGTCGCGAAGGCGCCTGAGCGTGTCGAACAGCTTCTTCACCGCCTGCGGCGGCAAGACCGAGGTCGGCTCGTCGAGAATGAGCAGCTTCGGGTCCGTCATCAGGCAGCGGATGATCTCCACCCGCTGCCGTTCGCCGACCGAGAGCGCGTGCACATCGGCGAGAGGATCTACTTCAAGGCCGAAATCCTGGCCGAGGCTGCGGATGCGCCCCGCCAGCTCCGCCTTGCCGCCGGGGACGACGAGCTGGATGTTCTCGACGACAGTCAGCGTCTCGAACAGCGAGAAATGCTGAAAGACCATGCCGATGCCCCTGCGCCGTGCCTCAGCCGGCGAGGCAAGGCGCAGAGGCTCTCCGTTCCAGACGACGGTGCCTTCGTCCGGCTGTTCAACGCCATAGATGAGCTTCATCAGCGTCGATTTGCCCGCCCCATTCTCCCCGAGGATCGCATGGATCGATTGGGGCGCCACGTCCAGATCGATGGCTTCGTTAGCCCGGATCTGGCCGTAGCTCTTCGAGATGCCGCGGAGCGACAGAAGGGGCGGGGTCATGACTTACTTCGGCAGCGGTGTGGTGACACCCTTGACGTGCCAGTCCATCGCGACGATCTCGGGATCCGCTATCGTCGCACCGGCGGCGGCGGCTTCGCTGCCGTCGGCCTTGGTGATTGGACCTGTGAAGGGCGAGAAGCTGCCGTCGGCGATCTTCGCCGCCACTTCCTTGATCTTCGTCATCGTGTCGGCTGGGATATCTGAGTTCCAGTCCACGACCTCCACCACCTTTTCGGCGACGCCGAGGAAGGTGTTGGCGCCCTTGAAAGTTCCGGCGAGATGGGCATCCACGGAAGCCTTGAAGAAGGGCGACCAGTCCGTCGCGATGCAGCCGAGATATTTCTTCGGTGCATATTTCTTCATCGACGAATTGAGATTGAACGCATAGACGCCAGCCTCCTCGCAGGCCGAGATCACGGAGGGTGTGTCCTGCGCGTTCGAGAAGATCACGTCGCAGTTCTGTGCCATCAGCGCCTTGGCGGCTTCCTGTTCCTTGGCCGGGTCGAACCAGGAGTTCACCCAGACGACCGATACCTCGATATCGGGATTTACGGTCTGTGCGCCGAGCGTGAATGCGTTGATCGAGGTGATCAGCTCCGGAATGGCGAAGGCCGAGACGGAGCCGACCTTGCCGGTCTTGGAAAGAGCTGCGGCGGCTATGC
This sequence comes from Mesorhizobium sp. LSJC269B00, assembly GCF_000502815.1. Classification (NCBI taxonomy): domain Bacteria; kingdom Pseudomonadati; phylum Pseudomonadota; class Alphaproteobacteria; order Hyphomicrobiales; family Phyllobacteriaceae; genus Mesorhizobium; species Mesorhizobium sp. LSJC269B00. Next base: position 10,184 of record NZ_AYVN01000009.1, read on the forward strand.
CGAGCAGGTAAGTGCCCTGGAAATACTTCGCCGCGAAGGGCGAGAAATTCGGCGCGGTCTGGAAGCCGGAGGCATGCAGCACGGTGACCGCAGGATCGCGGCGGGCGATCTGTAATGCACCATTCTGGTAGCCGAATGAGCCGGCGATCAGGAACTTGTTACCGTCGGCGACGGTCTTGTTCATGATCCGGTCGGCGTCCGGCCCTTCGGCGATGTTCTCGATCACGGTGATCTTCACCTTGTCGCCGTATGCGGCCTTGACCGGCTCGAGCCCGGCGGCGAGCGCATGGCCCCAGCCGACATCGCCGACCGGCGACGGGAGCACGAGCGTGATACCGAGCGGCTCGTCGGCCGCAAAGGCGGGACGGCTGCCAAGCGCGCCGGCAAGCCCTGTCGCGGCAAGGCCCTTCATCAGAGTTCTGCGGGTCAGATAGTTCAGCATGTCAGTTCCCCTGTCTTAAGTTGTTAGAATTCCACCGCGGCAAAGGCGGCTTCCGCGTCCGCAGCAAGCCGGGCCTCGTTCAGCCCGGTAAACGCACCCTTCTCCCAGACGATGCGGCCGTTGATCATGGTCATGTCGGTGGGCATGCCGATGCCGACCTTGGCGATCAGGCTCAATGGATCGTGGCGCGTGCCGACATAATCCATGCGGCGCGTGTCGATCGCGAAGAGGTCGGCGGCCATGCCGGGCGACAGTCGGCCGATGTCATTGCGGCCCAGAAGCGCGGCCCCGCCCGTTGTCGCATAGCCGAGGAAATCGACCGGCGCAGGCACGGGATGAGCGCGCGTCGAGGCCGCCAGGCATTGCAGCATGTAGGCGGAATGGATGCAGTGCATGAGGTTGGAATTGTCGTTCGAGGCAGCACCGTCGCAGCCGAGACCGACGCGCAGGCCAAAGGCGGACATGGCGGGAATATCAGTCACCTCCGCACCCACCAGATAGACCGGCTCCGGGCAATGCGAGACACCGGTGCCGCTCGCCGCCATCAGCCGCAGTTCGTCATGCGTCAGCTCCCAGCAATGGGCATAGAAAGTGTCTCGGCCGGCAAATCCGAGGTCCTCGAGATAGTCCACCGTACGCATGCCATGGCGGGCCTCGATGATCGGGCTTTCGCCCTCGCCGACATGGGTGTGCATCCGCACCCCGCGATCACGCGCCAGCGAAACCGATTCCACGAAGGTCTCGCGGTAGCAGTTGACCGGCTGGCAGGGAGCGACCACGACCTGACGCATGCTGAAGGGACTGGTGTCGTGATAAGTGTCGATGAGGCGTGCGCAGTCGGCAATGAATTCGTCCGTGGTCTCCAGCATCTCGTCTGGAATGGTCGAGCCTTCCGATTTTGGCAGCGTGTTGCCGCCGCGGCCGGCATGGAAACGCATGCCGAGAAGATCGGCCGCTTCGAACTGCCGGTCGATGAGCCGTTTTCCGGCATGGCGCGGAAAATTGTACTGGTGGTCGAAGGCCGTCGTGCAACCGTGCTTTATCATCTCTGCCATAGCCGTGATCGAGGCGTGGTAGAAACAATCCTCGTTGAGCCGGGAGAAGATCGGATAGATCCGGTCGAGCCATTCGATGACCGACAGCTTCGTCCAGTCGAGTTCGGCACGGTTGCGCACAAAGCACTGAAAGAAGTGATGGTGCGTGTTGACGAGGCCGGGATAGACGAACCAGCCGTCGGCGTCCTGCACGATAGTACCGGCCGGCAACTCGCTTCTGTGCAGGCCTTGCCCGATTGCCTCGATCTGCGGGCCATTCGTCAGCACATCGACATTGCGCCGGACGCTCGGACCCCTGCCCTCGTCGGTGATGACCGCTGCGCAATTCTTCAGGAGATAGCCGGTCACCTCACGCCTCGTCCAGCATGGGTCGCGGTTCGGGCTTCAACTCGTGCAGCCGGTGGATACCGGGCATCTCGATGAAATTGTCGAGGCTGCGGAGCGCTCGCGACCAGAGCCGGATCGTGGGATACGAATCGAGGGAAACGCCGCCGTCGGGCGCGAGCGCGACATAGGGAAAGCAAGCAATGTCGGCAATCGTCGGCCGGTCGGAAGCGAGAAACCGGTCGCCACGCATTTTTTGTTCGAAGAGGCCGGCTTCCAGCTCACGTAGTGCCGCTATGCCATTGGCCTGAAGCGCACCGATGTCACCGGGGCGCAGCAGCATCTCATGCAGGCGCGCGCCGCCGAGGTTGGCGGTCAGCCTGTGCGAGAAGGAAAGCCATTGCTGGATGCGCGCCGTCTCCTCGGGGGCGCCGCTGCCGAGCCAGGCCGGTGCTGCCTTCGCGGCGAGATAGCCAAGCATGGCGGAAGACTCGGTCAGGATCAGGTCGCCGTCTTCAAGGATCGGGATGGAGCCTCCCGGATTAAGCGCCATAAGCTCGGGGCCACGATGCTCGGCGCCGGGATGGAAGTCGACCGGGCGGATTTCGAGCTTCACACCTGACAGCGTCGCCATCAGGCGCACCTTGTAGCAACTTGGGGAGAGGATGTAGTCGTAAAGCTTCACTGTGCCACCAATTGCGCGCCGTAGGTATAATTGTGGCGCTTCAGCCAGCGGCGATAGGCGACCGAGGTCAGGTCGGCGCGCGTCGGGATTTCCATGCCGGGATCGAGCGGCAGAAGACGCGGGATCTGGTTTTCGAGGATCGAGCGGTCCTGCAGGAAAATCGTCTGCTGGAAATGGATGAGGTCGGTCTGTGGCGTCTCGTCATCGAAAAGCGCCATCCACGGCCAGACGTCGCAGAGATCCTCGGCAAGCGGTTGGACGAATAGCGTAATGACATCCCATTCGCCCGGGCGCGGCGGGCAGGTCTTGTAGAGGACTGAGCAGGTCGGAGCCGGCACGCGGTACATGTATTCCGTCGTGATACCTCCGCTCGCGGATTTCGCCGCCTGCGGCTGGTAGAACTTCACCTGGGTCGCCCAGACCTCGTCCTCTTCCTCGCGGATCTCGACCTTGTAGTTTTCGACCTCGGTATGCGGCTCCGAGCCGAGGATGTCGGTATGGACGAAGGGGAAGTGTGCGATGTCGAGGAAGTTCTCGACGGCGCGGAGCGGCGAGCAGCGCACCCGCACCACGCCGACATCGACGAAGCGGCGCCCGGGCTGGTCTGCCTCGGGAATCGGGAAGACCGGTTTCTTCGGTTCGCCGAGCGACGACCAGATATGGCCATAGCGCACCGAAACCGGCAGCACGCGCCCGTTTTCGCCTGTCACTTTCGCCGCGCCATCGGCGTCGAGCGCAACCTTGATCGGCTCGTCCATCAGGGTGGTCTCGCGCCCATAGCGGTCGAGCCGGCTGAAAAGCCCGACCGGATACCATTCGTCGCGCATCGCATCGTCGATCATGGCACAGCCCCTTTCGCCTCGATCCCTTCGGCCATGCGCCGAAGGCTCTCGGCGGCTCGCGAGGCGGCGATGCGCTCGGACGCATCGCAATCGGCTGGAACAAGGACGTGGATCAGCGTCTCGCCGGCTTCCTGCGGGATAGGCACCAGGCGGATTGCCGGCGCGCCGGGCGCCTGCCAGACGTATCCTTCAACGGTGGCCTTCGTACCGGCAGCGACCGAGAGTGCCGAACATCCGGCGCGGGCCGTCAATGAACGGAGCGGGACGTAACCCTCAAAAAGGGGTGGCTTGCCGTCAGGCTCTCCATCAGCGACCCAGATGATCCCGCCCGCCTCTTCGACCAACCGGGTCGCAACGCGAATCGTCTCCGGCGGCGTGAGGCTGGGATGGGCAGGAATGCGCAGGCACTGACCGGCCTGCGAATAGGTCCAGCCGTGATAGATGCAGGAGAGCGCCTCGCCGCGCACGAAGCCATGGGAGAGGCGCATGCCGCGATGCGGACAGCGATCCGCCGATGCCGCCAAGCGCCCCGATTGGCTTCGCCAGAGGGCAATGGGACCGGCGGGCGTCCGCCCCGGCATTACCTGTCCTGTTGGCAGATCCTGGGAAAGGGCGACCGGCACCCAGGTGTCCGTCTTGTCGGACAGCATGACCTTACTTTCCGTACTGATACTACTGTTTCCCGACCAGAGAGATGCCGGCGCAAGGAGTTGGCGAACCGCTCGATGCGGCTGACGTATGCATAATTATTTCGCAATTGCAATATTGATTAAATTAAGTGCAAACGGAGGGTAACCACACGCAAAGCTATATGTTTTTTTGCTCGACAGGCGCGCGGTCGATCGTCTCGACCCAGACTTCAATGGGCCCAAGCGAACATCCCATCTCCATCATGTCGATCAGTTCCGCCGCACCGGCAATATCGAGTTCGATGCGATCGGTGCTTGCATGAGCGATGTGGTGCGCGAGACCGAGCTTGGCCGCATGGCGCATGATCCAGGGCAGGAAGGACGCGGGTTCGAGGTGGCCGCGAATGGTCATCCGCTCATGCAAGCGGTGTTGACTTTGCTTCATCACGAACGGAACGCGCGCCTTGGTGTCACGGTCAGCAGCATAGCGTCTGACTGAACGGGCGGAAGTGGTAATCGACGCGCCAATAACACCGAATATCGACTGATCGCCCGTGCCTAGACCCGGGCACTCATGCATGTCGCCCAGAAGTGAGCCGCGGTCCTGGGACAACGACATGCATTAAAACAAAGACTTCAAGCGCGTCGCATGGATCCGTTCAGCGTGACGCGCTTTAGGGTTATCTGAGCTATTGTAATACATCGGTAAGTGGCGCACCCGACAGGATTCGAACCTGTGACCTCTGCCTTCGGAGGGCAGCGCTCTATCCAGCTGAGCTACGGGTGCCTTCAGGGAACCTGAAAACGAACCAGCCGATAGGCCGGCCAGCCACGGCTTCTTAGCGGAAGCCGGCGCGGGCTTCAACGGGCAATTGGCGTGGCGATATTTTCGAAGCCGCCTTGCGCGGCCTGGCAAGTTCGCGTCCGCCCTGCAGCCTCAGCCCGGGACTCACCCCGCCACCTCCACCTTCGCCACCCGCCTGCGCACCCTGCGCGGCGCCCGCTTCGCCTTCTTCGCGCCGGTCAGTTCATGCATCGCGTCCAGCTGCATCTGCTGCATTTCGGCCAGCCGCGTCCATTGGCGCGAGATCAGATAGTCGAGCTTTTCGTGCAAATGGCGCACTTCCAGCTCGGCTTTCAGGTTCACCCGGTAGTCGTTGAACGAGCGCAGGCGGTCCTTGGCCTCCGTCCGTCTCTGGCTCATCATGATGATCGGCGCCTGGATGGCGGCGATACAGGAGAGCAGCAGGTTGAGCAGGATGAAGGGGTAGGGGTCGAAGGCGCTGCTCACGCCCGCGATCAAATTGATGCCGATCCACACCGCAAGCACGCTGCCGAACGAGATCAGGAACCACCAGCTGCCGCCGAAAGATCGGAAGAGCACACGTNGATCAAATTGATGCCGATCCACACCGCAAGCACGCTGCCGAACGAGATCAGGAACCACCAGCTGCCGCCGAAAGCCGCCATGTTGTCGGAGACGCGGTCGGCGAACGAGCGGTGCTCCTCGAACTCCTCTTCCGAGTTTTCCGAAATCGTGTCCTGCCTGGCGATCGATTCGACCACCTGGCGGTCGAGCTCGGAGAATTCGCCATGCTCCTGCTGCAGCAGCTCCTCCATGTAGCGCATGCGGTAGCGGCCGAGCTCCTCGCGGCTGATGCGGGCGCCGCGCGGCAGGTCCGGATGATCGGAGCGGATGCGGTCGGCCAGGCTTGGCCGCAGGTCGTCGATGCGCACCAGGTCGCGCTTGCGGAATTTGCGGCCCGATATCGCCGACGGCTTTCGCTTCGGCTTCAGGCGGCCATGGGGTTCGGAGTCCGGCACATCGGGCGCTTCCAGCGCCTCGTCGGCAACCAGCTCGGCGTCGTGGGCGGGCGGCGCCTCGAAATACTCGCCGCCGCTGTCGTTTTCATTGTCGGCCTGTTCGGATGGTTTTGGGCTCATGATGCCGGCTCCTGCTGTCGCGCCCACGATACGCCAAGGCGAGGCGGCATAGCCACTGTGGCGGTGAAGATTGGGGGCTTGTGCATGCTTGTGATGAATGCCTGCTGCAATTGCCTGTGGCAGCGCAGCCCCCCGGGGCCTCGCTCGCCTGCTGCTCGGCAACCAGACCGCCGAAGTGCTGTTGCCGACGGAGGTCGCGCCTGCTGCAGAGTTAAGATGAGGCAGCGATCCTTCACGACCCCCCTCTGTCCTGCCGGACATCTCCCCCTCAAGGGGGGAGATCAGATGTCGCCATGGCTTCGCCAAACACGAAAAAGAGGCGAGACGCCGAAGCTGCTAATCTCCCCACTTGAGGGGGAGATGGCCGGCAGGCCAGAGGGGGGTGCTGTCCCGCCGGCGTTTCAGAGTTCCTCCACCCAACGACGGGTTCTATTGCGGCGGTAAACCAGGCAACTGCGACCCCTGCGCCGGCAAACCAGGCGGCGGCAGGCCGGGCGACGCGGCCGGCTGATCTCCCGCAAACATCAGCCGCGTCTTCGTATCGGCCATGGCGGGCGACAGACTGCGCTGGATCAGCGCTTCGACATGGTCGTTGCGCTGCCTAGCGCTGTCGGCGCCCATCACCACCACGATCAGATGCCGGCCGTCGGCATTGTAGGACGTGACGATATTGTAACCGGATGCCCTGATATAGCCGGTCTTGATGCCGTCGACGCCGCGCACCCGGCCGAGCATGTCGTTGTGGCCGCGCACCAGCCGGCCGCGGAACATGAAGTCGCTTTCGGAGAAATAGTGGAACTGCTGCGGGAAGCGGGCGCGCAGCGCCATCCCCAGCGTCGCCATGTCGCGCGCCGATGTGTGCTGGCCATCGTCGGGCAGGCCGGAGGCATTGCGGAAGACGGTGCTGCTCATGCCGATCTGGCGCGCCTTGGACGTCATCATGGCGGCGAACTGGTCCTCCGAGCCGCCGAGATATTCGCCCACCGCCACCGCCACGTCATTGGCCGACTTGACCACGATCGCCCGGATCGCCGAATCGACATCGATGCTCTCGCCGCGCTTGAAGCGCAATTTGGTCGGCGGCTGCCGGGCGGCATTGTCGGAGACCGGAATCTGCGTTTCCTTCGAGACGCGGCCGGACTCCAGCGCCTCGAACAGCAGGTACAGCGTCATCATCTTGGTCAGCGACGCCGGATAGCGTTGCGCCCTCGAACTGACTTCGAACAGCGTCTTGCCACTGCCGGCATCGACGACGATGGCCGCATATTTCTCCTGCGGCGCCGGCACCGCCAGCACGCTGTCGGGCGGTGCGGTGGTGCTGCAGCCGGCCACGAAGACAAGCAGCAGGAGGGCTGCGAGAAATTTCTGGGCGGGGGAGGGGAAATGGAAATTTGGCAAGTCAAGTCCGGCGTTGCTGAGAGGGCCGGAACCTAGCCTAACCCATTTTGTTCGTCCATTTGGTTAACGGCGGAGCTGCCGATGACGCTGCCAATCTCCCCCGCAAGGGGGGAGATCAGATGTCGCTTCGGCTTCGCCAACCATCGGCGCTGAAACGGCAACCTCCCGAAATCGCCTGCTTCCTGTCCTGTTTTGCCTGCGGGGTCGCGGTGCTGCTATAGAGGCGGCAATTGCTTGGGGGATTTGACAATGACCGGTGACATCGGCGCGGCTGCGCCATCTCTTATCAGGGCTTCGCTCAGCCGCACCGGCAAATGGGCCGGCAGCGTCGCTTTCATCGGCGGCGCCGCATCCGACATCCTCAATCCGCTGGCGCCGTTCGCCGCCTATATCGCGCTGGTCGCTTCGGTTGCCGCCGCCGTCATCGCCATTGCCATCGTTCTGCGGCTGGTGCTGGCCGCCAAGGCGCTGCCGGCGCTGATCTTTGCCACCAGCGCTGCCGCCGTCGCCGGCGGCGTCTATGGCCTGCAGCAGCAGACCAATTCGCAGAACGGTGTGATCGCCGGCCTGGTGCCGGCCATCGCCCAGTTGCAGCAGCAGATGGGCATCGTCTCGGCCAGGGTGGCCAGGATCGAGCAAACGGTAACCGAGACGAAGCTGGCGGTCGACCAGGTCAAGCAATCGACCGACGCGGTGGCGAAGAAGACCGAGGAAATTGCGTCGACCCAGCAGCAGCAGGCTGAGCAGGGCGCGCAGACGCAAAAGTCGGTAGAGGCGGTCAAGCAGACGACCGAAACGCTCGCTGCCGGCCAGCAGAAACAGGCCGAGCAGGCGGATAAGCTTCAGGCGACCACCGAGCAGATCGCCGCCTCGATCGACACCATCGCCAAGGGCTTTGCCGCATTGGCCGCGCAGGGCGGGACGATCGCCGAGCCGAAGCGGCCGGACGAATTCTATCACAATGCCCGCGTCTACGAGCTTTCCGGCGACATGCTGAATGCGCGGCGCTCCTATCTCGCTTTCGCCGGTTTCGACGTCGACGCCGTCGATCCCTACACACGCTTCGCCACCCTGCTGCGCGTGCAGGACGGCAAGGCCGGCGCCCGCGAAGTGTTCGGCGCCCTGGCCGACAAGGCCAAGGCGCTGTCGATCAAGCTGGTCCATATCCTGCAGTTCGACGATGCCCAACGTCTCGACAAGCTCAACGCCTTCATCGCGGCCAATCCGGATTTCGCACCGGCCTATTACCTGCTCGCGCAGGAGTTTTCCGAGGATCGCCTCGGCGTCCAGTCGCTGTCCGACAAGCGCAGCGAGGCCGAGGCGCTGACCAGGTTCGTCTCCTATGAAAAGGAAGGCGGGCTGCTCAAATATTTCGTCGACCAGACGCAGCTCGCCGACTGGCTCGACCGCAGCCGTACCCGCCTGACGGCGCTTGGCGACGTGCTCGACCCAGCACGCTTTGCCCCGACGCTGACGCCGATGCGCTCCAATGCCGGCTGGACGATCTCCATCTCGCTGCCCGAGGCCGCGACCGGCATTTCCTGGCGCATGGGTGTGTCAGGTCCGTTCACCGACACCGGGCTGATGGCGATGAACGACCAGCGCACCGGCAAGCCGATGCCCAATCCGAGCTTCGAATTGCCCGACAGCACCACGGCCACCACCATCGGGGTCAAGTATCTCGATCTCAGGGGCCGCGAGACCGGGCCGTTCGACATAAGTTTCGATCCGGACGCAGCGCTGCAACAGGGCAACAAACAGATCCTCGACCAGTTCTGGACGTCGTGGATCGCCTTCGACGCCAGCGGCAATCACGGCCTGGTCTATTTCTCCCAGATGCTGTCATTCCGCTGCGGCATCAAGGAGGTGCGCTACAGCCTGAACGGCACGGCGCTCGACAAGGAGATCAAGCTGCCGCCTTGCGACAAGAAGGACCCCTACGCCATTCCTTATGACTACCAGCCTTACTTCAAGGTCGCCGACAACGTGATATCGATGGCGGTGCAGGTCACCTACACCGACGGCACCAAGTCGCCGGTCCGGGAGTACAAACGGCAGTAGGCGTCCACCCTTCCCCTTGTGGGGAGGGTCGATCCGCGTAGCGGATCGGGGTGGGGGTCCTTGTAGGGCGCTACCCCCGCCCCGTCGAACAATCTCCGCTTCGCGTCGAGCGCTCGCCGACCCTCCCCACAAGGGGGAGGGTAAAAATCGCCCTGATGCAAAATGCCGGTCGCTGTGCTTGCGCATCCGTCACGGAGCGGGTTTGTTCGCTGCCATCAGAATCAGCAGGTGCGCGGATGGATACGGTCACGATCAAGGCAAAGGGCATTTCGGTCACGCTCGATCTCACTGTCGGCCATATCGCCGACATGACGGTCGACAGCGATGGCCGCCAGCTGAAGCCGCTGCACCGCGCGCCCTGGATCGATGCCGGCGAGACGCTGCCGCCGGATCTGCCTCAAGGCACGGTGCGGCTGTCTGGCGATTTCCTATGCGCACCGTTTTCGGCCAGCGACATCGAAGCCGCACCGCTGCATGGCTGGCCGGCCAACAGCGCCTGGGATGTCACCGCCAGCGAAGCGACATCCGACGGCTGGCGGGCCGTCTTCCGGTTGCGCCGCACGGTGATGGGCGCGACGGTCGACAAGATCTTCACGCTCCGCAACAGTCATCCGTTCCTCTATCAGGAGCATGTCTTTTCCGGCGGTTCCGGCGCTGTCTCCGCCGCCCACCATCCGATGGCGGCGATGCGCGATGGCGGCCGGCTGGCCTTTTCGCCGAAGCGCTTTGCCGGGACACTGGGCGCACCGCTGGAGCCCGATCCGGCCCGCGGTCGCTTCAAGCTTTCCTATCCCGCCCGCTCGACCGATCTGACGCGCTTTCCAGCCACTGGCGGCGGCACGCTCGATCTCACCGACTACCGCATGGAGGATGAGCGCGAGGATTTCATCACCCTGGTCGAAGCCGATCATGACGGTCCGGGCTGGACGGCGCTGGCGCGCCGGGCCGAACAGGATCTGGTGCTGGTGCTGAAGAACCCGGCGGAGCTTCCGGTCACCATGCTGTGGTTCAGCAATGGCGGCCGCGACTACGCGCCGTGGAGCAGCCGCCATCGCGGCGTGCTCGGCATCGAGGACGGCCGCGCCGCCATCGGCCATGCCGCATCGATCGACGACAATTGGCTGAAGCGCGAAGGGGTCGCGACCGCTTTTACCCTCGGCGGCGAAGTCTCCTTCCGCCATGTCATCGGCACGCTGCCGCTGACGAGCGGCGAGCCGCCGCGCGATATCGGGACAGCCTCAGGTCACATGCGTCTCACCGGAGCCGATGGTTCGACCCGCGATGTCAGGTTCGACAGCGATTTCCTGCGGATCGGCCAGCCCGGCTGATTTTCGAACGCTGGCCCTGCCCCTCACCTGCCTGCCGGCATCCTCGACACACGGCACATGGAGCTTGTCACCGCATCGCCGCGCCAACCAGTCTGCTTGGCGCTGCGGCGGACGCATAGGGGGAGAAGTGTTACCCATCTATCGGCTGGACACCGGCAGGGCGACGAGGGGCGGCGCTGACGTGGCGGATGTCGTGAGATTGCCCAAATCGCGGTTTGAAATTTCCTCAAACTGCCGACAAGATGCAAAGCATAGCTGGAAGCGCCCAATGTCCGAAATCGCCCATCTCGCCGCCACCATCTTCAAGCGCGCCGGCAAGGCGAAACGCTTCATCGTCGCCATTGCCGGCCCGCCCGGCGCCGGCAAGTCGACGCTCTCGGCCGGGCTGCATGATCTGCTGCCGGAGGGCGCGGCTGAAGTCGTGCCGATGGACGGCTTCCACTATGACGACATCGTGCTCGACCAGCGCGGCCTGCGGCCAAGAAAGGGCGCGCCGGAGACTTTCGACTTCGCCGGCTTCGAGACGCTGTTGAAGCGCATCCGTTCGGGCGAGCCAGACATCGCCATTCCGGTGTTCGACCGCAGCATGGAATTGTCGCGCGCCGCCGCCTCCATCGTTGCCGCCGAGACCAAGTTCATCCTGGTCGAAGGCAATTACCTCCTGCTCGACGAGGAGCCGTGGTCGCGGCTGGCGCCGCTGTTCGACTTCACCATCTTTGTCGATGTGCCGCGGGCCGAACTCGAGCGCCGCCTTCTGGTGCGCTGGCACGAGCATGGCCGCTCCGACGAAGACGCCCGCGCCTGGATCGCTTCCAACGACATGCCCAACATCGATCGCGTGCTCGGCCGTCGCAGGTCCGCCGACCTGGTTGTTGGCGATCCCGCATAGTTCGCTGGACTTCGGAACGGGAACCTTAAGACTTTCAGGTCGTTATCTCTCATCGGCAATCGTGCCGCCGCGAGGGAACCGTCAGATGGCAACCAAGGCAAAAACACCCGCCAAGAGCAAGACCGCTCAACCCAAAGCCAGGCAGGCAAAGGCCACGCAGGCCAAGGCAGGCGCCGGCCCGGCAATCGCCGAGCGGTCCAAGGACGCAAAGCCGGCTTTCGGCAAAGCGGCGCCAAAGAAGGTAGAACCGGTCGCGACGGCGAAGGTGGCGGCGAAAACCGCCAAACCCAAGAAGCCGGCAAGCCGCGGCTCGATGGCCGGCGGGGCCATGCGCACGGTCAAGGCGACCGCCAATGTCGCCGCTGGTGCGGTGGCGGCGACAGCCAGGGGCGCCGCGTCGCTCGCTGCGTCCGTCATCGGCAAGGGCGGCTCGAAAAGCAAGGCCAAGGCGAAATAGACCTGGTTGCTTCGGCCGGCCGAGGTCAATTCCTGGCGGGAATGGTCAGGCCGCGCTGCACCGCGGGCCGCGCCAGCCCGCGCTCCAGCCATGCCGCGACGGTGGGGAAGTCGTCGAAGCCGACGAGTTCTCGCGCCTCGTAGAAGCCGATCAGATTGCGCACCCAGCCCAGCATCGAAATGTCGGCGATCGTATAGTCGTCGTCCATGATCCAGGTTCGACCCTTCAGCCGCGTCTCCAGCACCCCGATCAGCCGCCGCGATTCATTGCGGTAGCGATCCAGCGGCCGCTTGTCGGCGATCTCGCGTCCGGCGAATTTGTTGAAAAACCCGACCTGTCCGAAAATCGGCCCGATCGCCGCCATCTGGAAGAACACCCATTGGATGGTCTCGTAGCGCCGCGCCGGATCGGCAGGGATCAGCTTGCCGGTCTTGTCGGTGAGGTAGAGCAGGATGGCGCCGGATTCGAACAGGCCGAATGGCCTGCCGCCCGGCCCGTCGGGGTCGATGATCGCGGGTATCTTGCCGTTCGGGTTCAGCGACAGGAATTCCGGCGTCCAGCTCTGGTCCTTGCCGATATCCACCAGATGCGCCTCGTAGGGGAGGCCGAGTTCTTCCAGCGCGATCGAGACTTTCACCCCATTCGGCGTCGTCGCGGAATAGAGCTGCAGGCGGTCGGGGTGGCTGGCCGGCCAGCGCTTGGTGATCGGAAAGGCGGACAGGTCGGTCATCGAAAGCTCCGGTCGGGAATTTGGCGCGGTATCGCGCCGTCTGGCGAGTTGCGAAGGATTATCCTCGGCTTCTTTGCCGATCAACCGGTCGAAGGTGCACACACCGTCTTCGCAGTCATTCAGGGCCAGTCGCTCAGGCCAGTCGCTTGCCGTCAGACCGCCTTGAACGCCACCACGGCATTGGTGCCGCCGAAGGCAAAACCGTTGCTGATCGCCGCGCGCACCTTGCGCTCGCGCGCCACATTCGGCGTGATGTCGAGATCGCAGTCGGGGTCGGCCTGCCGGAAATTGGCCGTCGGCGGCACGATGCCTTCGCGGATCGCCATCACGCAGGCGATCATTTCCAGGCCGCCCGAGGCGCCGAGGCAATGGGCATGCATCGACTTGGTCGACGACACCGACAGCTTATAGGCATGGTCGCCGAAGACGCGCTTGATTGCCGCCGTCTCGATCTGGTCGTTGGCCTTGGTGCCGGTGCCGTGGGCGTTGAGATAGTCGACGTCCTCGGGATTGAGCCCGGCGTCCGCCAGGCAGGCGCGCATCGCCGCCGTCGGTCCCTCGACAGTCGGCGCGACGATATCGGAAGCGTCGGCGGAAAGGCCGGCTCCAGCAAATTCGGCCAGAATGGTCGCGCCGCGCGCCATGGCGTGTTCATACGTTTCCAGCACCGCCATTCCAGCACCTTCGCCGAGCGACAGGCCTTGGCGATCGGCCGAGAACGGCCGGCAGGTATCGGGCGCCAGCACCCGCAGGGCCTCCCAGCCCTTCAGGATGCCCCAAAGCAGCGGCGCGTCGGTGCCGCCGGCGACCATGACATCGGCGCGGCCGAGCCGGATCTGGTCGACCGCCGAGGCAAAGGCGTGATTGGACGAGGAGCAGGCCGAAGTGACGCCGAACACCGGCCCGCGCAGGCCGAGATTCATGCTGACATGGCCGGATGCCGCACTCGGCATCACTTTCGGCACGGTGAAGATGCCGGCCCGGTTCTTGCCGTCGACCAGGATGGCGCGATAGTTCTCCTCGATCGCCTCCCAGCCGCAGACGCCGACGCCGACAACCGCGCCCATCCGGTAGGTGGTTGCTTCAGTCGATGTCAGGCCGGCATGCTGCATGGCTTCGCGCGCGGCAATCGTCGCCAAAAGGCTGAAGCGGTCCATCGACACGGTCTGCTTGTGGCTGATGCCATGGTCGGGCAGCGTCTTGATTTCGCAGCCGACCTTGACCTTCAAATCATGCAAACCGGGATTGCTGATTTGACCGATGGCCGATCGGCCGGCCCGCATTTCGTTCCAGATTGCAGGCGCATTGGCGCCGAGCCCGCATATGCCGCCGATGCCGGTAATGACGACGCGCTTTTGCATTCAGCTCAGGCTTTTTTCGCAATCAGCGCGCGAACAGCCTCAACCATATCGCCGACATTCTTGAGATTGCTCCAGGCATCGACCGTGTTCATCTCGATCTCGATGCCGTACTGCTCCTCGAGATCGAAGATGATCTCGGTCAGTTCCAGGGAATGGATGCCAAGCGCGGTCAATTCCGTATTGGTGGTGATCTCTTCGCCACCGGGCTCCGCATGTGCCCTGATCTTGGCGATGATTTCCGTTGCCAGCTCGTCAGCCATTCGATTCCTTCCCCAATTTTATAACGTCGCGGTGCCGATTGGTTGGCGCCCCTGTTGCCTGGACTGAAATCGCCGTCGCCTTCAAAAACCCGCCAGGCGCAGCATGACCGTTCCAAAGAGGCTCCCTCTATAGAAACGGAAACGCTGTCAAGCAACAAGCTATATCAACAAGCACCATATCGACAAAGCGCCGGGAGTGCTTAACGTTAGCGCCGTGGATACGTTGCAGCATGTCTTGATCCCAGCTCTTCCGGCCCAGCGCGCGGCCGGGGCGGCCCGGCTTGCGTGCGGCGTCAGGGATGGACGCACCCGGCTTTTGCGCCTCTATCAGGACGGCTCGGCCAAAATCCGCATGCCGGCCGTTGCGGCCGATCCGCTCGAAGCCGTGCTCATCAACACCGCCGGCGGTCTGACCGGCGGCGATCGGCTCGGCTGGGAAATCGATGTCGGGCCAGGTGCCTCCGCCTCGATAACCACCCAGGCCTGCGAAAAGATCTATCGTGCCGCTAGCGACCGCGCCGAAGTTCGGGTGAAGCTCAGCGTCGGCGCGGGCGGGCGTATCGCCTGGCTGCCCCAGGAAACCATCGTCTTCGACCGCTCGGCCTTTGCCCGCACGCTCGAGGTCGAGCTTGCCGCAGGCGCCGAGGCATTGCTGCTTGAAGCCACCATATTCGGCCGCCTCGCCATGGGCGAAGAGGCCGCGCACGGCCATTTCCACGACCGTTGGCGTGTCCGCCAGGATGGTGCGCTCGTTCATGCCGAGGATTTCCGCATCGGGCCGGCTATCGCGGCGGCACTTGGCCGCCCGGCGGTCGCCGGCGGCGCCATTGCCGCTGCGACGCTGCTGATGGTCTCGCCGCAGGCCGAAGCCTTGCTCGATCCGGCCCGCGACATCGTCGGCGCCGACGGCGATGCCAGCGCCTGGAGCGTCAAAAAATCTGGCAAGCTTCTTGCGAGGCTGTTTGCCGAGGACGGCTATCAGCTGCGCAAGCGGCTGGTTCCGCTCGTCGAACTGCTCAACGGGCGGGCGGGTCTGCCCAAATTATGGTCACTCTGAGCCAAATACAGGCCAAATCCAGGAAAGCGCATGAACCTGACGCCGCGTGAAAAGGACAAGCTGCTCATCGCCATGGCGGCGATCGTGGCGCGCAAGCGGCTGGAACGCGGCGTCAAGCTCAATCACCCCGAAGCGATCGCGCTGATCACCGATTTCGTCGTCGAGGGCGCCCGCGACGGCCGCCCGGTCGCCGAACTGATGGAGGCCGGCGCCCATGTCATCACCCGCGGGCAGGTGATGGAAGGCATCGCCGAGATGATCCACGACGTGCAGGTCGAGGCGACCTTTCCCGACGGCACCAAGCTGGTGACCGTTCACGAACCGATCAGGTGAGGAGAAAACGATGCTGGAGCTGCGACCGAATTGCGAATGCTGCGACAAGGACCTGCCGCCGGAAGCGGCGGACGCGCTGATCTGCACCTTTGAATGCACCTTCTGCGCTGACTGCGCTGAACATGTGCTGGGCGGCGTCTGCCCGAACTGCGGCGGCAATTTTTCCGCACGCCCGATCCGCCCAGTGGAGAAACTGGTGAAATATCCGGCCTCGACCCAACGCGTGCTCAAGGCCGAGGGCTGCGGCCCGCGCAAGGCTGCGTGATTGTTTTCGTGACTTCGAAGGGAAGACCGATGATCTCTGCTTCAACCAAACGCACCACGCTTGCAGCGATCCTGCTGCTGGCGGCGGCGATGCCCGCCTATGCCCATGTCGGCATCGGCACGACCTCGTCCTTCGCGGCGGGCTTCGCGCATCCGCTGTCCGGCCTCGACCATATGACCGTCATGGTAGCCGTCGGCCTGTGGGCGGCGCTCAAGGGCGGCAAGGCAATCTGGGCCTGGCCGCTGGCCTTTGTCGGCGTCATGCTGGTCGGCGGCGCGCTCGGCATGCTCCACGTGCCGGTGCCTTTCGTCGAACCGGGCATCCTTGCCTCCGTCGTCGCGCTTGGCTTGCTGGTGGCGTTGGCGGTCGATCTGCCGGTCTCGGCCGGAGTCGCCATCATCGGCCTGTTCGCGCTGTTCCATGGCCATGCCCACGGCACCGAAGTGCCGGAAAATGCCGGTGGACTTGACTATATGGCCGGCTTTGCCGTTGCCACCGCACTTCTCCATGCCATGGGCATCGCTGCCGGCCTTGGCCTCGGCATGCGCTTTCGCGGGCTTGCCCGCGCCGCTGGCGCCGCTTGTGCTGCAGTCGCCGTCGGCCTGGTCTTCGGCGTTTTGTGAGGCTAACGATGATTCCCGGCGAAATCATCACGGCAAGCGGCGACATCGAGCTCAACAAGGGGCTGCCGACGGTGACGCTGAAGGTGGCCAACAGCGGCGACCGGCCGATCCAGGTCGGCAGCCACTACCATTTCTTCGAGACCAATGAGGGGTTGAAATTCGATCGCGACAAAGCGCGCGGCATGCGTCTGGACATTGCCGCCGGCACCGCGATGCGCTTCGAACCGGGACAAGAGCGGGACGTCACGCTGGTGCCGTTCGGAGGAAAACGCGAGGTCTACGGTTTTCAGCAGAAGATCATGGGCAGGCTGTGAGATCGACGGGGTCGGGCGCCCTGAGGTCAGTTCGACGGCCTGGCCGCCGCGTAGATGACGATTCTTGCCGAGCCGTCGAATTCCACCGCAAGGACGTCTTCCGTAAGCACGCGCCGCGAATCGATGGCGTTGAACAGCAAGGCGTTGGCGTCGATCTCCTTGCGCAGTTCCGCAATGTCATCCTGATGCTGTTCGACCTTGCTCTCGACCGCCGGCGGCGGGCCGCCTTCGCTGCGCGCCGCGTCGGTGAGGAAGACGATATCCACAGTATCGAGCTTGGACGTCTTGCGCACGGCGCCGATGTTCTCACGCGTCCGCTCGATCGCGGTGATGATCTTGTTGGTCTGTGGTTCCGTCCGCGCCTCCTCCTGCCGGACATCGGAGCCGACGATCCTGTTGACGGTGTCGGCCCGGTTGACGGCGTCAGCGCTTTCAAGACCTTGCGCGGCTTGCGGGCCGAAAGCTGCGAGAAATGTGCAGGCAGCAAGGCTCTGGAGCCATCTGGTGTCGGCAAAGACAGGCATTGCTCGCTCCTGGTGGACTTTTCTGTGCAACGCCGTTCGGCGCCAAAGGAACGAAACGCCTCCTGTCGGGCGAAGGTTCCCTGTGGGCTGGCGGGCCGGGTGCCGGCCCGCCAAGCGCTTCTTTCAGCTTGCCTTCTTGGTGACAAGGGTCAGCGCGCCATCGGTGGTCATGCTGGCGGCGACCACCTGTGCCGAGGTGAGCCCCTTGGCTTCGAGCGCCGACTTGATCTGCGGCGTCGCGTCGATCGAAGAGCGCAGTTTCTGCAGCCCGGCATCGCCACGCTGGGCGATCACCTGATTGACCTGCGTCTGGGTGGCCTTGGGCAATTCGCTGATATCGACGATGTTGACCTTCTGGATCGCCGGCGCCGCCGGCTGAGCGCTGGGCGCCGCCGGCTTCGGTTGCGGCGTGGGCTGCTGCTGGGCGCCGGCTACGGTTGCGGAGGCCAGCGTGGCGGCGGCTGCAAGAACGATGATTTTGCGCATGTATTTTCCTTTCATCGATTTGGCCAAGGGTTTGGCAAACGGGCGGTTTGGGGTGGCACGGCCACCTCAACGGCCAAATGGGATCAGAAGGTGTCGCCGAGCGGGTCATTGCATGACCATTGGATGGCGACGATGTGGAGTTCGGCTGCGGCCGGACTCTCGTTTGGGGAGCATTGACTGATGGCTAGAATTACCCGCGCCGCCTACGCGCAGATGTATGGCCCGACGGTCGGCGACAGAGTGCGCCTGGCCGATACCGAGCTGTTTATCGAGGTCGAAAAGGACCTCACCGTCCATGGCGAGGAGGTGAAATTCGGCGGCGGCAAGGTCATCCGCGACGGCATGGGCCAGAGCCAGGTGTCGCGCGCCGGCGGCGCGGTCGACACGGTCATCACCAACGCGCTGGTGGTCGATGCCACTGCCGGCATCTTCAAGGCCGATATAGGTCTCAGGGACGGCCGCATCGCGGCGATCGGCAAGGCCGGCAATCCCGACACGCAGGACGGTGTCACCATCATCATCGGCCCCGGTACCGAGATCATCGCCGGCGAGGGCAAGATCCTGACCGCCGGCGGCTTCGACGCGCACATCCACTTCATCTGCCCGCAGCAGATCGACGAAGCGCTGATGTCGGGCATCACCACCATGCTCGGCGGCGGCACCGGCCCGGCGCATGGCACGCTGGCCACCACCTGCACGCCGGGACCCTGGCACATGGCGCGCATGATCCAGTCCTTCGACGCTTTCCCGATGAACATCGGCCTGTCCGGCAAGGGCAATGCCTCGCTGCCGGCGGCGCTCGAGGAAATGGTGCTGGGCGGCGCCTGCTCGCTGAAGCTGCACGAGGACTGGGGCACGACGCCGGCGGCCATCGACTGCTGCCTGTCGGTTGCCGACGATTACGACGTGCAGGTGATGATCCACACCGACACGCTGAACGAATCCGGCTTCGTCGAGAACACCGTCGCCGCCATCAAGGGCCGCACCATCCACGCCTTCCACACCGAGGGTGCCGGCGGCGGCCATGCGCCTGACATCATCAAGGTTTGCGGCCTGCCCAACGTCATCCCGTCCTCGACCAACCCGACCCGGCCCTACACCGTCAACACGCTGGCCGAGCATCTCGACATGCTGATGGTCTGCCATCATCTGTCGCCGTCGATCCCCGAAGACATCGCCTTTGCCGAAAGCCGCATCCGCAAGGAAACCATCGCGGCGGAAGACATTCTGCATGACATCGGCGCCTTCTCGATCATCTCGTCGGACTCGCAGGCAATGGGCCGCGTCGGCGAGGTGGCGATCCGCACCTGGCAGACCGCCGACAAGATGAAGCGCCAGCGCGGGTCATTGCCGCAGGAGACCGGCAACAACGACAATTTCCGCGTCCGCCGCTACATCGCCAAATACACCATCAACCCGGCAATCGCGCATGGCCTTTCCAGGGACATCGGTTCGATCGCGGTCGGCAAGCGCGCCGATCTGGT
The DNA here is from genome assembly GCF_000502815.1 of Mesorhizobium sp. LSJC269B00. NCBI lineage: Bacteria > Pseudomonadati > Pseudomonadota > Alphaproteobacteria > Hyphomicrobiales > Phyllobacteriaceae > Mesorhizobium > Mesorhizobium sp. LSJC269B00. The sequence continues at coordinate 29,675 of NZ_AYVN01000009.1, forward strand.
GCTGTGGAACCCAGCCTTCTTCGGCGTCAAGCCCGACATGGTGCTGATCGGCGGCATGATAGCCGCAGCCCCGATGGGCGACCCAAACGCCTCTATCCCGACACCGCAGCCGATGCACTACCGCCCGATGTTCGGCGCCTATGGCAAGGCCAGGACCAACTCGTCGGTGACCTTCGTTTCGAAGGCGGCGCTGGAGTCCGGCCTGCATGGCAGGCTCGGCGTCGACAAGCAGTTCGTCGCGGTCGAAAATACCCGCGGCGGCATCGGCAAGCACTCGATGATCCTCAACGACGCCACGCCGCATATCGAGGTCGATCCCGAAACCTATGAGGTTCGCGCCGATGGCGAACTCTTGACTTGCGAGCCGGCAACCGTGCTGCCGATGGCGCAGCGGTATTTCCTGTTTTGAGGCGAGGGGCGATTTGATCGACCCGGCAAATTCCGTTGCGAGCCGGTCGGTGCCGCCGCAATATGCGGCTCAAAGAAACCGCGTAGCAGGTCATGGCCACCGAAATAGCCTCCGCCCACGATATCTTCCCGCATATCCGCATCGTCATGGGCATGGTGATCGGACTTGGCGTCGCTCGCCTGCTGTCGGGGGTGGCGCGCATCGTCCAGCATCCCGGCCAGTACAGGCTCTATCCCGTGCACCTCGGCTGGGTCGCCTCCATGCTGTTGCTGCTGGTGCACTTCTGGTGGTGGGAGTTCGGCCTCTACACCATAGAGGTCTGGACTTTCGGCAAGTACCTGTTCCTGATCTTCTACGCCATCACGCTGTTCCTGCTGTGCGCGCTGCTGTTTCCGGATTCGATGCTCGACTACACCAGCTACGAGGATTTCTTCTATTCACGCCGTGGCTGGTTCTTCGGCCTGCTGGCGACGACCTATCTGCTCGACGTCGTCGACACGCTGCTGAAGGGTCCCGAGCATTTCGCCCGCTACGGCAATGAATATCTGTTCCGAACGCCGGTTTTCGTGGTGTTGTGCATCGCCGCCATACTGGTGCGTGACCGCCGCTTCCACATCGCCTTCGTCGCCGGCACGCTGATCTATCAGATATCGTTCATCCTGCGGCTCTTCGACACCATCGTCTGAACAGTGGCTATGGTTTAGGGTCGCAGGAAAGAGGGTTCAACCATGTACAAGGCCATCGGATCGCGTGGATCCCGCGTCAGCCGCGTTCTGTGGATGCTCGAGGAACTCGGGCAGCCCTATGAATTCGTCGAGGTCAAATTGCGTTCGCCCGAAGCCTATGCGCTCAACCCGTCGGGCAAGGTGCCGATCCTGATCGATGGCGAACTGACGGTGACTGATTCGGCGGCAATCTGCGTCTATCTCGCCGACAAGCACGCCGACAAAGGCATGGGCGCCAATCCAGGTGTGGCCGGACGCGCCGAAATGGATTCCTGGATGCATTTTGCCCAGTCCGAGTTCGAAGCGCCGCTGTGGAACAAGCTGCGCCACCGCTTCCTGTTGCCGAAGGACGTGCGGGTCGATGTCGGCCCCGCCGCCGCCTACGATTTCGCCTCGGAGGCCAAGGCGCTCGACGGCCGGCTGGGGGATCGGGAGTTTGCGCTGGGCGACCGGTTTTCCGCCGTCGACGTGCTGTTGGGCGACATGGGCGGCTGGGCCCGCGCCGGAAAATTTCCGATCGAATCCGAGCGCGTCAACGCGTATTTCGACCGCGTCCTGGCGCGGCCTGCCCGTGCGAGAGCCCAGGCTAACGGTGGAGCCATGCGATGAAACTCAACCTGAACACCGACTTCACCAAGTTCCCCCGGGCCGTCTCGGTGGTGCCTGCCGGCACTGCCGGAACTACGCCGCCATCCGGCCGTGCCGTCCTGCCCCATGACGAGCGTCATTTGCGCCGCCGCGCCATCGAGCTTGCCGACGGCAGCAAGGTGCTGGTCGACCTGCCCGAACCCGTGACCTTGAACGATGGCGACCGGCTGGTGCTGGAGGATGGCGGCCAGGTCGAGATCACCGCGGCACCCGAAGAGGTCTACGACATCCGCGCCCGCCACGCCGTGCATCTGACCGAACTCGCCTGGCATATCGGCAACCGGCATCTGGCGGCTGCGATTGAGCCCAGCCGCATCCTGATTTTGCGCGACCATGTTATCAAGGCTATGCTGGAAGGGCTGGGCGCCACGGTGCGCGAAGTCTCCGAACCGTTCAAGCCGGTGCGCGGCGCCTATTCCGCCCAAGGTGCGCATGGTCATGATCATGGCCATGCGCATGCGCACGCCGAAGCGCATTCCCATGATGGACGTTCCCACGCACACAGCGAGTCGCATTCGCACAGCCATTCCCATGACGGGCATCATCACGATCATGACTGACCAGCCGTCCGGCATCGCTTTGCTGCGGCTCATGGCGTGGCTGTCGCCGGCCTTTCCGGTCGGCGGCTTTGCCTACAGCCATGGTCTCGAACGCGCCGGGCAAGACGGGCTGGTTGCCGATACCGCCAGCCTCGCCTTCTGGCTGGAGACGCTGGTCGAGATGGGCTCGGGCTGGAACGACGCCGTGCTCTTCGCGGAAAGCTGGCGCCGCGCCCGCGACGGCGGCGACCTCCATGAAGGCGACCTCCATGAAATTGCCGATCTCGCCGAAGCGCTGGCCGGCTCGCGTGAGCGCCACACCGAAACCATGCTGCAAGGCGCCGCCTTCCTGAAAGCGGCAGCGGCGTGGGCGAATCCGGTATTGGGCCGCCTGCCGGCCGAATGCGCCTACTGTGTCGCCGTCGGCGCCGTTGCCGGCGGCAACGGCATCGCGCTTCAGGACGCGATGTCGGCCTTCCTGCAGGCCTTCTTCTCCAACCTCGTCCAGGCGGCGATCCGACTCGGAATCGTCGGCCAGACGGACGCTATGGCCTTGCTCGCCGGCTTCGAGCCGTTGGCGCTGTCGACGGCCGCGCGCGCCGCCGGCTCGACATTGGACGATCTCGGCGGCTGCGCCTTCATCTCCGACATCATGGCGATGAAGCACGAGACGCAGTATTCCAGGCTGTTCCGCTCATGATCGTCCTCGCCTTCGCCCTCTCGGCCGTCCTGCTGCTGATCACCGCGCTGCATGTCTATTGGGGCCTTGGCGGCATCTGGCCGGGCAGGGACGGCGTCTCCTGCGCCCACGCCGTCGTCGGCTTTCGCGGCATCGACGAGATGCCGACGCCGTTTGCCTGTTTCGCCGTTGCCGCGTGCCTGTGCCTCGCAACCCTGTGGCCGCTGGCGCTGACCGGGGTCTTCGCCACCCCCTTTCCAAGGGAAGGCCTTGCCGCCACAGCGCTGCTCATAGGGCTGGTCTTCCTCGGCCGCGGCATTGCCGGCTTCACGCCGTGGTGGCGCCGTCTGGCGCCGGAACAGCCTTTTGCGCGGCTCGATGTCAGCTTCTATTCGCCGCTCTGCCTGTTGATCGGGCTCAGCTTCGCCATCCTCGCCATCACGGAGTTTTTCGGCATGACGGATTTTTCGCTATGACTCAGGCCAACGGTCCCCTGCGCATCGGCATCGGCGGTCCCGTCGGCTCCGGCAAGACGACGCTAACCGAAAAGCTCTGCAAGGCGCTGCGCGACGATTTCTCCATCGCCGTCGTCACCAACGACATCTACACCAAGGAAGACGCCATGATGCTGGCTCGCCTGCAGGCGCTGCCTGAGGACCGCATCGTCGGCGTGGAGACCGGCGGCTGCCCGCACACCGCCATCCGTGAGGACGCCTCGATCAATTTGCAGGCGATCGCCGAGCTGAACAGGAAATTCCCCGATCTCGACATCGTCTTCATCGAATCCGGCGGCGACAATCTTGCCGCCACCTTCTCGCCGGACCTTGCCGACCTGACCCTCTATGTCATCTCGGTTTGCCAGGGCGAGGAAATCCCCAGGAAGGGCGGGCCGGCGATCACCCGTTCCGATTTCCTGGTCATCAACAAGAGCGATCTGGCGCCCTATGTGAACGTCAACCTCGATGTCATGGAGAGCGACGCCGCCCGAATGCGGGGCAAGCGCCCGTTCGGCTTCACCGACCTGTCGCGCGGCAAGGGACTGCAGGAAGTCATCGACTTCATCGTCGAACATGGCGGGCTGCAGTCGGCCCGCTCGGCGGCCTGACCCAGTACTTACCGGTTGCTGGTCGGCATTGGGCGCGGCATTCTTGGGGAAATGGAGGATTTTTTGATGAGCATCGCCCGTTTGCAGAAAGAGCCGCTGACCAACCTGCCCTATTATGAGGAGCGCGTCGACCTCGCCGCCGCCTTCCGCTGGACGGCGCGGCTCAACATGCATGAAGCCGTGGCCAACCACTTCTCGCTGTCGGTCAACGAGGACGGCAGCAAATTCCTGATGAACCCCAACCAGGTGCATTTCTCGCGCATCAAGGCGAGCGACCTTTTGCTGATCGACGCCAACGATCCCGAGACGCTGACCGGCCCCGACGCGCCCGACCCGACTGCCTGGGGTCTGCACGGCGCCATTCACCGCAACGTGCCGCATGCGCGCTGCGCCATGCATGTGCATTCCATTCATGCCACTGTGCTTGCATCGCTGGCCGACTCGACTCTGCCGCCGATCGACCAGAACTCGGCCATGTTCTTCAACCGCCACGTCGTCGACGCCCATTATGGCGGGCTGGCCTTCGAGGAAGAGGGCGAGCGCTGCTCGCAACTGCTCACCGACCCTAAGGTCAAGGTGATGGTGATGGGCAATCACGGCGTCATGGTCATCGGCGACACCGTTGCCGACGCCTTCAACCGCATGTTCTATTTCGAACGCGCCGCCGAGACCTACATCAAGGCGCTGTGGACCGGCCGGCCGCTGCGCACGCTCTCCGACGCCATTGCCGAAAAGGCCGCCAGCGAAATGGACGACTATCCCGGCCAGGCGGAGCGTCACCTGGCCGAGCTGAAGGCGATCCTCGACGAGGAGGAGCCGGTGTACCGCAGCTGAATGAGTTCACCCTTCTCCCCGTTCACGGGGAGAAGGTCCCGGCAGGGGGATGAGGGGCAGCGCCGACGTTCATAGGCTCACTCAGAGTCCCAACTGAGCCCGCAACTCTTCCGCACTGTTGATCACGACAGCGCCCTTCGGTCCTGCCATCGGCGCTTCCGGCCAGAAGATCGTCCGCATCCCCGCGGCCAGGCCTGATGTGGCGCCGGTAACGCTGTCGTCGACGGCCACCGCGTCTGAAGGATCGACGCCGGCCAGCCACGCGGCGCGCAGGAATGGTTCGGGATGCGGCTTGCCTTCGCGCACGTCGTTTCGGCTGATCGTGCGCATGCCGGGATAGATCAGGCCGACGGCGCTCAGATTTGCATCGACGATCACCCGGTCGGAATTGGACACCACCGCCTGCTGCACGCCGAGCGCGCGCAACTCGTTGAACACTTCGATCGCGCCGGGGCGCGGCTTCAGCGTCTCGGCCATCGGCATGTAGTGATCGTATTTGCGCACGATCCAGTCGTCGAAGGGCAGGTCGAGGCCGAACTCGCTGCGCAGCATCTCGTAGACCGGTGCGGCGGCGACGCCCAGCACCCGCTCATGCAGGTCGGCCGGCGGCGTGATACCGACGCTGCGCAGCGCCGCCACCAAGGCCGCCTCGTGCAGCGGCTCGCTGTCGACCAGCGTGCCGTCCATATCCCAGAAAACCGCTTTCGGCGTCATGCGAGGCTCCTTTGCCGATCCCCTTAAAGCGTTTGTATCAGGAGATAAACCGCCGAGCCCGTCCGCTGGCGATTTTCGCTGGGTTGGTTGCCGCGCGGCGGCCGGATCGAAGCAGCAAGCAATTGTCTTCCCGATTGAACAATTGCGCGCCGACACATTCCCTGCAAGACTACGACGCTTCGCCCAAGGGCGCGCAAAGGGGCAGGGCTGGAGGCACATTTTGAATTCGCGGCAAGATGGCGGCAGCAGCAGGCTGGACGAGGCAGCGCGCGCCGGCTGGCTTTATTATGTTGCCGGCAACACCCAGGACCAGATCGCCGCCACGCTCGGCATTTCCCGGCAGACGGCGCAGCGGCTGGTGTCGCTGGCGGTGTCGGAGGGGCTGATCAAGGTTCGCGTCGATCACCCGATCGCCAATTGCCTTGATCTCGCAGCTAGACTGAAGTCACGCTTCGCGCTCGACCTCGTCGAAGTGGTGCCGAGCGATCCAACCTCATCCTCGACCACGATCGGCATTGCCGAGGCGGCCGCGGCCGAGATCGAGCGGCGGCTGCGGTCACCGACGCCCATCGTCTTGGCCATCGGCACCGGCCGCACGCTGAAGGCGGCGATCGAGCAATTGCCGCCGATGGAATGCTCGCAGCACAAGGTTGTGTCCTTGACCGGCAACATCTCGCCCGACGGTTCGGCCGCCTTCTACAACGTCATCTTCACCATGGCCGACCGGGTCAAGGCCCGCTCGTTCCCGATGCCGCTGCCGGTCATCGCCTCGTCGCCGGAAGAGCGCGAGATGCTGCTTGCCCAGCCGATGATCCAACCGACGCTGGCGCTGGCCGCGGAAGCCGACGTCACCTTTGTCGGCATCGGCGATCTCGGCCCGAAGGCGCCGCTCTACGAGGACGGTTTTATCTCGGAAAGCGAGCTGAAGGCTTTGCAAAAGGCTGGCGGCGTCGCCGAGATCGTCGGCTGGGTGTTCGACCGGGAAGGCCGCATGATCGAGGGCATCACCAACGACCGGGTATCGTCGGCAGCCTTGCCGTCACGCGAAAAGTCGCTGGTCATTGCACTCGCCATGGGCGAACGCAAATTGCCGGGCATCCTGGCCGCGGTGAACCGCCGGCTGGTCAATGGCCTCATCACCGACGAGCGGACCGCCACGGCCCTACTCGACGGCGCCTGATCTGGTGATAAAATCGGCACTGCTATTTGTGCCGTCCGCAAACATCATTTCCATCGAGGAAACCCATGTCGCGCTGCAGATGCGGCGACAACTCCCGGACGTCGACGTAGCCGCGTCGGCGGTGCACAAGCAGGGAAAATTCATGCACCAGCAGGGAAAACCAGCTCTGCGCCGGGGTCGAATGGAGCTTTTGCTGTACCGTGGTCATGATCTTCAGCCTCCGCTATGCTTGAACTTGATTGATCGTTGACACCAGATATCGGCCTGATTGCCTCTTGCCGCCAATCAAACGTCGATCACGACCCATAAGGAGGGCTTATGCCCGATCTCAAGGCACCACAGCTCGCCCAGTTGCCGCCGCTGCAGGCCATCAGGGTGTTCGAAGCCGTCGCGCGGCATCTCTCCTTCACCAAGGCCGCGCAGGAACTCGGCATGACGCAGGCCGCCGCCAGTTATCAGATCAAGCTTCTGGAAGAGCGCATCGGTTCGCCGCTGTTCCTGCGCCAGCCGCGACAGATTGTGCTGACGGAACCCGGCCAGCGCCTGGCGCCCGCCGTCAGCGAGGCGTTCAGCCTGCTCTCAAGCGCCTATTCCGCCGCGCGTGGGGGCGCCGATAGTGTGCTGTGTGTCTCGACGCTGCTGACCTTCGCCTCGAACTGGCTGGCGCAGCATCTCGGCTCCTTCCAGGTCGCGCATCCGTCGCCGGCGGTGCGCGTCGATACCTCGAACAGGGTGATCGATTTTGCCCGCGAGGACATGGACATCGCTATCCGCTCCGGCAGCGGCAAGTGGCCTGGAGTGGAGACCCATCTTTTGTTCAAGGCCGATTTCACCCCGGTGCTGAGCCCGGCACTCGCTGCCACCATAGGTGGCGTCCACGAACCCGCCGACCTGTTCAAGCTGCCCATTCTCGATCCCGGCGACATCTGGTGGCGGGAATGGTTCGCCCTTGCCGGCGTCCCGGCGGACGAACTTGCCAGGCGCACCGGCACCAGCATGGGCGCGCAGGCCTATGAGGCGAACGCGGCCATCGCCGGCCATGGTGTGGCGATCCTGACCACCGCATTGTTCAAGACCGAGCTCGCCGCCGGCCGCCTGATCCAGCCCTTCGACCTAGTCGGCGACGACGGCCACGCCTATTGGCTGGTCTACCCGACGGCGCGTCGCAACGTGCCGAAGATAAAAGCCTTCCGGGACTGGATCCTGGCCGAGATCGCCTGCGCCTGAGGGCGAGCGACTCGCGGATTGATTTCCGAGATGCAAAGCGAGCCATGGATCCGCGACGAATGCTCGCTTTCGCGGACAAACAGCTGCGATCGGGCCACCCGGTTAACCAAGCTTGACAAAAACGCTGTCGATATCACTCGCCCGGCATAGGCTTGTGCTTGTGACGACCCAATTGAGCAGGATCAATCGTCTGCAGATTGAAACAGGGTCGATCAGCCGGCTGATGAAAGTCTATCGCGTCGAAGAAATCGAAAACAACACCGTGCGCACGACGCAGGTGATCGAAGCATTTACGCCGTTTCAAGCTGCCGTGAAGGCAATCGGCCGGGAAGTTAGGCTGCGCAAGGACGAGCCCAGCTGGATCCAGGTGACGGAAGTGCTGACCAGAGCCAAGCAAACACGCGACGGCAGGGTTTTCGAATATTCCGTCGGAAGCTACCCGTCCCACGGCTGACGGGCTGGGCCCCATCGCTCCCTTGGCGCCATGATTGGGTTGCGATGGGTCGGCATCTACCCGCTCTCACATCCCGTGCAAACAGCTTCCCAAATCCGTTCAATATCCTCTACGCGCGCAACGCCGCGCTCCTCCTTGCGTGCTGCGCTGCAGCATCGAATCTGGCTTGACATAATTTATGCCAAGTGAGTAATTGCCCATTACCAAGGCAAATGCTCATCTTGGTTCATGGGAGGAATTTGATGAAACTGGGCACGCTCACCCTGGGCTTGTTGTCGGCCAGCGCTTTCGCTTTTGCCGCACACGCCGAATCCATCACCATCGCCACGGTCAACAATGGCGACATGGTCCGCATGCAAAAGCTGACGGACGACTTCACCAAGGCGAACCCCGACATCCAGCTGAACTGGGTCACGCTCGAAGAGAACGTGCTGCGCGAGCGCGTCACCACCGACATCGCAACCAAGGGCGGCCAGTATGACGTGATGACGATCGGCACCTACGAGGTTCCGATCTGGGCCAAGCAGAGCTGGCTGTTGCCGCTCGACAAGCTCGGCGACGACTATGACGCCAAGGACATCATCCCGGCCATCGCCGGCGGCCTCTCGGTCGACGGCAAGCTCTATGCCGCGCCCTTCTACGGCGAAAGCTCCTTCGTCATGTACCGCAAGGACCTGATCGAGAAGGCCGGGCTGACCATGCCCGATGCCCCGACGTGGGACTTCATCAAGCAGGCCGCCGACAAGATGACCGACCGCGCCAATGGCGTGAACGGCGTATGCCTGCGCGGCAAGGCCGGCTGGGGCGAGAACACGGCGTTCCTGACGGCCATGTCCAACTCGTTTGGCGCCCGCTGGTTCGACGAGAACTGGAAGCCGCAGTTCGACCAACCGGAATGGAAGAACACACTGCAGTTCTATGTCGACCTGATGAAGGCCGACGGTCCGGAAGGCGCTTCGTCCAACGGCTTCAACGAGAATCTGGCTCTGTTCCAGCAAGGCAAGTGCGGCATGTGGATCGACGCCACCGTGGCGGCGTCCTTCGTCTCGGATCCGAAGGCCTCGAAGGTGGCCGACAAGGTCGGTTATGCTTTGGCGCCGGACAATGGCCTCGGCAAGCGCGCCAACTGGCTCTGGGCATGGTCGCTGGCGATCCCCGCAGGCACGCAGAAGGCGGAATCCGCCCAGAAGTTCGTCTCATGGGCGACCAGCAAGCACTATGCCGAACTGGTCGCTTCCAAGGAAGGCTGGGCCAACGTTCCTCCGGGAACGCGTTCCTCGCTCTACGCCAATCCCGAGTACCAGAAGGCGGCCCCGTTCGCCAAGATGACGCTGGACTCGATCAATGCCGCCGATCCGGCGCATCCGACGGTCAAGCCGGTGCCCTATGTCGGTGTGCAGTTCGTCGCCATTCCTGAGTTCCAGGGCCTCGGCACAACCGTTGGCCAGCTGTTCTCGGCGGCGCTCGCCGGCCAGACCAGCGTAGACGACGCGCTCAAGCAGGCGCAGGACGCCGCCACGGCGACCATGACCGAAGGCGGTTATATCAAGTAAGGCTCCTCCCGGTGCCGAATGCCGGTCGCCTCCTTGGCCGGCAACGGCCGCCCGAATCCCAGTTCGGGCGGCCCCTTTCACACACCTGAAAATTTGGCTGACCTTGAAGGGTGACCGTCATGGCTACTCAGCAGACCCGTTCGCTTGCCCGCTTTATGTTGGCGCCATCCGTGGTGCTGCTGTTCGTCTGGATGATCGTGCCGCTGGCACTCACGATCTGGTTCTCCTTCCAGCAGTACAATCCGCTCAATCCGATCCGCGACGGGTTTGTCTGGTTCTCGAATTACTCGCTGTTCTATTCCAACCCGGCATTCCTGCAGTCGATCCTCAACACGCTGGTCCTGGTGGGCAGCGTGCTGCTGATCACCGTCATCGGCGGCATCATGCTGGCGCTGTTGATCGATCAGCCGATGTGGGGACAGGGGATCGTCCGCATCCTCGTCATCTCTCCGTTCTTCGTCATGCCGCCGGTGGCTGCACTTGTCTGGAAGAACATGATCATGCACCCGCAATACGGCGTCTTTGCCGACATTGCGCGCTTCTTCGGGGCTCAACCGATCGACTGGTTCGGGCAGCATCCGATGCTTGCCATCATCATCATCGTCGCCTGGCAATGGCTGCCCTTCGCAACGCTGATCCTGCTGACCGCATTGCAGTCGCTCGACGGCGAGCAGAAGGAAGCCGCCGAGATGGACGGCGCCGGCTTCGTCAGCCGCTTCATCTATCTGACGCTGCCGCACATGTCGCGCGCCATCACCGTCGTCATCCTGATCCAGACCATCTTCCTGCTGTCGGTCTATGCCGAAATCCTGGTCACCACCAATGGCGGACCCGGCTATGCCTCCACCAACCTGCCCTTCCTCGTCTACCAGAAGGCATTGCTGGAGTTCAAAATCGGCCAGGCATCGGCCGGCGGTGTCATCGCCGTCATTCTCGCCAACATCGTCGCCTTCTTCGCCATGCGCGCGGTCGGCAAGAACCTGGACAAGTAAGGGAGGATACGATGGCACGCGCAGTCACCACCCAACACAAGGTCATTGCGACAGGCGCCGCCTGGATCGTCGCGCTGCTGATCTTCTTCCCGATCCTCTACACGATCATCACCTCGTTCAAGTCGGAGCAGGAGGCCATCCAGGGCTTCGCGCTGATCCCGTCGGGGACGTTCGAGAGCTATACCGAGGTCCAGGCGCAGAGCGGCTACTTCAAGTTCTTCTTCAACTCGGTGCTGCTCTCGGTCGGCTCGACCATCCTGGCCCTGATCGTCGCGGTTCCGGCCGCCTGGTCGATGGCCTTCTCGCCGGGCAAGTGGACCAAGGACATCCTGATGTGGATGCTCTCGACCAAGATGATGCCGGCGGTTGCCGTGCTTTTCCCGATCTACCTCATCTTCCGCGATGCCGGACTGCTCGACAGCCGCATCGGCCTGATGATCATGCTGATGCTGATCAACCTGCCGATCGTGATCTGGATGCTCTACACCTACTTCCGCGAAATCCCCGGCGAGATCCTGGAAGCGGCACGCATGGACGGCGCCACCCTGTGGGGCGAGATCGTCTATGTGCTGACCCCCATGGCCGTGCCGGGCATCGCCTCGACCATGCTGCTCAACATCATCCTGGCGTGGAACGAAGCGTTCTGGACCATCCGCCTGACCACCACCGAGGCGGCGCCGCTGACGGCCTTCATCAGTTCGTTCTCAAGCCCGCAAGGCCTGTTCTGGGCCAAGCTTTCGGCGGCATCGACGCTGGCCATCGCGCCCATCCTGATCATGGGCTGGTTCAGCCAGAAGCAGCTGGTGCGCGGCCTGACCTTCGGTGCGGTAAAATAACGGACGTTGCCTGAAGCAATCCGGCCAAATAACCCCTCGGGGAGGAAACCATGGGAAACATCACGCTCAAGAACGTCTCCAAGCATTTCGGATCGACGGTCATCATTCCAGGCCTCGACCTCGTCATCGAGAATGGCGAGTTCGTCGTCTTCGTCGGGCCGTCGGGTTGCGGCAAGTCCACGTTGCTGCGCCTCATTGCCGGGCTCGAGGACACCAGCGGGGGCACCATCAACATCGATGGCCGTGACGTCACCGGCGAGGCGCCGGCCAAGCGCAAGCTGGCCATGGTGTTCCAGTCCTATGCGCTCTATCCGCATATGACGGTGGCCAAGAACATCGGCTTCCCGCTGAAGATGGCGGGCGAGGATGTGGCGACGATCGACAAGAAGGTGAAGGACGCAGCCCGGGTCCTCAACCTCACCAACTATCTCGAACGCCGGCCCGGCCAGCTCTCCGGCGGCCAGCGGCAACGCGTCGCCATCGGCCGCGCCATCGTGCGCCAGCCCTCGGCATTCCTATTCGACGAGCCGCTGTCCAACCTCGATGCCGCACTGCGCGGCACCATGCGGCTCGAAATCAGCGAGCTGCACCATCAGCTCAAGACGACGATGGTCTACGTCACCCACGACCAGATCGAAGCCATGACCATGGCCGACAAAATCGTCGTGCTCAACGCCGGCAACATCGAACAGGTCGGCTCGCCGATGGAACTCTACAAGTCGCCGAAGAACCTGTTCGTGGCGGGCTTCATCGGTTCGCCGAAAATGAACCTGATCGAAGGTGCGCCGGCGGCCAAATACAACGCCAAGACCATCGGCATTCGTCCTGAGCATATGGGGATATCGACCACCGCGGGTGACTGGAAAGCCCTTGTCGGCGTCGCCGAGCATCTGGGCTCCGACACCTTCCTGCATGTCCAGGCCGACGGCGTCGGTCCGCTGACGGTACGCGCCGATGGCGAACTGGCCGTACGCCACGGCGACACCATCTATTTGACGCCGGACAAGGTCCGCATGCATCGCTTCGGCCCCGACGGAAAGGCGCTGACGCAGTGAGACTGAAAGGCAAATCGGCGCTGATCACCGGATCCGCGCGCGGCATCGGCAGGGCTTTTGCCGAAGCCTATACGCGCGAGGGTGCCACGGTGGCCATTGCCGACATCAATCTGGCGGCTGCCGAAAACACGGCCGCCGAGATTGGCGCCAACGCCTATCCGGTCAGGCTCGACGTCAGCGACCTTGCTTCGATCCAGGCGTCGGTCAAGGCGGTCGAAACAAAGACCGGCGGCCTCGACATACTGATCAACAATGCTGCCTTGTTCGACCTGGCGCCGATCGTCGAGATCACCGAAGCGAGCTATGACAAATTGTTCTCCGTCAACGTCGCCGGCACTTTGTTCATGCTGCAGGCAGCGGCGCGTTCGATGATCGCAAGGGGCAAGGGCGGCAAGATCATCAACATCGCCAGCCAGGCAGGACGGCGCGGCGAGCCGCTGGTCGCCGTCTATTGCGCCACCAAGGCCGCGGTGATTTCGCTGACCCAGTCCGCCGGGCTCGACCTGATCAAGCACCGCATCAACGTCAATGGCATCGCGCCCGGCGTCGTCGACAGCGATATGTGGGATGAGGTCGATGCGCTGTTTGCCAAATATGAGAACCGGCCGAAGGGCGAGAAGAAGCGGCTGGTCGGCGAGGGCGTGCCCTATGGCCGCATGGGCAAGCCGGAGGACCTGACCGGCATGGCGGTCTTCCTGGCCAGCGACGACGCCGAATACATCGTCGCCCAGACCTACAATGTCGATGGCGGCCAATGGATGAGTTGATGGGCCGGGATCACGAAGGCCGCAGCCCGGCCAAAAGGGTAGAAAAATGACCGTGAAACTCTCCTCCTCGATCCTCTCGGAACTCCCCGCCAAGGTCGCCGGTCCCAGATATGATCGCTCCAGGCTCAAACCCGGTATCGTCCATTTCGGCGTCGGCAATTTCCATCGGTCGCATCAGGCGGTCTACCTCGACGATCTCTTCAATGCAGGCATCGGCCATGACTGGGCGCTGGTCGGCGCCGGGGTCTTCGAGGGCGAAAAAATCGGTCGTTCCAAGCTGCAGGAGCAGGACTGGCTGACCACCGTGGTCGAGCAGGATTCCGACCATATGAGCGCCCGCGTCACCGGCGTCATGATCGATTTCCTGACGCCCGGCGATGCGGATGCGATCATCGACCAGCTCGCCGATCCGGCGATCAAGATCGTCTCGCTGACCATCACCGAAGGCGGGTATTTCATCGATCCGGCCTCGGGAAAGTTCAACCCGACCCATCCTGATATCGTTGCCGACGCGCAGGCAGGTACGACGCCGAAGACGGTGTTCGGCCTCATCCTGGCCGGGCTGATGCGCCGCCGGGCCGACGGCATCGTGCCGTTCACCGTCATGTCCTGCGACAACATCCCTCACAATGGCCATGTCACCTCGGATGGCGTCATCGGCCTCGCCCGGCTGATCGACGAGGATCTGGCAAACTGGGTCAGCGACAATGTCGCCTTTCCCAACGGCATGGTCGACCGCATCACCCCCGCCACCTCCGACCGCGAGCGCGGCATTCTCGCCACCGAGTTCGGCCTCGAGGACAACTGGCCGGTGTTCTGCGAGCCGTTCAAGCAATGGGTGCTGGAAGACCGTTTCACCGACGGCCGCCCGCCGCTGGAAAAGGTCGGTGTGCAATTCGTGAGGGATGTCGCGCCCTATGAGCTGATGAAGATCCGCATCCTCAATGGCGGTCATGCCACGATCGCTTATCCCGCAGGGTTGATGGACATCCATTTCGTCCATGAGGCGATGCAGGAGCCGCTGGTGCGCGGCTTCCTCGCCAAGCTCGAGCATGACGAGATCATCCCGACCGTGCCGCCGGTGCCGGACACCGTGCTGGAGGATTATTACCAGCTCATCGAGCACCGCTTTTCCAACCCGAAGATCGGCGACACCATCCGCCGGCTTTGCCTCGACGGTTCCAACCGGCAGCCGAAATTCATCATCCCGACCATCGCCGACCGGCTGAAAGCCGGGAAGAGCGTTGCGGGTCTCGCGCTGGAATCGGCGCTGTGGTGCCGCTATTGCTTCGGCACCACCGACAGCGGCGCCGACATCGAAGCCAACGATCCCAGCTGGGACCGGCTGCAGGCAACCGCCAAGGCGGCGAAGGATGCGCCCGGCGCCTGGCTTGCGATGGAGGACATCTATGGCGATGTCGGCCGCTCGGCGGCGTTCGCCGAGGCCTTTGCCCATGCGCTCAACGTCTTGTGGGCGAATGGCACGCGCGCGACGCTGACGCGCTACATCTCCGGCAAGCTCTGACGCCAGCCGCAATGACGCCCGAACTGGTCATCTTCGACTGTGACGGCGTGCTGGTCGACAGCGAGGCGCTGTCGGTTTCGGCTCTGCTCGGCATGATCTCTGCCGCCGGGGGCTCGGTCAGCGAGGATGCGGCCTACGAGCATTTCCTCGGCAAGAGCATGAAGAGCGTGCGCGAGATACTTCTTCGCGATTTCACCATCGACATCACCGACGTGCACCTGACCGATATGCGCGTCGAGCTGATGCGCAAATTCCGCGAGGAGCTGAAGCCGATTCCCGGCATCAGCGACATCCTGCCGAGGCTGGGCGTGCCCTGCTGCGTCGCTTCCTCCGGCACGCTCGACCGCATTCGCTATGCGCTCGACGTTACCGGCCTGCTCGGCCTGCTCGAGCCCCATCTGTTCAGCGCTGCCATGGTCGCGCGCGGCAAGCCGGCGCCGGATCTTTTTCTCCATGCCGCCGCCGCCATGGGCGCGCATCCCGGTAATTGCATCGTAATCGAGGACAGCCCTGCCGGCATCGCGGCGGCGCGTGCGGCCGGTATGCGCGTCTTTGCTTTCACCGGCGGTTCGCACGCCGGCAACCCGGCCTTGAAAGCGCGGCTTGCGTCGAGTGAACCGGACTTTATATTCGCGGACATGCTGCAATTGCCCGATCTGATTGCAGGCTAGAGCATGATGCCGAAAAGTGTGAAGCGGTTTTCGGACGACATCATGCTCTACTTCTTTGATTTAGAGACGGATTCAGATTTCAGGTCGAACAGACCTGAAATCATCCGGCTCTAGGGAGCGAGAGTAAAAGCATCTTGACGAAAAGCTTCGTTTGCGCGGTCGATGTCGGCACCGGGAGCGCCCGCGCGGGCATTCTCGACACGTCAGGCACCTTGCTCGGCCGCGCCGAGCATCCGATCGTCATGAACCAGCCGCAGGCCGATCACGCCGAGCACAATTCGCAGGATATCTGGTCGGCTGTGTGCATCGCGGTGCGTGCCGCGCGCGAAAAGGCCGGTGTGTCAGCCGACGATATTGTCGGCATGTCGTTCGACGCCACCTGCTCGCTGGTGGTGCTGGACAGGAATGCCGGCCAGCTCAGCGTCTCGGTGACGGGCGAACGGCGCTGGGACACCATCGTCTGGCTCGACCATCGCGCCATCGCCGAGGCAGATGAATGCACCGATAGCGGCCACGCCGTACTTGACTATATCGGCGGCGTCATGTCGCCGGAAATGGCGACGCCGAAGCTGATGTGGCTGAAGCGCAATCTGCCGGGAACATGGCATGAGGCCGGCTACCTATTCGACCTTACGGATTTCCTGACCTGGAAGGCGACCGGTTCGCTGTCGCGCTCGCAATGCACGCTGACCGCCAAATGGACCTATCTGGCGCATGAGGAAACCGGCTGGCGCCGTGACTTCTTCGACAGGGTCGGGCTTGGCGATCTGTTCGAACACGGCAGCCTGCCGGAGAAGGCAAGTGCTGTCGGCGCAGACATCGGCACGCTCACGCCTGAAGCGGCGGCGGAGTTGGGCTTGAGCGAAAACTGTCGGGTCGGCGCCGGCGTCATCGATGCTTATGCCGGCGCGCTTGGCGTGCTCGGCGGCTTTGCTGGCGACGAGCAGAATATCGGCCGCCATCTGGCATTGATCGCCGGCACCTCGTCCTGCGTCATGGCCATGTCGCCCGATCCGCAGCCTTTCGCCGGCGTCTGGGGTCCATACTATGGCGCCGCACTGCCAAAGCTCTGGCTGTCGGAAGGCGGCCAGTCGGCTACCGGGGCTTTGCTCGACCACATCATCCGCTGGCATGGCGCCGGCGGCGAGCCGGATGCGGCCATGCATGCCAAGATCGCCAGGCGCGTCGCTGAACTGCGCAGCACCGAAGGCGACAAGCTGGCGGCGAGGCTGCATGTGCTGCCGGATTTCCACGGCAACCGCTCGCCGCTTGCCGACCCGCATGCCGTCGGCGTGGTCAGCGGGCTGACGCTGGATTCCTCTTTCGACAGCCTGTGCAAGCTCTATTGGCGCACGGCCGTCGGCATCGCGCTCGGCGTGCGCCATGTGCTGGAGGCGCTGAACGAGAACGGCTATCTCATAGACACGCTGCATGTCACCGGCGGCCACACCAAGAACCCGTTGCTGATGGAGCTTTATGCCGACGCCACCGGCTGCGCGGTGATCGAGCCGCTGGCCGACGAAGCCGTTCTGCTCGGCACCGGCATGGTCGCCGCCACTGCCGCTGGCCTGTTCCCGGACCTGAATGCCGCCTGCGTCGCCATGCAGCAAGGCGGCAGGGCGCGCACCTCGAACCCGACCGCGTCAGGCCGCTTCGACCGCGACTACAGGATCTTCCTCGAAATGCACCGCCAGCGGCAGGCGCTCGACGCCATCAGCTAGAGCAATTCCAGGAAAAGCGTGAAACGGTTTTCCGTCCGGAATTGCGTACCAAATCTAGGCCTCCTCTCGCCGGAGCAAGGATGCGCCGGTCGCCGCGTCGAACAGATGCACGCTCTCCTCCTCGAATGTGTAGCGCACAGGCGCGCGCAACGCCGGGCATTCGCGGGCCGATACCAACGCGCCGACCTCCTTGCCGCCGCAGGCGAACGTCACCAGCGCGTCATTGCCGTGGAACTCGATGAGGTCGGCGGTGCCTTGCAGAAGATTGATGCTCTGAGCACCGGCGGTCTTCAGGTCCGGCGGTCGGATTCCAAGCACGGCGCGATGGACGCCGCGCAGATCGAAGCCCAGGCCTTCTATGAAGAAGGTCGAGCCGCCGCCTGTCAGCGTCCAGCGTTCGTCCTTCCGCCCGACGGCCACGTCGATGAAATTCATGTTCGGCGTACCGATGAAGCCGGCGACGAACAGATTGCCCGGCTGGCGATAGATCTCGGCCGGCGAGCCGATCTGTTCGATGACGCCATCCCTGAGCAGCACTATCCGGTCGGCCAGCGTCATCGCTTCGAGCTGGTCGTGGGTGACATAGACGGTAGTGGTCTTCAGCGACTGGTGCAGGCGGGCGATTTCGACCCGCATATGGTTGCGAAGTTTGGCGTCGAGATTCGACAGCGGCTCGTCGAACAGGAACACTTTCGGCGTCTTGATCATGGCGCGCGCAATCGCCACGCGCTGCTGCTGGCCGCCGGAAAGTTCGGTCGGCTTGCGGGCGAGGTAAGGTTCGAGGCCGAGCGTCGTTGCCACCGCCTCGACCCGCTTCCGGATCTCGGCCGGGGGCACTTTCTGTCGCTTGAGCCCAAAGGCGATGTTGTCGAAGATCGTCATATGCGGGTAGAGCGCATAGTTCTGGAAAACCATGGCAATGCCGCGCTCGCCGGGCTCGAGATCGTTGACCACTTTGCCGCCGATCGACACTTCCCCGCCGCTGATATCCTCCAGTCCGGCCAGCATCCTGAGCAAGGTCGACTTGCCGCAGCCGGACGGGCCGAGGAATACGACGAATTCGTGCTCCTCGATCGAGAGATTGAGGTCGCGGATGACGGTGGTGGCGCCGTAAGCCTTGTCGACATGGGAGCAAACGATCGCGGACATGGTCAGCCCTTCTCGCCGGTAAGAAGGATTTGCAGCTTGACGTCTTGCGGCTTGCCTTGCGCCGCCCGCTCGAAGGCCTCGATGCTGTCCGAGAAATCATAAGTGCCGGTGATCAGCGGCTTGAGGTCGACCTTCCCCGAGGCGATCAGCTGCAGCGCGCGGTCGAAGATGTTGGCGTAACGGAACACCGTCTCGATGCGCACTTCCTTGGAGATCGCCGCCGGAACGTTGAGGCTGACCGGTTCGACCGGCAGTCCGACCAGCACCACCGCGCCGCCCGGCCGCACGACATCGAACAGGTCGGCGAATGCCTTCGGGCTGCCGCTCGCCTCGAACACGATATCCGCGCCCCAATTGTCGGTCGCGGCGGAGACTGCGTCGACCAGCGATTGCTCACCTATATTGACCGGCACGATGCCGGGATATTGCGCGGCAATATCGAGCTTGGGTGCGGAAAAATCGGAGATCAGCACCTTCGAGCAGCCGCCGGCCAGCGCCGCCAGCGCGATCATGATGCCGATCGGGCCGCAGCCGACGACGACGGCGACGTCGCCAGGCACGATGCGGGCGCGGCTCGCCGCCTGCATGCCGATAGCAAAGGGTTCGACCATCGCGCCTTCGGCGAAGGTGACATTGTCCGGCAGTCTGTAGGTGAAGGCGGCCGGGTGCACGGCATAGGGCGCCAGCACGCCATGCACAGGCGGCGTCGCCCAGAAGGAGACGTCAGGGTCGACATTGTAGATGCCGAGCCTGGTCGCGCGCGACGACAGGTTCGGCACGCCCGGCTCCATGCAGACGCGGTCGCCGACCTTCAGCGTGCCGACATTGGCGCCGATCTCGACGATCGTTCCCGCGGCTTCGTGGCCGAGCACCATCGGGGCCCGCACGACATAGCTGCCGATGGCGCCATGGGTGTAATAGTGCACGTCGCTGCCGCAGACGCCGACCGTGTGGATGGCGATCTTGACATCGCCCGGTCCGACGTCGAGCGGCAGCGCGATCTCGCGCAGCGACAGTTCGCCTTTTTTCTCAAGCACCAGTGCCCGCATAGGTAAGTCCTCGCATCAAGTCTTTTTTTGCCGGAAAACGGAATTCAGGAAGCCGCTGAGCACGCCGAGGAACAGCAGCGGCGGTAGCGACAACAGCACGACCGAGGCGTTGAGGATTCCCCACGGCACGTTCATGCCTTGCTGTGAAAGTTCGGAAGCGACGATCGGCAATGTCTTGGCGTTGGAACTGGACAGCATCAGCGCGATCAGGAATTCGTTCCACACCAGCACGAAGCTGAAGGCGACGGCGCCGATCAGCGAGCGCGCCGCTACCGGCAGCGCAATGCGCCAGAACACCGAGTAAGCGCCGTAGCCGTCGAGGAAAGCGGCTTCCTCGATTTCCTTAGGCACGGCCTGGAAGGCGGGAATGGCGAGCCACATGATCACCGAGATGGTGAGCAGCGAATAGGTGACGATCAGCGCCGGCAAGGTGTCGTAGAGCCCGATCTGCAGCCAGATCACCATCAGCGGAATGGCGACTGCCACCGGGGGCAGGAAGCGCAGCGACAACACGAAGAACTGGATGTCGCCAGCGAAGCGATTGGGATAGCGCGCCACCGCATAGGCTGCCGGAAGGCCGAGCATGACGCCGATCAGCACGGCGACGCCGCAGGAAATGACCGAGTTATAGAGACCGGTCATTACGCTGTCGCGGCCGATGATGTAGCTGATATTGTCGAAGGTCGGGGTAAACACCAGGCGCGGCACGCGGGTGATGATGTCGACATTGTTCTTCAGCGAATTGACCGCCGTCCAGGCGAGCGGAAACACCGCCATGAAGCCGGCGAAGGCCAGGATGATCTTGCCGATGAGGCGGCCCGGTCTCATGCGATACGGCCTCATGCGATTCGACTTCATGCCTGCACCCGCTTCCACAGCATGGTGAAGGTGATGACAGTCGCGATCATCATCAGCACCGCCATGGCCGAGGCATAGGACACCTTGCCGGATTCGATGAAGCCTTGCGAGAAGGCGTACATGTCGAGCGTCTCGGTCGCCACGCCCGGCCCGCCGCGCGTCATCACATAAATCAGGTCGAAGGAGCGCAGCGATTCGATCATCTTGACGAACATCAGGCTGATCAGCGGCGCCTTCAGCATAGGCAAGGTCACATAGGCATGGATCTGCCAGCGTTTGGCGTGGTCGAGCCGCGCCGCTTCGATCGGCTGCGGCGGCAAGGTCTCCAGAAGCTTCAGCACGATGACCGCGAAGAACAGTCCCCACTGCCAGACATCGACCGAGGCGACGGCAAACAGGGCCGTCGCTGGCTTCGAAAGCGGGTCGAAGATCAGCCCGCCGGTGATCAGCCGGTAGGGGTAGGTGGCGATGCCGTAGAGCGGATGATAGGCGAACTTCCACACGAAAGCCGCCGACACGCGCGGCAACAGCACCGGGATGATGAACAGCAGGCAGTAGATGTTGCGCAGCCGCGGCGACGCCACTTCGAACATCAGCACGCCGAGCCCGATGGCCACCATCATCGTTGTCACGACGGTGACGATTTCCCACTTCACCGAAACCCAGACCGCGTTGAGGAAACGCCGGTCGGCGAACAGGTCGATGAAGTTCGACAACCAGACCCAGGAATAGTCCGAGGAACTCAGCTCGCGGTTCTGCAGGGCGATGACGATGGCGTAGAGCGTCGGCACCATCGACAGCACCAGAAGAATGGCGAGCGTCGGAACCAGAAACGTCACGGGCAGGGAAGAGCGTCGGCGCATGGCCTATCCTCGGGCTGTGCCTTTTTGGAGAGACCCGCGGCGCACAGTCCCGGCATCCAGTCGAATGCCGTGGACCGCGCGCCGCGGGCGGGAGGATTACTTCTTCTTCACCAGCTCGTTGGCGTAGGCCTCGAGTTCGTCGAGGCCGCCCTTGACGTCGGTGCGCGTGCCGGTGACCAGCTCTTCCAGGATGATGCCCCAGCGGTCGCCGAGATCCGGCCAGCGCGGATCTTGCCAGAAGTTCACCGCCGTCACCTTGCCGGTATCGGCAAGCGCCTGGCCGAGATCGGCGCCGTAAATGTCGGCGAACTCCTTGCTGGACAGCACGCTGGTGCGGTTGAGCTCGCCGAATTGGTGCGCGTCGAGCCGGCGCTTCTCGTTCTCCTTCGACGTCGCCCAGGCGATGAACAGGCCGGCGCATTGCTTCGCGGCGTCATCGGCATTGGCCTTGGCGGCGATGGCGAGGCCGTGGCCGTAGCCGCCGCCGGTCAGTGGCGAGGGCGGCGGCAGGAAGCCGATCTTGCCGACCACTTGCGAGGTCTTCGGGTCGACCGCCATGCCCGACAGCGGCGTCGATTCGACCAAGATGGCAACCTGGCCCGAAAGGAAGGCGCCGGTCGATTCATCCCAGCTGCCGGTCTGCGTGCCGGGCGCTGAATCCTTGAACAGTTTAAGATAGGTCTCGGTCGCTTTGACCGCGGCCTCGGAGTTGAAAGCCGGCTTGTCACCGTCGAACCATTTTCCGCCATAGGCCTTGAAGAACGGCATCCAGCGCCAGACATTGGCGCCCGAGCCACGCGCGCCGCGCAGCGCGATGCCGTATATGCCCTTGTCGGGATCGGTCAGCTTCGGCACGTCGGCGATCAACTCGTCCAGCGTCTTCGGCGGCTGGATGCCGGCGGCTTCCAGAATGTCCTTGCGGTAGACCATCAGGTCGCCGCCGCCGGTCAGCGGCGCGAACCACACCTTGCCGTCATAGGTGGCGACCTTCTGCCGGCCCGGGTCGAAATCGGCGTAGTCGTAGTCAGCCGGGTAATAGTCGGTGAGCGGCACGATCCATTTCGACGAGGCGAACAGCGCGACATTGGCTTCGTCGACATAGTAGACGTTGTAGTTGCCGACCGTGGACGCATCGGCGCGCGACTTTGCCCGGCGGTCGTTCTCGTTGAGATAGTCGATCTGGAAGCTGGCGCCGGCCAGTTTCTGGAACTCGTCCTTGGACGCCTCCAGCAGCGTCAGCCCGTCACGCGGTTGCGCCAGCACCTTGACCGGCGCCGAGCAGACCGGCGCCGCCAGCGCCATGGTCGAGAGGGTCGTGGTAAGCATGAAAGCTGCGCTTATGCTCGCAGCGAGCCGAATTGGTTTCATTGATTTTCTCCTCCAGGAACAGTCGCAGGAAGCGGAAGTCTTCGGTTGCGCGATCCTCGCCATCGCCCGAGCGACAAGCCACCCATCGCCAAAATGAGGAGTTGCTAAAGGCCGCGCTAGAAGCCCCGTTGCAGCAGACCTGTACTTTTATGCATTGTGCGCTGCAAAATCCGGCCCGCCTGCACGGCCTCTGTCACATGAGTACCGATGGAGTGAGGAAGGCCGGTTTTCAGGCGCGCATCGTCATCCGCTGCTTCGACAGCTTGCGGTAGGATGACGGCGTCATCCGGTGTTTGCGCAGGAAGGCGCGGTTGAAGTTGGAGATGTTCATGTAGCCGACCTGGAAGCAGATGTCGGTGATCGGAATATCGGTGTCCGCCAGCAGCTTGCAGGCTTGCCAGAGCCGGAGCTTGGCGATGTGGTCGCTGAAACTGTTGCCGGTGTTTTTCTGGAAGAAGCGCGAAAACGTGCTTTCGCTCATCCCCGCCAGCTCCGCCGCCTCCGGCAGCTTCAGGTCCTCGGCGAAGTGCTGGAAGAGATAGGTCAGCGTGCGCTGGATGATGTCCAGCGAGGTTGCGTCGAGCGCGGGTGAGAAATCCGGCGAGGACAAAAGCTCGTATTCGTCTGTCCTGGCCAGCAGATCGACCAGTTCGAGGAAGAGGCAAAACCGGGCGAGCCCGTGCACGGTGCCCATCCGTTCCATCAGCGCAGCGCCGTCGAGCGCGGCGCGGCCATGGAAGACGATGCCGCGCAGCGATCGCTCCAGGAACGGTTCTAGTTCGCGCAGCTCCGGCAGCAGTCCCGCCGAGCCGCGCAGCCGCTGCGGATCGAATTGCAGCACGATGTCGCGTCCTTCGATCAGCTCGCCGGGTTGCACCGATGTCACCCAGTCATGCGGCAGCCCGCCGCCGACGATGCTCAGGTAGCCCGGCCCGAATTCGCCGATGTGATCGCCGACCAGCGCGACCCCGGAAGACTTCCTCAGGAGATGGATCTCGTATTCCGGATGAAAATTCCAGACATTGCGCTCCCAGGGATAGTCGTCGAGCCGCCACAGGAAACTGTCGCTCGCCTCGGTGACGATGTGCTCGAAAGCCGGCACTGTGCGAGGGATCGCGGCCGTGTTCTTTCTGCGCCTGAATGCCATCGTCTGCTCTCGGGGCGTATGAGGAAGCGACTGGTTTCGGGTAATCCGTAGCAGTCTGTCGCCCGCAAGTGAACGATGTCTGCCTCAGCGATTTCAACGCCGGCTCTCGATGATCTCGATGAAGCGGGCGAACAGCCCGGCCTGGGATTTGATGCCGAGTTTGCGGTGGATGTTGCGGCGGTGAACCTTCACCGTTCCCGGCACGATGCGCATGGCTCTTGCGACCGACTCGGTGGAATGCCCCTGCAGCACCAGATCGACGACATGCTTTTCGCGCGGGGTCAGCGACAGGCTTTCCCAAATGTGTGCGCGGTCGAACTCGTTGACTGCGGCGATCGTCTCGCCCTGCTCCGCTTCGTCCTGCTCCTCGGCCGAAAGTGCGGGCCAGCGCAACCGGGCGAAGTTGATGACCGCCGGCGCCATGTCGCGCAGCAGCCTGGCATCGGCGGTGCCGAAGGGACCCGAGGCGTGCAATCGCATCAGCGACAGCACCAGCGCATCCTTGCCGGGCAGCGGCACGAAGAAGCCGACCTCCTCGGCCAGCCTTGTCTGGCTATAGTAGGTGCGAAAATACTCGCTGGCATAGAAGCGGTCGGGCGCCAGTTCGCGCATGCGCCAGAACCCCTCCTTGCGCTCCACCGCCGCGTGATGAAATGGGTCGAGCAGATAAGGTCCTTCCTGATAGAGCGTGACGAAGACATGGCTCTCGGCCGGCGAGAAGGTTTCGAACAGCAGCGGCGGTCGCGAGGCGCCGCGGTAACCGAAGATCACGCAGTGGTCGAAGCCGACATGCTGGCTCAACCAGCCGACCATTGCCTTGCCGAACAGGTCGCCGCTCGTCTCCCGTGTCGCCGCGACAAGGGCTGCGAGCCGGCTGTATTCGTCGCTGCGGGACGCACTCAATCTATACTCCCTTAAACGAGAAAATAGATCAGATATACCACCAGCGAGGTATATACTAGACGCCATTGGCTCTGGTAGCGTCCTGGAATAGCCCTGTTGCTGGAGCCAGCACTTTGACCGCAGTGCCCGACATCGAGTTTCGCGGCGTCACCAAGCGCTATGGCGCTGTGACCGCCGTCAGCGGCATCGATCTGGCTGTGCCGCCCTCCGCCTTTGTCGCCCTTCTCGGACCGTCCGGCTGCGGCAAGACCACATGCCTGCGCATGATAGGCGGCTTCGAGCAGCCGAGCGAAGGCCAGGTGTTCATCCGTGGCCGGGACATGGCCGGCACACCGCCCTATCGTCGGCCGGTCAACATGGTGTTCCAGCAATACGCGCTGTTTCCGCATCTCGATGTCGAAGCCAATGTGTCCTACGGGCTGCGCCAGGCACGGCCGCGCCTGTCGTCGCAGGAAATCGGCTGGCGCGCCGGCGAGGCGCTCGAAATGGTGCGGCTCGCCGGCTATGGCCGCCGCAAGATCCACGAACTCTCCGGCGGCCAGCAGCAGCGCGTCGCGCTGGCGCGCGCACTGGTCAACAAGCCGGCTGTGCTTTTGCTCGACGAGCCGCTGGCAGCGCTCGACAAGAAGCTGCGCACCGACATGCAGATCGAGCTGCAGAACCTGCAGCGCGAGATCGGCATCACCTTCGTGCTGGTCACCCACGACCAGGAGGAGGCGCTGTCGATGAGCGACTTCGTCTGCGTCATGAACGGCGGCCGCATCGTACAGCTCGGGCAACCAAGCGAGATCTATGACGAGCCGGCCGACCTGTTCGTCGCCGACTTCGTCGGCAAGACCAATCTGTTGAGCGGCAAGGTTGCCGGGCATACAGGCGATCTTGTCAATGTGGCGCTGGCGGACGGAACCGTCATTGCCGCGCGCAAACGAACCGCCTTGCAGCAGGGCGAGACCGTTTCTGTTAGCCTGCGTCCTGAATCGCTAAGCCTCGGCGCCACCAAAGGCAGCCCTTTCAAGGGCATCGTACGCAACCGGATCTTCTTGGGCTCGACGGCGGAATACGCCATCGAGGTGCAGGGCATCGGAACGCTGCTGGCCAAGGCCGACCATGTGATCGGCCATGGCAACCTCTTCAAGCCGGGTGAACCCGTCGCCATCGGCTTTGCCTCCGGGACGCCGCTGGCGTTTCCGGAGACCAAGAACAACGGGACCAACCAGAGGGTAGCAAAAAATGTCGAAATCATATGGTGACGGACTGCCGATTAGCCCTGAGAACTTCGTCGACCAGCTGATGCGCCTGAAGCGCGGCTCGATCGGCCGCCGCGACTTCCTCGGCCTCACCGGCCTTGGCATCGCAACCGCGGTGATGGCGCGCGAGCTCGGCATCATGCCGACGCCGGCCTTCGCCGCCGAAAACCTCGGCGACCGCATGTCGATCGCCACCTGGCCGAACTATCACGACCCGCAGACCTTCGAGAATTTCAAGAAGGACACCGGCGTCGCCGTCGAGGTCAACGTCTTCGGCTCCAATGAGGAGATGCTTGCCAAGCTGCAGGCCGGCGCCTCGGGCTGGAGCCTGTTCGTGCCGACCAACTACACGATCTCGACCTACAAGAAACTCGGCATCATCGATCCGCTCGACATGGCCAAGCTGCCGAATTTCGACGGCACGCAGGAAGACCCGCGCTTCACTGGGGAAGGCACGATCGACGGCACGACCTACGCGGTGCCGAAGAACTGGGGCACCACGGGCTTTGCCGTCAACACCAAGAAGCTGGCTAAGCCGATGACCAGCTGGAAGGAATTCTGGGACGTCGCCATGGCTGAGGGTGATGGCCGCACCATGGTGCATGACTACCAGCTGACCACCATCGGCAACGCGCTGAAATATTACGGCTATTCCTTCAACTCGCTGAAGCAGGACGAACTCGCCAAGGCCGAGGAACTGCTGCTCAAGGTCAAGCCGCATCTGTTCGCGGTCTCTTCGGACTACCAGCCGGGCATGCGGGCGGGCGACGCCTGGATGACCATGTGCTGGACGAATGATGGCGCACAGCTGCATCGCGATATCCCGGAGATCGCCTATGTCTTGGGCAAGGAGGGCGGCGAAATCTGGACCGATTTCTACGCCATCCCGAAGGACG
This sequence comes from Mesorhizobium sp. LSJC269B00, assembly GCF_000502815.1. NCBI lineage: Bacteria > Pseudomonadati > Pseudomonadota > Alphaproteobacteria > Hyphomicrobiales > Phyllobacteriaceae > Mesorhizobium > Mesorhizobium sp. LSJC269B00. Next base: position 56,789 of record NZ_AYVN01000009.1, read on the forward strand.
CGCCGAACAAGCCGGCCGGCTATGCCTTGCTCAATTATCTGATGACCCCGGAGGTTGCTGTGAAGGAGCATCTCGCCAATGGCGCGCCCTCGACCGACGCGCGGGTCAACAAACTGCTGCCCAAGGAAGTGCTCGACAATCCGATCCTTTACCCGGCGGCCGACCTGTTGACACCGCTGGAGTTTGGTGCGGCGGCGACGCTGACCGACCCCGGCCGCGCCGAACTGATGGCGCGCTTCAAGTCGGCTTGAGGCTGGCCTGACGCAAACGGAAAACCGGCGGGCCTAGGTCCGCCGGCATCGGGGCGGTTTAATGCACGGCAACAGATTTCGGCACAATTTTCTGACAGCGCTGCTGCTCGCACCGGCCACGGCGTGGCTGGTGGTGTTCCTGGTGTTGCCGTTCATCGCCATTGCCGTGTTTAGCGTCGGCGAGCGGGCGCCGGAGGGCGGCTATCAGGCCGCCTTCACGCTGGCGCAGTATGCCAATCTTCCGGCGCGGGCGACTGCTTTCTGGAACACGATGATGCTGGCGCCGGTGGGCGCGCTTGCCTGCCTGCTCGTCGCCTACCCGGTTGCCTACTACCTCGCCCTGAAGGCGCCGCAACGCTGGCGACTGATCCTGCTTGCGCTCGTCGTCATTCCCTTTTGGACCAGCCTTTTGATGCGCACCTATGCCTGGATGTACATTCTGGGCGGACGCGGCATTCCCGCACTGCTGGCCTTTGTCGGCACCGAGGATGTCAGGCTGATCAACACGCCGGGCGCCGTGCTGCTCGGCATCGTCTATGGCTATTTGCCGCTCATGATCCTGCCGATCTATGTCAGTCTTGAGCGGCTCGACCGACGGCTGCTGGAAGCCTCTGCCGATCTCGGCGCGACGCCGCTCTCGACCTTCCTAGGCGTGACGCTGAAGCTGTCGCTGCCGGGCGTCATGACCGGCTTCTCGCTGGTCATGATCCTGCTGCTTGGCGAATACCTGATCCCGACGCTGCTTGGCGGTGGCAAGGTGTTCTTCATCGGCAACGCGCTGGTCGACCTGTTCCTGCAGTCGCGCAACTGGCCGTTCGGATCGGCCATCGCCATCACCTTGGTGGCGGTTTCGGTGGTGGTGCTGATTGCCGCCAACCGCATCTCGACGCGGGTGTCGGGCGCCCGCAGGGTGGATCTGATCTGATGCGCGCCTTCGTCACAGCCGTCTTCGCCTTCCTCTATCTGCCGATTGCGTTGGTCGTGCTGTTTTCCTTCAACGCCGGCCGCCATGCCAGCGAGTTCACCGGCTTTTCGGTGCAGTGGTACGGCACGGCGCTGTCGAACCCGTTCCTGGTCGAGGCATTGAAGAACAGCCTGTTCATCGCCGCCACCAGCGCGCTTCTGGCGGCGGTGTGCGGCACGGCAGCCGCACTCGGCCTGGCGCGGGTCGGGCTCAGAACCCGCGCCGTCTTCGACGCGCTGATGGGTGCCGCGATCGTCGTTCCCGGCGTCGTCATCGGCATCTCGACGCTCGTCGCGCTGGTCCAGTTGTTTGGCGTGCTCAACCCGTTCCTCGCCTCGATCTGGCCAAACGACCAGCCGCCGCGCCTGTCGCTCGGCTATGGATCGATCATCGCCGCCCACGGCCTGTTTTCGATGGCGTTGGTGACGATAATCGTCGGCACGCGTCTCGCCAGCCTCGACCGCAACCTGGTCGAGGCCTCGAGCGATCTCTACGCCACGCCGCTGACGACGTTTCGCTCGATCGTGCTGCCGCAGATCATGCCGGCGGTGATCGCCGGCTTCCTGCTCGCCTTCACCTTCTCCTTCGACGATTTCATCGTCGCCTTCTTCGTCGCCGGCGCGCAGACGACGCTGCCGATCTATGTCTTCGCCTCGATCCGGCGCGGCGTGACGCCGGAAATCAACGCCATCGCCACCATCGTGCTCGTCGCCTCGGTTCTTCTGGTGGTGCTTGCCCAATGGCAGCTGCGCCAGCGCCAGCCGTCAAACTGAACAAGCCATCCAGCTGAAAGACAAACTCATGCTCCTCAAAGACCGCATCGCCGTGGTGACGGGCGCCGGTTCCGGCATCGGCCGCGCCGGCGCCATGATCATGGCCAGGGAAGGCGCGCTGGTGGTCATCGCCGACCGGGATAAGACCAGCGGCGAGGCGACAGCGGCGAGTATCCGCGCGGCTGGCGGGCAGGCCGAGGCCATTGTCACCGACGTCTCTGACGACGCGGCGGTAGGGCAGCTCATCACAGGCACTCTCGGCAAGTATGGCCGCATCGACATTCTGCACAATCACGCCGGCATCCAGGTCGGCGGCACGCTGACCGAGGTCGAGGTCGATGGTATGGATGCGTCCTGGCGCATCAATGTACGGGCGCAGTTTCTGGCCGCGCGGCTGGTCATGCCGGCAATGGTCGCGCAAGGCGGCGGCGTCATCCTCAACACGGCTTCGAATTCGGGCGTCTTCTACGACCGCGAGATGATCGCCTATGCCACGTCCAAACATGCCGTGGTGGCGATGACCAGGCAGATGTCGCTCGACTATGCCCGGCACAATGTGCGCGTCAACGCGCTCTGCCCCGGCTGGGTCGACACCCCCTTCAACGAACCGTTCATCGCCCAGATGGGCGGACGCGAGGCGATCGAAACCTATGTCCGCACCAAGATTCCGATGGGCCGCTGGGCGAGCGCCGAAGAGATCGCAGAAGCGATCCTGTTCCTCGTCTCCGACCGCTCATCCTTCATGACCGGCCAGGCACTGGTGATCGACGGCGGCGAAAGCATCGGCTGATCTAGAGCAATTCCAGGAAAAGTGTGTAACGGTTTTCCGTCCGGAATTGCGTAAAACAAATAAGGGCAGCCGGATAGGAGGGTTCCCGCTTCTGGCTCAATCGCCGGCTGCCCGTCCTCCCTTGCCTTCATGCCGCATTTCGTCCAATAGAACGACGCAAACGCTGCGAAACCGAAGGTTTTGCCGTTTGGAAGTGCGGCTTCCGGCCTCGTTGCCGACGCGCCGCAATCGGAAAGAGCAGGACAATGTCTGCGATCGAAGCCGGCGCTCGTGCGCCGGAAAATCTTTGGCGTCAGGAAATCAGGGCGACGCTGGCGCTGGCCTGGCCGATGGTGCTGACCAATCTCGGCCAGACCGCGATGACCGCCACCGACGTCATGATGATGGGGCGTCTGGGCGCGGACACGCTGGCCAGCGGCGCGCTTGGCGCCAATCTCTATTTCATGCCGCTGATCTTCGGCCTCGGCCTGATGCTGGCGACCTCGCCGATGATCGCCACCGAGCTTGGCCGCCGGCGCTATTCGGTGCGCGATTTGCGCCGTACCGTGCGCCAGGGCCTGTGGCTGGCGATCCTGATCTCGATCCCGATCTGGATCGTGCTGTGGCATGGCGAGGCCATTCTGCTGGCCATGGGCCAGGAGCCGGCGCTCGCCCACCAGGCCGGCATCTATCTGCGCTGGCTGGAATGGGCGGTGCTGCCGTTCTACGGCTATATCGTGCTGCGCTCGTTCATCTCGGCGCTGGAGCGGCCAGGCTGGGCGTTGGTCATCGTTTTCGTCGCCGTCGCCTGCAACGCCTTTTTCAACTGGGTGTTCATGTTCGGCAATCTCGGCGTCACCTCGATGGGCATTGCCGGTTCGGGGCTGGCGACCACGCTGTCGAGCACGCTGATGTTCTGCGGCCTGGCAGCCGTGGTGATGCTGGAGAAGAAGTTCCGCCGCTACCGCCTGTTCGGCCGCTTCTGGCGCTCCGACTGGCCGCGCTTCAAGGGTCTGCTGCGGCTCGGCATGCCGATCGCCGGCATCCTCGCCTTCGAGGTGACGATCTTCAACGCCGCAGCCCTGCTGATGGGCCTGATCGATGCGGATTCGCTCGCCGCGCACGCTATCGCAATCCAGATCGCCTCGATCTCCTTCATGGTGCCGCTCGGCCTCAACCAGGCTGTGACGGTGCGCGTCGGCCTGGCCCACGGCGCCGGCAATCCGGCCGGCGTTTCGCGCGCCGGCTGGACCGCCTTCGTCATCGGCGTCTCGTCCATGGCGCTGATGGCGCTGGTGATGGTGCTGTGGCCGCATCTGTTGATCAGCGCCTTCATCGACATGACCGATCCGGCCAATGCCAGGGTGATCGCGCTGGCCGTGTCGTTCTTGGCCTTTGCCGCGCTGTTCCAGATCTTTGACGGCGCGCAGGCCGTTGCCGCCGGCATGCTGCGCGGCCTGCACGACACCAAGGTGCCGATGATTTACGCGGCGATCGGCTATTGGGGCATCGGCCTGCCGCTCGGCGTGCTGCTCGCCTTCCATTTCGGCTTGCACGGCGTCGGCATCTGGATCGGCCTGGCGTCGGGGCTGGCCGTGGTGGCGGTGCTGCTCCTCGCGCGCTGGCTGCGGCGGGACCGCATCGCACCGCCGCTCGTCTTCAGGCATTGACGGCGAACCAAGCGGTCCGCCAACTGCCCGAAGCAGTCACTGCAGAGCAGATGTCTGGTATCGCTTTGGGCCGAAAGCTGCCGGTCGGCTTGCGACGCGCAGGTTAAATAGCGGACCATGCGAAAACGCCCCTGGCAGAGTACTTCAACGGCGGAACTCCTGAAATTGCGTCAGTCGCAATCGAGGTCTTCCCATTGTTGGAAATGGAGACCAAGGTGGCCACATGGAGCACTTAAATACGCAAACATTTGTGCTCGTGTCGACATTGATCATGGTCGGCCAAAACCTCGATCACCCGGCATTCGCCGACTCTACCATGGCGGCAGCCTTCAACCATCAGCTCGAGCTCGGCCTGCAAGGCTTTCAGGCTGCGGATACGCTGCGCAACGTCGGCGAGCCGTGCTTGGGCAATGGCGTCAGCCGTTGCACAAGGCTGTAAAGGGTTATCCTGCAAATCAAGTAGAGTGCGGATCGCTTCGATATCGAAGCCCAGTTCGCGGGAATGGCGAATAAACGCTAACCGGCGCAAGTCGCCACATTCATATTGACGGCGGTTGCCGTCACTTCGCGCTGGCGCGGCAAGCAACCCTATCTGCTCGTAATAGCGAATGGTCGGTACTTTCACGCCGCTTTGGCGGGCGGCTTCGCCAATGGTCACTCCATTCAGCATATTTCGCATGCTCCTCTAGTCGCTAGAGGATGTAGCGTCGCAGTCAAACGATACAAGAGGAATGTTATGACCGCGCTTCAAGCACAAACCCGTTATCGCGTCGAAGGCATGGATTGTGCCGGTTGCGCCACCAAAATCGATAAGGCGGTACGTCGCATCCCTGGCGTCGAAGATGTCAGCGTGTCCGTCACCGCCGGCACCATGACGGTCAGGCACACGCCCGAGAGTGACCTCGCCGAACTTGAAAAGAAGGTGACTGGCCTCGGCTACACGGTTGCCGAACTCAAGGTAAAGGGAAAGGTCGGGCTGGACGGGGCAGAGCACCATCACAATGACCACGACGATGCGGGCGACTACCATGCGGGCCATGCTCACGCCAGCCACGATCAGGTCAGCGAAAGTCAAGATGACCGCGAGGAGGGAATAGAGGGCCTTCACGGGCACGACCGCGCGCCAACCTCGGGGCCGTGGTGGAAGAGTCCCAAGGGTCGCCTGACGATCGCCAGCGGCGCGGCGCTGGTCCTTGCGTTTGCCATTCACTATGTGTGGCCGGCGTCCGGGGTGTGGGTCTTTATCGCGGCCATGCTGGTTGGCCTGGTGCCTATCGCCAAACGGGCCGTCATGGCCGCCGTCGCAGGCATTCCCTTCACCATCGAAATGCTCATGACCATAGCGGCCGTCGGTGCGGTCATTATCGGCGCCGGCCAGGAAGCTGCCACTGTGGTCTTCCTGTTCCTTGTCGGTGAGCTTCTCGAGGGCGTTGCCGCCGGAAAGGCGCGCTCGAGCATTCAAGCGCTGACCACGCTGGTCCCGAAAACGGCCTTCATTGAAAAGGGCGGCAAGACGCGCGAGGTGCCGGCCGAAAGCCTTGAAGTAGGCGCCATGATCATGGTGCGGCCGGGTGACCGGATTCCCGCCGATGGCGAGATCACCGAGGGTGAGAGCGCGATCGACGAATCCCCGGTGTCAGGCGAGAGCGTGCCGGTGCGCAAATGCGTCGGCGACAAGGTTTTCGCCGGCACCATCAATGGCGACGCTGTTTTGCGCATCAAGGTCACCGCCGTTGCCTCCGATAACACCATCGCGCGCGTCGTCAAGCTGGTCGAGGAAGCCCAGGAGAGCAAGGCGCCAACTGAGCGGTTCGTCGACCGCTTCTCGCGCTGGTACACGCCTGCTGTGGTCGGCGTGGCCGCGATGGTGGCCGTGGTTCCACCTCTCGTTTTCGGCGGCAACTGGAACGAATGGATCTACAAAGGCCTCGCCCTGTTGCTCATCGGCTGCCCCTGTGCCCTGGTCATCTCGGTCCCGGCGGCAATCGCCGCGTCGCTCTCGGCTGGCGCCAAGCGCGGCCTACTGATGAAGGGCGGGGCGGTCCTCGAGGCTCTCGGCAAGGTCACCGCCGTGGCGCTTGACAAGACCGGCACGCTCACGCTGGGCAAGCCCCAGGTCACCGACGTGGTTTCTTTCGGAAAATCGGAGGCCGAAGTGCTGCGTCTTGCTGCCGCCTTGGAGACCGGCTCAAGCCATCCGCTTGCCATCGCCATCCTCGCAAAGGCGTCTGCAGACAAGGTTCAGGCTCCGGCCGCGTCCAAAGCGCAGGCTCTAGGTGGCAAGGGGGTCAAGGCGAACGTGGAAGGCACCGAAGTTTTCCTTGCATCGCCACAGGCGGCCGAGGATACGGCGAAGCTCACTGAGGTTCAAAAGTCTCAAATCGCCGCGCTCAATGACGAAGGCAAAACCGTTTCGGTCGTCCTCGTCGACAACAAGGTGGCGGGCGCCATTGCAATGCGTGATGAACCGCGCCCGGACGCTTTCGCTGGTCTCAAGGCGCTGACGGATTCCGGCATTAAGACCATCATGCTGACGGGCGACAACAAGCGGACAGCTGCCGCGATCGGCAAGCAACTCGGCATCGAGGTCCGCGCCGCGCTACTGCCAGAAGACAAGCAGCGTATTGTCGGAGAGCTGAAGGGAGAGGGCCTCATTGTGGCCAAGGTCGGCGATGGCATCAATGACGCGCCAGCCCTTGCGGCCGCCGATGTTGGTATTGCGATGGGCGGCGGCACTGACGTGGCTCTCGAAACCGCTGATGCAGCGGTGCTGCATGGCCGTGTCGGCGACGTTGCCGCGATGATTGCGCTGTCGAAGGCGACCATGGCCAACATCAAACAGAACATAGCCATGGCCCTCGGCCTCAAGGCCGTCTTCCTCGTGACCACGGTCTTGGGAATCACCGGCCTGTGGCCGGCGATCATGGCCGATACCGGCGCGACCGTGCTGGTGACGGCCAATGCCATGCGCCTCCTGCGCTGGAAAGGGGCAGCATGACGGCGGTGCCGCACCATGTGCTAGACTTGCGAAATGGCTGGTGCACACCGGCTTCGCCGCACCAGCCATATCGCTGAAGATCAAGCAGGCCTGGGCCGGGACGGCCCGTACAGGCGACGCGATCGAGGGGTGCTGTTACAAATGATTGCGCTCAGCTCCCGTCCGACGACATCGCGCCGAGCAGCCTGCGTATATCGCCGAACCTGGCGATCGAGCCGAACACCAGTGCCGCCACCGCGACGAAGAACACGGAGACCGAAGCCATGGTCGGAGTGTAGCCGTAGCGCAGCGCGTTGAAGATCTTGATGGGCAGCGTCTCGGTGGTGAAGCCGATCGTCATATAGGCGACGATGTATTCGTTGAGCGACAAGACGAAGGCGAAGGCGTAGCCCGAGACGAGGTAGGGCAGGATCAACGGCAGCACCACGGTTTTCAGCACTGTGCGGTCGTCGGCGCCCATGGTGGCGGCGGCCTCTACCAGCGAGCGGTCGATCGAGGCAAAGCCGAGCGACAGCGTCACCAGCGGCAGCGTCACGAAGAAGATGGCGTGGCTGATGATGGCGGTGAAGAACTGGCCGAACAGCCCGACCGTCGCCCAGAAGGAGAGGAAGCCGAGCGCGGTGATGACCGGCGGCAGGATGAAGGGCGCGAGGCCCAGCACCTGAAAAATGTTCGCCCATGGCGCGATGCGCCGCCACAGGAACCAAGCCAGCGGCAGCGCGACCGCCACGGCAATGGCCGCCGAGCAGACGGCCAGCGTCACCGAATGGATCAGCGCCAGCCGCCATTCCGGATCGGTGAAGATCTGGGCGTACCAGGCGAGCGAGAAACCGACCGGCGGGAAGGAGAGCTCCTGGCGCGAATTGACCGACACGCCGGCGACGACGATCAGCGGCGCCGCCAGGAACAGCGCGACGATGGTGAAGTAGACACGGCGCAGCAAGGTCGCGGTCATAGGGCGTTCTCCCTTCGTCCGACGAGCAGTGTCAATCCGACCAGCGCCAGCGAGATCAGCACCAGGAACACCGCCATTGCGGCCGCGAACGGCATGTTGGACTGGTAGATCGCCTGGTCGGTGATCAGCACCGACAGCGTCCAGTGCTGCGGCCGTCCCAGAATCTGCGGCAGCAGGTAGGAGCCGAGGGCGAACACGAAGACCATGATCAGCGTCGCCACGATGGTGTTGCGCAATGCCGGCGCGACGACGTTGAAGAAGGCGCGGATCGGCGAGGCGCCGAGCGTGCGCGCTGCCTCGAGCAATGTCGGGTCGAGGCGCACGAGGGCGGGGTACAGCACCAGGATCGTATAGGGCAGCGCCTGGTAGACCATGCCGGTCAGCACCGCGCCAAAGGTCGGCAGCAGCGCCACCGGCTTGTCCATCAGCCCGATCGCCACGAACAAATTGGTGATGCCGGCGGTGCGCGAAAACAGCGTCGACCAGGCAAAGCCGATGATGACCTCAGACAGCGATAGCACCGATAACAGACCGACCAGCCACAGCGTCTGCACGAGGCGCGGCCGACGGGTCAAAAGGTAGGTGAAGGGGAAGGCGATGGCGACGCAGCAGACGGCGACCAGCACCGCCAGCATCAGCGAAAAGCCGAGCACGCCGCCGAAGAACACCGACAGGAAGCGGGCGTAATTGTCGAACACGAAGTCCGGCGTGTAGAAACCGGACGGGTTGCGTTTGAAGAAGCTGACCGCGATCATCGTCGAGAACGGCACGACGAAGAAGACGACCAGCATCAGCGCCGGAAAGAACAGCGGCGTGTAGTCGGCTATCGACTTCGGGGGTTCGCGTCTCATGCGCCGAGCACCACGCAGCTTGCCGGTGGCAATGTTACGCCGACCTTGGCGCCGACCGGCACGTCATGCCGCTCGCGCGGCGTCGTTACCGCAATGATGCTGGTACCGCCGACGTCGACGAAGGTCTCGATGGTGCCGCCGAGATCGCGAACGAAACTCACCTCGCCGGTAATGGCCGAGCCGCCGGGGCTGCCCAGATGCACGTCCTCCGGGCGGACCGAAACAGACGCTTTGGTCTGACCCGCCGGCATGGCAAGACCTGGAATGGCTGTGCCCAGAATGGTGGTACGCCCGGTGCTGTCGATCTCGGCCGGCAGCAGATTGGTGATGCCGATGAAGTCGGCGACGAAGGCGTCGGCCGGCTTGCGGTAGATCTCGATCGGCGGCGCCGCCTGCAGGATCCTGCCGTGGCCCATGACGACGACCAGGTCGGCCATGGTCATGGCTTCGCGCTGGTCGTGGGTGACGACGATGGTGGTGATGCCCAACCGCTGCTGCAACTGGCGCAGTTCCACCTGCATGGCCTCGCGCAGTTTGGCGTCGAGCGCCGACAGCGGCTCGTCGAGCAGGAACAGTTTCGGCGACAGCGCCAAGGCCCGTGCAATTGCCACGCGCTGGCGCTGACCGCCCGACAGTTTGGCCACCGGGCGGTCGGCAAAGCCGGTCAGATGGATGAGGCCCAGCAACTCGTCGACGCGCTTCTTCTGCTCCTCCTTCGAGGCGCCGCGAATGCGCAGCGCATAGGCGATGTTGTCGCCGACAGAGAGATGCGGAAACAGCGCCAGCGACTGGAACACCATGCCGAGATTGCGCTTGTGCGTCGGCAGCGGGGTGATGTCCTCGCCGTCGAGCACGATGGCGCCGCTGGTCGGCTCCTCCAGCCCGGCGATCATGCGCAGCAGCGTGGTCTTGCCGCAGCCCGACGGGCCGAGCAGGCACACGAACGTGCCGTGCGGCACGTTGAGCTGCACATTGTCGACGGCGGCGAAGTTGCCGAATTTTTTGGTGACGGCGTTGATGTCTAGTCCGGACATGCTCATCCCTCTCAGGCTGTGCGCTGGAGCAATTCCAGGAAAAGTGTGTAACGGTTTTCCGTCCGGAATTGCTTACAAACAAGAAAGTTGGAGTAGGTCGCCGTTTCCATGAAACGGTGAACTGCTCTAACGGGCCGCCGGAAGAGGTCCGGCGGCCGATCAGCTTTTAAGCGGATCGAACGGCTCAGCCGACGATGAGCTCGGTCCACTTCTGGTTGATCCAGTCGGCCTTCGACGTATAGAGGTCGTAGCGCGGAATGATCGGATCGATATCCGACGACACCGCGGCGAACTCTTCCGGCTTGAGATCAAGCACCTCCTTCTTCAGCGTCGGCGTGGTGCCGACCTTGCGCGACATCAGGCCCTGCATTGACGGCTGGCTCATATAGTCGATGAATGCATGCGCCTCGTCGACCTTGGTCGAGGCGCGCGACAGCACCCAATTGCCGGAGTCCTGGATGCCGCCTTCCTTCGGGAAGGTCGAGCGGACATGGAAGCCGTCGGCGACCGCGAGGCCGGTGACGTCGTGATAATACTGGCCCATCGGGATCTCGCCCGACTTCAGCGCCTGCTCGAACTGCGCCTCGTCGCGATACCACAGCCGGACATTCGGCTTGAGCTCGGCGAGCTTTTCGAACGCCTTGTTCAGTCCGTCCTCGGTGTCGAGCGCATTGGTGCCGCCCATGAAGGTCTTGGCTGTCACTTCGAGCAGGAACGAGTTCGAGGCAAGTGCCAGAAGGCCAAGCTTGTCCTCATTGGCCTTGTCCCACAGCGTCTCCCATGAGGTCGGCGCATCTTTGTAGACATCGGTGTTGGAGACCAGCGTGATCCACCAGGCGACGGCGCCGATGCCGGCGACCCGGCCATCCGGATATTTGTTGACGAAGCGCGGCAAGAGGTCGTTGTAGTGCTTGAACTTCGACGTATCGAGCGGCGTCCACAATTCGGTCGACTGGCCCTTCAGCGTCGAGGTCTGCGACATCATCGAAAGGTCGGCCGGCGCCTGGCCGGCCTTGGACGCCTGTTCGAGCTGCACCAGCCAGGCTTCGCCGGTCGGCTCGGCGACCGATTCCACTGCAATGCCGGTGGCCTTGGTGAAATCTGGGAAGACGTGCTCGTCGAAGGATTTCTTGAAATAGCCGCCATAGACGCCGACCTTCAGCGACTTGTCCTGCGCGCGCAGGATCGACGGCATGGCGAGCACGCCGGCTGTAGCGAGGCCCGCACCAAGCACGCCGCGCCGTGTCAGGGATTTTCCAATCAGTCTGTTCATCTGGTTTCTCCTCAGTTGATGCCGTTCTATTCCGGCAGGTTCCCTTCACGCACTGTCGCCGCCTGGCGTCAGTGGGCCGCCGCTCGTTGTTCGAGCGTACGGGCGTATTGCGTCAGTGGAAAGCACATGACGAAGAAGATCAGCGCCACCAGCCCGTAGACCTTGAACGGTTCGAAGGTGGCGTTGTTGATGGCGTTGGAGGTTCTGACCAGCTCCTCGAAGCCGATGATCGAGGTCAGCGCCGTCGATTTGATCAACTGCACCAGGAAGCCGACGATCGGCGCCCTTGTGATCGAGAACGCCTGCGGCAGGATGATCAGCCTGAGCTCCTGCAGACGGTGCAGGCCAAGGCTGGCGCCGGCGTCCCACTGCCCGCGCGGCAGCGCATCGACGCCGCTGCGCCAGATCTCGGCCAGATAGGCGCTGGCGAAGAAGGTCAGGCCGAGCACCGCGGCCGTCCATGGCTCGATGCGCAGGCCGAGCATCGGCAGGCCGAAGAACATCAGGAACAGCTGCATCAACAGCGGCGTTCCCTGGAACAGGGCGATGTAGCCGGAAGCGACCCGGTGGCTCCATTTATTCTCTGCGATCCTGAAGAACAGCACGATAAGCCCGACCAGCGCCCCGCCGACGAAGGCGGCCAGCGACAACAGCACCGTCCAGCGGGAGGCGAGCAGCAGATTGCGAACGATGTCCCAGAAGGTGAATTCGATCATGTGACACCTGCCCCCAACACGCGGCGCCCGCCTGTGACCAGCAGCCGGCGCAAGGCCATGGACAGGACGAGGTAGACCAGGGTCACGACGAAATAGGTTTCGAAGGACCGGAAGGTGCGGGCTTGCAGCATGTCGGCCTCATAGGTCAGCTCGCGCACGGCGATCTGCGACACCACGGCCGATTCCAGCATCATGATGACGATCTGGCTGGTCAGCGCCGGGTAGATCACCTTGAGCGCCTGCGGCAGCACGATCTTGATGAACACCTGGCGCGGTCTCAAGCCCAGTGCACGCGCTGCTTCCGTTTGTCCGCCGGGCACGGCATCGAGACCGGCGCCGACGATTTCAATGGTGTAGGCTGCCATGTTGAGCGTCATTGCCAGCATGGCGGCCAGGATCGGATCGAGCCTTATGCCGAGGCTGGGCAGGCCGAAGAAGATGAAGAACAGCTGCACCAGGAACGGCGTGTTGCGCATCACCTCGACATAGACCGCGATGGCGCGCTTCACGAATACCGGGCCGTTGCGCCGGCCGGCAGCGCCCAGGATGCTGAGCAGCGTGCCCACGAGCGTGGTCACGACGATCAACAGGATCGTCGTGGCCGCGCCGCGTGCGATGTCGCCCGCAGCACCTGGGAGCCAGGCAAAGGCCACGAGAACTCAATCCTTGAGGTTGTCGGGATTGAGCGGCGTCTTCAGCCAGGCCTTCGAGCTCTCGTCGAGCTTGCCGTCGGCCAGCATCTTGGCAACCGCATCATTGACCGCCGTCTTCAGCCGGTCCTCTTTCTTGTTGAGGCCGATATGCGAAGGCGAGGTCAAAAGCTGGAACTTCTGCTCCGGCTTCAGCGCGTCCTGCTTGGCCAGCACCTGGGCGCCGACATCATTGCCGACCACCATCAGCTGCGTCTGGCCGGAGATGAAGGCCTGGATGACGGAGTTGTAGTTGTCGAAGCGCTTGATGTCGGCCGATGCCGGCGCCGCTTCGGTCAGCGACGTATCCTCCAGCGTGCCGCGATTGACGGCGATCGACTTGTCGGCAAGGTCTTCCTTGCCTTTGACGGAGAGCGCTGCCGGACCGATGACGGCGATGTAATAGGGCGCGTAGGCGGCGGCGAAATCGATCACCTCCTCGCGCTCCTTGGAATAGCCGACGCTCATCAGGATATCGACGCGCTTGTCGGTGAGATACGGGATGCGGTTCTGGCCGGTGACGCTGACCAGATTGAGCTTCACCTTGAGTGAATCGGCGATCGCCTGCGCGACGTCGACGTCGTAACCCTTGATGCTCATATCGGCGCTGGCCGAGGAGAAGGGCGGAAAGTCGGAGAAGATGCCGACATTGATGGCGCCGGCCTTGGTGATGTCGTCGACGGCGTCGGCATTGGCCTGGGAGGCGAAGCCGAGGCCGGCGAGCATCAGCGCAGCGGCGATGGTTGATTTCATATGGATTGTCATTGGTATTCCCCTTCTGGAAGCTTGTTTGTTTTGGAAACGGCCGCCGGCTCCAGCGCGGCGGCCGCCTTTGCATGTGAAATCCGTCAGGCCCCCTTGCCGGTGATCGCCGGGCTGAACACCATCAGGCTCAGGATCTCGAACAGGACCTGGGCGCCGACATGGGCGGTGTTGGTGGTCGCGTCATATTGCGGCGCCACCTCGACGACATCGCCGCCGACAATGTTGAGACCTTTCAAGCCGCGCAGCAGTTCGAGCACCTCGCGCGTCGTCAGGCCGCCTATTTCCGGCGTGCCGGTACCCGGCGCGAAGGCCGGATCGACACTGTCGACGTCGAAGGAAATGTAGGTCGGGCCGTCGCCGACTATTCTGCGCGCCTTCTCGATGATGGCCGGAATGCCGAGACCCGTCACCTCTTCGGCATGCACGACCGTCATGCCGGATTCATAGGNCCTTCTCGATGATGGCCGGAATGCCGAGACCCGTCACCTCTTCGGCATGCACGACCGTCATGCCGGATTCATAGGTGAACTCCCACAGATACTCCGCCGAGCCGCGGATGCCGATCTGGATGGTGCGGGTGGGGTCGAGCACGCCGTCCAGCACCGCGTTGCGGAACGGTCCGCCATGATGGAACTTGGTCATGTCGAACAGCCCGCTTGTGTCGCAATGGGCGTCGATATGGATCATGCCGACCGGCGCCTTCTTGCCGACCGCCTTCAGGATCGGATGGCTGATCGAGTGGTCGCCGCCGACCGAAAGCGGCAGCACGCCGGCATCGACGATCTGGTTGGTGCGGCGCTCGATGTCTTCGTGGCTGACCTCCAGCCGGTAGCGGCTGCGGAACGGCGTATCGCCGATGTCGGCGACGCGCAGCTCATGCGTCGGCGCGCATTCCAGCACATGATTGTAAGGGCCGATGCGCTCGATGGCGCGCAGCGCCCTTGGCCCGAAGCGCGAGCCGGGCCGGTTGGTGACGCCGAGATCCATCGGCACGCCGATGATCGCCACCTGCAAATCGCCGAAATCCGGATTGTCGGCAGCGATTTCACGGTAGGGCGCGGCGAGGAAGGTCGGGATGCCGGCATAGGGCGCGAGTCGGGTGCCGCTCTTGGAGAAGATCTTGTCGGCGACCTTGCGGAACTTCGGGTCGAACATCTCGCCGCCATGGCTCTCGCCATATTTGCGGCGCAGCGCGTCGAGTTTGCCTCTGTCATAACCCATGTCGGTCTCCTCCTGCCGGGCTGGTGCATGCGGCAGCGTCTGCAAACTGACCATCATCCGGCCGGGTCGCTGTCCCGCTGGCTGCCTGTAGATTTCACGTCATTAATGCTGTTGACCTGCCAAAGTGTCCGGCAGCCGCATTGAAAAATCAATTGATATTGTTACGGTGCTGATTGTGAGAAAATCTCACAGAGTATCCGGTTGCTCATGGCCAAGCGTCTGCCCCCCTTGAATCCCTTGCGCGCCTTCGAGGCGACGGCGCGGCATGCCTCGCTGACCAAGGCGGCGAGTGAGCTCAACGTCACCCACGGCGCGATCAGCCACCAGATCAAGGCGCTCGAGCAATCACTCGGCGTAAAACTGTTCGAACGCACCGGACAGCGGGTAAAGCTCACCCCGCACGGCGCCGAATTGCTGCCGGCGGTCTCGACCGCCTTCGACGGCATCGCCGCCGCCACCCAGCGCATGACCAGGCCAGCCAGCGCCGGTACACTGTCGGTGTCCTGCGTGCCGGCGCTGCTGCTTCTATGGATGACGCCGCGGCTCGGCAGCTTCATGGCGCAATACCCCGACATCAGGCTGACGCTGATCCCGTCCAACGACCCCAAGGACATCCGCGCCCCACAGGTCGATCTCTGCGTGCTCTATGGCGACGGCAGCTGGACCGATTGCTGGATGCGCAAATGGTCGGGCCTCGAACTGTTCCCGGTGGTCAGCCCGACGTTGATCAACAACCGGCCGCTCCGCATCTGCCGGGATCTTGCTGGCCATGTCATCCTGCATGGCGATGATGGCCGCGAATGGCACACCTGGCTGGCCGCCGCCGATGGGCTCGACCTCGAACGTGGCCGCCGTCACCACCTCGGCGACGCCCGCACCGCGATCGAAGCCGCGGTGCATGGCCATGGCGTGGCGCTCGGCGATTCCGTCACAGCCAGCATGCTGCTCGCCAGGGGCCTGCTGGTGGCGCCGTTCAGCCTGTCGGTGCCGGCGGTCGACGATTTCTATGTCGTCTGCCGCAACGAGATGCGTTCAGCGCCGATCGTGCAATTGTTCGTCGACTGGCTGTTCGCCGAAAAGGAACAGGCCGACAGCCGCGCCGACGCGCCGGTGGCCGGCCGCATCGGCAGCCGCCGGAAGCGTCCGGCGCTGCGGGTGGTGGGCGCCAAGAGTTGAGGCTGGACCGGAGCGACTGCTTTTTGTCGGGCCAGCCCGGAAAGCGGGAAGCGCTTTCAAAAATTCAATGCTAATAAGCTCTTGCCAGGCAATTCCAGGAAAACTGTGCGGCGGTTTCCCGTCCGGAATTGCGTAAGAAGGACGTGAGCAGCGAAGGCGACGGCAGGACATGGCAAGAACTGATATAGCGCGGCGCGTCTACAACCACACCTGGAAGCTGGACCCGATCGTCCGCAGCCTGCTCGACACCGATTTCTACAAGCTTCTGATGCTGCAGATGATCTGGGGCATGTACCCCAAGGTCGACGCCACCTTTTCACTGATCAACCGCACCACTTCGGTGCGCCTGGCCGACGATATCGACGAAGGCGAACTGCGCGACCAGCTCGACCATGCCCGCACGCTGCGCTTCTCCAAGAAGGAGATGATCTGGCTCGGCGGTAACAATTTCTATGGCCGCAAACAGATCTTCGAGCCGGAATTCCTCGCCTGGCTGGAAGGTTTTCGGCTGCCCGACTACGAGCTCTCCAAGCGCGACGGTCAGTACGAGCTCTCCTTCAGCGGTCCCTGGATGTACACCACCCTGTGGGAAATCCCGGCGCTGGCGATCATCAATGAGCTTCGCTCCCGCGCCGCCATGCGCGCCTTCGGTCCCTTCGCGCTTGACGTGCTCTATGCACGCGCCAAGGGGAAGATGTGGGCCAAGACCGAACGCTTGAAGGCGCTGCCCGGCATCCGCATCTCCGATTTCGGCACCCGCCGCCGCCATTCCTTCCTGTGGCAGCGCTGGTGCGTCGAGGCGCTCAAAGAAGGCATTGGCGAAGCCTTCACCGGCACCTCGAACGTGCTGCTGGCGATGGACAACGACCTCGAAGCGCTCGGCACCAACGCGCATGAATTGCCGATGGTGTTTGCCGCCCTTGCCAAGTCGGAAAAGGAATTGAAGGAATCGCCCTACAAGGTGCTGCAGGACTGGCAGCGCTACTACGGCGGCAACCTGCTGATCGTGCTGCCCGACGCTTTCGGCACCGCATCCTTCCTGCGCGACGCCCCGGACTGGGTCGCCGACTGGACCGGCTTCCGCCCCGACAGCGCGCCGCCGATCGAAGGCGGCGAAAAAATCATCGACTGGTGGCGCGAGAAGGGCAAGGACCCCAGGCAGAAGCTGCTGATCTTCTCCGACGGTCTCGAGGTCGAAACCATCGAGGAGACCTACAGGCACTTCAAGGGCAAGGTGCGCATGTCCTTCGGCTGGGGCACCAACCTCACCAACGATTTCGAAGGCTGCGCGCCGACCGAAACCAACAGCCTGGATGCGATATCGCTGGTCTGCAAGGTGACGGAGGCCAATGGCCGGCCGGCGGTGAAGCTGTCGGACAATCCGGCGAAAGCGACGGGCGACAAGAAGGAGATCGAGCGCTATCTCCGGATTTTTGGGGCGAAGGACCGCGTGGAGCAGCTGGTCAAGGTTTGAGGGTCGGCGGGTGCCTTGCTGGACGAAATGGAAATCGCGATAGCGTGAGTTCCCGCCCACCCCCCTCTGTCCTGCCGGACATCTCCCCCGCAAGGGGGGAGATTGGCACCGTCGAGTACCGCGCCTCTTTCTTTACCCTTGAAAGTTGGCGAAAGCCCCGGCGACATCCAATCTCCCCCCTTGCGGGGGAGATGGCCGGCAGGCCAGAGGGGGGTGTGAAGGATCGCGTCAGGCTGACATATGTCGCCTGCTCCCCCACCCTCACACTCCTCCCCACCCCTGCCTTCGCCCACGCCTCCGACCGCGGCCACGTCCTCCTGCTTCCCACCGGCTACTACATCGCCGGCGGCGCGCTTGCCGTCGCGGTCAGCTTCCTCGTCCTCGCCCTGCTGCCACCCGCAACCCTCGACCGCTTCTGGCGCCGCCGCTTACAACTTTTCACCTTCAGCGACACCGCCCGCACAATCATCAGCCTCATCTCCTTTGCCGGCTTCGCAACGCTCATCGCCGCCGGCCTGTTCGGCAGCCGCGACCCGCTCTCCAATCCGCTGTCGCTAACCATCTGGACGCTGCTCTGGGTCGGCCTTGCCATCGCGCAAGGCCTGTTCGGCGATCTCTGGTCGTGGCTGAATCCATGGTATGGCCCGCGGCGGATCGAAAGCCGCCTGTTCAAGTTTCGTGGTCGTGAGGGACAGGAATCGCGTTTGCCTTCATGGCTCGGCTGCTGGCCGGCCGTTATCCTGTTCTTCGCCTTCGCCTGGTTCGAGCTGATCTACCCGGCGCCCGACGACCCGGCGCGGCTTGCCTATGTCGCCGGCCTCTACTGGTTGCTTACCTTCATCGCCATGCTCGCCTTCGGCTACCGCGATTGGAGCCGGCGCGGCGAATTCCTGACGGTGTTCTTCGCCATGGTGGCGCGCTTCGCCCTTGTTGAGCGCGATGAACACGGGCGGCTCGCTCTCTGCTGGCCGGGCTCAAAACTGCTCGGCGCGGCACCCCTGCCGGCAAGCGGCATCGCTTTCCTGCTGCTCAGCCTGTCATCGGTGTCCTTCGACGGCCTGTCGAAAACCTTCTTCTGGCTCGGCCTGTCCGGCATCAACCCGCTGGAATATCCCGGCCGCACCGCGCTCATCGGCATTAGCAGCTTCGGCCTCGTGCTGACCTTCGTCCTGCTCGCGGCGGCATTCCTGCTGGCCGTCATCCTCGGCCAGCGCCTCGCCGGCAGCCGACATTCCCTCCGCGAGGCCGCCGGGCTGCTGGTGTGGTCGATCGTGCCGATCGCGCTTGCCTATCATGTCGCGCACTATCTGACGGCGCTGCTGGTCGACGGCCAGTATGCGATCGCCGCTCTGTCCGACCCGTTCGCGCTGGGATGGAACCTGTTCGGCGCCGCCGACATGCAGATCGAGGCCGGCATCGTCGCCGGCGCCGACTCCGCGTGGTGGCTGTGGAACCTGCAGGCCGGCATCATCATCGCCGGCCATATGCTGGCGGTGCTCGTTGCCCATGGCCTGGCCTGGCGACTGCACCAGGTGCCATCGCGCGCCGCCCTCAGCCAGTTGCCGCTCACCATGCTGATGATTGCCTACACCATCTTCGGCCTGTGGTTGCTTGCCACGCCGACGGCCGGATGAGACAAGCTGATCAACATGCCTTTGCGGAAAGCCCGCTTGCAAGCTCTGTGCTTTGGTGATTTAGTTTGTACACATGCAATTTCTGACCCTCCTGCAAGGGAGTGGCCTTGCCTCGTTACAGACAGTCAAAACTCAAAAACAGGGGAACTGCCGTGACTGACAAGAATGGGTTTTTCGATCTCTCCAAATCCACCCTTAGCCGCCGCACCGCGCTGAAAGGTCTCGCCGCCGGCGCCGGGCTGACGCTCGCGCCCGGCTTCGTCCGCTACAGCCAGGCGCAGAGTTCGGCGCCAATCAAGATCGGCTTCCAGTCGCACCGCACCGGCATCGGCGCCGCCTATGGCCGCTGGTACGAAAAGACCAGTGCCGCCGCGGTCAAGGCGATCAACGATGCCGGCGGCATCAACGGCCGGCCGGTCGAACTGGTGATCGAGGATGACGGTACCGATCCCGGCCGTGGCGCCGAAGTGGTCGGCAAGTTCGCCACCCAGCACAAGACCGACATCGTCTTCGGCACGCTGTTCTCGCATGTCGTGATCGGCTCGGCGCCGGCCGCCGGCGAAAACAAGATCCCTTATTTCGTCGTCAGCGAAGGCCACCATGTCGCTTCGACCAAGCTCAACCGCTACGTCTTCCAGCCCGGCATCACCGATGTGAAGAGCCAGATCCAGTCGATGGCGCCATGGATCGCGGCCAATGCCGGCAAGAAGGTGACGCAGATCTTCCCGGATTTCGCCTTCGGCTACGACCATCGCGACTACCTGCCGCCGGCGCTGAAGGCGCAAGGCGCCGAGGTCATCGCCCAGATCGCCATCCCGCCGACAGAGTCGTCTTTCACGAAATACTTCCCGCAGATACCGGCCGAGACCGAAGTCATCTACCACGTGATGGTCGGCCCGGCCGTGCTCACCTTCGTCAAGGAACTCGGCGAGTTCTACGGCTCCAACCGGCCGCAGCTGTTCGGCTTCATCGATTCGCTCGAAGCCACCGACATCAACAGCCCCGGCCTCGAATTCCTGGACGGCAGCCATTTCTGGGAAGGCTCGCCGCGCTATGCCCAGGCCAATGACTCGGCCGCGCAGAAAGCCTACCGCGCCGCCGTTGGCATCGACGAAAATGGCGCTGCCGTCGGCGACCCCAAGGACGTCTCCACCGCCGCCCACATGTTCGGCTGCTGGGAGACGCTCTATGTCGTCAAGAAGGCGATGGAAGACGCCGGCTACAAGGGCCCGGAAGACCGCGCCAAGCTGGTCGAGGCGACCGAGGCGCTGACCGAATTCGCCGAAGGGCCGGAGCATCCGCAGGGGCCGAAGACCTTCAACGGCAAGATCCACCAGTGTTTTGGCATCCAGAACATCTCCAAGGTCGAAGGTGGCAAGCTGAATGTCGTCCACAAGACCAAGATCGAGGACGGGCTTTACGAGGCCGAAGGGGATTATACGACGCAGGCGCTGTGAGGCGCCTTACCCTCCCCCTTGTGGGGAGGGTCGGCACGCAAGCTTCGCACTTTTGCGAAGCTTGCGAGACGGGTGGGGGTCGCGACGGCCCGTGCCCAACCCCCACCCGACCGCTGCGCGGTCACCCTCCCCACAAGGGGAGGGTAAGGGCGCCCTGAATGCATTTCGGACCCCATCTCCTCCTCGCCGCCCTCGAAGGCCTTGTCACCTCAGCCGTGTTGGCGCTGACGGCGCTTGGGCTGTCGCTGGTGTTCGGCGTCATGCGCGTCGTCAACGTCGCCCATGGCGAGTTCTTCATGCTGGGCGCGGTGCTGGCCTGGGCGATCTCGACGGCGATACCCGGCCATCCCACGCTCGGCTTCCTGGCGGCGCTGGTGATTGCGCCGCTGATTGTCGGCGCCATTGCGCTGGTAGCCGAGCGGCTTGTGCTGCGCCGGCTCAATTACAATCCGGAAGCCACCATCGTCGCCACGATCGGCATGCTCTACATCATCCAGCAGCTGGCGTTGAGCTTCTATGGCCCGGAAGCCCGCCCGGTGGAGCCGCCCTTCAGCTACCGCATCCTTTTGCCCTGGTTCGGCTATTCCGGCTACAAGCTGTCGATCATTGCCGCTTCGGCCCTTCTGCTCATCGCCACCTGGCTGGTGCTGACGCGCACCAAGATCGGCCTCATCATGCGCGCCACCCAATATGACAGCGAGACGGCGCAGGCCTTCGGCATTCCGGTCGCCCGCGTCTATGCCGGCGTCTTCGCGCTCGGCGCCATGCTGGCGGCCATCGCCGCCGTGCTGATCGTGCCGATCAGTCAGGCGCACTACCTGATGGGGCAGGACCCGCTGCTGTTGTCTTTCATCGTCGTCATCATCGGCGGCCTCGGCTCGCTGCGCGGCACGGTCGTCGCCGCCGTGCTGATCGGCCTGTCCGACGGCATCATCTCGGTGTTCTTCTCGCCGACTTTGGCCAAGATCATAGCCACGCTGCTGGTGGCCATGGTGCTGGTGTTCAGGCCCCAAGGCCTGTTCGGGCAGGCGCCGCGATGAGCGAAGCTTCGCCGGCAAAAGCCTATGCATTGCATCTCGGCGTCATCGCGCTACTGTTTGCGCTGAGCTTCGTCCTGCCCGACTACCATCATGGCCTGCTGGCCCGCATCATGGTGCTGGCGGTGTTCGCCATGGGCTACAACATGCTGTTCGGCTATGTCGGCCTGCTCAGCCTCGGCCACGCCATGTTCTTCGCCGCCGGGCTCTATGGCGCTGGTCTCGCGGTCATCCATCTCGGCTGGAGCGTGCCTTTGGCTTTCCTCGCCGGCATCGCCTGCGGCGCGCTGCTGGCACTGGTGATCGGCCTGCTGGCGCTGCGCACCACCGGCGTCGCCTTCATGATCGTCACCATGATGTTCGCGCAGGTGTTTTACCTCGTCATCCTCTATTTCGCCGCCTGGACCGGCGGCGACCAGGGTCTGGTCGTGCCGCAGCCGGCGCGGGTTCTGGCCTTCGGCGCGACATCGCTCGACCTAACCAACCCGACCGTGCGCTACATGAGCGCGCTGGCGCTGTTCTCGGTCGTGCTGCTGATCACCCTCGCCATCGTCCGCTCCCGCTATGGCCGCGTGCTGGTCGCGGTGCGCGAGAACGAGGAGCGCACGAAAATGCTGGGCTACGACACCTTCTCCAACAAGCTGATCGCCGTCGTCGTCTCCGGCACCATCTGCGCCGCCTCGGGTGCGGCCTATGCGCTGCTGTTCGGCTATGTCGGCTCCAGCTTTGCCTCGGTGCAGTATTCCATCCTGCCGCTGCTCTGGGTGCTGCTCGGCGGCGCCGCCACGACGCTGGGCGCGCTGCTCGGCACGGTGTTCATGTACTAT
The DNA here is from genome assembly GCF_000502815.1 of Mesorhizobium sp. LSJC269B00. Lineage (NCBI taxonomy): Bacteria > Pseudomonadati > Pseudomonadota > Alphaproteobacteria > Hyphomicrobiales > Phyllobacteriaceae > Mesorhizobium > Mesorhizobium sp. LSJC269B00. Next base: position 79,323 of record NZ_AYVN01000009.1, read on the forward strand.
GTCATCGACACCGCCAGCGGCTACACCTCCGCCTATCTCCTGATCGTCGGTATTGCGCTCATCCTGCTGGTGCTGTTTTTCCCCAAAGGCATTCTGGGCACCATCCGCCAGCGCTGGCTCGGGTGGCTCCCATGATGCCGTTGCTGACCACCAAAGGCCTGGCGCGCAGTTTCGGCGGCCTGCGCGCCGTCGACGGTGTCGATTTTCAGCTGATGCCGGGCGAGATCCGCGCCGTCATCGGCCCCAATGGCGCCGGCAAAACCACCTTCGTCAGCCTGGTCAGCGGCCGCATTCAGCCATCGTCCGGCATGATCGTCTTCGACGGCGCCGACATCACCAGCCAGCCGGCCTATCTCAGGGTGCGCCGGGGCATCGCCTACACCTTCCAGATCACCAGCGTCTTCGCCAACCTCTCTGCCTACGATAATGTCGCGTTGCCGGTGCAGCGCACGCTGACCGATGGCCGCTCGAAAGGTGCGGTGCGCACGGGCGTCATGGCCGCGCTGGAACGCACCGGACTTGCCGGCCGCGCCCATATGCCGGCCGGCCAGCTTTCCTACGGCCACCAGCGCCTGCTGGAAGTCGCGATGGGCCTGGCGCTTAAGCCGCGGCTTTTGATCCTCGACGAGCCGACGCAGGGGCTGGCCGACAGCGAGATCGACAATTTCATCGGACTGGTGCGCGAGATCGCCAAGAGCGCCACCGTGCTTCTGATCGAGCACAACATGCCGGTCGTCATGCAGCTGGCCGACCGCATCACGGTCTTCAACGCCGGCAAGATCCTGGCCGAAGGCACGCCCGAACAGGTTCGCGCCAACACACAGGTGCAGGAAGCCTATCTGGGGACGGCGCCATGAGCGAAGCCCCCAAGACTGAGGCCCCCAAGACTGAGGCCCCCAAGACTGAAGCCCACGAGACTGAAGCGCTGACTATCTCCAGGCTCGACTGCTTCTATGGCGAGGTTCAGGTGCTCTATGGGCTCCACCTAGTGCTCAACAAGGGCGAGGTGCTGTGCCTGTTCGGTCGCAACGGCGCCGGCAAGACGACGACGCTGAAAGCGATCATGGGGCTGGTTCGGTCGAGCGCCGGTTCGATCCGGCTCGCCGGCAAGGAGTTGACCGGCCTGGCGGCGCATGAGGTGCCCAAGGCCGGCGTCGCCTATGTGCCCCAGGGCAGGCGGCTGTTCGCCGAGATGACGGTGGCGGAAAACATCGAGATCGGCCTGATGGCGCGCGGCAAGGGCAGAGCGACGCGCGAGAGCGTGCTCGACCTCTTCCCGCTGCTGCGCCAGCGGCTGCGGCAGCGCTCCGGCACTTTGTCCGGTGGCGAACAGCAGATGCTGGCCATGGCCCGTGCGCTTTGCCTTGAGCCGCAGGTGCTGTTGCTAGACGAGCCGACGGAGGGGCTGATGCCGTCGATGATCGCCAAGATCCGCGAGACGGTGGTCAAGCTGCGTGAGCTTGGTGTCTCCACCATTCTGGTCGAACAGCGCGTCGACGCCGTGCTGTCCGTCGCCGACCGCGTCTGCTTCATCGAGAACGGCCGCAACCGCGAGACCGTCGATGTCGAGCAATTGCGCGCCGACCCATCGGCAGTCAGGCGCTATGTCGGCGTCGGCTGATCAGCCGAAAAACAGGAACCCGGCGATCAAAAAGATCGGGATCAGCACCAGCCCTGACCATGCCATGTAGCCGAAGAAGCCCGGCATCTTCACACCGCGGTGTCGGGCGATGGCGTAGACCATGAAGTTGGGTGCATTGCCGATATAGGTGTTGGCGCCCATGAACACCGCGCCGGCCGAGATCGCGGCCAGCGTCGAGGCCGCCTCCGTCATCAGGTGCCGCGCGTCGCCGCCTGCGAGTTCGAAAAACACCAGATAGGTCGGCGCATTGTCGAGGAAGGACGACAGCCCGCCGGTCAGCCAGAAATAGGCGAGATCATTGGGCTGGCCGGTGGGTGACGTCACCAGCGCCAACAGCGGCGCCAGCGCGCCGTCATGGCCGGCGCGAAGGATGGCAATGACCGGCACGATGCAGATGAAGATGCCGGCAAACAGTTTTGCCACCTCCGCGATCGGGCCCCAGGTGAAGCCGTTGGCCTCGCGATGGCTCTTGAGGGAAAAGACAAGCGACAGCCCGGCGAGCGCCAGGATGATGGCATCGCGCACCAGGTTCTGCAGTTCGAGGCCGACGCCGAGGATGGAGAAAGTCACGCCCGGCTTCCAGGCAGCTGAAAGCAGGATCGCGGCAATGACGCCGGCCAGCAACGGCAGATTGGCCAGGCCGCGAAGGCGCACCTTCGTATCCGGCGTCGGATCCTTGATCTTCGGCGCGCCGCCTTCACGGCGATGCAGCATGATGTCGATGGCCAGGAAGACAAGCAGCACCAGGCCGCCGGTAAACAGCGTCTCGCGCCAGAGGTTCGCCGTCGTCCAGAAGAAGTCGACGCCGCGCAGGAAGCCGACGAACAATGGCGGGTCGCCCAAGGGCGTCAGCGAGCCGCCGATGTTGGACACCAGGAAGATGAAGAAGATGACGACATGGGCGTTGAACTGCCGGTTGTCGTTGGCGCGCAGCATCGGCCGGATCAGGATCATCGAGGCGCCGGTGGTGCCGATCACCGAGGCCAGCATTGCCCCGACGAGCAGCAGCCCGGCATTGACCAGCGGCGTGCCATGGATGTTGCCGGCCACAAGGATGCCGCCCGAAATGGTGTAGAGCGCGAACAGCAGGATAATGAACGACATGTATTCGGTGAGCAGCGTGTGCAGCACGGCTTCGCCGGCTACCGGAACGCCGAATGCAACCATCAGGGGGATGATCGCCAGCGCTGCCCAGCCGGCGGCGATCTTGCCGTAATGATGCTCCCAGACATGGTGGAACAGCAGCGGTCCGGTGGCGATCGACAGCAGCAGGCCGGCGAAAGGCAGCGCCCACGACAGCGACATGGCAGCATCGGGCAGGCCGCGGGCCTCGGCCGCGAAGGCCATTTGCGGAGACACAGCGGAAGCGAGTACACCTGCCGCGAAAGCCTTCCCCAACTGTGTGCAGCCCCCTCGATGCCTCACGATCCAGTCACTCCGAGATCGGGTCTTCGAGCCTCACCCCGGCATCGCGCATCCGCTTCAGCATCGCCTCGACCGAACCGTTGAGATCGATGCCGCGGCAGGCGTCGAGCCGCACCGTCGTCGTGAAGCCTTGCTTGACCGAGTCGAGGGCCGAGAAGGCGACGCAGAAGTCGGTCGCCAGACCAACCAGGGTCACGGTGCCGATGCCGCGCTCCTTTAGGTAGCCGGCGAGCCCGGTCGGCGTCTTGTGGTCGTTCTCGAAGAAGGCGGAGTAGCTGTCGATATCGAGGCGGAACCCCTTGCGGATCACCAACTCGGCCTTGGTCCAGGCGAGCCCCGAGTGAAAGTCCGAGCCGAGGCTGCCCTGGATGCAATGGTCGGGCCACAGAGTCTGCGGCCCATAGGGCATCTCGATGGCGCTGAAGGGCTGGGCACCCGGATGGCTGGAGGCAAAGCTCGAATGTCCGGCCGGGTGCCAGTCCTGCGTCAGCACGACATGCTCGGCGTGCCGAATCATATCGTTGACCAGCGGCACGATCTCGTCGCCGCCGGCAACCGCCAGCGCGCCGCCGGGGCAGAAGTCGTTTTGCAGGTCGATGACAACAAGCGCTTCGTCGGCCATGGCGCCTCTCCTCTTCTACGTCTCGAACGGGGGATCGAGTGAAATACGCCGCTGATGCGACCGGATGCTGAAACTTGACCGGATGGCCGCCTGCGTCAACCTCTGCAAGCGTAAGAAATGCTTGGCGGCCGGGTTCCCTTAAACTCCGGCTTTGACAATTTCCGCCAGCTTGATATCATTTGCATACGAATGAATTTGGCCTGATCAGACACTGGCGGGTTCGGGAAGTCCCCACCTTTGAAGGCCCCAATGGGAAGGCCGATTTTTTTTGGAAGGCAAAGCGTGATCCGTTACGCGAAACCCACCACGCTCGACGAGGCGCTCGCTCTGCTGGGCGAGGGCGCCTGGCGCGTGCTTGCCGGCGGCACCGATTTCTATCCAGCGCAGGGCGCCAAACCGTTCCGCGAGAATGTTCTCGATATTAACGGCCTGCACTCGCTGCGCGGCATTGCCGAGACCGAAACCCATTGGGTTTTGGGCGCCCGCACCACCTGGACCGACCTTGTCCGCCATCCATTGCCGGCGGCTTTCGATGCGCTGAAGCAGGCCGCGCGCGAAGTGGGCTCCCTGCAGATCCAGAATGTCGCCTCGATCGCCGGCAATCTCTGCAATGCTTCGCCTGCCGCCGATGGCGTTCCGGGACTGCTGGTGCTGGACGCCGAGGTCGAGCTGCGCTCTGCAGCCGCGACGCGTAATCTGCCGCTGCAGGAGTTCATTCTCGGCAACCGCCGCACCGCGCTGCTACCGGGCGAGCTGGTCACCGCCATCCGGGTGCCGAAGCCCAGGGCCGCTGGCACGTCGGCCTTCGTCAAGCTCGGTGCGCGGCGCTACCTCGTCATCTCCATCGCCATGGTGGCGGCGCGCCTCGTTGCCGAGAATGGCATGGTCATGGAAGCCGCTGTCGCGGTCGGGTCCTGCTCGGCCGTCGCCAGGCGGCTCGCCGCTGTCGAAGCCGTGCTGGTGGGCAAGCCTGTCGGCCCGGCACTCGCCGATGCTCTCCTGTCCGCGCCGATGGCCGAGCTCTCGCCGATTGCCGACGTGCGCGGCAGCGCCGAATACCGGCTTGACGCAGCGCGCGAGCTTGTCGCTCGCGCCGTGCTGGGGGCCTGCGGGCTGACGAACGACAACAGCATGGTGGCGGCATGAGCCACTCTGAGATGATTGAAGCCCTGCCCGACCTCGTGCCGGGCCTCGGCATCGAGCGCGCCGAGATCGCCTTCGCCGTCAATGGCGCCGCCGTCTCGGTCAATGTGCCGCCGCTGCGCCGGCTGTCGCAGGTTTTGCGCGACGAATTGCAGCTGACGGGCACCAAGGTTGGCTGCGATGCCGGCGATTGCGGCGCCTGCACGGTGCTGGTCGACGGCGACGCCGTCTGCGCCTGCCTGATGCCGGCGGCCTCCGCAGCCGGGACGTCCGTAACGACCGTCGAAGGCCTCGCCAATGGCCGGCTCTCGGCTCTGCAGGCGTCCTTCCTGGCACATGGCGCCGCGCAATGCGGCATCTGCACGCCGGCGCTGCTGGTCGCGGCAACGGCGCTGGTGGATGGCACGCCGAATCCGACCGAGACCGAGGTGCAGGATGCGCTGGGTGGCATCCTGTGCCGTTGCACCGGGTACAGAAAGATCATTGCGGCAGTGATGGATGCGGGACGGTTCGAGACGTCGACCGACGGCGCTGCCCCTCATCCGCCTGCCGGCACCTTCACCCCGTATAGTGACGGGGAGAAGGGAAGTGCTCCAGCGCCGACGCTCCCCTCTCCCCGTTCTTCACGGGAAGAGGGTAAGGGTGAGGGGCAGCGCCAACGTCATTCGTTGGAATTCAACTTTGAACGTAGAATGCCAACCACAGGGAATGCTGTAGGCGCCTCCCCGGTCCGGCTCGACGGCGTGCCAAAAGTCACCGGCGCTGAAAAATTCGGCGCCGATGCCTTTCCCGCCGATGCGCTGGCCGTGCTGGTGGTCCGCTCGCCGCATTATCATGCCGGCTTCGCCTTCGGCGACCTGGAGGGCTGGGTGAAGTCGCATCCCGGCATCGCCGGCGTCTTCACCGCCGCCGACATTCCGGGAAAAAACTGTTTCGGCGTCATCGGTCCGTTTGCCGACCAGCCGGCGCTGGCCGAAGGCTTTGCGCGGCTGCGCGGCGAGGCAGTGGCGCTGGTCGCCGGCGAGCGCGAGGCCATGCTCGATCTCGACCTCCAGGATTTCCCGGTCCGCTGGACCGAGCTGCCGCATTTTCTGCAGCCCGGCGACGCGCAGGCAGAAGGGGCGGCGCTCATCCACGCGAACCGCCCGGCCAATTTGTTGACCAAGGGCTTTGTCGAGCGCGGCGACCCCGAGGCGGCGCTTGGCGAGGCTGCCTTCACAGTGTCCGGTGCCATCGACACCTCCTATGTCGAGCACGCCTATATCGAGCCGGAAGCCGGCCATGCCTACATGGACGGCGACACGCTGGTCGTCGTCGCCTGCACCCAGGCCCCCTACATGGATCGCGACGAAACGGCGAAGGTGCTCGGTCTTGCCGTCGACAAGGTGCGCATCGTGCCGACCGCGACCGGCGGCGGCTTCGGCTCGAAACTGGACGTTTCACTGCAGCCGCTCATCGGCCTTGTGGCACTGAAAACCGGCCGGCCGGCGGCGCTTGCCTACACCCGCACCGAATCGATGATGTCGACCACCAAGCGCCACCCCGCCGAGATGAAGGCGACGATCGGCACTGACGCCGAGGGCCATGTCACCGGCATGATCTTTTCCGGCGATTTCAACACCGGCGCCTATGCCAGCTGGGGCCCGACCGTCGCCAACCGCGTGCCGGTGCATGCCTCCGGTCCCTATGCGACGCCGAATTACCGCGCCGAAGGCCGCGCCATCCACACCCACGGGCCGATTTCCGGCGCCTTCCGCGGCTTCGGCGTGCCGCAGGCGACGATCATGCAGGAGACGCTCTATGATGAGCTCGCCGGCAAGCTGGGCATGGACCGGCTCGATTTTCGGCTGAAGAACTGCCTTCGGAACGGATCCGAAACGGTTACCGGACAGCGACTGGAGTCGGGCGTCGGCATATTCGAGTGCCTCGACTCCTTGCGGCCGCATTGGGCTCGCGCGAAGGCCGACGCAGATACATTCAACAATGCCAATACGAGCAAAAAGCGCGGCGTCGGCATCGCGTCCTGCTGGTATGGCTGCGGCAACACCTCGCTGCCCAATCCGTCGACCATCCGGGTCGGTATCTCGCCAGAGGGGGAGGTCATCCTGCATCAGGGCGCCGTCGATATCGGCCAGGGCTCCAACACCGTCATTGCCCAGATCTGCGCCGACGCACTTGACCTGCCGCTGGAAAAATTCAAGCTGAGAAGCGCCGACACCGCGATCAGCCCGGACGCCGGCAAAACATCGGCCTCGCGCCAGACTTTTGTCACCGGCAAGGCGGCCGAAAAAGCCGGCCGCGCCTTGCGCGAAAAGATCCTGCGCTTTGCCAATGTCTCGGAGAACGCGGCCCTGCAATTGGACGGTCCGGTGATCGTCATTCGTGAGGGCGAAGCCACTCGGCGTATCGATCTCGCCGCGCTCGATGTCGATGCGGACAGTTTCGTCTTTCGCGCTGAGGAGACCTACGATCCGCCGACGCTGCCGCTCGATGCCAAGGGCCAGGGCAAGCCTTACGCCGTCTACGGCTATGGCGCGCAGATCGCCGAACTCGAGGTCGACCTCAAGCTCGGCACGGTGAAGCTCTTGAAAATCACCGCCGCGCACGATGTCGGCAAGGCTATCAACCCGCTGCTGGTCGAAGGCCAGATCGAAGGCGGCATCGCGCAAGGCATCGGCATGGCGCTGATGGAGGAATACATCCCCGGCCGCACCGAGAATTTGCACGACTATCTCATCCCGACCATCGGCGATGTGCCTGAGATCGAGCACATATTGATCGAGGTTCCCGATCCGGAGGGACCGTTCGGCGCCAAGGGCCTGGGCGAGCATGTGCTGATCCCGACCGCACCCGCCATCCTCAACGCCATACGCCACGCCACCGGCGTTCTCATCACCAAGGTTCCGGCGACGCCGACGCGCATCCGCGCCGCCATCCGCGAAAAAGATGGCATCCGCGACAAGGAGGCACGCCGATGAGCGAGCTTGCCGAACGCTTCGAAACCCACGATCCGGGCGAAAAGCTGGTGGCGGAAAAGATCCGCTGCGATGCCTGTCCGGTGATGTGCTACATCGCCGATGGCCGCACCGGCGCCTGCGACCGCTACGGCAATGTCGGTGGCCGCATCGTGCGTATGGACCCGCTGACCATCCTCGATCATGCGGCAGAGAGTGGCGCCGCGGTCGTGCCCTTCACCGCCGAGGGCGAGCAATGGGACGGCGAACTGGTCAACAACGGCCGCCGCTTCGTCACTGCGATCGGCGCCGGCACCACCTATCCCGACTACAAGCCGGCCCCCTTCATCGTCAGCCAGGAGGTCGAGGGCGTCGATCTGGTGACCGTGGTCACCGAAGGCATTTTTTCGTACTGCGGCGTCAAGGTGAAGATCGACACGGACCGTCATCTCGGCCCCGAAACGGCAATCGTGCGCGCGCAAGGCGAGGCGATCGGCCACGTCACGACAGGCGAGTATGGCTCGCAGATGCTGTCGCTGGGCGGCGTGCATCATCTGACCGGCGGCTCCAAGGCCGAAGGCCGGGCAACCTGTGACGCGATGCTCAGTCTGTGCAATCGCAAGCCGGTCGAACTGACCATCGATGGCGGCGCCACCATCACCGTCGAAGCCGGCAAACCACCTGTCATCGACGGCAAGCAGGAACACCGCATGCGGGTCGGCTGCGGCTCGGCCACCATCGGCATGTTCGCCACGCAATGGCGCGGCCTTGTCGACGAGGTGGTGGTGGTCGACGACCACATCACCGGCGTCGTCTCCGAGCATCAGGCCGGCAAGGTGCTGGGCTGGCAGGACACCGGCATCAAGATCATCGGCCGCCGTTCGACGCCGGGCCGCTATTTCAAGGTTTCCGAGCCCGGCCTCGGCTGGGGCGGCACCTCGATTTCCGACCCGCTGTCGATCCTCGGCGAATGGAACGCCAAGAAGGGCGCCCGCCCCGGCCTGTCGCTGCTGATGGTGTCGACCACCGGCGAGCAGTTCGCCTATTACGAGCTCGACGACGAGTTGAAGCCGGTGGAAAAACCGTTCCCCGAGCGGCTGCAGAAATCGGTCGGCCTGATCGAGGACAATTGCGAGCCGGCGCTCTGCACCGTGCTGTTCATCGGCGGCGCCGGCGGTTCGCTGCGCGCCGGCGTCACCGAAAACCCGGTCAATCTCACCCGCTCGGTGCAGGGCTTGAATACCTATGTTACCGTTGGCGGCGCGCCGGTCTATGTCTGGCCGGGCGGCGGCATCACGCTGATGGTCGACGTCATGCGCGTGCCGGAAGGCGCCTTCGGCTATGTGCCGACGCCGGCGCTGGTGGCGCCGATCGAATTCACGCTACGCCGCGACGACTATGTCAGGCTGGGCGGCTACGAGGCCGAGATACGCAGCGTCGAGGATATCGTTGCCAAAGGCGGCGAATATCTCAACCCGCGCCGCGGCTCAGGTGCCGAGGCCCACAATCCATGGCCGCCGCTGGCGCAGTTGCGCCGCGTCGGCTCGAACGGGGCCTCTTGATGCAAGGCCCGCAAGTCCACTGGCTGCAGGACGGCAAGCGGCTGCATCTCAACCACGGGCCGATCGACCTGATCGTCCAGGCCTTTGGCGAGGCGGATGAGTGTCGTGCCGCCTACGCCCAGTCGATCGAGCGCTTCCAGACGATCCTGGTCGAGTTGGTCAAGGAGCTTCCGGAACTGCGCCTCCCGGCATTTTTCCTGGCGCCACGCACCTTTGCCGGTCCGACGGCCCGCCGCATGGAAGCAGCCGTCATGCCCTTGGCGGAAAGCTTCATCACGCCGATGGCCGCCGTCGCCGGATCGGTAGCCGACGAAATGCTCTCGGCATTGCTTGCAGGCCGCAGACTCGACCGCGCCTATGTCAACAATGGCGGCGACAGCGCACTCCACATCGGCAAGGGCCAGTCGATGAACCTGGCGATCGCCGGCACCGGCAACGGCATGGCCGACCGTCTCACCATTCGCTCGGCGGACGGCGTGCGCGGCGTCGCCACGAGCGGCTGGCGCGGCCGTTCGTTCTCGCTTGGCATTGCCGACGCCGTCACCGTGCTGGCCCGCACCGGCGCCGAGGCCGATGCGGCGGCGACGCTCATTGCCAACGCCGTCGACCTGCCCGGCAATCCCGCCATCAAGCGCATTCCCGCGCACGACTTGGCGCCCGACAGCGATCTCGGCGCGCGGCTGGTGACACAAGCCGTCGGCATGCTCGCGCGTGGCGATGTGGAGCGGGCGCTGGACAATGGCCTTGCCGTCGCCGAAGATTTTCGCCGGCGCGGCCTGATTGCCGCATCGGCGCTGTTTCTAGGCGGGGAAGCGCGGATCAGTGGTTCCATGGCGCTTGCCGCGCCCAACAAAAATCCAGGGAAGGAAGTTGCCCATGCCTGAGTTTCCGATCCGCAAGATTGCGGTTCTGACCGAAGAGATTTTTCACGATGGCGGCCCGGCCGCAGCTGTGCCGCGCCGCCGCGCGGCGGCCGTGGCGCTGGTGAAGAACCCGTTCGCCGGCCGCTACGTCGAAGAATTGCAGAGCGCCATGGACGATCTGAAGCCGCTTGGCCTGCTGCTCACCGACAAGCTCATTGCCGCATTGGGCGGCGACATCAAGCAGATCGACGCCTACGGCAAGGGCACCATTGTCGGTTCGTCAGGGGAGCTGGAGCACGGCGCGCTCTGGCATGTGCCGGGCGGTTATGCCATGCGCGAGCGGCTGGGCGACGCCAAGGCGATCGTGCCGTCGGCAACCAAGGTCGGGGCGTTCGGCTCGCGGCTCGACGTGCCGCTCGGCCACACCAACGCTGCCTATGTCCGCAGCCATTTCGACGCCATGGAGGTCGGCCTCAGCGACGGGCCGCGTGCCGACGAAATCCTGTTTTGCCTCGCCATGAGCTGCGGCCCGCGCGTGCACGACCGCATGGGCGGCCTGGCTGCAGGCGACATCAAGGCCTGGGATGGCTTGCGATGAGCGGCGGTGACAATCTTCTCAAGCTGGTCGAGGCCGAAGAGCCCGACGAACATGATTACCGCCTGCAGGAGCAGGTCGGCTTCATCCTGCGCAAGGCGCATCAGCGCCATGTCTCGATCTTTGCCGCCCAGATCAGCGACCTGACGCCGCCGCAATTCGCTGCACTCGCCAAGCTGCACGATGTCGGCGAGACCTCGCAGAACCAGTTGGGAACGCTGATCGCCATGGATGCGGCGACCGTCAAGGGCGTGATCGATCGGCTGAAGGCGCGTGGCCTGGTCGACCTGACCAAGCATGAGGTCGACAAAAGGCGCCTGCTGGTCAGTCTCACGCCAGAGGGACGCGAGGCGATCGAACGGCTGATCCCGTTGGCCCGCGCCATCACCCAGGAGACACTGGCGCCGCTGACGGCCAAGGAAGCGGCCACGTTTATGCGGCTGCTAGCGAAGTTAGCCTGATTTAGGCCCGCAGCCGAGCGCCTTCAGGATCGAAGAATGGCATCGGCGCCACCACCGCGCGGGTCGGCTTGCCGTCAATGTCGATGCTGAGTTCGGTCCCGATGGCGGTGAACGGCAGCCGCAAATGCGCCGTCGCCAGAACTTTGCCTAAGGAATAGCCGTGATCGCTGTAGGTGACGACGCCGGCATCCTCGCCGTCGGCGAAAACCCTGGCATCCGTCGCGGCCGGCTTGTCACCGTCGAGAATCAGCCCGGTCCAGCGTTCGTCGAGCCCCTTGTCGCGAATTGTGAGCAATGCCTCGCGGCCGATGAACTCGCCCTTGTCGAACTTGATCCAGCGATCGAGCCCGACATGGAAGGGCGTACGGCTCTCGTCCATGTCGATGCCATGCGCCGGATAGGCCTTTTCCAGCCCGAGCGTGAACATGGCCAGCACGCCGTATGGCTTCAGGCCGAAATCGCTACCGGTCCGCATCAGCGCGTCCCAGACGGAAGTGGCCTCGTCCGCCGGCACGAACAGTTCGAAGCCGAGCTCGCCGGTCACCCCGGTGCGTGAGATCAGGACTTTGGTCTCGCCGACGCGCCCTGAAGTGAACGCCCAGCGTTTCAACTCATCGAGATCGGCATCCGAAACCAGTGCTTTCAGCAGCTCGCGTGAACGCGGCCCCTGTATCGTCGGAAAGGCGACGGCCGCCGTGATGTCGGTGACATAGGCCTTTCGCGCTTCAGCATGATGTTGCAGCCAGGGCAGCATCTTCAGCCGGTTGACCGAGCCGGTCACCAGCATGAAATGCTCAGGCGCCAGCCGGAACACGGTGAGGTCGTCCATGATGCCGCCATCGTCGCGGCAGACGGTGGAATAGCGCACCTGGCCGGGGCTCATCGCGGCCGCATCGTTGACGATGATGTGGTTGACCAGCGCCTCGGCTTCCGCCCCCTTGATGTCCATCTTCCCCATGGTGCTGAGATCCTGCACGCCGACATTCTTGCGCGTGTTCAGATGCTCGTCGGCGATGCCGGAATAAATTTTGGCCGAGACGAAGTCGCCGCCGACCCGGCCCATCGTGGCGCCGAGGCCAACGATGCTGGTGTAGAAAGGGGAGCGCCGCTCAACCAAGAAACTTCTCCGTCATCTCATGAAAACGGCAGCGCCTGATGGCGCTGCCGAGGTAGGAGCGGTGAAGGGGTTAACTTCCGTAGACGTCGAACGAGAAGTATTTGTCGTTGATTTCCTTGTACTTGCCGTTGGCACGCAGGGCGTCGATGGCGGCATTGAACTTGTCGGCCAGTTCCTTGTTGCCCTTTTGCAGGGCGATGCCGACGCCGGGGCCATGAATGGCCGGATCAGCGGTGAGCGTGCCGAGCAATTTGCAGCAGGCCCCATCGGGCTTCTTCAGCCATTCGGTCAGGATGATCGAGCCGTCCATCATCGCGTCCAGCCGGCCATTGGCCATGTCGGTGCGGGCGTCGTCGCCGGTCGGATAGGCCTTGACGGTCGAGCCGGAGTATTTCTTCTCGGCGAAATTCTGGTGGATGGTGGCGCTCTGCACACCCAGCACCTTGCCCTTCAGATCGTCAGGCGACGTGCCTGCAATGGTCGAATCCTTCGGCACGGCGATGGCCGGTGGCGTCTGGTAATATTTGTGGGTGAACTCGACCTTCTCGGCCCGTTCCGGCGTGATGGTGATGTTGATGATGGCGTCGAACTTGCCGGCCTGCAGCGCCGGAATGGAACCATCGAAATCCTGTACGGAGAATTCGCACTCGGCCTTCATCTCGGCACACAGCGCCTTGCCGAGGTCGATGTCGAAGCCGCCCAGCGTGCCGTCCGAATTGGCATAGTTGAAGGGCGGATAGGCGCCCTCGGTCCCGATCCTGAGTTTCTCGGCGGAGGCAGCACCGGTCCCAAGCAGCAGGGCGGCGGAAGCGGCAAGCACGAAACGACCGAAAAGACGCATGTTCCTGATCTCCGTTGACTAAGCAATTCCAGGGAAGGTGTTGGCGGTTTCCCGTCCGGAATTGCGCGAAAACAAGGATAGAAGTCTATGGTCTTTTGCAGGCCCCACGGAGACGGAAACGACATGCTCTGCGGCGATCACGGCGTGGCAAGCCGTCCTTCCCCAGGAATCTTACTGTGATCTAAATTACAGACCGATCATGGACATGGGCGCATGCTCAGCTGGAAGTAGACGGTCGTGGGAGGGACCTGGGGATGGACCAGCAGGAATTCGTGCAGGAAGCCGCGCAGCGGCGCATAGACGACGACATCGCCAAGCGCATCAGGGTTCACCAGGCCAACATCGAGCGGCTCGAAACCGCAAGGGAAAGTGCCGGCAATCTCGAGGCGGCCGTCGCCAACCGGCCGCTGGTGATGCTGGCGCAGGGCGATTCCTGGTTCGACTATCCGCTGACCGGGAACGGATTTCCGTTCGTCGACACCGATGTGATCGCGCAGCTGCGCCGCATCGGCTCGATGCCGCCGACCATCCTCAACCTTGCCCATCATGGCGATGCGGCGACCGACGAGATGTCGCTGCCCAAGCAGCAGCGCATGATCGCCGCCCTGCGCAACAAGGCCAACTGGCTGGACGGCAAGCCCGATGCCATCCTGTTCTCTGCCGGTGGCAACGACATTGCCGGCGACCAGTTCTGCATCTTCCTCGACTTCAATGACGGCCACGCCCCCGGGCTGAACAAGAACCGCTTCACCAAGGCGCTCGGCATGGTCGAGGCCTGCTATCTCGATTTGTTCGCGCTGCGCGACCGCGTCGCGCCAGGCGTGCCGATCTTTGGCCATTGCTATGATTTTCCGATCCCGAACGGAGCGCATCCGTCCTGTGTCGGCCCGTGGCTGAAACCGTCGCTCGATTTCTGCAACTGGACGGTCGCCAAGGGCACGGTCATCGTTCACGACGCGCTGGCGGCGTTCCGCGATGTGGTGAAGCGCCTGGCCGACGATCCCAACAACAATTTCCATCTGGTCGACACGCAGGGAACGTTGAAGGTGGCCGACTGGGCCAACGAACTGCATCCCGATCCCGCCGGCTTCAAGAAGATCGCGCAAAAATTCGCCGATGCGCTGAAGGCCAAGCTGCAGACCTGACGCGGCTCGGGCCTGTCGGCTGTCAGGTTCCGAATAGCTCTTTGGCCTGTTCAACGGTGTAGTAACCAAGCCTGATGTCTTCGGCGACCAGTTTCGGATCGCGCTCACGCGGATCGCCATAGCCGCCGCCCCCGGGCGTGCCGACACGCACGCGGTCGCCGGCCCTGAGCGCGATGTCCTGCTCCTTGGACAGATGCGGCGGTACGTGGGCTTCGCCGCCGCGGAACACGGTCACTGTGTTCACCGCGCCGTCCTTGCCGCCGAGCGCGCCTTGCGGGCCGAAACGGCCATGGTCCATGACGAAGGACGCGCGCGCCTCGCCTCGCAAGATCTCGACCTCATAGGCGAGGCCAAAACCGCCGCGCTGCTTGCCGGCGCCGCCCGAGCCTTCGCGCAAGGCATAGTGGCGGTAGAGAACCGGAAAGGCCTGCTCCATGATCTCGACCGGCGGCGATTTCGAAATGCCGATGGTCGAGCAGCCATTGGTCAGGCCGTCATGGCCTGAATTGCCGCCATAGCCGCCGCCGGAGATCTGATACATGACATAGTCGCGGCCGCGCGCCGGATCGTTGCCGCCGAGCGCGAAATTGCCGCTGGAGCCGGCGGGTGCAGCCGTCACCTTTTCCGGCAGCGCCTGCACCATCGCCGCGAACACCGCCTCGGCGATGCGCTGCGACACCTCAGCCGCGCAGCCCGAGACGGGCCGCGGGTATTTGGCATCGAGAAACGTGCCTTCTGGCCGTTTGACGATCAGCGGCTCGAAAGCCCCGGCGCTGATCGGCACATCGGGAAAGATATGGCGCATGGCGAGATAGACCGAGGATAGCGTCGTCGCCAGCACGCTGTTCATCGGCCCCGCGCAGGGTTTTGAGGAACCGGTGAAATCGAAGGTCAGCGTGTCGCCCTTCTTCTCCACCGCAAGTGCAATGGTCAGCGGCTCGTTGACCACGCCGTCCGAGTCGACAAAGGCCTTCGAGCTATAGGTGCCGTCTGGAATGGCGGAGATGTTGGCGCGCATCTGCTCGGCGGCGCGGCGACGCAGTTCGGCGATCGCCCCGACGACGGTTTCGTCCCCGTAACGATCGAGGATTCCATTGAGCCGGTCCTGACCGATCAGCAGTGCCGCGGCTTGCGCCCTTATATCGCCGATGCGCTGGTCGGCGACGCGGATGTTGGAGCAGATGATGGCGTAGATTTCGGTGTCGAGCACGCCCTTCTTGAACAGCTTGACCGGCGGCAGCCGCAGGCCTTCCTGCTCGACGGCTGTGGCGGAGGCGGAGAAGCCGCCCGGCACCGAGCCACCGATATCGGGCCAGTGGCCGGTATTCGATAGCCAGCAAAATATCTTGCCGTCGCGATAGACCGGCATGGCGAAGCGCACATCCATCAGATGCGTGCCGCCGAGATAGGGATCGTTGACGATATAGATGTCGCCCGGCTCAGGCGGCAGGCAGCGGCCGTCGGCGATCATCTCGATCACCGTCCTGGTCGAATACTGCATGACGCCGACGAACACCGGCAGGCCCTGGCTGCCTTGTGCGATCAACGAACCATCGACGGCCGAGTAGATGCCGTCGGAGCGGTCATTGGCCTCGGCGATGACAGGCGAGAAGGCAGCGCGGGAGAAAGTGAGATCCATCTCGTCGCAGACCTGCTGCAAGGCTGCCTGCAAGACCGAAAGCGTGATGGCGTCGAGCTTTTGCATCTCAGGCCTCGCCGATATCGATGATGATGTTGCCGTCGGCGTCCGATCTTGCGCGGTCGCCGGGTTCGAGCACGGTGGTCGCATCCATCTGTTCGAGGATCGCCGGCCCTTCGATGACGGCATCGGGCGGCAGCTTTTCGCGTGCGTATATCGGCGTATGGTGCCAGCGTCCTGCGTACCAGACAGGCCTTGTTTCCCGCAGCGCCTCGTCTAGCGTCTTTGTACGTCCGGCCGGGTCGATCAGCCGTGACAGGTCGATTGCCGGCCGCACGCCCGTCACCGACGTGTTGAGGTTGACCAGATTGGCGCGGATCTCCGGCAACTCGACCTTGAAGCGGGCAAAATAGGCTTTTTCGAACAGCGCCTGCAACTCCTGCCTTGTCACCGATGAAGACGGCAACGGCACGTTGATGATGTGGGTCTGGCCGACAAACTGCATGTCGGCAGAGTGCGTGACGCGGATCGTTTCCGGCTTCACCGCTTCCTTGCCGATCAGTTCCTCGCCTTCCCCGCGGTGACGTTCCAGCACCTCGCGAAGCCTGGCTTCATCGAGCACGGCGACCGGCTGGTTGATCGTGTTGACGAAGTCGTGACGCAGATCGGCCACGACGCAGCCGAGCGCATTGGTGATGCCCGGACGCGCCGGCACCAGCACACGGGGCAGGCCGAGTTCGCGCGCCAGGGCGGAGGCATGCAGCGGCCCGGCGCCACCGAAGGCGAACAGCGCGAAATCGCGCGGATCATGGCCGCGCGACACCGAGACCATGCGGATGGCGCCGGCCATCTTCATGTTGCCGAGGCGCAGCACCGCGCCCGCCGCTTCGACGCCGGAGAGGCCGGCGGCCTTGCCTATTCTGTCTTCGAAGATCCCGGTGACCCGCTCGACGGTGACCGGATTTTCGACCGCCAGCAGCTTCTTCGGCGCCAGCCGGCCCAGCACCAGATTGGCGTCGGTGATGGTCGGCTCGGCTCCACCACGACCGTAGCAGATCGGGCCGGGATTGGCGCCGGCACTTTCCGGGCCGATCTGGATCAGCCCGGCCGCATCGACCCGGGCGATGGAGCCGCCGCCGGCACCGACCGTATGCACCGCCACCATCGGCACGTGGATCGGCATCGCATATTCGATCTCGATCTCGTTGGAGACCGCCGGCTCGGCGTTGCGGATCAGCGCCACATCGGTCGAGGTGCCGCCCATGTCGTAGGTGACGAGGTTTTCAAAGCCGGCGCGCCTGCCCGTATAGGCGGCCGCGATGACACCCGAAGCCGGGCCTGACATCACGGTCTTGGCCGACTCGCGCGTGACGAAGCGGGCCGAGATCATGCCGCCATTGCCGTTCATGATCAGGAAGTCGCGGGCATAGCCCTTGGCAGCCAATTCCTTGCGCAGCCGCTCGACATAACGCTCGAGGATCGGCTGCACCGAGGCGTTCACCGCGGCGGTCACGCCGCGCTCGAATTCGCGGGCTTCCGACAGCAGCGCATGGCCAGTCGTGATGTAGCCGTTCGGCCAAAGCTCGGCGGCGATTTCGGCCGCGCGCCGCTCATGCGAAGGGTTGGCGTAGGAATGCAGGAAATGGATGACCAGGGACTCGCAGCCGGCCACGATCAGCGTCTTCACGGCGTCGCGCATCTCGGTCTCATCGAGCGGGGTGCGCACCGCGCCGGATGCTTCGACGCGCTCCGAGACTTCGAGCCGGAGATCGCGCGGGATGATCGGAACGAAGGTGCCGGTCATGCCATAGGGCTGCGGCCGTGTGCGCCGTCCCAACTCGATCACGTCGCGAAAACCGCGCGTGGTGATCATGCCGGTTTTCGCCAGCCGGCGTTCCAGAACCGCATTGGTGGTGGTGGTCGTGCCATGCACGATGAGGTCGATGCCGTCTATGGCAAAGCCGGTGGCGCCGAGCGCTGAAACCACGCCGAACGCCTGATTGTCGACCGTCGTCGGCGTCTTGGCGATATGCACCTTTCCGCCGTCATTTCCGTCGATCAAAATGAGGTCGGTGAAGGTTCCGCCAACATCGATGCCGGCAACGACGTGACCCAGGGAATCCGGTTGTTGCACCGAAAAATTCTCTTTCATTGTCGAAATCCGAAATGGCGGAACTACGAATATGCCGCAGTTTGGAAAGCTGTTTTAGCGTGGTATCTTGACACAAATATCGTTTGTATACTAATAAATTTGGGACACAAGAGCTCACTGCTTTGGAGTGTGTGAACGGCTCGCCGGGACCTGAATGGTCTGGGCGCGCAGGAAACGGTTTGGCGCCCGCACAGGCGTGGGCAAGACAGAGTTGGATTTGATGAACACCACATCCGCACTCAACACAGCCGGCGCCCGTCCGCTGCAGTTTCCGATTCCGGCCAATGTCTATGCCGAAACCGTCGTCTCGGTGAAGCATTACACCGACCGCCTGTTCTCGTTCCGCATCACCCGTCCGCATTCGCTGCGCTTCCGCTCCGGCGAGTTCGTCATGATCGGTCTGCCCAATGCCGAAAAGCCGGTGTACCGCGCCTATTCGGTCGCCAGCCCGGCCTGGGACGAGGAGCTGGAATTCTTCTCGATCAAGGTGCCGGATGGTCCGCTGACCTCCGAACTGCAGAAGATCCAGGTCGGCGACACCGTCATCATGCGCCAGAAGTCGACCGGCACGCTGGTTGTCGACGCGCTGACCCCGGCAAAGCGCCTGTTCATGATCTCGACCGGCACCGGCATCGCGCCCTTCGCCAGCCTTCTGCGCGACCCCGATACCTACGAAAAATTCAATCAGGTCATCCTGACCCACACCTGCCGCGACAATGCCGAACTGACCTATGGCCAGGAACTGGTGGCCGCGCTCGAGAACGATCCCCTGATCGGCGAACTGACCGGCGGCCGCGTCACCCTCTACAATTCGACGACCCGCGAAGAGTCGGCGCGCATGGGCCGCATCACCGCGCTGATCGGCTCCGGCAAATTCTACGACGACCTCGGCATCGAGAAGCTCAATCCGGAGACGGATCGCATCATGATCTGCGGCTCGATGCATATGCTGAAGGACGTCAAGGAAATGGCCGAAAGCCTCGGCTTCCATGAGGGCTCGCTCAGCCATCCCTCGACCTTCGTCGTCGAGCGCGCTTTCGTCGGCTGACATCAGCAGGCGCCTCGGCGCCTGCTTCTCGATTGGAATTTTGACCATGCGGTCAAAATTCAGCTGCTTTCGCCGCCTTTTTCCGCTATGACCGCTTGAAGGACTCGTGAAGCGATGCTTCACGGGCTATCTTCGGTGTGCGTCGCCTAAAGCCGCCGTGCGGTCCGGGAGCAACGACACGCACCACGACGTAAAATCGTCGAGCGAAAGGGCAGGAGATGAGCAGCACAATCCGCGAAGCCGATCTCGGCGGGTCCAAGGTCACGCCGCTGCCGGCGCGTGCCGCAGCCAACACGCCCGTTCCGCAATCGCATGGCATCGCCCGCAACACCGGCATGCGGCTCGATCTCGGCTTCATGGAATCGGTGCGCTCGGTCAATCGCTCGGCGCTGGAGCGCCGCGTCGCCAGCCTGACCAAGCGTCGTTCGATCAAGGCCGACAACCAGGCGGCATGGCTGCTGCGCGCCGTCTCCTGCATGGATTTGACGACGCTGAATTCCAACGACACCGAAGAGCGCGTCCGCCGCCTGTGCGCCAAGGCGATCAACCCGTTCCGCCGCGACATCGTCGAGGGGCTTGGCATCGAGGGCGAAAAAATCCGCCCGGCGGCGGTCTGCGTCTATCATCCATTCGTCGCGACGGCTGTTGATGCCGTGCGCGGCACCGGCATCCATGTCGCCGCCGTCTCCACCGCTTTCCCGCACGGCCTTGCGCCGCTGTCGACCCGCCTGCAGGAGATCGAGGCATCGGTGCGCGACGGCGCGGACGAGATCGACGTCGTCATCCCGCGCGGCCTGGTCTTCGGCGCCAAGTGGCAGGAGCTCTACAACGAGATCGTCTCGATGCGCGAAGCCTGCGGCGATGCGCATCTCAAGGTTATCCTCGGCACCGGCGACCTCGCCACGCTGCGCAATGTCATGCTGGCCTCGATGGTGGCGATGATGGCGGGCGCCGATTTCATCAAGACCTCGACCGGCAAGGAAAGCGTCAACGCCACGCTGCCCGTCGGCCTTGCCATGGTGCGCGCCATCCGAGCCTATTTCGAGGAGACCGGCTTTCTCATCGGCTTCAAGCCGGCCGGCGGCATCTCTACCGCCAAGGCCTCGCTCGACTGGCTGGTGCTGATGAAGGAGGAGCTCGGCCGGCCCTGGCTGGAGCCAGACCTGTTCCGCTTCGGCGCCTCGAGCCTGCTCACCGACATCGAGCGCCAGCTCGAGCACCATCTGACCGGGCATTATTCGGCCAATCACCGCCACGCGATGGCGTGAGGCGGAGAAGGCCTTGAACGTCGAGTTCCTTCGCGCCTCCCTCTGTCCTGCCGGACATCTCCCCCACTTGGGGGGAGATTGGCTAACGTCGACGATTTCGCCAATTGTCGACGTTTCAGAGCCGACAGGCGCGAAGGCTAATCTCCCTCCTTGTGGGGGAGATGTCCGGCAGGACAGAGGGGGGCGCCACAGAGCGCCTGCCAAGACGATTATCTGGAGCGCGTCATGAACATTCTCGAACGCTATCACGCCATGGAATACGGCCCGGCGCCGGAAGCCCGCACCGAGGCCGATGCCTGGCTTGCCGGACGCGATTTCGGCAAGGCGCTGTTCATCGACGGCGGCTGGAAGGCAGCAGGCGGCGGCAAGACCTTCGAGACCAGCGAACCCTCATCCGGCAAGCTGCTGGCCAAGATCTCCGATGCCGGCGCCGCCGATATCGACGCAGCCGTCGCCGCAGCCACAAGGGCCTTACCGAAATGGTCGGCATCCTCGGGCTACCAGCGCGCAAAAGTGCTTTACGCCATTGGCCGCGCGATGCAGCGTCATCAGCGCCTGTTCGCGGTGTTGGAATCCATCGACAACGGCAAGCCGATCCGCGAAAGCCGCGACATCGACGTGCCGCTGGCCATCCGCCATTTCATCCATCATGCCGGCTGGGCACAGGCGCTGGACAAGGATTTCCCAGGCCACAAGGGTGTCGGCGTCGTCGGCCAGATCATCCCATGGAATTTCCCGCTGCTGATGCTGGCCTGGAAGATTGCGCCGGCGCTCGCCGCCGGCTGCACGGTGGTGCTGAAGCCGGCCGAGTTCACGCCGCTCACCGCCATCCTGTTTGCCGAGATCTGCGAGCGTGCCGGCGTGCCCAAGGGCGTCGTCAACATCGTCCAGGGCGGGCCGGAAGCGGGCGTCGCCATCGTCAACCATCCCGGCATCCAGAAGATCGCCTTCACCGGCTCTTCGGAGGTCGGCAAGATCATCAGGAAAGCCACGGCTGGATCGGGCAAGAAGCTGTCATTGGAGCTTGGCGGCAAATCGGCCTTCATCGTCTTCGAGGACGCCGATCTCGACAGCGCCGTCGAAGGACTGGTCGACGGCATCTGGTTCAACCAGGGCCAGGTCTGCTGCGCAGGCTCGCGGCTTCTGGTGCAGGAAGGCATTGCCGACGCGTTGATCGCAAAGGTCAAGGTCAGGATGAGCCGGCTTCGCGTCGGCAGCCCGCTCGACAAGAACACCGATATCGGACCGCTGGTCGACGCCACACAGCTCGACCGCGTCAAGGGTCTGGTCGCCGAAGGCGCCAGACAGGGCGCCGTCTGCTGGCAGCCCGACGCGGTGCTGCCGTCTTCCGGCTACTACCACCTGCCGACGCTCGCCACCGGTGTTTCGCCGGCAAATATATTGGCGCAGGAAGAGGTGTTCGGCCCGGTTCTGGCCACCATGACCTTCCGCAACACCGAGGAAGCGATCGAGCTTGCCAACAACACGCGCTATGGGCTGGCAGCCTCGGTGTGGAGCGAAAACATCAATCTCGCGCTGCATGTCGCGCCGCAGCTGAAGGCCGGCGTCGTCTGGGTCAACGGCACCAACATGTTCGACGCCTCCTGCGGCTTCGGCGGCTATCGCGAAAGCGGCTTTGGCCGCGAAGGCGGCCGGGAGGGCATGTTCGAATATCTCTCTGCAAAGCTGCCGCTCGGCCCGGTGATCAAGCCGGCGACGTCATCGGCGCAACCGGTCGAGCAATCTGACGGCGGCGCCATCGACCGCACGGCAAAGCTTTTCATCGGCGGCAAGCAGGTTCGGCCTGACGGCAACTACTCGCTCGCCGTCGCCACCGCCAAGGGCAAGCTAGCTGGCGAAGTCGGTCTCGGCAGCCGCAAGGACATCCGCGACGCCGTTGCCGCCGCCCGCGCCTGCAAGGCCTGGCCGGAAGCGACCGCCTACAACCGTTCCCAGGTGCTCTACTACCTCGCCGAAAATCTGTCCGGCCGCACCGGCGAGTTCGCCGCCCGCCTCACCGAACTGACCGGCGCAAACGCCAAGGCCGCGCGGGAGGAAGTAGAACAGTCCATCGAGCGGCTCTTCCTCTATGCCGGCCTTGCCGACAAATTCGAGGGCAGGGTGCATCAGCCGCCGGCCCGCGCCGTCACGCTGGCGCTGCACGAGCCGGTCGGCGTCGTCGGCATCGTCGCCCAGGACAGCGCGCCGCTGCTCGGGTTCATCTCGCTGATGGCGCCTGCGCTTGCCATGGGCAACACCGTGGTCGCCGTGCCGTCGGAAAAATACCCGCTGCTCGCCACCGATCTCTACCAGGTGATCGAATATTCCGACGTTCCGGCCGGCGCCATCAACATCGTCACCGGCCGCACGGCGGAGCTTGCCGGCGTGCTGGCCAAGCATGACGATGTCGACGGGCTCTGGCTGTTTGCCGATGCCGACACTTGCGCCAAGGCGGAGGCCGATTCCATCGGCAATCTCAAGCGCGTCTGGACCGGCAACGGCCGCAGCCTCGACTGGGCGTCCGACGAGGCCGCCGGCGATGCCCTGCTGCGCCGCGCCGTCGAAGTGAAGAACGTCTGGGTGCCATACGGCGACTAATGCCGCCTGAAACGCGCTGTGCTTGAGCGAACCATGGCAACGTGACTCGTTGCCCGGTTGTCATACATGTTGTTGCATCAGAGCAAGCGATGTGCATTACATCGGCCGTCGCGAAGGTGATCGCGTTCGGGCTTGACGCCCGAACGTGTGTTCTTTAACCAGAAAAAACATTTGTTATTTTGGACTGATGGATTGTGCAGGCCGCATAGTCGCGCCTGTCTGTCACAGGACGCCCCGGTCAGCCGGCATTAAATCGGGCCGAGAAGTGGCCAAAGAGGGCGAGGAGAAACGCATGGCGGATCTGGCAGGCAAGGTCGTTGTCGTCACGGCGGCGGCGCAAGGCATCGGCAGGGCGAGCGCATTGGCCTTCGCCAAGGCAGGCGCCGTCGTGCACGCCACCGACATCAACGAGGCGCTGCTGGCCGAACTCGCCAAGACCTCCGGCATCAAGACCCGCAAGCTCGACGTCCTCAACGATGATGCCGTCACGTCGGGCTTCGCCGAAATCGGCCGCGTCGACGTGCTGTTCAACTGCGCCGGCTTCGTTCATTCCGGGTCCATCCTCGAGATGAAGGATGCCGATCTCGACTTCGCCTTCAACCTCAATGTCCGCGCCATGATCCGCACCATTCGGGCGGTACTGCCCGGCATGCTGGAGCGCGGCGATGGCTCGATCATCAACATGTCGTCCGTCGCCGGCGCCGGCAAGGGCGTGCCCAACCGCTTCGCCTATGGCGTCTCCAAGGCGGCCGTGATCGGTCTCACCAAGGCGGTTGCCGCGGACTATGTCGCCAAGGGCATTCGCTGCAACGCCATCTGCCCCGGCACCGTCGAGAGCCCGTCGCTGCAGGACCGCATGCATGCGCAGGGCGATTACGACGCGGCCCGCGCAGCCTTCATTGCCCGCCAGCCGATGGGCCGTCTCGGCACGCCCGAGGAAATCGCCGATCTTGCGGTTTATCTGGCCGGTGCCACGTACACCTCAGGGCAGGCCTATAATATCGACGGCGGCTGGTCGATCTGAGCAATAGCCTTGATCCGCAGGTCCAGGCTCGAACAGTTCTAAAGTCCGGCTTGCCCCAGGTCGGGTCCGATAGCCAGAGTCCGCCCAGTCATCGCTTGGCGGAGCGAGTTTTGAAAACGGCCTTGGGCCACAATTTGGAGAGCAAGATGAAACTGCTGCGCTATGGCGAGATAGGGAGCGAACGCCCCGGCCTGCTCGATGCGGATGGAACGATCCGCGATCTTTCGGGTCATGTCACCGACATTGCCGGCAAGGCGCTCGATCCGGCGTCGCTCGAGACATTGTCGAAGCTCGATCCGAACTCGCTGCCGGCGGTTTCCGGCAAGCCGCGCCTCGGCGCCTGCGTCGCAGGCACGGGCAAGTTCATCTGCATCGGCCTGAATTATTCCGACCATGCCGCCGAAACCGGCGCCACCGTGCCGCCGGAGCCGATCATCTTCATGAAGGCGAGCTCGGCCATTGTCGGCCCCGACGATGATGTGCTGATCCCGCGCGGTTCGGAAAAGACCGACTGGGAGGTTGAACTCGCCGTGGTCATCGGCAGAAAAGCCAAATACGTCAGCGAAGCCGAGGCGCTGGATTATGTCGCCGGCTATGCCGTTGCCCATGACGTGTCCGAGCGCGCCTTCCAGGCCGAGCGCCAGGGCCAGTGGACCAAGGGCAAGAGCTGCGACACGTTCGGTCCGACCGGGCCGTGGCTTGTCACCAAGGACGAGGTTGCCGATCCGCAGAACCTCAAAATGTGGCTGACGGTCAACGGCAAGACGATGCAGAACGGCTCGACCAGGACCATGGTCTACGGCGTCGCCTATCTCGTTTCCTATCTCAGCCAGTTCATGTCGCTGCATCCTGGCGACATCATCTCCACCGGCACCCCGCCCGGCGTTGGGCTGGGCATGAAGCCGCCGGTGTTCCTGAAGCCCGGCGATGTGGTGGAACTGGGCATCGAGGGGCTCGGCCAGCAGAAGCAGACCTTCAAGGCGGATGCCTAGCCGCCTCTTCCCTTAGAGCGTTTCACCGTTTGCCGGCGAAACGGTCTATCTCTTTGTTTGCCGGGCGGCTGGCGCCTCTTGTCAGCGCCAGCCCAGAGCCGGCGCGACGTGCTTCAGGATCGCCTCGATGACGTGGGCGTTGTACTCGACGCCAAGCTGGTTGGGGACGGTCAGAAGCAGCGTGTCGGCCTCGGCGATCGCTTCGTCCTCTTTCAGCTGATCGATCAGCACATCGGGCTCCGCGGCATAGGAGCGGCCGAAGACGGCAAGCTTCTCAGGCTCGATATAGCCGAAATGATCTTCGCTGCTGCCGCCGCCGAAATAGGCGCGGTCGCGGTCGTTCACCAGCGCAAAGATGCTGCGGCTGACCGACACGCGCGGCTCGCGTGTGTGGCCGGCCGCCTTCCACGCCGCGCGATAAGCGCGGATCTGTTCGGCCTGCTGGATGTGGAGCGGCTGGCCGCCCTCATCGAACTTCAGCGTCGAACTTTGCAGGTTCATGCCGAGCTTGCCCGCCCATTCGGCGGTCGCGTTGGTAGCGGCACCCCACCAGATCCGGTCGCGCAGGCCGGCCGAGAACGGCTCGAGCCGCAGCATTCCCGGAGGATTGGGGAACATCGGCCGCGGATTAGGTTGCGCGAAACCTTCGCCGCGCAGCACATTCAGGAAAACCTCGGCATGATTGCGCGCCATGTCGGCATCGCTTTTGCCGTCCTGCGGCACATAGCCGAAGTAGCGCCAGCCGTCGATCACCTGCTCCGGCGAACCGCGGCTGATGCCAAGCTGCAGCCGGCCACCGGCGATCAGGTCGGCAGCACCCGCATCCTCGGCCATATACAGCGGATTCTCATAGCGCATGTCGATGACGGCGGTGCCGATCTCGATGCGGCTGGTGCGGGCGCCGACCGCGGCCAGAAGCGGAAACGGCGAAGCGAGCTGGCGGGCAAAATGATGGACGCGGAAATAGGCGCCGTCCGCGCCCAGCTCCTCGGCGGCGACGGCCAGGTCGATCGACTGCAGCAGCGCGTCGGACGCCGAGCGCGTCTGCGATTGCAACGAGGGCGACCAATGGCCGAAGGAAAGAAAGCCGATCTTCTTCATGCGCGTATCCTGTTCTTTGATTGCAGTTGCCTACTTCGTCGCCCACGCGATTGGGTTCAATCGACACTCACACAACGCAGTGTCAATGCCGCCGGCCCTTGACGGTATCGCGACGATACCCATCGGTGCGCAAAGGACCAAGGCCATGGTCCCCGGCGATGCCTTGCGCGACCGCGTCAGCATCTGCCGCGGCGCTTTTGGGGCCAAATGAACCAACCAAAGGCGATGTACCGCAAACTCCATTCGCTTCAGAGCCCGGTTTTGAAATCTTCTCGCTCATTTAATTCTACAAAATCGGTAGGCTTAATCCGGATAGTGCGTTTGCGAGAAGGAGCCTCGGATGTCAAAAAAGCTGGTGGTGGGGTTGTCCGGCAACCTGACCCGTCCGTCCAAGACGAAGGCATTCGTCAGCCACATCGCCGGTGAGGTGGCGAGCCGGGCCGGCTCGGCTTTGAGCGTTTTCGACATCGAGGATCTCGGCCCGTCCTTTGCGCCTGCAAGACAGCTTGGCGATCTCGATCCGGCGGCGCGCGGTATTATCGAGCAGCTGCTCGGCGCCGACGTGCTGGTGGTCGGCTCCCCGACCTTCAAGGGCAGCTACACCGGGCTGTTCAAGCACTTCTTCGACCTGCTCGACCCGTCGTCGCTGCGCGGCAAGCCGATCATCCTGGCGGCAACAGGCGGCGGCGAGCGTCATTCGCTTGTCGTCGAACATCAGTTGCGGCCGTTGTTCGGCTTCTTCGAGGCGCAGACCCTGCCGACCGCGATCTACGCCTCGGACAAGGACTTTGCCGATGGCGTGCTGGTGTCCGAGACAGTCAAGGCGCGAGCCCGGCAGGCGGTCGCCGAGGCATGCCGGGTGGCGGGCGTGCCCTACAGCGTCGTCCTTGCCGCCTGAAACCACGATCCGCGACGCAATATTCCATCCCGCATAGACCAGAAGGACGCCTGCAATGACTCGAGCCAGCAAGTCCGATAGCAGGCCGCGGCAGATCAAGCTCGGCGCTTTCCTGCCCGGCGGCGGGCAGCATATCGCCGCCTGGCGTCATCCCGATGCGCCGGCCGACGGCGCCACCAATTTCGAGTTCCACAAGAAGCTGGCGCTGACCGCCGAGCGCGGCCTGTTCGACGCCTATTTCCTGGCCGACAACCTGACCGTCGGCCACGGCGCCCGCGAGGGCGGCAACGCCAAGATCGCCGGCTTCGAGCCGGTGACGCTGTTTGCGGCGCTGGCGCCGCTGACGACGCATCTCGGCTTCATCGCAACGGCGTCCACCACTTATGAGGAGCCTTACACGCTGGCGCGCAAATTCGCTTCGCTCGACCTGTTGTCGAACGGCCGCGCCGGCTGGAACGTGGTGACCTCGGCCGGCGACGAAACGGCACGCAATTTCAACCGCGACGTCCAGCCCAGCCATGCCGAGCGCTATGCCAGGGCGCATGAGCATGTCGAGACGGTCAAGGCGCTGTGGGACAGCTGGGAGGATGACGCCTTCATCCGCGACAAGCAGTCGGGCCGTTTCTACGACAAGGACAGATTGCACGACATCGACCACAAGGGCGAGCATTTCAGCGTCAAGGGTCCGCTCAACGTGCCGCGCCCGGTGC
This sequence comes from Mesorhizobium sp. LSJC269B00, assembly GCF_000502815.1. NCBI lineage: Bacteria > Pseudomonadati > Pseudomonadota > Alphaproteobacteria > Hyphomicrobiales > Phyllobacteriaceae > Mesorhizobium > Mesorhizobium sp. LSJC269B00. The sequence goes on from NZ_AYVN01000009.1 coordinate 107,123, forward strand.
AAGGACATCCGGTTGTCGTACAAGCGGGGCAGTCGGAAGACGGCCGTGGGCTTGCCGCGCACTCGGCCGAGGTCATCTTCACGGCCCATCAGAAGCTCGAGACGGCGCAGGAATTCTACCGCGATATCAAGGCGCGCGTGGCTGAAGTCGGCCGCGATCCCGACCAGGTGCTGATCATGCCGGGCGTCGCGCCCTTCGTCGGCCGCACCGAGGACGAGGCCCGTGCCAAATACCAACAGCTTAACGACCTTATCCTGCCCGAGGACGGTGTCGCCCTGCTCAACGGGCTGGCCGGCCAGACGCTCGACATCAGGGGCTATCCGCTCGACGGCCCGTTGCCGCCGAGCAAGGAAACCGAAGGCATGAAAAGCCGCCAGGCGCTGATCCGGCAGATTGCCGACGAGCACAATTTCAGCATCCGCCAGCTTTACCAATGGGTAGCGACGGCGCGCGGCCACTACACCATCGTCGGCAGCGTCACGCAGGTCGCCGATCAGCTGGAGGAATGGTTCACCAGCGAGGCGGCCGACGGCTTCAACATCCTGCCGCCCTGGCTGCCCGGCGCGCTCGACGATTTCGTCGACCTGGTCATTCCCGAGCTGCAGCGGCGCGGCCTGTTCCGCACGGCTTACGAAGGCCGCACGCTGCGCGAGAATCTCGGTCTCAGGCGCCCGGAAAATCCATGGACCGTCGCCCGCTCGACCGTCCTTGCCGCCGAATGACCTTGGCATCGAAGGGGTGAAGCAATGACGTTGCAGCACATCGATCGGCAAATCACGGTTCGCCGCAGTGGTGGCGAAACCGGGCTCGGCACCGACTTTCTGCGCCTCGGCGGCCGGGCTGCTGTTCGCTTCCTGAAGCGCTACGGCGTGCTTGCCGGCTTCCTGGCGCTCTGGCAGGTGGCGAGCAGCGTCGGATGGGTCAACGCGGCGGTGCTGCCGCCGATCGACATGATCGTCGAAGCGCTCTGGAAGGGGCTTGCCGGCGGCAGCCTGCTCGGCGACATCGCCATCAGCCTGCAGCGCGCCGGCATCGCCTTTGCCGCAGCCGTGGCCGTCGCCATTCCGCTCGGCCTGTTCATGGGCCAGGTGCGCCCGGTCGAAACCGCGCTCGATCCGATCCTGCAGGTGTTCCGGCAGACCTCTGCACTGGCGCTCTACCCGGTGTTCATCCTGCTCTTGGGACTTGGCGAGACCTCGAAGATCTTCGTCATCTTCTGGGCGACGCTGTTTCCGCTGCTGCTCAATACCACCAGCGGCGTCAAGGAAGTCGATCCCAAGCTGCTTGAAATGGCGCGCGTCTATGGTGCGAGCCGGCTCACCGTGTTTCGCCGCGTCGTACTGCCGGGCGCCGTGCCGTCGATCTTCGTCGGCTTGCGGCTGAGCGCCACCACGGCGCTGCTGCTGCTGATCGCGTCCGAGATGATCGGTGCCAACAAGGGCATCGGCTTCCAGGTGATGAACGCGCAGTACAATTTCCAGATCCCGCTGATGTTTGCGGCAATCGTCATCCTCGCCGGGCTTGGCCTGATCGCCAACCAGGCGTTGGTCACCCTGCAGCGGCGGCTCTGTCGCTGGAGCAATCCTGTCAACTGAGCAGTCCGCCCCTCACCGTTTACCTCACAAGGACCCGATCATGAAAATCACCCGCCGTTCGCTGCTTGCCGGCGCGCCGCTTGCCGCCGGCCTCATCGCCGCCGGCCTGCCGCGCCTGGCCTTTGCGCAAGCCGCAGCCGTCAAGTTCCGCTACCTCGCCAGCCGTGGCAGCATCTCCCCGCACGAGCTGGCCGACGAGCTCGGCTACTTCAAAGGGCTCGGCGTCGAGCTGGAGAATGTCGGCTATTCCTCGGGTGGACCGGAATCGCTGTTTGCGCTGTCTTCCGGCAGCGTCGACATCGGCTCGGCCGCCACCGCAGCGGTGATCAACTCGATCTCCGGCGGCAACGACTTCGTCGCGGCGTATCCGAGCAACGGCATCAACAAGGATGTGAAGAGCGTCTTCTACGTGCTGGAAGACAGCCCGATCAAATCGATCGCCGACATTGCCGGCAAGACCATCTCGGTCAACACGCTCGGCGCTCATCTCGACTATACGGTGCGTGAGGCCCTGCACAGCGTCGGCCTGCCGCCGACCGCCGCCAACCTCATTGTCGTGCCCGGCCCGCAGCTTGAGCAGACGCTGCGCTCGCGCCAGGTCGACATTGCCGGCCTCGGCTACTGGCAGGCGACCTTTGCCGGCGCGCTGGTCGCCAACGGCGGCGTGCGCGGCGTGTTCGACGACACCCAGGTGCTCGGCGAACTCGCCGGCGGCTTCGTCGTACTCAGGCGCGACTTCATTGCCGCCAACCCGGATGCGGCGCGCAACTTCGTCGAACAGTCGGCGCGCGCCTCGGACTGGTCGCGCCAGAACCCGGACGAAGCCCGCAAGGTGCTGGCCACTATCCTCGACAAGCGCGGCGAAAACGGCGATCTCGCCCGCTACTGGACCGGCTTTGGTCTGCGCGAAGGTGCGCAGGCGACCGATCGCGACATCGACTTCTGGGTCGCCGTGCTGGAGCGAGACGGCCGTCTGGCCAAGGGCAAGCTGAAAGCCGCCGACATCCTGTACCGGCCCGGCGAAACCAAGATCAACTGAGCTTTGAAATAGCTGAGAGACAAGATGGCCGGTTCCAACCGTGGCGGAGAGGTCTCGATCCGCGACCTGTCCAAATCCTTCAGCCTCGGCGGGCGCCAGCTTGCCGTGCTGCGGACGCTCAACCTCGACATTCGTTCGGGGGAATGCCTGGTCATCGTCGGCGCCAGCGGCTCCGGCAAGACCACGCTGCTGCGTATTCTGGCCGGGCTGGAGGCGGCCGACAGCGGCGGTGTCGCGATCGACGGCCAGCCGGTGCATGGCGTCGGCGCCGAGCGTGCCGTGATCTTCCAGGAACCGCGGCTGCTGCCGTGGCTGAGCGTGCTCGGCAATGTCGCGTTCGGCCTCGAAGTGCGCGGTGTTCCCAAGAGGCAGGCCGAGGAACGCGCCCGCTTCTACGTCGCCCTGGTCGGCCTTGCCGAATTCGCCGATGCTTTTCCGAGCCAGCTTTCCGGCGGCATGGCGCAGCGCGTCGGCATCGCCCGGGCGCTCACCGTGCAGCCCGAGATCCTCCTGCTCGACGAGCCGCTGGGGGCCCTGGACGCCATGACCAAGATCGGCATGCAGGAGGAACTGGCGCGCATCTGGAGCGAGGAGAACGTCACCATGGTGATGGTCACCCACGATCTGGAGGAGGCGATCTATCTGGCTGACCGGGTGCTGATCCTGCCCAAGGAGAAAGGCGGCGCGGCGCGGTTGATCGACATCGACCTGCCACGCCCGCGCGAGCGCAGCGAGAGCCGCTTCGTGCGCTACCGTGAAGAATTGCTGCGCGAATTCGGATTGCACTGATCAAGGGAAGGGGCCAGCCGTGGCTCCCCCGGAAGATTAGCTCTCGCGATTATTGCTTGGTGAACGTGCCCGTATAGGTTCGGTCGGCAAGCCCATAGGTGACGGCCAGCGTTCCGTCCGCCTGAATGACCGCGCTGACGTCCGCGCCATTGGGAAGGCGCCGCAGTTTCAACGTGTTGCCGAAAATCTTGCCTTCGCCATCGGCCACGCCCGGTTTGTTGTCGGCGACATCGCCCCAGGCATAGGTGGCGGTGACATTGCCGCCGCGCGTAATCGTCAGCACGGCGAGCTTGCCGTCATACATCCCGTCCAGCTGTCCGCCCCATATGCCGGAAAACGCGACATATTTGGCCGGGACGCCTTCGCCGGGCGGCATAACCCGCACGGATGGATCGAGGACCGCCGCACCATCAGGAGCAGAGATCGCGGCAGGCTCCATGGGCTGAGGTGCGGGCGGCGATGATGGTTCAGGCGCCGACTGGCAGGCGACAAGCATGAATGCCGCGAAACCGAGCGTCGGAAAGAGACTGTTTGGTGGAGCCAATCGGGATCGAACCGACGACCTCTTGAATGCCATTCAAGCGCTCTCCCAACTGAGCTATGGCCCCACTCCGGCAGTCAGCCGTCGCCGTTGCCGGCGAGAGGTCCGGCGCGGGTTTCAGGACCGCGCCGTTTAGTGCAGGCGGCTTCTAACCCCGCCTTCCCTGAAGATCAAGCCTTCGAGGGCCGCTTTTTCGTCATAGCCCGTGAACGCCGCTAAATGCATGCGTTCGAAGCGTTCTTAGACTTCGTCGTCGTCGTCGCCGACGCCGATCATGTCGGCGACATCGTCGTCTTCTTCCTCTTCGTCGGCAAGGAAAGTATCGTCCTCATCGTCGCCTAGATCGACATCGTCCTCGTCGTCGCCCAGGTCGGGAAGCTCGTCGCCGGCCTTGACGTCTTCGTCGGCCTCTTCAAGCGAGACGACTTCAACGCCTTCTTCTTCCTCGGCGTCCACTTCCTTCTCGGCCACTTCCTCTTCCTCTTCGAGGGCGGCGATCTTGCCGTCCTCGAAATAGGAACGCGGATACGTCTTGCCCGTATAGGGCGAGACGACAGGGTCCTTGTTCAGGTCGTAGAATTTTCGGCCCGTTTCAGGGTCGACACGCTTTGTGCCAAGTTCGTTTTTTGCCACGTCAAGCCTCGTCAGTAAAAGAGTGGTCCCCTTAACCACAGTTTACCGCGCTGTCAAAGCGAAAAGCCGGCGTCACAAAACCAAGCACTGAAAGGCCTCGCGCCAAGCGACGACCATGGGGATGACCATTCGTGCCCGCCGTGATACGAGACCGCCGCAACAAATGAAAAGCGCCGGTGCGCCGGCATTCCGTCCAGGGAAATTCCATGTCTCACGCCGCCGCTGCCAAGCCGGCCACCGCCCGCAAATCATCCGCCCTTTCCGGCACCGCTCGCGTGCCGGGCGACAAGTCGATTTCGCACCGTTCCATGATGTTCGGCGGCCTTGCCTCCGGCGAAACCCGCGTCACCGGCCTGCTCGAAGGCGAGGATGTGATGCGCACGGCGGCCGCCATGAAGGCGATGGGCGCGCATATCGAGAAGCGCGGCGCCGAGTGGGTGATCCGCGGCACCGGCAATGGCGCGCTGCTGCAGCCGGAAGGCCCGCTCGATTTCGGCAATGCCGGTACCGGCTCCCGCCTCACAATGGGCCTCGTCGGCACTTACGACATGGAAACGACCTTCATCGGCGACGCATCGCTGTCGGGACGGCCGATGGGCCGCGTGCTCGAACCCTTGCGCCAGATGGGCGTGCAGGTGCTGAAGGCGACGCCGGGCGACCGCATGCCGATCACGCTGCATGGGCCGAAACACGCCGCACCCATTACCTACCGCGTGCCGATGGCCTCGGCGCAGGTGAAGTCGGCCGTGCTGCTGGCAGGCCTCAACACGCCCGGCATCACCACCGTGATCGAACCGGTGATGACGCGCGATCATACCGAAAAGATGCTTAGGGGATTTGGCGCCAATCTCTCGGTCGAGACCGACGAGCGCGGCGTGCGCCACATCTTCATCGAGGGCCAGGGCAAATTGACGGGGCAGACCATCGCCGTGCCCGGCGACCCCTCCTCGGCCGGCTTCCCGCTGGTCGCGGCACTGATCGTGCCGGGTTCGGACATCGTCATCGAGAACGTGCTGATGAACCCCACCCGCACCGGCCTGCTTCTAACGTTGCAGGAAATGGGCGGCCAGATCGACATCTTGAACCCGCGCAATGCCGGCGGCGAGGATGTTGCCGATCTGCGCGTGCGCTACTCCGAGCTCAAGGGCGTCACCGTGCCGCCCGAGCGGGCGCCGTCTATGATCGACGAATATCCGGTGCTGGCGGTTGCCGCGAGCTTCGCCGAGGGCGAGACGTTGATGCAGGGGCTGGAAGAGCTGCGGGTGAAGGAATCCGACCGACTGGCAGCGGTTGCCAATGGGCTGAAGCTCAACGGCGTCGACTGCGCCGAAGGCGAAGCTTCGCTCGCGGTGCGCGGAAAGCCCGGCGGCAAGGGGCTGGGCGGCCATCCCAATGGCCAGGACACGACGGTGCAGACGCATCTCGACCATCGTATCGCCATGAGCTTCCTGGTAATGGGGCTGGCAACGGAAAAGCCGGTGACCATCGACGACGCCGCCATGATCGCGACGAGTTTCCCGGAGTTCATGGGTCTGATGACGGGGCTCGGTGCGGAGATCGGGTAGGTTGATGCCAAGCGCAAAGCAAGCAGAGATGTCGGCGGGACAGCGCCCCCCTCTGTCCTGCCGGACATCTCCCCCTCAAGGGGGGAGATCGGCCGTCACAGCGGCTTTCGCCAGTTTTCGAAATTGCAGGAAAGAGTGGGGCGCAGAAGCTTCTGATCTCCCCTCTGGAGGGGGAGATGTCCGGCAGGACAGAGGGGGGCGCGAAGGATCGCGGCGTCTGTCTTTCGTGTTGGCCCGCCAATGACCTTCACCATCGCCATCGACGGTCCCGCCGGCGCCGGCAAAGGCACGCTGGCCCGACGGCTGGCCGACCACTACCGCCTCAACCTGCTCGACACCGGCCTCACCTACCGCGCCGTCGCCTATGCGTTGATCCGGCACGCGCTGCCACTCGACAATGTCTCAGCAGCCGAAACCGCCGCACGCCAGGTCGATCTGGCAAAGCTCGACCGTGCGGTGCTGTCGGCGCATGCGGTTGGCGAGGCGGCCTCGAAGGTCGCGATTTACCCTACCGTCCGGCGCATCCTGGTCGAAAAGCAGCGCGATTTCGCCAGGACACCGCCAGGCGCGGTGCTCGACGGGCGCGACATCGGCACGGTTGTGTGCCCTGACGCCGACATAAAGCTCTATGTGACGGCGAGCGCCGAAGTGCGGGCGCAGCGCCGGCTGGCCGAGATCGAAAGCATCGGCGGCACCGCCGATTTCGCCGAAATTCTTGCCGATATTGTGCGCCGCGACGAGCGCGACATGGGCCGCGCCGACTCGCCGCTGAAGCCGGCGGCGGACGCGCACTTGCTTGATACCTCCGAAATGGCTATAGAGGCCGCGTTTCTGGCGGCCAAAGCGATCATCGACGACGCCCTGGCCAAGAGAGACAAAGCCTGATCCAGGGTTTTCCCGCTCCACCGATTGCCGGAAGCGAAGAAAATACCCATATCGGGCACGAACCAGCCTGCCAGCATTCTTCATGCGCCGGAATTGCCGCTTAGGCGGCCCAGGGCTTTTGTAGCCCGGAACGCCGGCAGGCCAACGCAACGCTAACCCACGGCGCCCGTCCCGCTTCAGATGCGGGGCACTCCAGGAGAAAATATGTCAGCTGCAAATCCCACTCGCGACGATTTCGCGAGCCTGCTCGAAGAATCATTTACCACCGGTCACTCCGGCGAAGGTCAGGTCGTCAAGGGCACGATCCTGGCGATCGAAAAAGACATGGCCATCATCGATGTCGGCCTCAAGGTCGAAGGCCGCGTGCCGCTGAAGGAATTCGGCGTCAAGGGCAAGGACTCGACGCTCAAGGTCGGCGACACGGTCGAGGTCATGGTCGAGCGCATCGAAAACGCGCTGGGCGAAGCCGTCCTGTCGCGCGACAAGGCCCGCCGCGAAGAGAGCTGGGTCAAGCTCGAAGAGAAGTTCACCAAGGGTGAGCGCGTCGAAGGCGTCATCTTCAACCAGGTCAAGGGCGGCTTCACCGTCGACCTCGACGGCGCCGTGGCCTTCCTGCCGCGCAGCCAGGTCGATATCCGCCCGATCCGCGATGTCTCTCCGCTGATGCACAACCCGCAGCCCTTCGAGATCCTCAAGATGGATCGCCGCCGCGGCAACATCGTGGTGTCGCGCCGCACCGTGCTCGAGGAAAGCCGCGCCGAACAGCGTTCGGAAATCGTGCAGAACCTCGAAGAAGGCCAGGTTGTCGAAGGCGTCGTCAAGAACATCACCGATTACGGTGCGTTCGTCGACCTCGGCGGCATCGATGGCCTGCTGCATGTCACCGACATGGCATGGCGCCGCGTCAACCACCCGACCGAGATCCTCAACATCGGTCAGACGGTCAAGGTGCAGATCATCCGCATCAACCAGGAAACCCACCGCATCTCGCTCGGCATGAAGCAGCTCGAGAGCGATCCGTGGTCCGAGATCGGCACCAAGTTCCCGATCGGCAAGAAGATCAAGGGTACCGTCACCAACATCACCGACTACGGCGCGTTCGTCGAGCTGGAGCCGGGCATCGAAGGCCTCATCCACGTTTCGGAAATGTCGTGGACCAAGAAGAACGTGCACCCCGGCAAGATCCTGTCGACGACGCAGGAAGTCGACGTGGTCGTGCTCGAGGTCGATCCGGCCAAGCGCCGCATCTCGCTCGGCCTCAAGCAGACGCTCGAGAATCCGTGGCAGGCTTTTGCCGCGAGCCATCCGGTCGGCAGCCAGGTCGAGGGCGAGGTCAAGAACAAGACCGAGTTCGGCCTGTTCATCGGCCTTGAAGGCGACGTGGACGGCATGGTGCACCTCTCGGACCTCGACTGGACCCGTCCGGGCGAGCAGGTCATCGAAGAGTACAATCGCGGCGACATGGTCAAGGCGCAGGTGCTCGACGTCGACATCGACAAGGAGCGCATCTCGCTCGGCATCAAGCAGCTGGCCAAGGATACGGTCGGCGAAGCGGCGACTTCAGGCGAACTGCGCAAGAACGCGGTCGTCACCTGCGAAGTCACCGGCATCAAGGATGGCGGCCTGGAAGTGCGGCTGGTCGACAGCGGCATAGAGACCTTCATCAAGCGCAACGACCTCAGCCGTGACCGTGACGAGCAGCGCCCCGAGCGCTTCTCGGTCGGCCAGAAGCTGGACGCCCGCGTCATCGCCTTCGACAAGAAGACCCGCAAGCTGCAGGTCTCGATCAAGGCGCTGGAAATCGCCGAAGAGAAGGAAGCCGTCGCACAGTACGGCTCTACCGACTCCGGCGCTTCGCTGGGCGACATCCTTGGCGCCGCGCTGAAGAAGCAGGGCAGCTAAGCCGCTTTGCGCGCAGCGCGTAAGCCGCTTCGCGCAAGCGTAAGCCTCGGCTGCGCCTCGCGCGCAGCCTGAACAAGAAAACCCGCGGGCCGCAAGGCTCGCGGGTTTTTCATGCTCGGCTGCGCGATTGGCACTAGACTAAGACTGTGCAACCCCTTCAATTCCACACGCGCGGTTGTAGGCTCGGCCGTCGTTGCAGACGTAAACACGGAAGTCCGGCCCTTCGGGCAACGGAGAAGCATGCGGGATGAAGGTCGTCGAACTCTATCGCTATCCGGTCAAGAGCCTGCGCGGCCATGCCGTGCCGAGCGCCGACATCGAGACAATGGGCATGGAAGGCGACCGCCGCTGGATGGTCGTCGACAAGGATGGGCAGTTCCTCACCATTCGCCAGATACCTGATATGACGACGATCGACGTCGAGCATCGCGGAACGGGCATCCTGTTGAAACATGACAGGCATGGCTCGCACTTCGTCGAGGCTCCGGCTCCCGGCACCGCGCTCCGGCAAGTCAAGATCTGGAAGGATATGGCTGCCGCGCGGCCGGGCGATCCGGCCGCCGGCGCCTATCTCTCGGCTATTCTTGGCCGGCCTGTCGATCTCGTCTATTTCGACGATCCGCAAAACCGGCCGGTCGATGCGGAATTCGGCCAGCCCGGCGATTTCGTCGGCTTTGCCGACGGTTTTCCGCTGCTGATCGCCACGACAGGCTCGCTGAACCATCTGAACAGCCATCTTGCCAGGCCCATCGAGATGGCGCGGTTCCGGCCAAACATCGTCGTCGACGCAGAAGGCGCATGGCCTGAAGACAGCTGGAAGACGATCCGCATCGGCACGGTGGAGTTGCGGATCGCAAAGCCCTGCTCGCGCTGCGTCATCACCACCCGAGATCCGTTGAGCGGCGAGCAGCCGGACCCGCGCGAGCCGTTGCAGACGCTTGGCAAACTCCACCGCTCCGCCAAGGGCGGCATCATCTTCGGCCAGAATGCGATTCCCAACAACGCCGGCGCGATCGCCATCGGCGACGCAGTCGAGGTCGTGGAAGCGGGCGTCTCGAACCTGACGTAGTCGCAGGCCTTCTAATGCCGTGGAGGCGTCGGCGGACGCCATGATTGAATGGCCAACCTCCGCTGTAGACTCAGGCGAGGTCGGCAAAGGCCGCCATCGGAAGCCAAACCAAATGAGTCGCCTGCGCGGCGGAACTTCAGGCGCGGCCGTAAAGTGGCGCCAGCGTTCCGCTCATTGCCAGATTGGCCGGTGATGCCAGATAGGCGATTGCCTCGGCGGCGGCTTCGAGGCTGACCCATTTGCCGAAATCGGCATCCGGCATGTCGGCGCGGTTGGCCGGCGTATCGAGCGTCGAGGGCGCCACCGCGTTGACCAGTATGCCTTTGTGCTTCAGCTCTTCCGCCATCGCCACGGTCATCGCCGCCACTGCCGCTTTGCTCGCGGTATAGGCGACCATGCCGGCGCCTCGGCGCGGGTCGAGCCCGGCGCGTGCCGTGACATTGACGATGCGGCCCGCTGTGTTCGAGCCCAACATGGAGCGCACTGCCGCGCGGCAGCACAGAAAGGCGGTGCGGGCGTTGGTGTCCATCATTTCGGCAAAGGATGCGGATTCGATCTTCTCGACCGGGGCTGCGGCAAAGCCGCCGGCCAGATGGATGGAGGCCCACAATTCGGGGACGCTGTCATAGAAGGCATCGACCTTGGCAGGATCGGCGAGATCGACATTGTGCGCCAGCCGGACGCGATCATGGGCCGCGAAGGGGAAATGCGAGGGGGCCGACGCGTGGGCATTCGGCACATGGCAGATCGCGCCGTCCGCCAGCAATTTGCCGACGACCGCGGCACCCAGCGCCCCGGTGCCACCGGTCACCACGATATGCTTGCCCTGAACTGTTTCCGTCATCCTGGACGCTCCTGTCGTTTCTTATGATTATGTCGCTTGTCGTGCCGCGCCGACGCAGAGCGTCGCGCCTTTTGCACGATCACTCAACCGACATCTCGACATGGCAGTTGTTGCGTCTTTGCATCGCTCGAAGTCGCCGACCGCCCCCTTCTGACCCGCGCATTGACGTAAAGCGCGCGGTCAAGCGTCAGTCGATGGTGATTTCGATGACGTGCGGCAGTCTGGTTGCGCGTGCGCGTTTGAGCGCATCGGCGAGACCGGCAGTACCGGCAAGCCGTTCGGCTGATATGCCGTAGGCCTCGGCCAGCTTGCAGAAATCCGGCGGCGCCGGCGACACGCCGACCGGCTCGACGCCGACATCGAGCATCGACGTTTCGATCTCGCGATAGCATCTGTTGTTCCAGACGACGAAGATGACCGGTGCGGGTGCATCGAGCGCCGCGCCCAGCTCCGGCAAGGTGAACTGGAAGCCGCCGTCGCCGGTGAGGCAGACCACCGGCACGCCGGGCATGGCAAGGGCTGCGCCGATCGCCGCCGGTGGTCCGTAGCCGAGCGCGCCGAAACCGGTGGCGGCATTGAACCAGCCGCCTGGCCGGTCATGGTCGTAGTAAAGGTTGGCGGCGTAGATCGGCTGGGTGGAATCGCCGACGATGATGGCGCCCGGCAGCGCGTCGCGAATGGTTTCCACCGCACGCACCTGCGCGGCATAGGCCGGGCTGAGCTCGGCAAAGGCCGCCTTTCTCGACGCGGCTGCGCGGCTCTCGCCGTCCTTCGCCGCGGCATGATCAGGGTGGAGCGCGCCAAGCAGTGCGCCAAGCGCCTCCGCGCAATCGGCCTGGATGCCGACGCTCACCGGGCGGCGGGCGAGCTGGTCGGCGCCGATATCGATGCGGATCAGATTGGCGGGCAGCACGAAGCCGCCATCGCTGTAACCGTCATAGTCGGTCGGGCCGAATTCGGTGCCGGCGGCGATGACCAGATCGGCGTCTGCCATCAGCGCACGCACCGCCTTCAGGCTGGGGCTGGCCGGCACGCAAAGCGGATGTGCATGCAGCAGACCGCGCGCATTGGCGGTCTGGGCGACAGGCGCGCCGAGCCGCTCGGCCAAAAGCTGCAATGGCTGTTCGGCGCGCTTGGCGCCGCCACCGGCAAGGATCAGCGGCCGGCGCGCGGCTGCGATCAGTTTGGCTGCCTCGGCAATGGCCGCGCCATCCGGCGCCGGCGGCGCTGCATTGGTGAGCGAAGCAGCGATGCCGTCGGCCGGTTTGACCATGACGTCGGTCGGGATCTCGATATGGACGGGGCCCGGCCGCGACGACGAAAACAGCGCGAAGGCCCGCGCCAAAGCGCCAGGCAATTCGCTGGCCTCGGTGACACGCTGCGAAAACAGCGCCACCTTCTCCATCATGCCGCGCTGGTCCGGCAGTTCGTGCAGGAAGCCCAGTCCCTTTCCCAACGTCGGCATCGCGTTGACGCCCGAAATCACCAGCATCGGCACCGAATCGGCGCGCGCCTGGCCCATTGCGGTGATGGTGTTGGTCAGCCCCGGTCCGGTGATGACAAAGGCAACGCCCGGCCGGCCGCTGGCACGGGCATAGCCGTCGGCCATGAAGCCGGCGCCCTGTTCGTGACGCGGCGTGACATGGCGTATCTTTGAACGCGCCAGCCCGCGATAAAGCTCGACAGTGTGGACGCCAGGAATGCCGAAAACGGTGTCGACGCCATGCGCTTCGAGCAGCGTGATGAGGGCTTCGCCGATGGTGGTCATGGGTTCTCTCCCTTTTGCGGCGCGAGGCCGAGCTCGGCCTCTATGGCTTTGACGCCGATCGCCGCCAATTCGCCAGGCGAGAACATCTCTGCGGCCAGACAGCCTTCGATCCAGAGCCCGTCGATGATCGCGTTGATGGCAATGGCATGGCGGCGCAGTTCATTTGCGTTTGGCCTGCGCTGCTCGGCGCCGAGCACTTCGGCAACGACTGCTTCCACCTCGTTGCGAAAGCCAAGATAGCCTTCGCGGTGGGCGCGAGCCAGGCTCGGATCCGCGCCGGCGCGGCCGATGAAGGTTGCCCACAGCGAAAACACGCGTGCATCGATGATCGGCGCGTTGAGGTTGGCGGTAACGAAGGCCGCAAGGCGCTGGCGCGGCGAGGCGTCTTCCATGAGCAATGCCGCCTTCGCCCGCTCGGTCATGCGGCCCATCAGCGCCGCGTACGTTTCCTGCAGCAAGTCTTCCTTGCCGGGGAAATAGTGCCGGATCAGCCCGGCGGTGACACCGGCGCGCAGTGCGATGGTGCGCAGGCTGGCGCCCTCCAGCCCATGTTCGGCCACGCTGTCCAGGGTCGCGTCGATCAGATCCTGCCGCCGCCGCTCCTCGCCCTCGCGGCGGAACTTGCGGCGCTCATTCATTGCCGCAGGATGGGCCGCGTCAGGCATGTCGGCCCACCTTCGCAGGCGATGCAGAGGGCATCCGCCTCGAAGATTTGAACCGTGCAGCCGGCGGCTTCCATCGCGGCCCTGGTCTTGGGAAAGCCGGCGACGGCAATGACCTTGTGCGGGCTGGTCGGCAGCACGTTCAGGCTGAGGCCGTTGGACGCGGCAAACTCTTCGGCGTCGCCTTCCACCAGCCGGATGCCGCGCGCCTTCAGCAACTGATAGAACGGCGCCGGCAAAAGCGGTGAATAGACCAGGGCCAGGTCGTCGGCCAGCGGGCTGATCACCGACATCAGATGCAGGCACGCCTCCTCGCCCTGCCACAGCGGCAGATCGAAACCGTAGACGGAAATGCCGAGCGGCGTCAGCAGATTGGAAACCTGCTGTATGCCTTCCTGGTTGGAGCGCACCCCGCGCCCGATCACCAGCGTGCTGGGATCCAGCCATACGCAATCGCCGCCTTCTACCTGGCCGGGAGCCTGGACGCGGCCGAGGATGGGAATACCCAGGCGTGTGTAGGTTTCCTCATGCAGCGATGGCTCCCGGGCGCGCAATGGCTTGCCCATGGACAGGATCAGCGCGCCGCGGTCGGTCATCAGCGACGGGTCGTGGGTGAATACGGAATCCGACAGCCCGTCGGCCTTGTCATCGATCCATTCGATTTCGGCGCCGGACGCCGTCACCAGCTCAGCGAGAGCCGCGTGCTGCGCCGCCGCTTTCGCCGGGTCGAAACCCGGGCCATAGTGCCAGGTAGCCCGGTCGGCACCGCGCATGGCATTGGCCGCCGACCGCATCAGCACGCGCCGCAACGGCGCCGCCATGGATTGTGATCCGAAAGCGCTCATCAGTGCCCCTTTCAATGCCGTGTTCAAGGTGAAAAAAATGGAAAAATTTTCATCGGAGGCTATTTATACACTTGCACAATAAGGCCGCAAGTGCCGTAATGAGCGGGATTGACGGGCTCGCGCTGTTGGGTCCATGCTGAAGTCTGGAGTGGGCATTACAGCGTATGTTGATTAGCCGGATAGACGTTCGACGATCTGCCGTGGACCCTGTGGCAGAGGTTCCCCGGTGAGCGCGGCGGGAACCGCCGCAGTCCAATCCGGCAAGGCGCAGGACGGCGCCGCCGAAGCCATCCATGTCGAGAACCTGCACAAGAAATTCGGCCATCTGCATGTGCTGAAAGGCGTTTCGCTGTCGGCGCGCGACGGCGAGGTGATCGCCATTATCGGCGGCTCGGGTTCCGGCAAGTCGACGCTGCTGCGCTGCATCAACTGCCTGGAAAACCCGACCAGCGGCATCATCCGCGTCAATGGCGAGGAGATCAAACTCAAGGCCGACAGCCACGGCCACACCGTGCCCGCCGACCGCCGGCAGATCGAACGCATCCGCGCCAAGCTCGGCATGGTGTTCCAGAACTTCAACCTGTGGAGCCACATGACGCTGATCGAGAACGTCATCGAGGTTCCGGTGCATGTTCTGGGCGTAAGACGCGACGTGGCGATCAGGGAAGCCGAAAAGCTTTTGGCGCGCGTCGGCCTCGCCGAAAAGCGCGACGTCTATCCGGCCTATCTCTCCGGCGGTCAGCAGCAGCGCGCGGCGATCGCCCGCGCCCTGGCCATCAACCCGCGCGTCATGCTGTTCGACGAGCCGACCTCGGCGCTCGACCCGGAGCTGGTTGGCGAGGTGCTGAAGGTGATCGGCGACCTGGCGCACGAGGGCCGCACCATGGTGCTGGTCACGCATGAAATGAAATTCGCCCGCGAGGTCGCGACCCATGTCGTCTACCTCTGCAACGGGCTGGTCGAGGAAGAGGGGCCGCCGGAGCAGATATTCGGCGCACCGAAATCCGAAAGGCTGAAGCAGTTCATCCGCAACATCGGCTAGGAAGCCGGGACGGAAGAAAACCGGGAACCAACAACAAACTGGGAGTCGTGACATGAAGACTGTTCTGAAAACATTCGCCGCAGCGCTGCTGCTCGGCGTCGCCGCCATGGGCGTGGCCAAGGCCGATCCGGTCAAGATCGGCGTCGCCGCCGAGCCCTATCCGCCCTTCACCTCGCCGGACGCTTCCGGCAAATGGGTTGGCTGGGAAATCGAGTTCATCGACGCCGTCTGCGCCGAGGAGAAGCTCGACTGCGTCATCACGCCTGTCGCCTGGGACGGCATCATCCCGGCGCTGACGACCAAGAAGATCGACGTCATCGCCAGTTCGATGTCGATCACTGCCGAACGCGAGAAGACCATCGACTTCTCGGATAAGTACTACAACACGCCGACCGCCATCATCGGGCCGAAGGACCAGAAATTCGGCGCCACGCCGGACGATCTCAAGGGCAAAGTGCTCGGCGTGCAGGTGTCGACCACCCATTCGGCCTATGCCAAGAAGCATTTCGGGCCCACGGCCGCCGAGATCAAGGAATACCAGACGCAGGACGAAGCCAACAACGATCTGGCCGCAGGCCGCCTCGACGCCGTCCAGGCGGATTCGATCGCGCTCGACGCATTCCTGAAGTCGGACCAGGGCAAGGCCTGCTGCGATCTGAAGGGCATGGTGGCTCCGGACGATGAAGTGCTCGGACCGGGCGTGGGCGCCGGCGTGCGCAAGGAAGACACCGACCTTAAGGCCAAGATCAACGCCGGCATCAAGGCGATCCGCTCGAACGGCAAATATGACGAGATATCGAAGAAATACTTCGATTTCGACATTTACGGTGGTGGCGGCGCGCAGTCGAACTGACGATCCTCGCATGAGCTAGGGGGCATGGCGTTAGCGCCATGCCTCCCTGCCCCCGCCGGCGCTGCCGTCGGCGGTGGTTGAAGCCAGCAATCCGGGGGCGACGCTGATCGACGCACTTCTTTCGGCCTCGGCGGCCGGCATCATAGAACTTCTCTCGCCCAATCCGCCGGGCTGGGGCGGCACGCTGTTGCTTGGGCTGCTCCATTCGATCGAGATCGCGCTCGGCGCCACGGTCCTCGGTCTTCTGATCGGCACCGGTGGCGCCTTTGGCAAGCTCTATGGCGGTCCTGTCGTGCGCGACCTGCTGGCGGTTTACACCACCATCGTGCGCGCCGTGCCCGAACTGGTGCTGATCCTGCTGCTCTATTATGCCGGAACAGACCTGATCAACCAGGCGCTGACCGCTATGGGCTACCAGCGCGTCGACATCAGCGGCCTTGCCGCGGGCATCGCCGTGCTCGGCTTTGTCCAGGGCGCCTATTCGACCGAAGTGATCCGCGGCGCCATCCTGGCCATACCGCAGGGCCAGATCGAAGCCGCCCGCGCCTATGGCATGTCACCCGGGCTCATGCTGCGGCGCATCACCTTGCCGGCAATGCTGCCCTTCGCCATACCCGGGCTCGCCAATCTGTGGCTGATCGCCACCAAGGATACGGCCCTTCTGGCGGTCGTCGGCTTTTACGAACTGGCGCTGGCGACGCGGCAGGCGGCGGGCGTCACCAAAGCCTATTTCACCTTCTTTTTCGCCGCGGGCGTGCTCTATCTCATCTTGTCGCTGGTCTCCAACCTGCTCATCGGCCGCCTCGAGGCCTGGTCGCGGCGCGGTATGCCGTCGCTCAAGGATGCGCGCTGATGGCCGGAGAAGCGACCATCATCAACGCTGCCGCGCGCACGTCGCTGTGGCTNCGTCGCTCAAGGATGCGCGCTGATGGCCGGAGAAGCGACCATCATCAACGCTGCCGCGCGCACGTCGCTGTGGCTGCAGCCGCATCGCATCGTGCTGATCCTGGTCGCGATCGCGCTGGTTTTCGGCGCAGCCTTCTTCATGCGCTGGGATTGGCTGCCGCAATATTACGAAATGGGGCTTCTCGGCATCTGGCGGTCGCTGTGGATCCTGGCCGTCACCTGCTTTCTCGGCTTCCTGCTCGCCGTGCCGCTCGGGCTGGCGCAGGCCGCCGGCCCGTTCTGGCTTTCCGCTCCAGCCAGGACATTCTGCACCGTCATCAGGGGCACGCCGCTGCTGATCCAGCTGTGGCTGCTCTATTACGGGCTGGGCTCGCTGTTTCCGCAATATCCGTGGATTCGCGAATCCTGGATGTGGCCGTATCTCAGGCAAGCCTGGCCCTATGGCGTGCTGGCGTTGACCTTGTCATTCGCCGGCTATGAGGGCGAAGTGATGCGCGGCGCCTTTGCCGGCGTGCCCAAGGGGCAGCTCGAGGCAGCCCGCGCCTTCGGCATGAGCCGCTGGAAGATTTTCCGCCGCATCTGGCTGCCGCAGGCCATCTACCGGGCGCTGCCGACGCTGACCGGCGAAACCGTGCTGCAGCTGAAGTCGACGCCGCTGGTGGCGACGATCAGCGTCATCGACATCTTCGCCGTCTCGTCCAAGGTCCGGCAGGACACCTACCTCACCTACGAACCCTTGCTGCTTTTGGCGCTGATCTACATGATCATCACCGGCATACTGGTGTTTGCATTCAGCAAGATCGAGGCGCGCATACCGAACAAGGTGGGCTAGGGAATAGTGAGTAGGCAGTAGTGAGTAGTCAGCATATGACCGGGAAACCGCTTGCTTTCGCTACTCCCTACTGACTACTCCCTACTCACTCTCACCACCAATCGGGTCCACACCATGCAACTCTCTCTCGACCAGGCAACAGGGCTGTGCCGGATGGCGGCGCTCGGCGCCGGCGCCAATGAGGAGGCGGCGAGGTCGCTCACCGCCTCGATCATTGCCGCCGAGGCGGAAGGGCTTTCGACCGTCGGGCTGACCCATTTCATCGATTACCTCGAAGCGCTGGAAGCCGGCCGCATCGACGGCAATGCCGATCCCGTGATCACCAGGCCGGCGCTCGCCGTCTATCAATCCGATGCGCGTGGCGGCCTCGCCCATACCGGCTTCGACCGCACCATCGATGACCTTGCCAAGGCGGCAAAGCTGTTCGGCGTCGCCATCTTCTCGCAGAAGAACGCTTATACATGCGGCGCACTAGGCTATTTCACCGGGCGTCTGGCGCAATTGGGCTTGGTCTCCTTCGCCGCCACCAACGGGCCGGCGGTGCTGGCAGGCTCGGGCTCGGTCAAGCCGGTCTATTGCACCAACCCGATGTCGTTTGCGGCACCCGCCGCCGATGGCGCGCCGCTGGTCATCGACCAGTCGTCGAGCGCCACGGCGTTCGTCAACATCCGCAAGGCGGCCGAGGACGGCAAGAAGATCCCCGAAGGCTGGGCGCTGGACGCCAGCGGCAACCCGACCACCGATCCGGCCGCGGCCATGAAGGGCGCCATGCTGGCCTTCGGCGGCCAGCGCGGCGCCAACATCGCGCTGATGGTCGAAGTGCTGGCGGCTGGCCTGTCGGGCGCCAACTGGTCGCTCGACGCGCCCTGGTTCTCCGGCGGACCGGACAGCCCGGGAACCGGCCTGTTCGTGCTCGCCGTCGAGCCCAAGCTGCTCGACCCGGATTTCGAGCAACGCATGAAGGACCAGCTCGACCGGCTGCGCCGGCGCTTTGGCGTGCACGTGCCGGGCCGGGCGCGGGCCGAAGCGGCGGAGAAGGCGCAGGCGCGCGGCATCAACGCCCCCAAAGCCGTGGTGCAGCGCATTTCCGAATTCGCCGAGCGCTATTCGGGCTGAAGCAGTCCTGCGACAATGCGACCTGGCTGAACCTTTCTACCGATCGCAACGACCAATAGCTGCCGGGTCGGGTTTGCCCGGTCGGTGTCTTCTGTCGGATACGTCCAGGGCCCGGGCGGGCGTATGCCGTCTCAGCTTATCCGCCCGGTTGCGCACTGTCTCGACCGTTGCGTCACCCCGAAAACCCGCTTCGGCGGGGTTTTCTGCGTTCGTGCTCTGTGTGCTAAAACATGATGGCAGAAGTTAACTTTTGTTAACTTGACTTGCCGGGAACCATCGGGCGTTTGCAAGGGATCGTCACAACAACAGGAGCTACGATGTCCGCAACCACCGACGCTTCCCGCGGCAAACTTATCGTTCCGGTGTTTGGCCGCCTGTATTCGTCGCTGCATGATGGCGCCGAAACCCTTCTGCGCGTCGTCGCCGGCGGGTTTCTCACCATTCACGGCTCGCAGAAGATCACCAACCCTTTCGGCGCCGCCGAGATGGTCGAAGGCCTCGGCTTCTATCCCGGCGCGTTCTGGTCGCTGCTTTTGTCCTGCACCGAATTCTTCGGCGGCATTTTGATCGCCATCGGCCTGTTGACTCGGCCCGCCGCCTTTGCCGGCATGATCGTGCTGCTGGTCACCGTCTGGTTCCACTGGATCACTGTCGGCCAGGGCTTTTCCGGCGCTGAAAAGTCGCTGCTGTGGGCGGCGATCCTGCTGTTCTTCGTCATCCGCGGCGGCAACCGCCAGTCGGTCGACGCGCGCATCGGCAAGGCGTTCTGAAGGGTCCATAAGAGGGTGGCAGCGACGACGCGTCACCCTTTGCCTTTGGCCCAAAACGGACTATGAAACGGCTTCAGCCAAGCTTTCGAGCGCCGGAGCCAGCCATGACCGAAATCCTGCAGATCCCCAAGCTCGTGGTCGTCTTCGGCGGCTCCGGCTTCGTCGGCCGCCACATCGTGCGGGCGCTGGCCAAGCGCGGCTACCGCATCAGGGTGGCGGTGCGCCGGCCCGATCTGGCGGGACATCTGCAGCCGCTCGGCAATGTCGGCCAGATCCAGCCGGTGCAGGCTAATGTGCGCGTGCGCTGGTCGGTCGACCGCGCCGTGCAGGGCGCCGACCATGTCATCAATCTGGTCGCCATCCCGCATGAAAGCGGCCGGCAGAAATTCAACACCGTGCACGAATTCGGCGCCCGCGCCGTCGCCGAGCCGCACGCTCGGTCGGCGCAGGGCTCACCCACATCTCGGCGCTGGGCGCCGACCTCAACGCCGAATCCGACTATGCCCGCACCAAGGCGCTCGGCGAAAAGGCCGTCCTGGAGACGATCCCGGACGCCGTCATCTTCCGTCCGTCGATCAATTTCGGACCCGAGGACAGTTTCTTCAACCGCTTCGCCGACATGGCGCGCTATTCGCCGGTGCTGCCGCTGATCGGCGGCGGCCAGACCAAGTTCCAGCCGGTCTATGTCGGCGATGTCGCCGAAGCAGTGGCGCGTTCGGTCGAGGGCAAGATCAAGGGCGGCCAGATCTATGAACTCGGCGGGCCGCAAGTGCTCACCTTCAAGCAGTGCATGGAAGAGCTGCTCACCGTCATCGAGCGCAAGCGGCTCCTGGTGCCGGTGCCGTGGTGGATGGCCAATCTGCAGGCCTCGATCCTCGGCCTGCTGCCCAACCCGTTGCTGACCAAGGACCAGGTGCTGCTGCTGCGCCAGCCCAACATCGTGTCGGAGGAGGCCAACAAGGCCAACCGGAACCTTGCCGGCCTCGACATCCAGCCGCAGTCTATCGGCACAATCCTGCCCAGCTATCTCTGGCGCTTCCGCGCCGCAGGCCAGTTCCAGCGCAAGCCCGCCGGCATCGCGTAACAAGGCGTTGCGCCGTTAAACGCGCCGCGTCACCTGCATCGGCAGGCCGCCTTGCGGCTGTGTCGTCAGTTTCTGCACCGGCCACGGCTTGGTCTCGGCCGTCACGTCGAAGCGGAAGCGCGACAGCATGACGGCCAGCGCAATGATCGCCTCCTGCATGGCGAAGCTGGCGCCGATGCAGATGCGCGGACCGGCGCCGAACGGCAGATACTGGAAGCGGTCAATCTTCTCGCGGTTTCCCGGATGGAAGCGTTCGGGCATGAAGGCGTCGGGCATGTCCCACAGTTTTCTGTGGCGGTGCACGACCCAGGGCATGACCAGTACGGCCGCGCGCTTGGGGAGCACCAGATCGTTCCAGGTCTCCGTCTCGATCGGCTCGCGGTTGATCGACGGCGCCGGCGGATAAAGCCGCAGCGCCTCCTCGAAGGCGGCGCGGGTGAACGGCATTGCGTCGAGCCATTTCGTTGGGTCGGGTTCGCGCGCCAGCACGGCCTCGATCTCGCGCTCGACCTTTTCACGCTCCCACGGCGCTTCGGCGAGGCAGTAGATCGTCCAGCCCAGTGCCCGCGCGGTGGTCTCGTGGCCGGCGCCGATGAAGGTGATGATGTTGTCCTCGACTTCCGCCCGCGTCAGCCCGTCGGGGCCTTCGGCGCGCAGCAGAAGCGTCAGGAAATCCTGCGGCGCGGTGTCGGGGTCGCGCTTCAGCCGCTCCTCGCGCATCTTGACCGTATCGGTGACGATCTTGCGGAAATAGGCCATGGTCTTGCGGCCGCGGATGCGGGTCAGCCGCGGCAGCCATTCGGGCGCGCGCAACAGGTCGAGCGGATCGACACGGCCCATGGTTTCGAACAGGCGGTCGATCTCCTGCGCGAAACTGCCGGGCTCGCCCGCAATCTCGCCCGAAAACAGCGTCTCGGCCAGGATATCGTAGGTGAGCAGCGTCATGTCATGGGCGACATCGGTCATGCCGCCCTCCTCGTAGCGGGCGACGAACTGCATCGTGCGGCGCAGCATCGGCTCGGCGAAGCCGAAGATATGCCGCGGCGTGAACACCGGCGCCATCGCCTTGCGCGACCGCTTCCACACCTCGCCTTCGGCGGTCAGCAGCCCGTCGCGCAGGATCGGCCGCAGGATCATCTGGCGCACCGTCGCCATCTTGTAGTTCTTGGCGTTGTCGATCAGCACGTGGCGGATAAGGCCGGGATCGTTGGCGACGATCAGATGCCCGCCGACGCCATTCGCCGAAATCCAGGGCTCGTTGTAGGTGTGCTCGCCCCACAGTTCGAGCGGGTTGCGGTAGACGATCCGCATCATCTCCAGCGTCGAAGGCGGCGTCGTGCGCGGCTTGGGCGCCGGCGGCACGAAGGGGGCGGGCTGCGTGTCCATGAGGTGCTCCGCTGATACCTTAGATGTAGTGGCTGGCAATCCGGGCGTCCATGTGACCGAAGGGCAAACCAAAACGCTGCGGCGCCCGGTGTGCCCGACAGACGGTGTGTTCATCGGATCGTGACCGCCGGTGAAACGGTTGCGGCTTGTCCGGTTGGACACTCTGCCATAGGTGACAGTTACCAACAGCTACTGCCAATCGCCCAGGAGAGTCCGCTTGAAGCACAAGCTGAACATCATAATCGGCAGCACGCGGCCGGGCCGCGCCGGGCCGGTCTTCGCCCACTGGCTGGAGGATTTTGCCCGCGAGCACGGCAAATTCGAACCGGTGCTGACCGACATTGCCACGTTCCATCTGCCGGTTCTGGACGAGCCGCATCATCCAAAACTCGGCAAATACGAGAAGGACCATACGAAGGCCTGGTCGAAGGCAATCGACGCCGCCGACGCCTTTGTCTTCGTGGCGCCGGAATACAATTATTTCGTCGCTCCGGCGATCGTCAACGCGATCGATTATCTATCGCGCGAGTGGAAATACAAACCCGCCGCCATCTTCAGCTATGGCGGCGTTTCCGGAGGCCTGCGCGCCGCGCAGGCGCTGAAGCCGCTGCTGACCGCGGTGGGCGTCATGCCCATCTCGGAAGGCGTCGCGCTGCCGATGTATCAGAAACTGCTGGAGAGCGACGGCTCCTTCCAGGCTAGTGAGCAGGTAGAGGGTGGGACCAAGACCATGCTGGACGAGCTCTCGCGCTGGAGCGAGGCGCTGAAGCCGATGCGGGCTGCGTAACGCAGCCGGCCCCGGCTTGCTCATGCCATAAAGAGGTGGAATGGTCGGCAGGTGACTGAGCCGGGGGCGGTTCGATTTGCGCCTGTTGTTTGCCTTGCTGTTGATGCTTGCGACCACCGCCACGGCGGTGGCGGAGCGGCGCGTGGCGTTGGTCATTGCCGAGGACGACTATCGGCTGGTGCGGCCGCTCTCCAATCCGGTCAATGACGGCGAGGCGATCGAAGCGGCGCTGAAGAAGCTCGGCTTCGAAGTCGTGCTTGAGACCAATCGTGATCTCAGGCGCATGCGCCGGGCTCTCGACGATTTTCGCGAGGACGCTAAGGGCGCCGACGTGGCGCTGGTGTATTTCTCCGGCCATGGCGTCGAAATCTCCGGCGACAACCGGCTGCTGCCGGTCGATGCCGATGCCTCCTCGCTCGACCAGCTGGAGAAGACCAGCCTGCCGCTGGAGGAAGTGCGCGATGCGGTTGCCGCCACGGCGAAGGTCGGGCTGATCGTGCTCGACGCCTGCCGCAGCGATCCGTTCACAGACGGCAACGGCGACGGGCGTGGCGCCACATCGCTGATCAAGGACCTGGTGGACAAGATCAAGCCGGGCCTCGGACGCGTCGGCAAGGCGGAAAACATCCTGTTCGCCTTTTCGGCGGCGCCCGGCGAGACGGCTGCCGACGGTACCGGTGCGAATTCGCCCTTTACAGCGGCGCTGACCAAATACCTCGGCACCGACGGGCTCGAAATCCGCTCGGTGCTGACGCTGGTGCAGCAGGAGGTCTACGACCTTTCGCGCGGAAAACAGCTGCCCTACGTCGAGAGCGGGCTGCCGAAGCTGTTCTTCGCCTCGGCGGCCAAGGAACAACTGCCGGAGCGCGAGCGGCTGTTGCTTGCCATGGCCGATGTGACGCCGGAAATGCGCGGCGCGGTCGAACGGGTCGCCAGCGATGCCGACATGCCGCTGGCGCCGCTCTATGGCGCGCTGATCAGTTCCGACACCAGCCATCTCTCCGGCGAAAGCCTGAACGCCAAGCTGCGCGAGGCGGCCGACGCCTTCGTCAAGGTGCGCGGCGAGATGAAGACGCTGGCCGCCGATGACCCGAAGGTAACCGAACTGCGCCGCCAGGCCGAGGAACAGTTGGCGCTCGGCGCTTTCGATGGTGCACGCGTGATCCTCGCCAAGGCCGCCGACGTCGACAATGTCTCGCGCCAGGCGTTGAAGGCCAATTTCGTCAGCCGCACCCTGTCCGAAGCCGCGACGCGATTTCTCTCGGGCGGCGCGGCGCGCGCCACCCTGGACTATGCCACCGCCATCAAGGACTATGAAACGGTGCTGTCGCTCTACGGCGAGGCCGGGCAGACCTCTCTCAGCCTGGAACAGGCCGACCGCCAAAGCCGCACGCTGGAAGAGCTCGGCATCCTCTACACGACNGGAGTTCAGACGTGTGCTCTTCCGATCTAGTTCGCCAACATCAAGATGGCGCAAGGCGATCTGCCGGCCTCCCTGCAAAACTATGAGGCGGCCAGGGGCATGTTGCAGGGCCTGACCACAGACGTGCCGGACAAGAAGGACTGGCTCGGCGATCTCGCCATGGCCCATGATAAGATCGGCAATGTGCTGGCCACGCAAGGCGACGTGGGTGCGGCAGCCCAGGCCTACCAGCAAAGCCTGTCCATCAAGCAGCAATTGGCCGATGCCGAGCCGAACAGCGTCTATCTGCTGCGCGACCTGACCATTACCTACGACGAAATCGGCGGCCTTGCCCGCACCGCCGGCCAGCTGGATGGCGCCCAGACTGCATTCGAAGAGAGCCTGAGAATTCGGCTGGCACTGGCGCAGAACAACCCGGACGCCCCCAGGCATCAGCGCGCCGTCTCTGTCAGCTACACCAGGATCGGCGACGTCCTGCGCGAGCGTGGCGACGCTGCGGGCGCGCTCGACGCCTACAACAAGAGCCAAATAATCGCCGAAGCGCTGGTGCGCCGCGACTCAAACGACACCGATTTGAAGCGCGACCTGTCGGTCGGTTACGCCAAGATCGGCAATGCTTACGGCGACCAGAAGGACTGGCCACTCGCGTTGGAGGCCTACCAGCAAGCGCTGGCCACGGCGCGAGACCTTGCCGCCAGCGACCCAGGCAACACCGACTGGCAGCGCGACCTGTCGGTCTGTCTGGAAAAAATTGCCGGCGTGTTTGATGCCGAGGGCAATATCGCCGGTGCTTTGCAGAACTATCAGGACAGTCTCGTCATTGCCAACCGTTTGGCAAATCTCGACCCGGGCAATTCCGACTGGCAGCGCGACCTGTCGATCACGTTCGAGGAAATAGGCCTGCTGGAGACCAAGCAGCGCCACTATGAGGGCTCGAAGAAGGCCTTCGAAGCCAGCCTGGCCATCCGCCAGCGGTTGGCCCTGTCCGATCCGGACAATGCGATCTGGCAATTCGATCTGGTACAGGCCTACATCAACTATGCCTATGTGGCGAAGAATCCGAAGGCTGTGTTGTCGCAGGCGCTAGACCTGCTGGAGCTTGACCGCACAGGCAAACTGGCGCCGAGGGACAAACCCACTATCAAATATCTGCGCGGTCTTCTGGCCAAATTGAAAGCCGCGAAAAAATAGCCGGCTGCCAGCTCGGGATTCAACCCTGAAATGCCCGCAAACCTTGGAAAAACCGCCTTTTGCGCCTATATCTAGGACATCAAAGCGGCGTGATTCGAAGCCATTTTTTCGCGCTGAGCATGCGGCATCAATCAGACAGGTTTTCATGAGCGATCAAAGCGACAACGCCAACGGCGCTGAGGCCGAATACGGCGCCGATTCCATCAAGGTTTTGAAGGGGTTGGACGCTGTCCGCAAGCGGCCGGGCATGTATATCGGCGATACCGACGACGGCTCGGGCCTGCATCACATGGTCTATGAGGTGGTCGACAACGCCATCGACGAGGCGCTGGCCGGCCATGCCGACCTGGTCACGGTGACCCTCAATCCCGACGGTTCGGTCACCGTTATCGACAATGGCCGCGGCATTCCGACCGATATTCACACTGGCGAAGGCATTTCGGCGGCCGAAGTGATCATGACGCAGCTGCATGCCGGCGGCAAATTCGACCAGAATTCCTACAAGGTGTCTGGTGGTCTGCACGGCGTCGGCGTCTCGGTGGTCAACGCGTTGTCGGCCTGGCTGAAGCTGAAAATCCGCCGCAACGGCCAGATTTTCGAGATGAGCTTCACGCATGGCAATGCCGATGCGCCGCTCAAGGCCACCGGCAGCTATGAGCAGAACAAGCAGCCCGGCACCTATGAGGGCCGCAGCGGTTCCGAGATCACCTTCTTTCCGTCGTCCGAAACCTTCACCATGGTCGAATTCGACTTCGGCACGCTGGAGCATCGGCTGCGCGAGCTCGCTTTCCTGAATTCCGGCGTACGCATCATTTTGACCGATGCCCGCCATGCCGATCTCGTGCGCCACGAGCTGCACTATGATGGCGGCCTGGAAGAGTTCGTCAAATATCTCGACCGGGTCAAGAAACCGCTGATCGACAAGCCGATCGCCATCAAGGCCGAGCGCGACGGCATCACCGTCGAAGTGGCGATGTGGTGGAACGACAGCTACCACGAGAACGTGCTGGCCTTCACCAACAACATCCCGCAGCGCGATGGCGGCACCCATCTAGCCGGCTTCCGTGGCGCGCTGACGCGCCAGATCACCGGCTATGGCGAATCGTCGGGCCTGACCAAGAAGGAAAAGGTGGCGCTGATCGGCGACGACTGCCGCGAAGGCCTGACGGCGGTGCTGTCGGTCAAGGTTCCCGACCCGAAATTCTCCTCGCAGACCAAGGACAAGCTGGTCTCGTCGGAAGTCCGCCCGGTGGTCGAAGGCCTGGTCAACGAGGCGCTTGGCACCTGGCTGGAAGAACACCCGACCGAGGGCAAGGTAGTCATCGACAAGGTGATCCAGGCGGCTGCGGCGCGCGAAGCCGCGCGCAAGGCCCGCGACATCACCCGCAAAAGCTCGCTCGGCGTCACCTCGCTGCCTGGCAAGCTTGCCGACTGCCAGGAGCGCGACCCGGCGAAATCCGAAATCTTCATCGTTGAGGGTGATTCCGCCGGCGGCTCGGCCAAGGGCGGCCGTTCGCGCCAGAACCAGGCGATCCTGCCGTTGCGCGGCAAGATCCTCAATGTCGAGCGCGCCCGCTTCGACCGCATGCTCGGCTCCGAGATGATCGGCACGCTGATCACCGCGCTCGGCACCTCGATCGGCAAGGACGAGTTCAACGCCGACAAATTGCGCTACCACAAGATCATCCTGATGACCGACGCCGACGTCGACGGCGCCCATATCAGGACCTTGCTGCTCACCTTCTTCTTCCGCCAGATGCCGGAGCTGATCGAGCGCGGCCATCTCTACATCGCCCAGCCGCCGCTCTACAAAGTGACGCGCGGAAAAAGCTCGCAATACATCAAGGACGAGAGCGCCTTCGAGGAATTCCTGATCGGCTCCGGGCTGGAAGAGGCGTCGCTGACGCTTGCCTCCGGCGAGGCGCGGGCCGGACAGGATCTGCGCGGTTCCATCGATGACGCGCTGGCCGTGCGCCAGCTCATCAACGGGCTGCACACGCGCTACAACAGGGGCGTGGTCGAACAGGCGGCGATTGCCGGCGCGCTCAACGCCGACGTGTTGAACGACCTCGGCCGCGCCAACGCCATGGCCGAACGCGTCGCCCAGCGCCTCGACATCATCGCCGAGGACACCGAGCGCGGCTGGACCGGCCGGCTGTCGACCTCCAATGAGGGCGTCGGCGGCTACGTGTTCGAACGCACGGTGCGCAGCGTCAAGGAATTCGCGCAGCTCGATGCCGGGCTGATAAATTCGGCCGACGCACGCCAGCTCGACCGCTATGCCCCGCGCCTCATGGAAGTCTATGGCGAGCCGCCGGTGCTGCGCCGCAAGGATGTCTCCGAAACCATTTCGGGGCCGCTGGCGCTGCTCAACGCGGTGTTTGCGACCGGCCGCAAGGGCCTGACCATGCAGCGCTACAAGGGCCTCGGCGAGATGAATGCCGAGCAGCTCTGGGAAACCACGCTCGACCCGAATGTGCGCTCGCTGCTGCAGGTCAAGGTCAATGACGCCACCGATGCTGACAGCTTGTTTTCGCGGCTGATGGGCGACGAGGTCGAACCGCGGCGCGAATTCATCCAGGACAACGCGCTGTCGGTGGCCAATCTGGACATTTGAGGGCTGGGGGCCTTGCCGCCGGAGCTCCACTCCGGGTCAGGCCTTTGGCTCCAGCTTCCGACCAAGGTCCACCGCGTCGCGCAGCACTTGCAGATGCGAGCGCGGCGCGGTGCCCGCCGGCAGGGCGATTTCGACGCCGTTTGCCGTCGATGACCAATAAAGCGTGTGGGTGAAGATACGGCCAAGTGAGCTGCGAAGCTCGATCTGGATGTTCTCCACACCGGGGCCGAAGTTTTCCGTCATCGGACCGGAAATCGGATCGCCTGTCGCCCAGCCATTGCCGCGGTCGTAGACGTTCGTCCAGCGCGTTGCCGCAAACACCGCGCCATGATGCACCGCGCGCTGCGCCTTGCCTTGGCTGTGTCCTTCCCGGTAAAGCACGGTGCCGCCGGGGCGCCCGTCATCGGCAATCGGCGGGCAGGCCGAGAACAGGCGCTCGGCAAGGCCACGCCTGAATTCCGCGAGATCGTAGGTCACCAGGAATTCGCTGTGGGAGAGCGGACTGCCAAGCGTGACGAAATCGCTGATCTTCCAGGGCAGCGGGTGGTCGGCGTCCTTGGTCCGAAGCTGCTGGTAGAGCGCCCATTGGCCGCGCCGGAACCCGGCGAGGTCTTCAAGATTGTTTGGCCACGCTGACCCATCAGAGCCGAGCGTTGCCTTGTCGATGGCCTCGACCGCCGCCAGTTTGGCCTTGTCGCGGACCGCTTCCAGCCTTCGCGGCCGGAACTCGGCCCACAGGATCTGCAGCAAATCATAGGCGATGATCGACCCAAGGCTGTGCGAGACCAGCACGATGCGGTCGTAAGCATCGTCCTTCATCAGCGTCTTGAGCAACGTCAGGCCTCTGTCGCGGATCAGCGCACGCTTCTCGATCGTCGCCGCCTCGGCGCGCACATAAGCGGCGACGTCGCCGAAATAGGGCAGGGCGAACTGATCCACCGCCCAGATGACAAAAGAAGCGAGGGTGGTGATCATCAGGCCGGTCGTCAAGGTAACGGCCTGTTGCCAGACCGATGTTGCCAGCACGAGTGCTGCGCCCAGAATGACGATAACGATCAGAAGTGTGGCGACGTAAAGCTTGCGGGCGTCGAGCGGAATGTCGGCGGGCTTGCGCCACAACAGGTTCGTCACCCAGGCGGCCAGCCGGCCGCGCGTCGTGCCTTGCGTGATGTCGGCCCAATAAAGCTCGTAGAAATCGGTGCGGCGGCTATCGACGTCGTAGGGCGTGGTGATGCGGCGCAGCTCGTGCGATCTGGTCCGGCTGTCTGGCGTTATCCAGCTCTGGTTGATCGTGGCGCCTGGAACGGCCGGATCAGGGATGCGGGCGTAAGGCGGAGCACGGGTGGGGTCGCTGCTCCAGACCGCCTGGACGAAGCCGCGCAGCGTACCCATCGGCCGCTGCTCGCCCATGCCGTGCACGATCACCACCGCCTGGCTGGGCTGCGCCTTTTTGTAAGCCAGCGATGCGACAGTCCTGGGCATCAGCGTCTCCGTTGACGACATCCGACGGCGGGATCGCTCATGCTACCCCCCGGCTCACCGAGCCAACAATACACGGCAGCCCATGTGGAACTCCGTGAACCAATCCACAGTTTCGCAGTCGTGCCTCGGGCCGCGCGGAAAATAGTTCCGTTCCCGGCAAGCAAATCATTTCATTGCCCTTCGGAACGGAAATCGCTCAGGAACATTGTGACGACATCGATCAATTTCTCGCAGGGAGGCTCTTTATGGGACGCGGTATTTTGCTCTGGTTGCTCGGTATTCCGATCCCGATCATCATTCTCATCATGCTGTTCGTACGGTAGGAGGCGTCGATGCAGTCCACCGTATCGGCTGTCGACGTATCTGCTTCAACAGAATCCTCCGCCACGGCCGTTAGCTGGGGGCCGATCATCGCCGGCGCCTTCGCGGCCTCGACGCTGACCTTCATCCTCATGCTGCTCGGCTCAGGACTGGGGCTGACCATGGTCTCGCCATGGTCCGGCGCCAGTGCCTCGCTGACCACCTTCGCGGTGTCCGGCGCGATCTGGCTCATCATCGTGCAATGGCTGTCCTCCGGGGTCGGTGGCTATCTTGCCGGACGCCTGCGCACCAAATGGGTCGGCATCCACACCGACGAGGTCTATTTCCGTGACACCGCGCACGGCCTCCTCGCCTGGGCGCTGGCGACATTGCTGGTCGTCGGCATTCTCGGGTCGGCGCTGTCGGCAGTGCTTGGTTCAGGCGTGCAGGCGGCTTCTACTGTTGCCTCAGGCGCCGCCATGGGTGCTTCGGCCGGCGCGTCCGCCAATGCCGGCAGCGCACCGGCCGACAATGCAACGTCCTATCTTGTGGATACGCTGTTCCGTCCGGCTGATGCCGCCAGGCTCGCGGCTGCCAATCCGGACAGCGATGCGGCTGCGGCCGGGCAGGCTTCGCGCATCCTCATCGCCAGTGCGGCGGCAGGCGAAATTTCGGCTGACGACAAGACCTATCTGTCGCAGCTGGTCGCCGCCCGCACCGGGCTTTCCGAGGCTGACGCCAAGGCGCGTGTCGACGCCTTGGTGGCCAGGGTCGAGGACGCCAAGGTCAAGGCCAAGCAGGCCGCCGACGCCGCGCGGAAAGGCAGCGCCACCTTCGCCCTGCTTGGCGCCCTGTCGCTGGTTATCGGCGCCTTCATCGCCAGCGCTGCGGCAGCACTGGGCGGCAGGCAGCGGGACGACGAGGAAGCGGTTTTCCTGACCAGCCGCTAACCGGTCTTCAACATCGAAAAGCCCGGTCGAACCGGGCTTTTTTGTTTCCGATGATGGACCGACAACCTTCCACTGGAAGGTTGCGGCGGGATCAGTGATCCATGGCCTTGACGATTTCCTCGGTCATCTTCTTGGCGTCGCCGAGCAGCATCATGGTGCCGTCCTTGTAGAACAGCGTGTTGTCGATGCCGGCGTAGCCCGAGCCGAGCGAGCGCTTGACGAAGAGACAGGTGCGGGCCTTGTCGACGTCGAGGATCGGCATACCGTAGATCGGCGACGACTTGTCGTCGCGGGCGGACGGATTGGTGACATCGTTGGCGCCGATGACATAGGCAACATCGGCCTGCGCGAACTCGGAGTTGATGTCTTCCAGTTCGAACACTTCGTCATAGGGAACATTGGCTTCGGCGAGCAGCACGTTCATGTGGCCCGGCATGCGGCCTGCCACGGGGTGGATGGCGTATTTGACGTCGACGCCATTGGCCTTGAGCTTATCGGTCATTTCGCGCAGCGCGTGCTGGGCCTGGGCGACCGCCATGCCGTAGCCCGGCACGATGATGACCTTCTGTGCGTTCATCATCAGATAGGCGGCGTCGTCGGCCGAGCCCTGTTTGACCGTGCGTTCGATGCCGTCATCGGCAACCGCCGCGGTCTCGCCGCCGAAGCCGCCGAGGATGACCGAGATGAACGACCGGTTCATGCCCTTGCACATGATGTAGGACAGGATGGCGCCGGACGAGCCGACCAGCGCGCCGGTGATGATCAACGCCAGATTGCCAAGCGTGAAGCCGAGTGCCGCGGCGGCCCAGCCGGAATAAGAATTCAGCATCGAGACGACGACCGGCATGTCGGCGCCGCCGATCGGGATGATCAAGAGGACGCCGAGCGCCAGCGACGCCGCGACGATCAGCCAGAACACCAGCTTGGCCTCGGTGGTGACCAGAAGCACGATCAGCACGATCAGCGCGATGCCGAGGACCGCGTTGATGATGTGACGGCCGCCGATCATGATCGGCTTGCCCGACATGCGGCCATCGAGCTTGAGGAAGGCGATGACGGAGCCGGTGAAAGTGATGGCGCCGATGGCAACGCCAAGGCTCATCTCGATCAGCGCCTGGGCGTGGATGTCGCCATTCGTGCCGATGCCGAAACTTTCCGGCGCGTAGATGGCGGCTGCCGCCACCATGACGGCGGCAAGGCCGACCAGCGAGTGGAAGGCGGCGACCAGCTGCGGCATCGAAGTCATGGCGATGCGGCGCGCTGTAACGGCGCCGACGCCGCCGCCGATGGCCAGACCAAGCACGATCAGGCCGAAGCGCCCGGCGGACGGAGTCGCCAGCGCCAGCGTGGTGGCAATGGCAATGCCCATGCCGATCATGCCGTAGAGATTGCCTTGGCGGCTGGTGGTCGGATGCGACAGGCCGCGCAGCGCCATGATGAACAGGACGCCGGAGACGAGGTAGAGGAAGGACGCGAAGTTGGCGTTCATGGCTCTCTACCGGTCCTTCTTCTTGTACATGGCCAGCATGCGCTGGGTGACCAGGAAGCCGCCAAAGATGTTGACCGAGACCAGCATCAGCGCGACGAAGCCGAAGCCGGTGGCAATGCCGGAGGCCGAGATGCCGACGGCCAGCAGCGCGCCGACGACGATGACCGAGGAGATGGCGTTGGTGACCGCCATCAGCGGCGTGTGCAGCGCCGGCGTCACCGACCAGACGACGTAGTATCCGACGAATATCGCAAGTACGAAGATGGCGAAGCGGAAGACGAAGGGATCGATGGCGCCGCCGGACAGTGCGTGCGCGGCATCGCCCGCCGCATCGGCGCCACCGGGCGCGTTGGCCAGGTTCTGCACAGCCAGCCGGACGGCGGCACTTGCCTGGTCGAGCTGATCGAGGGCTTTCTGCAAGGTCTGATCCATCACGCGATCCCCTTCGGCTTGGCGGCGGACTTGCCGGCAGTGGCTTTGTCGGACGCCTTTTTCTGTGCAGCCTTCTTCGGCGTGGCATCAGCCACCATGGTCTCGGCCGGAATGGCCGCCGGTTCGACATGGGGCTGTTCCGCCGCCTTGGCGAAGGCCGGATGCACCACGCGGCCAGCGTCGGTCAGCATCGTCGCCTTGACCAGATCGTCTTCGCGGTTGATGGCGAGCGTCTTGCTGGTCTTGTCGACCAGCGTCTCGAGGAAGGCGAACAGGTTCTTGGCGTAGAGCAGCGAGGCCGATGCGGCGACGCGGCCGGGCACGTTGAGGTGGCCGACGATTTTCACGCCATTGGCCGTGGTCACCACCTGGCCTGCAACTGCGCCTTCGACATTGCCGCCGCGCTCGACGGCGAGGTCGACGATCACCGAGCCCGGCTTCATCGAGGCGACCATCGCCGCCGACACCAGCTTCGGCGCCGGACGGCCGGGGATCAGCGCCGTGGTGATGACGATGTCCTGCTTGGCGATGTGCTCAGCGGTGAGCGCTGCCTGCTTGGCCTGGTACTCCTTCGACATTTCCTTGGCGTAGCCGCCGGCGGTCTCGGCCGCCTTGAACTCCTCGTCCTCGACGGCGAGGAACTTTGCGCCGAGCGACGCCACCTGTTCCTTGGCGGCGGGACGAACGTCGGTGGCGGTGACGACGGCGCCGAGACGGCGCGCCGTGGCGATCGCCTGCAGGCCGGCAACGCCGACGCCCATGATGAAGATCTTCGCCGCCGGCACGGTGCCGGCCGCCGTCATCATCATCGGCAGCGCGCGGTCATACTCCGATGCGCCGTCGATCACGGCCTGGTAGCCGGCGAGATTGGCCTGCGACGACAGCACGTCCATCGACTGGGCGCGGGTGATGCGCGGCATGAATTCCATCGAGAAGGCGGTGACCCCAGCCTCGGCAAGCGCCGCGACCGCGGCATCATTGCCGTAGGGATCCATGATGGCGATGACCGCCGCACCCGATTTGTAGCCCTTCAGCTCGGCGTCGGTCGGCCGGCGCACCTTCAGCACCACATCCGCCCGGCTCGCATCCGAAGCCTTGCCGATCGCGGCGCCCGCCTTGGCGAACTCCTCATCGGGAATGCGCGACCTGGTGCCGGCGCCCGTCTCGACGGTGACGTCGAAGCCCAGCGCCGCCAGCCGCTTCACGGTATCGGGCGAGGCCGCGACACGAGGCTCGCTGGCATCGAGCTCGCGAGGGATGAAAACCGTCTGTCCCACCGCATGATCCTTTCGGCTGGAACCTGTTTGCGCAAGAGTGCGGCTTTGCGAAAGAGTGCGGCCGGATGTCCGGCTACGCCCCTGGCAAGGGTCTGAAGAGACTATCGGAGAATGAAGGCGCCGAGGGCGAGGATCAGCACGAACAGGATGGTCGCGGAGAAGAAGCCGCCTGCGAAGAAGCCGAAAGCCATGGCCAGGAGCAGGGCGCCGCAGAACAGCGAGCCGTATTTGGCCAGCGCCAGAAAGCCATGATAGGTGCGGTCATGTTCGGCATAGTCCATCTTCGCGCCCAGTTCGACAGGACCGGTCGGCGTGTGATCAGCCATAGGAATACCCCTTCGAAGACATCTTTGAGGCACATAGCGAAAAGCCGGGCCAAGAGCAATGGCGCTATTGCCGCACGACCAGTGACAACAGCCTCAAAGGAATGTTGAAAGCCGGCGATAGGGCTTGTCGCCGGCCTAACGTCGAACGTTGAGGGTTTTGCGTTTCAACCGGCTAGATGCGGAAACAGCCCGAGCAGCCCAATGACGATCAGATAGAGCGCGACGATGTAGTTGAGCAGCCGCGGCATCACCAGGATCAGCACGCCGGCAATCAGCGAGATCAGCGGGGTCAGTGCTAGCTCGGGAATATGCATGTCGGTTCCTTTCTATGGCCGCGTCGGCGTCGTCCAGAACGCGGAAGCGGCGGGAAAGCTCCAGAGTTCGCGTGCCAAATTACGCAGGCTTCAGTGGTGTCAGGCGGCTTCGCGGAAAAACTTGGCGGTGGGCAGGATGGTTAGCGGTGCGAGTTCGCCGCTCTTGGGGCGTTGGAAGAGCATGCGCTGCTCGAACGCCGTGGAGTTGAAGAACGGGAAGCGATCCAGCGTCGCCTGCATGTTTTCGGAGCACTTCGACTGGAACAGATGCACGGGAACGGTGAGACCGGGATAGATGCGCGGGGGCACCGCCTGCTCGGAACGGAAGATGCGATGATAGAAGCCGGCATGCTCTTCCTTGACCGCCGTCAGGCAATATGTCGGTTTGAAGTGGCTGCAAGCTACGACCGCAAGCCTGAGCGTCACGTAGGGCAGCACGCGCAGGCTGGTCGACCACTCGATATCGGCAGCGAAACGGCTTGGATCGACGAACGTCTCGCCAACTGCCAGCCGCCGCGCCAGCGTGTCGCCGAACACGGCGGTGCTGGGGGAAACAGGGTATTTCGCGCAGGCGTAGTGGATTCTGATGGTGCTGACCAGAACACCATCGAAGAACACGCCAAATCGGTAGGAATTGCGCAGATCGTCGAAGTCGTCCTTTACCATACGCGAGGCATCGGGCTTCACCATGCCAGCATGAAGGTAGGATTTGTAGCGAAGTCGATAGATGGCTTCCAAATCCTCGGCACCGTCGCAAAGGCGATACTCGACGTGCTCCAGGACGTCCATGATATGACGAGAAAACACCGAAGGAGACTGAGCGGTGGCCCTAGAAGCCACCAGAGGCATACCTGCTAGCTGAGTTTCCATTGTTACCCTCGTGCCGTCGCAACTAAACCATACCGGACGACCGAATGAACAAGAAGATGAAACTCTAATCGTCTGTGTTTACCGAATATTAACGTTAACAATAGGTTAACGTTTTGGCAATACACAGCTTTTTTGACGGCTTTCAAGCGCGATTTAAAGGTTGGGCTTCATGTGGTCGCGAGTTTGGCGACGGGCCGCAATTCCGCGGCGAAGGGCCAGGTCACATTGGACATCGTTTCGATGCCGGACGCGCTGAGAGCTGCGCCGAAGAGGAAGCCCTGGACGAGGTCGGGTTTCACCGAATGCACCAGGATCTTCAGCTGTTCGAACGTTTCCACACCTTCGATGGTGACGGTCAGCCCGAGCACGCGGGTCAGGTCGACGATGCCCTTCAACAAGTCGAGCGAACGCTTGTTCTGGGTCACGTCCATCAGGAACGAACGGTCGATCTTGATCTTGTCTAGCGGCAGCTTGTGGAGGTAGCTCAGGCTTGAATAGCCGGTGCCGAAATCGTCGAGCGCGATGCGCACGCCAACCTGCTTCAGTTCCTCGATATACTGGCGCGTCAGCGATTTGTCGTCGAGCAGCGCGGTTTCGGTGACTTCGATCTCGAGGCGGCCAGCGGCGAGCCCCGAAGTGGCAAGCGCGTCGCGAACCTTCTGGACGACGTCGCGGCTGCGGAAATCCTTGGCCGAAAGGTTGACCGAGACGCTGGTCTGTGCGGGCCATTTGGCGCATTCGGCGCAGGCCGCCGCGAGCACGAAGGTGCTGATCTCGGAAATGATGCCCATTTCTTCGGCCAGCGGAATGAAGACGCTGGGCGAAACCGGCCCGAGGTCGGGATGATCCCAGCGGCACAGCGCCTCGCAGCTGGCGATGCGCATGGTGTTCATCGCCACGATGGGCTGATAGACCACCCGCAAGGCCTTGCCTTCCACAGCCGTGCGCAGGTCGGCCTTCATCATCTGGCGGTTGCGGAACGCCGCATCCATCGCCGCCTCGAAGAGTCGCCAGTTGTTCTTGCCGAGTTCCTTGGCCTTGTAGAGCGCCAGATCGGCCTTGACGATCATGGCGTCGACATCGGTGTCCTCGACCCTGGACAGCACGGCGCCCGCGCTTGCCTGGATGCGCAGGCTGTGACCAGCGACATCGACTTCGCCCTGCAGATCGGCAAAGATCTGGTCGAGCAGGCCCGTCAGATGGCTTTCATCCTCGACGCGGTCGAAGAAGATCATGAACTCGTCGCCGCCGAAACGGCTGACATTGACGCCTTGCCCGGCGACGGCCGCCAGTCGCTCGGCAACGGCATAGATCAGCCCATCGCCGACCGGATGGCCAAGTGTGTCGTTGACGCTCTTGAAATCGTCTAGATCGAGCACCGCCAGCGCGCACAGCCGGTCGCGGCTGCCCGACGCCATGGCCTCGCCGACGAGCTCATGGAAATAGGCGCGGTTCGGCAGGCCGGTGAGGCTGTCATAGCGCGCCATGAAGCGGATCTTTTCTTCGGACTCGACGCGGGCGGTGACGTCCTCGAAGGTGATGACGCCGAGGTCCTGATTGCCCTCGCGGGCCGAGAACTCGTAGTGCTGGCCATTGGAGAAGGAGACCAGCACCTTGCGGTCACGGCCTTCGCGCAACGCGCGCGTCAGCTGCGCTTCGACATAGCGGCAGTCTTTCGGCGCCAGCATGCCGCCCGCAACGCCGCGCAGGAGCAGCGAATGGATCGACCGCCCGAGCAGCTGGTCGGGCGAGCGCAGCGACATCAGATGCGCTGCTTCGGCATTGCCGACCACGACCTTGCCGTCGGGTCCGAGCATGACCAGGCCATGCGACATGGTGTTGAGTGCGCGGTTGAAGCGCTGCGCGATTTGCCTCGCCTGCTTATGCCCGACCACGGCCGAGAACAGCACGTTGCGCACATGGTCGGCACTGCCCTTGATGATGAACATGAACGGGATGATGAGCAGCCCAAGCACGACACTGGGGATGTCAAACCTGAGGATAAGGGCTGCTGCGATCGGCCCGACGAAGGTTACCGCGAAGATCGTGACCATGCGGGGCGAGCCGTAGTTTCGGCCTACGACCGTGACCAGAGAGCCAAGCGTTATGGCGAGCGCTGCGATCTCGGCATACGCATCCGAGTAGACATAGATCGAAATGAAGCAGAACAGGCCCAGCATCAGCCCCTGGATGCTGCCGTTCAGGATATATTCGCGCTCCCATCGTGTCGCATCCAAGGCATCGTGGATGGAACCACCCAGGCGATGGAACCGCCGCAAGCTGAAATACCGCCAAACGCCGATGCCAAGCAGTGCTCCGGCAAGAACCAGGAAGACAGGCTGGCCGTTGCGCCAATAGACCATAAGGCTGGCGGTTGCGTGGCAAAGCGCGCCAATGACCAGCATATGCGCGTTGTCGAACAACGAGCGCACAAACTGGATATAAACATCCACAGGGATGTTATCGGTCTTTGTTCTGCCCATTACTGGCGCCCAACTGAACCACAGCCTTGGCATAGTCCCATTAAAAAACCTTTAGCTCGCGCTGAAGGGCCTGTTTTTCCGGCGCTTTTGGCTACTCAGCGGCTTGTAATGCGCTTGGCTGCACCGGCAACTTGAATCGTTCAAGAAGGCGATTTCGTTCATCCGCCGCCTTTTCGGCGCTGGCCTGCCTCACATGGCCGTAGCCGCGAATGAGCGCCGGCACCGAGGCAAGGGCGATGGCGGCCTCGATCCTGCCTGGCGCAAGTGCCTTGGCGACAAGCTCCAGATCGGCCTCATAGCGGGCCAGAAGCTGCCGCTCGATGCGCCGCTCAGTGCTGTAGCCGAACACGTCGAAGGCCGTGCCGCGCAGGCCTTTCAGCGCCGCCAGCAGGCGAAATCCCTTCATCATCCACGGGCCGAAGCTCGATTTCCTCGGCTTGCCGTCATTGCCGCGCCTGCCCATGATCGGTGGCGCCAGATGAAATTCAAGTTTGTCGTAGCTCTGGAATTGTTTTGAGAGCTCCATAGCGAAGGAGCCGTCGGTGTAGAGCCGCGCCACCTCATATTCGTCCTTGATCGCCATCAGCCTTAACAGGTTTCTGGCGGCGGCCTCGGTCACCGCGGTCGAGCCAGGCACGGCCTTGGCCTCGGCAGCACGCAAAACCGCCAGCTTCTCGGCGTAGCGCCTGCCATAGGCGGCATTCTGATAGGCAGAGAGGAAAGCGACGCGGCGGGCGATGATATCGTCCAGCGTCTTGGCGATCTCAGTGGCCTTGCCCGGCTGGGCGACCAGGCCGCGCACAAACTCCGGCTGATGCGCGGCGCGCCGGCCCCAGCGGAAGGCGGCGATGTTCATCGCCACCGCCTCGCCGTTCAATTCGATTGCTTTTTCAACGGCTTGCGCCGACAGCGGCAGCCCGCCATGCTGGAAAGCGAAGCCGAGCATGAACATGTTGGCGCCGAGCGAATTGCCGAACAATTGGGTGGCGGTGCGCGTGGCGTCGAAGAAATGCGTCTTGTCGTCGCCGGCGGCAGCGCGGATCGCCTTCTTCAGGCGCTCGATGGGCAGCGAGAAATCGGCCGAGCGGGCGAATTCGCCAGGCATGATCTCGGCAGTGTTGGCAAGGAAGATGGTATGGCCTTCGCGCACCGCGCCAAGCACCTTCTTGGCGCCGGACACGACAAGGTCGCAGCCGAGTACCAGGTCGGCCTTGCCGGCCGAAACGCGGATCGCGTGGATGTCGTCCGGCGTGCGGGCGATGCGGACATGGGTGAACACCGAACCGCCCTTCTGGGCGAGGCCGGCCATGTCGATCATGCCGCAGCCCTTGTCCTCGAGATGGGCGGCCATACCGAGCACAGCACCTATGGTGACGACGCCGGTGCCGCCGACGCCGTCGATGATCGCCGCCCAACCCTCGCTACCGAGCGGGAATTCGGCTGGCACCGGCACGCCGTCAAGCGGGTCGGAGCGCCCGGCAATGCCTTCGGCCTTCCTGATCTTGGCGCCGTGCACGGTGACGAAGGACGGGCAGAAGCCGTTGACGCAGGAGAAGTCCTTGTTGCAGCTCGACTGGTCTATTCTGCGCTTGCGGCCGAACTCGGTTTCGACCGGCTGGATCGAGACGCAGTTCGATTGCACCCCGCAATCGCCGCAGCCCTCGCAGACCAGTTCGTTGATGAAGACCCGCTTGTCGGGATCCGGGAAGGTGCCGCGCTTGCGGCGGCGGCGCTTTTCGGCGGCGCAGGTCTGGTCGTAGAGCAGCACCGAGACGCCCTTGACGTCGCGCAGCTCGCGCTGGACGAGGTCGAGGTCGTCGCGGTGGTGGATGGTGGCGCCGGAGGGGAATTCGGCCTTTCCTGCATATTTGCCCGGCTCGTCGGTGACGATGGCGATGCGCTCGACGCCTTCGGCGCGCACCTGCCTGGCGATCATGTCGACAGTCAGGCCGCCTTCATGCGGCTGGCCGCCGGTCATGGCGACGGCGTCGTTGTAGAGGATCTTGTAGGTGATGTTGGCATCGGTCGACAGCGCGAAGCGGATCGCCAGCGTGCCGGAGTGATTGTAGGTCCCGTCGCCGAGATTCTGGAAAATGTGGCCGCGCTTGGAGAATGGCGCCTGGCCGACCCATTGTGCGCCCTCGCCGCCCATGGCGGTGAAGCCGACCGTGTTGCGGTCCATCCACAGCGCCATGAAATGGCAGCCGATACCGGCGGCGGCGATCGAGCCGTCGGGCACCTTGGTCGAGGAATTGTGCGGGCAGCCGGAGCAGAAGAACGGCGTGCGCGAACCGATATCGCTGGTGTCGGCA
The DNA here is from genome assembly GCF_000502815.1 of Mesorhizobium sp. LSJC269B00. Classification (NCBI taxonomy): domain Bacteria; kingdom Pseudomonadati; phylum Pseudomonadota; class Alphaproteobacteria; order Hyphomicrobiales; family Phyllobacteriaceae; genus Mesorhizobium; species Mesorhizobium sp. LSJC269B00. Next base: position 147,502 of record NZ_AYVN01000009.1, read on the forward strand.
AGCATCGCCTGGAACTGGCGCAGCTTCGCCACCTTGGCAGTGATCTCTTCCGAAGGGCCGATTGTGCGCAGGATGCGCTCGCCCAGCGCAATGGCGATCTCGTTGGGGTCGAGCGCGCCCTTGGCCGGGAACAGCCAGTCGCCGCGCTCGTCCTTCTTGCCGACGATCGCCGGCTGGGTGGCGGTGCCGTAGAGGTTTTCGCGCAGCTGCACCTCGATCAGCGAGCGCTTCTCCTCGACGACGACGATGGTGTCGAGGCCGCGGGCGAATTCGGCGATATGCTGCAGGTCGAGCGGCCAGGGGCAGCCGACCTTGAACAGGCGGATGCCGATGCGGTTGGCGGCGGCCTCGTCGACGCCGATGTCTTCCAGCGCCTGGCGGACATCGAGATAGCTCTTGCCGAGCGTGATGATCCCGAGCTTCGGCGCCCGGCCGCCCGAATAGACGATGCGGTTCAGGCCGTTGGCATGGATGAAGGCGGATGCAGCGGCGCGCTTGTATTCATGCAGCCGCTCCTCCTGGCCGAGCATGTCGATCTCATCGCGGATGTTGAGGCCGCCGGGCGGCATATCGAACTCCGGCACGACGATGTTCAGGCGCTCGAGCGCGGCATCGACGGAGGCCGTGGATTCGATGTTGTCCTTGACGCATTTGATAGCCGCCCAGGTGCCGGCGAAGCGCGACATGGCAAAGCCGTAGAGGCCGTAGTCGATGATCTCCTGAACGCCGGCCGGGTTGAGGATCGGCACCATGGTGTCGACGAACAGGAATTCGGTGGCGTGCGCATTGGTCGATGATTCGGCCATATGGTCGTCGCCCATCAGCGCAAGCACGCCGCCATGCTTCGACGATCCCGCGAGGTTGGCGTGGCGGAAAACGTCGCCGGAGCGGTCGACGCCCGGTCCCTTGCCGTACCAGACCGAAAACACCCCGTCATGCTTGCCTTCGCCCATTAATTCCGTCTGCTGAGAGCCCCAGCAGGCGGTGGCGGCAAGCTCCTCGTTGAGGCCGGGCTGGAAAACGATGTCGGCCTGCGCCAGCTGCTTTTTCGCCCGCCACAGCTGCATATCGAGGCCGCCGAGCGGCGAGCCGCGATAACCGGACACGAAGCCGGCCGTGTTGAGGCCGGCCCGGCGGTCGCGCTCGCGTTGCATCAAAAGCATGCGGATGACCGCCTGTGCGCCGGACAGGAAGATGCGCTCCTTACCAAGATCGAACTTGTCGTCGAGCGCGACGTCGTGCAGCGTCATCAGGCATTTCCTCTGCGGAGACAGCACCGGGGGCGCGCAGCCAACGTAGGAGTGAGATGGCGCAGTCTTTCTCCGCTTGCAAGGCAGGTCAAACGAAATCGAAAGTGCCAGGCAAAGCGCAACGAACGATCCGCTGCCGTCGCGTATTCGGCACGAAATCGGTCCGCGGCGGTTGTCCGGCGACCAGAAATTTCCACGCAGTCGCGCCGGGCTAAGACGCGTCAGCCTTTCGAGCAATCCGGCTTCGGCTCACCCGGCAGCTTGCCGTCGGGATGGCCGGCAAGATCGGGATTGGCCGTATAGAGCTGGTCGACCACCAGCGGCCGGTCGGGAAGGATCGACTGGTCCTCGCTCGACATCAGCGTCGTGTCGATCTTCTGCAGGAACGTGCCGTCAGGACCCCTGATGCTGATCGAAATCGCATAGGGCTTGTCCTTGACGATACAGGTCAGCGCCGGGCTTTCCAGGCTGACCTTGTCGAGCTTCGGCCAGACCTTCTGCTCGATCACCAGGGGAGGACCGCCAGCCGGATTCTGGAAGCTGGCGACCGCAACCTGGCCTTCGCCCATCGGCTGCAGGGGCCGCAGCGTCACGACATAGGTCGCCCGGGCGAGGCGGTAATTGAAGACGACGACCTTGCCGGAAACCTCGAACAGCTTGCCGTCGCCGCCGGTGTCGCGGCAGGCGCCAAGCGCAACGGCTGCAATGAGCGCAGCACCGACAAGGATCGAACGAAAAACAACCCTAGGCATTGTTGACCTCATGGGGCGCCGTGCGGCGGCGGCGATAGTGACGGCTTGCTTTCTGGCGGTTGCCGCACACAGCCATATCGCACCAAAGGCGGCTGGAATTGCGGCTCCTGTCGAAGAACAGCCAGCTGCAATTGGGACAGATCCTGAGCCTGGCGACCGTGTCGTCGCGCAGCAGCGACAAGGCCGAAACCGCCAGCGCCGCCTCGAACGCGATCGGCGTCGATGGGTCGCCGAACGGTCTACCCGGTGCGCCGATTTCGGCCAGGCTCCGGTCGAGGCCGTTGGCGCAGGCCTTGAGAAAAGCGGCGAGGTCGCCGGCGGCAAGCGCACCTTTCGACACCGCGCCGCGAAACAGGCAGTCGGTCGTCTCGCGGATCGCCAGCACCACCGGGGCGATCCTGTCCGGCGAGGTCGCCTCCAGCGGTCTGCCGCCAAGCTCGGCACCGCGAAAGCCGCTTGCGGCATCGGCGAAGCGCGCGATCTCGGCCGGATCGTCAAAACGGTCGAAGGTCTTTTCCGGATCGTTGCGCAACACCACGGTGTTGGCCGTATCGAGCGCAAGAATGCCGCCGGTGAAGCGATGTGGGGTCCAAGATACTGTCATATCAGAAATCTAACCCATAAAACGCATTTGACAAGTTAGATTCTACGATGCAAACCTTGGCGCGGGCTCCGGCGCCCGGAAAGCTGTCTATGCTCTATTTCTTCCAGCAGGTGCTGAACGGGCTGCATTCCGGCGCGCTCTATGCGCTGCTTGCCTTCGGCTACGTGCTGACCAACGGCATCCTGCACCGGACCAATCTCGCCTATGGCGCGCTGTTCGCCTTTTGCGGCCAGACGATGATCCTGACCGTGGCCTTCGGCTATCAGGTATTGTGGCTGACCTTGCTGGCGGCAGTGGTGCTCGGCGTCGTCACGGCTTTCCTTTATGCCGCGCTGATCGGCCACGTGCTGTCGCGCAGCGTCTTCGAACCGCTGGCCGACCGCACGCCCAATGCCATTGTGGTGACGACGCTCGGCATCCTGCTGGTGCTGTCGGAAGCAAGCCGTATCGCCGCCGACACGCATGATTGGTGGCTGCCGCCGATCCTGGCGCAACCCATTGTCTTCGCTCAGGATGCCGGCTTCCAGGCGACGCTGACGCTGATCCAGCTCATCGATTGCGCGGTGGTTCTGGCGGCCATCATGCTCGCTGCATGGGCGTTTGCCCGCTCGGGCTTCGGTCGCCGTTGGCGCGCCGTCTCCGACGACCCCAAAGCGGCTGCCATGTGCGGCGTGGACGTGCGCGCAGTGTTCCGGCATGCGGTGCTGTTCGGCGGTTTCTGCGCCGCGCTGGCCGGAATCATGGCCGCCCTTTACTACGGCAATGTCAGCTTCGGCTCCGGCCTCGTCTACGGGCTGAAAATCCTGTTCGTGACGGCGGTGGGCGGCTATCTCTCTCCGCCTCGGGCCGCGCTCGGTGCGGCCGCCTTCGGCATGACGGAGTCGCTATGGGCCGGCTATTTCCCGATCGAATGGCGCGATGGCTGGATGTATCTGTTCCTGGTCGCGGCACTTGTGCTGATCGGTCCCGGCCGCGACCAGCAGAAGATCGCCTGATCGCCGCATCCGCTGTCAGACTTTGGTTGCATGACGCAGCAGCCGGTCGGCACTTATCCCCTGCCTCCCGTCACGACGGCGTTGATCGCGCCCATGCCATGTTGACCCGCCGAACCACGCACGGCATACCGTTGGGCCACAGCGGCGCGACGGAAAATAGGGGAGCCGGCGAGCCTTCGACCTCAGGGAGGAAATGCATGGCAGGGCTGCTCGCTCTATCCAGAACGATCGACCGTATGAACGAGTTCATCAGCCGGTGGATATCGTGGCTGATCCTGCTGGCAATCCTGGTCAGCGCCGCCAATGCCATCATCCGCAAGGTCTTCGACGTCTCGTCGAATGCCTGGCTGGAACTGCAGTGGTACCTGTTCGGCGCCGCCTTCATGCTGGCCGCCGCCTACACGCTGAAACAGAACGACCATATCCGCATCGACATCGTCTACGGCATGTGGTCGCGCCGCGTGCAGCACTGGATCGACCTGCTCGGTCATGTCTTCTTCCTGATGCCGTTCGTGACGCTGATGGTGATCTATTTTGTCCCCTACGTGTCGCTGTCGTTCCGCAGCGGCGAAATGTCGAACAATTCCGGCGGCCTGATCATCTGGCCGGCCAAGGCAATCCTGCTCGTCGGCTTCTTCCTGCTGGCGCTGCAAGGCATCTCCGAGATCATCAAGAAGATCGCCATCATGCGCGGCGACATGGACGATCCCAATCCGTTCATCTCGGTGCACGAACAGGCCGAGCTCGAGGCTAAAGCCCTTGCTGAAGAGGCCAAGGCGCTCGCCCAGGAGGCGCGCCCATGATCGAGTTCATCGCCCAGAACATGGCGCCGATCATGTTCGCTTCGCTGATCATCTTCCTGCTGATCGGCTATCCCGTCGCTTTTTCACTCGCCGCAAACGGCCTGATGTTCTTCTTCATCGGTGTCGTGCTGTCGCCCTATTCGGGCGGCTCGATCAACCTGGCGTGGCCGCTGCTGCATGCGCTGCCCGACAATTTCTACGGCAGCCGGGTGATGTCGAACGACACGCTCTTGGCAATCCCGTTCTTCACCTTCATGGGCATCGTGCTGGAACGATCGGGCATGGCCGAGGACCTGCTCGACACGATCGGCCAGCTGTTCGGCCCGGTTCGCGGCGGCCTTGCCTATGCGGTGATTTTCGTCGGCGCGCTGCTTGCCGCTACCACGGGCGTGGTCGCGGCTTCGGTCATCGCCATGGGCCTGATCTCGCTGCCGATCATGCTGCGCTACGGCTATGACCGACGACTGGCGTCGGGCGTCATCGCGGCATCCGGCACACTCGCCCAGATCATCCCGCCGTCGCTGGTGCTGATCGTTCTGGCCGACCAGCTCGGCCGTTCGGTCGGCGACATGTATGCCGGCGCGCTGATCCCCGGCCTGGTGCTGACCGGCCTTTACACGCTCTACATCCTGACCATGTCGATCGTCCGGCCGAACTCGATGCCGGCGTTGCCGCTGGCGGCCCGCACGCTTGGCCACGGCGTGCTGTCGCTGCTCGCGGCACTGCTGGTGGCAGTCGCGGCTTCATATGCGGCCTATCGCTACCTTGCGCCGGCGCATGGCGACAATGCCGATATCCTTGGCGCCAGCATCGGGGTGATCCTGATCTATATCGTGGCGATCGCCGACAAGGGCCTGAACATCAACATGATGTCCAGGTTGGCGCAGCAGGTGATCATCGTTTTGATCCCGCCTCTGGCGCTGATCTTCCTGGTGCTGGGCACCATCTTCCTCGGCATCGCCACCCCGACGGAGGGCGGCGCCATGGGCGCGGTTGGCGCCCTGGCGATGGCGGCAATGAAGGGGCGGTTGTCGCTGGATGTCATCAAACAGGCGCTCGCGTCGACCACCAGGCTTTCCTCCTTCGTGCTGTTCATCCTGATCGGCGCGCGGGTGTTCTCGCTGACCTTCTACGGCGTCAACGGCCACGTCTGGGTCGAGCATTTGTTGACGTCGCTGCCGGGCGGCGAAGTCGGGTTCCTGATCGGCGTCAACATCCTGGTCTTCGTGCTCGCCTTCTTCCTCGATTTCTTCGAGCTCGCCTTCATCATCGTGCCGCTTTTGGCGCCGGCAGCCGATAAGCTCGGCATCGACCTGATCTGGTTCGGCGTGCTGCTCGGCGTCAACATGCAGACCTCCTTCATGCACCCGCCTTTCGGCTTTGCGCTGTTCTACCTGCGCTCTGTCGCCGCGCGCGTGCCCTATCTCGATCGCCTCACCGGCAAGCAGATCGCGCCGGTGACCACCGGCCAGATCTATTGGGGCGCCGTGCCCTTCGTCTGCATCCAGGTGATCATGATCGGGCTGACCATCGCCTTCCCGCAAATGGTCATGCGCTACAAGGGTGCGGCCGTCGATCCGGGAACGATCGAGATCAACTTGCCTGATATGCCAGGCCTTGCGCCTCTCGGCACACCACCACCAGCCAACGGTGGCCCATCACCCGCGGCGCCACCGTTGAACGATCTCTCGCAGCCGCCGAATTTCGGCCAGACGCCGCCCGCCAAGCCGGCGGCGCCGGCGACCGACCTGTCGCAGCCGCCGAACTTCAACTGATGTGTGAACACTGAGAACCTGAGTGAGGATGTCATGAGAGCCGTGCGCCTGGAAGCCGTGGGCAGCATTGCGCTACGGGAGGTCGACAAGCCTGTTGCGGGACCGCAGGACGTTCTGGTGCGCGTCGAAGCCTGCGGCGTTTGCGGCACCGACCGTCACCTCCTCCACGGCGAATTCCCTTCGAGCCCACCGGTGACGCTTGGTCACGAATTCTGCGGCATCGTCGAGGCTGTCGGTGATGCGGTTTCCGGCATCGCCATCGGTGACCGTGTTACCGGCGATCCCAACATCTTCTGCGGACGCTGCAGTCATTGTCGGGCTGGCCGGGTCAATTTGTGCAGCAATCTCAGGGCCATCGGCATCCATCGCGACGGCGGCTTCGCCGACTACGTCGTGATGCCGCAGAGCCAGGCCTTTCTTCTGCCTGCGAACCTCAAGCCAACGCATGGCGCCTTCTGCGAGCCGCTGGCCTGCTGCCTGCACGCTGTCGACCTCGCCGGAATCAGACCCGGCGCTGCCGTGGTGGTGCTTGGTGGCGGCGTCATCGGCCTGCTTACCGTGCAATTGGCGAGGCTCGCAGGAGCGGCGACCATCATCCTGTCGACGCGGCAGGCCTCCCGCCGTGCGCTCGCCGAAGAGCTCGGTGCAACGACGACGGTCGACCCAAGCGCGGTCGACCCGATCGAGGCGATCGCCGGCCCAGCCGGCCTTGTGCCCGGCGGGGCCGACGTGGTGCTCGAATGCGCCGGTGTCCCCGATACCGTCGAACAATCGATGCGGCTGGCGAAGTCCGGCGGCTCGGTGGTGATCGTCGGCGTGATGCCGCAAGGCGTGAAAGTGCCCTTCGAACCGTTCGACATCCTGTTTCGCGAGCTGAAGGTTCTCGGCTCGTTCATCAATCCCTTCACCCACAGGCGGGCGGCGGACCTTGTCGCGTCCGGCGCAATCGAGATCGACAAGCTCATCTCAAGGCAGGTCGGCCTGGAGGAAGCCGCCTCGGTGATCGCCAATCCGGCAGCGCCGGGCGAGGTCAAGGTGTTGGTGGTGCCGGGCAGGGAATGAAGGGCAGCCTCAATCCTGCGGTGTTGGCGATTGGCGAAACGGCGATGACCGCGCCCCTCTCCCCGTCACTATACGGGGAGAGGATGCCGGCAGGCAGGTGAGGTGCAGCGTCAACGCTCGGAAAAATAAGCTATAATTTCGGGGCGGCTACCAAGCCCAAGGCGATCAATCGCCGAAGTTTGCGCCGCCCCTCATCCACCTGCCGGGACCTTCTCCCAGTATAGTGACGGGGAGAAGGGACAGATCCCAGCCTACAGTTTGCCGTTGCGCTGCTGGACCATCATGAAGGTGTCGTAATTGTACTCGGCCACCTGCGCCCACAGATAGTGCTCCTTGCGGAAGCCCTTGATCGAGTCCCAGATCTTCTTGAACGGTGCGTTGGTGGCTTCCATTTCGGTGTAGACCTCATTGGCCTTCTCGAAACAGGCGGCCATGATGTCCTGGCTGAACGGGCGCAATTTCGCGCCGCCGGCCACCAGCCGCTTCACCGCCGCAGGATTGAGAAAATCGTATTTCTGCAGCATGTTGGCGTCCGCAGCCTGCGCGGCGGTGTGCACAAGCGACTTGTAGGCGGGCGACAGCTCCTCGTACTTGGCCTTGTTGAACAAGAGATGGACGGTCGGGCCGCCTTCCCACCAGCCGGGATAATAGTAGTAGGGCGCGACCTTGTAGAAGCCGAGCTTCTCGTCGTCATAGGGGCCGACCCATTCGGCGGCGTCGATCGTGCCTTTTTCCAGCGCCGGATAGATGTCGCCACCGGCGATCTGCTGCGGCACGACGCCGAGCTTCTGCACCACTTTGCCGGCAAAGCCGCCGATGCGCATCTTGAGGCCGGACAGGTCGGCGACGGTGTTGATCTCCTTGCGGAACCAGCCGCCCATCTGCACGCCGGTGTTGCCGCCGGGCAGGCCGAAAAGACCCTGCGTGGCAAGAAACTCGTTGAACAGGTCGATGCCGCCGCCATGATAGTGCCAGGCGTTCATGCCGCGCGCGTTGAGCGAGAACGGCACCGCCGCACCGAGTGCCCATGTCGGGTCCTTGCCCCAATAATAGTATGACACCGTGTGGCAGGCCTCGACAGTGCCGGCAGTGGTGGCGTCGGCGGCCTGCAGGCCGGGCACGAGTTCGCCGGAGGCGAAGACCTGGACCTGGAAATTGCCGTCCGTCGCCTCAGACAGCATCTTGGAGAAGACTTCGGCGCCGCCATAGATCGTATCGAGTGACTTGGGAAAGGATGACGCCAACCGCCACGTCACTTTCGGATTGGACTGGGCGATTGCCGGTGCGGCTAGCGTAGCGGCAGCCGCCACTGCGCCCACGCCGGTGACCCCGGCCTTGCGGATGAATGAACGACGATCCATGCAGTTCCTCCCTATTGGACCAACAACCGATATCAGGGACATCTCCTCACGTCCGGTATCGATTTGCCCGAAACAATACACGGGCAAAAGGTCGAGTCCAGCATGGTGGCGGGATTTGACGGCGGCGCTGGCGACAAATTCGCGGGCCGGCCGGCCAGCCTGCAACTATAGTCTAACGTTCGCCGCGTGGCCATGCGAGATGGCGAAACTTGCCATGGAAAAGCGCCTTCGGATCGCCTATTTTGCAGGCACAATAGCTATTCGCTTCGCGCCAAATGGAATCCGGACCCAAAATGCACCAGCCGCTCGTCGCCATATCAACCGACGTCCGTCAGTTCGACAACTACACCTGGCATGCCGTCCCGCAGCAATATATCGAGGCAGCACTTTCCGGCGCCGGCGTGTTCCCGCTTTTGGTGCCGTCATTCGGTGACCGGCTCGACTTCGACGAGCTGTTGTCTTCGGTCGACGGTGTCATGGTCACTGGCTCGAAGTCCAACGTGCATCCATCGCTCTATGGCGGCGACGCCAGCGAAGCCAACGGCCCCTACGACCCGGCGCGCGATTCCACCACGCTGCCGCTAATCCGCAAGGCGATCGAGCGCGGCGTGCCGCTGCTTGCCATCTGCCGCGGCATCCAGGAGTTGAACGTTGCGCTGGGCGGCACGCTTGGCACCGAGATCCAGGAGCGCGAAGGCTCGCTCGACCATCGCGCGCCGGTGAGCGACAACCAGGACGAACGCTTCGCCATTCACCAGACCATTTCGATCAAGCCGGGCAGCTGCCTGGCCGGCGTGTTTGGCGCCGGCGACATCAAGGTCAACTCGCTGCACCGCCAAGGCATCGACCGGCTCGGCTCGAAGCTGCAGGTCGAGGCGGTTGCCGGCGACGGCACGGTGGAGGCAGTTTCGGTGAAGGACGCCCGCGCCTTCGCCGTCGGCGTGCAATGGCACCCCGAATACTGGGTCAAGTCGGACAACAACTCGGCCAAGATCTTCCGCGCCTTCGGCGATGCGGTGCGGCTGCATGCGGCGGCGAAGGCCGGCGCGCGGGCGGCGGCGGAATAAATCCCGACGATCAATTGCCGGCGGATTGATCCCGTTCGCCGGTTGTCGCCAGCGAAAGCAGCGGCGTGGCCGGAGCGTAGGATTCGTAGCCGTCGCCATCCGCAACCGAGAAGGTGACGATCGGGTCGGTGCCGTCGGCGCTGAACGCGATCGTGCCGTCCTCGCCCTCTCGCCAGAATTTTGCCCGCTCGATCCCCGGCAGCAACCCGCGGCAGTTCGGCGCCACGGTCAACAGCGACAGGCCATCGTCAATCGCGGCGCCGCGGCTAACCGCGCAGTCGCCTTCGTCGCCATTGGCGACCAGCCTGAAGGTGGTTGCCGGCCTTGCTTCATTGGCCGAACTTTCACTGCTGCCGCCGTGAAACAGCTGAAAGCCGGCGAAAAGTGCCGCTGCCGCAATCAATGCCGGAAGTTTCGTCATCTTGCACTCCGCGCCCCCCGGCGCAGATGCAGAATGATTCCAAAGCGTTAAGCCGACGTTAACGAGTGTGGCAGACAGCCGCTCAGCTTCGTGGCTTGACTTGCGCCGTCTCCGGCACCGGGGTCAGTGGCCGGCGCTCGCTGAACCAGGATACCAGATTGTCGACGCACAGATCCGCCATGGCGCGGCGCGTGTGGTGCGAGGCCGAACCGACATGGGGCAAAAGCGAGGTGTTGGGCGCCTCCAGCAAAGCCTTGGGCACATTCGGTTCATCGGCGAAAACATCGAGCCCGGCCGCGGCGATGGTGCCGTTGGCAAGCGCTGCGGCGAGGTCTGCCTCGTCGACCGTGCTGCCACGGCCGATGTTGACGAAAACGCCGTTGGCGCCAAGCGCCGCCAGGATTTCGGCATTGACCGCCTTCTCCGTGGAAGCGCCGCCCGGCACTACGGAAATCAGCGTATCGACCGCTTCGGCAAGGCCCTTCAGCGTCGGGTGGTATTCATAAGCCAGACCTTCGACCTTGCGCCTGTTGTGGTAGGCCACCGGCAGCCCGAACGCTTCCAGCCGGCGCGCAATGGCAAGGCCGATGCGGCCCATGCCGAAAATGCCGACATGCCGACCGCGCAAGGTCAGCCGGCTCAGGGGATAGTTGCCCTTCTTCACCCAACTGCCGTCGCGCAGCCATTTCTCGGCGTTGTAAAGTTCACGCACGGTGTTGAGCAAAAGGCCGATCGTGGTGTCGGCGACCTCCTCGGTCAAAACATCGGGGGTGTTGGTGACCATGATGTTTTTCTTGGCCGCATGGCCGGCATCGACCGAATCATAGCCGACGCCGAAGGAGGCGATGAGTTCGAGGTTGGGCAATGCATCCATCAATGCCGCATTGACGCCGGCAAAGGACGCAATGGCGCGCACGTCATGGCGCATCTCCTCGGTGACCAGGGCGGGATCGGCGCGCTCTATCTTGACCCGCTTGAAGGTGCGGTCGATGCGCTCGACCGCATGGTCGTTGAAATGTCCCGGCACCAGAACGGCGACGGTCTGCAACGCATCAGTCTTGGTCATGCACGCTCCACCGGCTTGCCGGTCGACTGGCGCACATGCAGTTCCGGCTTGATCAGTTCCTGTGACGGCCGTACCGCCTGTCCGTTCAGCTTGTCGAGCAGCGCGCTGGCGGCACGGCGGCCGACCTCTCGCTGGCCATTCCAGACTGTGGTGAGCGCCGGTGTCGCGATTGCCGCCTCCTCGAGATCGTCATAGCCGGTCACCGAGATGTCGGCGCCCGGCACCAGGCCGGCGCGGGCAATGCCGTTCATCAGGCCGATGGCGACCAGATCATTCCAGCAGCAAGCGGCGGTTGGCTTGTCTTTAAGCGCCAGAAACTGTCCAGCCGCCTCGAATCCGCCCTGCTTGGTGCGCGGCCCGGCGATGCGCCAGGACGGCCTGACCTCAAGCCCGGCGGCCTCCATGGCGTTGAGATAGCCCTGGTAGCGGTCGCGCCCGGTCGAGGTCTGGTCGGTGCCGCCGATCATGGCGATGCGCTTGTGCCCGAGCGAGATCAGATGATTGGTGGCAAGTGCCGTGCCATAGGCATCGTCGCCGCGAAACACCGGCACGTCGGCGCCTTCCACGCTGCGTGCGATCAGCACCGCCGGCAGGCCGTTTTCCTCGGCCATGACGATGTCGGAGGCCGGCGTGCCGATGGCCGGGGACATGATGACGCCGTCGGCGCCGAGCTGCAGCAGCGTGTCGATGAAGGTGCGTTGCTTTTCCAGCTGGTCGTAGTGATTGGACAGGATGAAGGTCTGCCGGCTGCGATCGAGTTCGCTCTCGATCGAGCGCAGGATCTCGGCGAAGAACGGGTTCATGATGTCATGCACGACGACGCCGACAATGCCCGAGCGCGAGGTGCGCAGTGAGGCGGCGCGGCGGTTGTAGATATAACCGATGGCCCGCGCATGTTCCTTGATGCGGTCACGCGTGGCGCCGGCGACCAGCGGGCTGTCGCGCAAGGCGAGGGAGACCGTGGCCGTGGACACGCCAAGCGCATCCGCGATCGTCGAAAGCTTGATCTTTTGTGCCAGCCCTTCGCTCCCCGAGTTTTTTTAAAATTTTTTAAATGCGGCGTTATGCCATCGGATTCGGAGCAAATCAAAGTTTTTTCGCCAGCGCCTCCGCCTCGGCATCGACGGTCGTGCGATTGCGCAGCCGCAAACGGTGCTCGCGATGGATGATGTAAAGGCCGCTGGCGACGATGATGGCAGCACCCACCAGCGTCCAGCGGTCGGGGAACTGGTGGAAGATGATCCAGCCGGACAGGATCATCCAGACCATCTGCGAATAGGGGTACGGCGCCAGCGCCGTGGTAGTCGCCAGGCGGTAGGCCTGCACCAGCAGCCAGTGGCCGCCGGCGCCGAACACGCCCAGCATCACCAGTATGAACCAGTGCCAGCCATCCTGCGGCAGCCCATGCGAGAACGGCAGCATCGGCAGAAGCAGCACGGCCGGCGCCAGCGCCGAAAACAGGATCAGGCTTTCCGAGGTTTCGCTGGCTGACATCCGCCGCGTCATGATGACGTAAAAACTGTTCGACAGCATCGAGCCGAGCGCGAAAAGATGGCCGATGCCGAACACGCCGATGCCCGGCCTTGTAATGACGAGCACGCCGACAAAGCCCGACAGGATTGCCAGCCAGCGCCGCCAGCCGGCCCATTCACCAAGCAGCGGTCCGGCAAGGGCGGTGATCACCATCGGCCCGAAGAAGTAGATCGAGGTGGTCTCGGCCAGTTGAAGCGTTTTGAGCGCCATGACGTTGCACATGGTCGAGCCGAACAGCAGACCGCCGCGCAGGATGTGGGCCGGCAAATTGTTGGCGCGGAAGCGCGACGGCTCGCGCCAGCCGCGCAGGAAGACGCCGACAAGCAGGACATGGACGGTGAAGCGGGCCCAGGCGACGATCAGCGCCGAGACGCCGGCCAGCACCAGATATTTGCTCGAGGTGTCGAGAAAGGTGAAAAAGACATAGGTCGAAAGCATGAACAGCATCGCCGCGGGCGGCGTTGCGCTTTCGTCTGATTTTGCGGGAACGTTCAAATGTCAGGCCGGGCAGGGAGGATCAACGCTTAACCTTTGCGGCAATCGCCTGCGCCCGGCAAGCCAAAAGCGACTGGCACAACAGGCGTCTGAGACAGGTTCAGCGCAGGCCGATCCGATGCCAGCTAAGGCGCTTTGCGTTCCGCTGCGACGTTCTGACATCCGGTGCTTTGCCGTCGGATGCCACTTGCGCCTGGAGATGAAGCCACAACGCCTCGGCGACGGGTCCATGCGGTCGGTCGCGCCGGCGCACCGCCGCCAGGATCTCCGTCCGGCCGGGCAGATGTGCACCAGCGATCGAGATCAGCCTCCTATCCCGCAGTTCGTCCTCGATCAGCCATGCCGGCAGATGGCCCCAGGCCAGTCCGTGAAGGATCAGTTCCTTCTTCATCAGATGATCCGGCGCCGAGCACTGATGCGCACCGTCGATGAGGAAATAGCTCTCCGGCGCTGGCCGCCGCGCCGTGTCGCGGATCACGCACTGGGTGAAGGGCCGCATCTGCTCCGGCGCAATCTCGCGGCCAGGCGCGAACGGAAGGAACCCAGGCGCCACCACCGGCACGAGGGGCACCGCGCAGAGATCGATCCGCTCGAGATGCGGATCGGAAGGATCCGCGCGATGGAAGATGAGGTCAGCCGAGCCTTCCATCAACCGTTCGAGCGGACCGCCGACCGCCTCGTACTCCAGGTGCAGGCGTGTCCCGGTGCGTTCGGCAAAGAAGCCGCTGAGCATACGCAGGATTTGCGGTCGCGGGCAGAGATCACCCATGACGACACGCAGGACCGTCTCCTCGCCGCTCGCCAACTGGCCCGCATAGGTTCGCAGATGGTCGAGCTCGCGCAATGTCAGCTGCGCTCGCGCGTGAAACTCGCGGCCCGCCTCCGTCAGCCCCACCCGATATCCGCTGCGGTCGAGAAGTGTGAGCCCGAGCAACTGCTCGAGGCGTGCGACAGCGGCGAAGACGGATGGATGCGATCGGTTCAAGGCAAGGGCGGCCGCCTGGAAGCTGCCCTCGCTTGCCACGGCGTCAAAGCACCGTAGGTCGTGGAGTTTCAGACCATTCATTATCGCCAAAACCTACTGAGATTGTCCAATCATAGTAATTTTCCTGGATAATTACGAGGCCTAGGGTGGCTCATTCAAAGGGCGGCGGGAGCATCGAACTCCTTTCGCCAGGGTGAGATGAGGACCAGATGACTGACACGCTTTATTTTACGACGGGCGACGGCTGCCGGATCGCCTATCAGCTGGCGGGGGCCGGCCCTGTGCTTGTGCTCTCGAATTCCATTGCGACGAACCTGCATATGTGGGACCGGCAGCTTGCGGAATTTGCCGGATCTTTCCGGGTGCTGCGCTATGATCTGCGCGGCCACGGCAGTTCCGATGCTCCGGCCGGAGCCTATTCGCTCGATCGGCTGGGCCGCGACGTCCTTGAGTTGCTGGATGCGCTTCAGATCGCCCGCGTGCATTTCTGCGGGCTGTCGCTGGGCGGCTTCGTAGGGCAGTGGCTGGGTATCCATGCCCCGGACCGCATCGAGCGTCTCATCCTTTCCAACACCTCGCCACATCTCGGGCCGGCTTCTTACTTTGACGAGCAGATCCGTACTGTCCTTGCTGCGAGCAACATGTCGGCCGCCGCGGACATGTTCATGCACAACTGGTTTCCCGCCTCGATGCTTGCCGGCCCAAACGAAACCGTCGACGCGTTCCGCGCGATGGTCCTGGCGACGCCGCCCCAAGGTCTCGCGGGATGCTTCGCCGCCGTACGCGATTGCGATCTGCGCCGGACTGTCTCCCTCATTACCGCCCCCACTCTGGTGATCGGTGGAGAAGACGACAAGGTAACGCTGGCAAGCCACAGCGAGGCGATCGCAGCCAGCATCCCCGGCGCCACGCTTACACTGCTTCCGGGCGTCCATATGCTGAACGTCGAGCGGCCGACTGAATTCATGAGCGCCGTTACACGCTTCCTGCTGAATTAGGCGTGCATGCGGGCGCCCTTGGTGATCTTGTCGACGAGTTTCTTGTCGGCACGCAGCGCGATGCCGACGATCTTGGCGTCCTCAGGGCCGAACTCGGCGAAGACGGCGCGGTTGGCCGCATCGAAGCCGGTGGCAAACATCTCCTCGACATAGGCTGACGCCGTCACGCCCCGCTCCAGCGCCTTCCGGTGGATGGAGTTGAGCGTCGGCCCATCGGCCGAAAGCACGATGACCGGCTGGATCGACAGAGGATTGTAAAGGTTGCCGGCGCGGTCGCGGTAGGGTTCGCCGATAATGTCGCGGAATTGCGCGACGACGCCGCTGGTCAGGAAGGCCGTGACGTTGAGCTTTTGCCAGACGGCGAGATCGTCCCGCAGCACGATTGCAAATTTCGTATCGAACACCAAAATGAGGACTCCGGAGCACGCCCATGAAGGGCAGGGATAGGTGATGACGCACGATCTAGACGGTGAGGCGACACAGGGTCTTGGACGTTCGTGCGCGGATGAAGGCCGGATCGTCTCGGCGCCAGGCGGCACCGGGATCGAGCGCATCGAGGCGCATTTCCATGGCAACGCCTTCGACCTGCACCGTCATGATACACTTGCCGTCGGCGTGACGCTTTCCGGTGTGCAGCGCTTCCACTACAGGGGCACTGTCAACCACAGCCTGCCCGGCCAGGTTATCGTGCTGCATCCCGACGAAGTGCACGATGGCGGCGCCGGGACCGAGGATGGTCTGCGCTACCGGATCCTCTATCTGGAACCCTCACTGCTGCTCGACTGCCTCGACGGCGCGCCGCTGCCTTTCGTCAGGGATGCTGTGGTCAGCGATCCTGCCTTGCGTGGCACGCTGCTTTCGGCCCTGTCGCCGCTCGATGAGGAACTGGACGAGCTGTTCGTCGCCGATTTCGTTGCGGAGCTGGCGCAGCATCTGGGGCGTCATGCGGGACAGAAAGCAAAGCCGATGGGGAAGTCGGCCTCGCGTGCGGCAGCGCTGGCGCGCGGCTATCTCGAGGAGAATGCCGAGCGGTCCGTTCGTTCCGATGAGCTGGAAGCCGTCACCGGGCTCGACTGCTATGCGCTGTCACGCCATTTTCGCGCGACCTATTCCACCAGCCCGCATCGGTTCCTGCTGATGCGCCGGCTGCAAAAGGCAAGACGGATGATCGAGGTGGGCGAGCCGCTGGCCGAGATTGCCGTTGGCGCCGGCTTCAGCGACCAGAGCCATTTCAACAGGCATTTCAAGAAAGCATTCGGCCTGACGCCCGGCCGCTGGTCGACCCTGGTGCGCGGGCCTTCGGTAGCCGCCTAGGTCAGGAAGATCAATCGTCGATGTCGCCATCGTCGTCGACAAGCACCAGCTCCTCGTTCGACAAATTGGCCTCGATGCGGGCGAGCAGCTTGAACAGCGTCTTCTGTTCTTTCTTGTCGAGGCCCTTCAACGCCTGCTTCTCGGTCTTCTTCACCGACTTCTCGATGGCGTGGATGATCTCGCGGCCGGTGTCGGTGAGAAAGATATGCGCCTGGCGTGCATCCGCGGAAGAGGCGCGCTTTTCCAAAAAGCCCTGGGCCTGCAGCCGGTTGATGGTCTTGGTGATGGTCGGCGGGCGCACGCCGAGGCGGCCGGCGAGATTGCCGGGCGTCTGGCCGTCCTCGCGGTCGAGCGTCAGCATGATCTGGTCCTGGCCGGCATAGAAGCCGTGCGCCAGAAGCCGCGCCGCCAGCGCGGTCCTTGCCAGCCTTGCCGCCGAATGCAGCCGGCTCATCGTTGCAGTCTTGTCCGCCTTGGCCATGGTGATCCCTCTTCGGCCGTACCGGTGCGTGCAGCATAGACGCAGCCGGCCGGTTGGCAATCGACGATCAAAAAGATTCCGGCTTTCGAAACAGCTTTGCCGGCAAGCATTTGTGGTGCTCGAAATGGTGATGCCAGATGTTTATTTCAGTTAGATGACAAACGAGTTTCCGCCAAGGCGATTGCAACGGTTTGACGCGGCGCGGCTTAGCACAGGTCAACGAAGAGGCGTTTCCGGCAACACGTTGATGGTCGGCATCCCTCGCACTCGGCCTCTCGGGTCTACCCATCCGCTTCGTCAATCCTGGGTCAAACACCCAGGCGGTTTGCCTCGTGCAAAAGGCCGGCACACATCCTATATCAGGCCAACAATCCCTTCTTGCGGCCCGCAATTCCGTGGCCCAGCCATTTCGAGGCAAGATATGAGCGAAGCACAGACGCAAATCCCCGTGACCGTTCTCACCGGGTATCTCGGCGCCGGCAAGACGACGCTGCTCAACCGCATCCTGTCGGAAAACCATGGCAAGCGTTATGCCGTCATCGTCAATGAATTCGGCGAGATCGGCATCGACAATGATTTGATCGTGGAATCCGACGAGGAAATCTACGAAATGAACAATGGCTGCGTCTGCTGCACGGTGCGCGGCGACCTGATCCGCGTCGTCGAAGGCCTGATGCGCCGTCCCGGCCGCTTCGACGCCATCGTCGTCGAGACCACCGGCCTCGCCGATCCTGTGCCGGTGGCGCAGACCTTCTTCATGGACGACGACGTGCGCTCCAAGACCAAACTCGACGCTGTCGTGGCCCTGGTCGACGCCAAGCACCTGCCGCTCAGGTTGAAGGATTCCAAGGAAGCCGAGGACCAGATCGCGTTTGCCGATGTTGTCGTGCTGAACAAGACCGACCTTGTGACGCCCGAAGAGCTGGCCAAGGTCGAAGCGACCATCCGCGCCATCAACCCGGCGGCCAGGATTCACCGCACCACGCGCGCCGGCGTGGCGCTGTCCGAAGTGCTCGACCGCGGCGCCTTCGACCTGTCGCGCGCATTGGAAAACGATCCGCATTTTCTCGAGGCGCACGATCATGATCACGACCACCATGATCACGACCACGATCACCACGACCATGATCACGACCATCATCATCACGATCACGCGCATCCCTCCGACATCCATGACGTGACCGTGCAGTCGGTGTCGCTGCGCGGCGGCGAGATGGACCCGAAGAAATTCTTCCCGTGGATCGAGAAGATCACTCAGATGGAAGGTCCCAACATCCTGCGGCTGAAAGGCATCATCGCGCTCAAGGGCGACGACGAGCGCTATGTCATCCAGGGCGTGCACATGATCATCGAAGGCGACCACCAGCGCGCCTGGAAAGACGGCGAAAAGCATGAGAGCCGGCTGGTGTTCATCGGCCGCGAGCTTGACGCCGAGCGGCTGAAGAAGAGCTTTGACGCCTGCCAGGCGGCCTAAACGCCTCAGAGGGTTGATTTTGGCGTGATGTACACATATGATGTGTACATCACGTTGAGGAGACAATTTGTGCCGCGGCCCGCCGACAACAAGACTGAGCGCTATCAGATTCGCATTGCGCCCGCGCATAAGGCGATGATTGCACGCGCCGCTGCGTTGTCTAACCAGGATGTTGCCGACTTCATCCTCAACAGGATCGTTCCCGAGGCGCAGGCTGTTATCGAAGCGGCTGAGATTACGAAAGTATCCGATCGTGATTTTGCACGCATACTCGACCTGTTGGAAAACCCGCCGAAACCCAACGCTAAACTTCGAGCGGCGATAGCCGCCTTGCCAGATACGCTGTGACCCTTCCGTCCTGGCATGAGCAGCCCATTACTAAACAGCACGATCGGGCTTCGTTTGATTGCGGTGATACGCAAATGAACGATTTTTTGCGAAGGTTCGCGCGACAAAGCCACGAGCAGAATGCGGCAAAGACCTTTTGCGCAATAGACGATAGAGCCCCGGAGCGGATTTTGGGTTTCTACACAATTGCTCCGTCTGCCGTACCTCACGACGCCGTACCCACGGCGATGACGAAAGGGTTGGCGCGGCACGAAGTCTCTGGGTTCAAGCTTGCACGTCTTGCGACGGATCTCAGTGTTGCGGGTCACGGATTGGGTGGGCAGTTGCTTGCGGCCGCTGCGCTGCGCTGCTTACGCCTGGCTGGCGAAGGCGGCGGCATCCTGCTCATCATTGACGCCAAAAGCGAGCGGGCAGCGAGTTGGTATGCCGGCTACGGTGCAGAGTCTCTTCTAGACCAACCGCTGACGCTGATAATGCCGCTCGCGACCTTCGCGACGGAGTTGCGAACAAAGAGGCTGCTTTGATGCCTACCTTCTTGCCTTTGGCGACCGCCACCAATCCCTGGTGATTGCCGATGAGGGAAACGTCAAGTAAGTCGCCAAGACAAATTCGAAACCTCCTTCGCCCAGGAAGCCATGCCCACAGTTGCCCCCCTCGACCTGGAAGGTCACTGCCTTGCCGCCGTCTTCCTCGACAACGTGCCGCATTTTGCGCTGGCCGATGGGACAGTTCATAGGCTCGACAACGGCCACAAGGCAATTCAGGCCAATGACGGCCTGCTCTCCACGTTCCATGACGCCGCCAACGACCGCCTGATCACCGGCGGCGAGGACGGCAAGATTTTTGCTGTCACCGCAGGTGGCACCGTCGGCGAATTGGCGAGCGCCGGCAAGAAGTGGATCACCAGCGTCGCCGCCGGGCCGCAAGGCGCTATCGCCTATGCCACAGGCAAGACTGCGTTCGTGCGCTTTGCCGACGGCAAGACCAAAGAGTTTGCCCATCCGCGTTCGGTCGAGGGGCTGGCCTTCTCCCCCAAGGGCATACGCTTCGGCGTCGCCCGCTACAATGGCGCGACGCTGCATTTCCCGGCCGCCGAGGGCAAGCCGGTGGAGCTGGAATGGGCCGGTGCCCATACCGGCGTCACCTTCTCGCCGGATGGCGCCTTCCTCGTCACCACCATGCAGGAAAACGCGCTGCATGGCTGGAAGCTCGCCGACGGCAAGCACATGCGCATGACCGGCTATCCCGGCAAGGTCAAAAGCCTGTCGTGGAGCGTGAAGGGCAAATGGCTGGCGAGTTCCGGCGCGCCGGCGGCGATCGTCTGGCCGTTTTCGGGCAAGGACGGCCCGATGGGCAAGGCGCCGCTGGAGCTCGGCACGCGCGGCAACGCCATGGTGACATCGGTTGCCTGCCATCCGAGCCAGGATGTCGTCGCCGTCGGCTATGATGACGGCATGGTCATGGCGGTGCGCTTTACCGATGCCAAAGAGGTGCTGTTGCGCCGCCCGGGCAAGGGCGCCATCACCGCGATGATGTGGGATAAGGAAGAGCGCCGGGTCGCCTTCGGCAGTGCCGCCGGCGACTGCGGCGTCATCGATATCTCGGCGTGACCTATTCGGCTCCGCACGACACCTTGCCGGTCAATTCTTTCGGCTTGCCGTCCTGTTCCGTGTCGGCGGCGTTGTCGTAGACGGCAAGCGTGTACCGGCCGTCATAGACGCCCTCGTCACTGGTCTTGGTCAGGATCGTCAGTTCGACAGAGTTGAATTTATCTCCGAGCTGATGCTCGTGGTAGACGTTCAGCCGCAACTCCTTGTCGTCCAGCCAGTACTGGGTGAGGTCGGAATCCTCGAAGACGGTCTTGCGCAGACTGTCGCCTTCCGGCCGGCCAAGTATCTCGAGATCGCCGCGAAAATTGAAGGTCGGGCCGCCCATACCTCTGGTGACCCCGGCGCCGACCTCGAATTGCACCGCTTTGTCATCGACGGAACACCAGACGCCGCCCGATGCGGAAGCCGCAGCGGCCGACAAGAGTAGCGCAATAGCGCAGATGATCGTCCGCATTTTTCTCCCCAAACCACAGACCCGATCGCATTGGCGCCCGACTGCGCCGGAAGGTCAAGTCTGCCGAACTTGCTGCTGACCCAATGCAGGGCACCAACACGGCCAATTGCGGTTGCCGTCGCCAATTGGGTAGTGTGCCGGCCGAGAGGGATTTCATGCACAGCACGAACAGTTCAAAAGCATCCATCGACGGTATCAGCCGTGACCGCATCGCTGCATTGCGGACAAGCGAGGCGAACACCTTCCGCAAGGCGCGGCCGAAATCGCAGGCCAAGGTCGGTAACGGCCTGCCAGGCTTCTTCGGCGGTGTGCCGATGCACTGGATGAACGACTGGCCGACGCCATTCCCGATCCTGGTCGAAAGCGCCAAGGGCGCCGCCATCACGGACATCGACGGCAACAGGCTGGACGATTTCTGCCTCGGTGACACCGGCTCGATGTTCGGCCATTCGCCGCCGCCGGTGGCGCGCGCCATCCGCCGCCAGGCCGGGCGCGGCCTGACCTATATGCTGCCTTCGGAAGATGCGCTGGCCATCGGGCCGCTGCTCACACAGCGTTTCGGTCTGCCGTTCTGGCAGATCGCCACCACCGCCACCGACGCCAACCGCTTCGCGCTGCGCGTCGCCCGCGCCGTCACCGGCCGCGAAAAGATACTGGTCTTCAACGGCTGCTATCACGGCTCGGTCGACGAGACGATGGTCCGGATGGTCGACGGCAAGCCCGTGAATCGGCCGGGGCTGGCGGGTGAGTTTCGCGACCTGACCAAGACGGCGAAGGTCATTGAATTCAACGATGTCGCCGCGCTGCAAGCAGCGCTCAAGGACAAGGATGTCGCCTGCGTCATTGCTGAGCCGGTGCTGACCAATTCCTGCATGGTGCTGCCCGATCCGGGTTTTCACGACGCCTTGCGCAAACTGACGCGCGCGGCCGGAACGCTGCTTCTGATAGACGAGACGCACACGATTTCGACTGGACCCGGCGGCTACACCAGGAAATTCGGGCTGCAGCCCGACCTGTTCGTGCTGGGCAAGCCGATCGCCGGCGGCGTGCCGGCAAGCGTGTGGGGCATGAGCGACGAGGTCGCCTCGCGCTATGCCGACTACAATCGAACCAAGGAGCCGGGCTATTCCGGCATGGGCACGACGCTGTCGGCGAACCCGCTGCAGTTCGCAGCCATGCGCGCAACGCTCGAAGAGGTGATGACGCAGGAGAATTATGCCCGGATGGATCGCCTCGCCCTGCGGCTCGATGCCGGGCTGACCGGGGTCATCGATCGCTACAATCTGCCCTGGCATGTCGCCCGCGTCGGCGCCCGCGTCGAGTTCATCTGCGCCCCTGGCCCGCTCAGGAACGGCGCCGAAGCCGAGACTGCCCATGCGCCGGAGCTTGAGGCGGCTATCCATGTCGCGCTGGTCAACCAGGGCGTGCTGATCGCGCCCTTTCACAACATGATGCTGATCTCACCGGCCACCACCGGCGCCCAGGTCAACCGGCTGATCACCGCCTTCGCCACGGTTGCGGCAAGGCTGACGGCATGAGACAAGCTGCCAAGCCAAACTCGAGTACACTAATCATGACTTCACCTTCGGGCTCGACGCCCGCCGAGGCGCAAGCCTTTCTCGACGCCCATCCCGAAATCGAAGCCTTCGATATCGTCTTGACCGACGCCAACGGGGTCGGCCGCGGCAAGATCGTGCGCCGGCATGAGCTGAAAAGCATCTTCGAGGGCGGCCGCCACATGCCGATCTCGATCCTCGGCCTCGACATCACCGGCGAGGATGTGCACGAAACCGGGCTGATCTGGACGACTGGAGACGGCGACCTCAGGGCCTGGCCCATCCCCGGCACCCTGGTGCCGCTTTACGGCACCAACCCGCCGCGCGGCCAGCTGCTGATGGCGATGTACCATCTCGAGGGACAGCCAATGTCGTCGGACCCGCGCTTGGCGCTGGCCAGGCAGGTCGACATCTTGGCGGCCAAGGGCCTCTATCCCGCCGGCGCCTTCGAACTCGAATTTTTCCTGCTGGCCAATGAGCGCGATGCCGATGGCAAGGTGAAACCGGCGGACGCCGTGCTCGACGGCCGCCGCTCGGCCAAGACGGAAGTCTATTCCGTCGACCATCTGCACGGCATGGAGCCGTTGTTTTCCGACATCTATGCCGCGGCCAAGGCGCAAGGCATTCCGGCCGAAACGGTGATTTCCGAATACGCGCCCGGCCAGTACGAGCTGACGCTGAACTATCGCAAGGATGTCATGCGGGCGGCCGACGACCTCGTCATGTTGAAGCGGCTGGTGCGGGCGCAGGCGCGCCGCCATGGTGTCACCGCCTGCTTCATGGCCAAGCCGATCGAAAAATACGCCGGCTCCGGCATGCATTTCCATGTTTCGTTGCAGGACAAGAACGGCCGCAACGTTTTTGCCGAGGCTGGCGGCGAAAGCTGGTCGCTGCCGCTGCTGCAGGGGCTCGGCGGGCTGATCCAGACCATGGCCGAATCGATGCTGGTGTTTGCGCCGCACGCCAATTCCTGGCGGCGCTTCGTCTCGCAGTCCTATGCGCCGGTGGCGCCGACCTGGGGCGTCAACAACCGTTCGGTGGCGCTGCGCATCCCGGCGGGCGACGCCAAAAACCGGCGCATCGAGCACCGGCCGTCGGGTGTCGACGCCAATCCCTACCTGATCGCGGCAACGGTGCTGGCCGGCATCATCAAGGGTCTGGACGAAGGCCTCGACCCCGGCCCCGAAACCACTGGGAATGGCTATGAAGCCGCCGTCACGCGCACGACCATGCCGGTCGACTGGCGCGCCGCGATCGAGGCGGCGCGGGCCTCGAGCTTCCTGAAAGAGGCGCTTGGCGAGGATCTGCATCGCACCTTCGTGGCGATCAAGCAGTCGGAGTATCTGCGCGTCGCCCGCACCGTCAGCCAGCTGGATTACCACCTCTACCTCCATGAGGTCTGAGAGACCGCCTGGAACTCGGGCAGTCGTCCTGCTAGCCCGACGATCAGGCGGCGATTACTTTTTCGCCGCCTGCATCAAATGAGGTGGCGCTGCAGCCTTCAAGAACATATCATGAACGGATGAGCGCACCTACCGTCCGTGAAAAGCTGGCAATCCTGTCTGACGCCGCCAAATACGATGCTTCTTGCGCCTCGTCGGGCTCGGCGAAGAAGGATTCGCTCCAATCCGGCGGTATCGGCTCCACAGAAGGCATGGGCATCTGCCATTCCTACGCGCCGGATGGCCGCTGCATTTCGCTCCTGAAAATCCTGCTGACCAATTTCTGCAT
The DNA here is from genome assembly GCF_000502815.1 of Mesorhizobium sp. LSJC269B00. Lineage (NCBI taxonomy): Bacteria > Pseudomonadati > Pseudomonadota > Alphaproteobacteria > Hyphomicrobiales > Phyllobacteriaceae > Mesorhizobium > Mesorhizobium sp. LSJC269B00. The sequence continues at coordinate 171,637 of NZ_AYVN01000009.1, forward strand.
TTACGATTGCAGCTACTGCATCAACCGCTCGTCATCGAATGTGCGCCGCGCCCGCTTCAGCATCGAGGAGGTGGTGAAGCTGACCATGGATTTCTACCGGCGCAACTACATCGAGGGCCTCTTCCTGTCCTCAGGAGTCATCCGCTCCCCGGACGAGACCATGGCCGAGATGGTGGAGGTGGCGCGGCGGCTGCGGCTGGACGAAAAATTCTCCGGCTATATTCATCTGAAGACCATTCCGGAAAGCTCGGCCGAACTGGTCGAGCAGGCCGGGCTCTACGCCGACCGGCTGTCTATCAACGTCGAACTGCCGACCGATGAGGGCGTCAAGAAACTGGCGCCGGAGAAGAAGCCGGAAACGATCCGCCTTTCCATGGCGAACCTGCGCCGGAAGATGGAGGAAAAAGCCGAGCCGACGCTGAGGACCAAGAAGCGCGAACGCTTTGCGCCCGGAGGTCAGTCGACGCAGATGATCGTCGGCGCCGACAAGACATCCGACGACGGTATCTTACACTCCAGTGCGCGGCTCTATGGCAGCTACCATCTGCGGCGCGTCTATTACTCCGCCTTCAGCCCGATCCCGGATTCGTCATCGTCGCTGCCGCTGCAGAAACCGCCGCTGATGCGCGAGCACCGGCTCTATCAGGCCGACTGGCTGATGCGCTTCTACGGCTTTTCGCAGCCGGAAATCCTCGCCGGCAGCAGCGACGGCATGCTCGATCTCGCCATTGACCCCAAGCTCGCCTGGGCTTTGCGCAATCGGGCGAGGTTTCCCGTCGACATCAACCGCGCCGATCGGGAAGCGCTGCTGCGGGTTCCGGGTCTGGGCACCAAGGTGGTGGCGAAGATCCTTGAAACCCGCCGCCACCGACACATGCGGCTGGAAGATGTCGGACGGATCTGCCATTCGATCGCCAAGCTGAGGCCCTTCATCATCGCCGAAGGCTGGTCGCCGGGTAGACTGACGGACAAGACCGGCTTGCGCGACACGATCGTAAAGTCCTGCGAACAACTGTCTCTGTTTTGACCATGCAGCCGGCCCAGCTCGACCTTGCCCGATACACTGTCCGGCTAGCGAGCCAGACCGATTTCGCCGGTTGGCGCGATGCGGCACGGCGTCTGACGCTGAATGAGGTCCGGCCTGAGGATATTAGTTGGGGTGTCGGGTCCGACGCCAATGACCCTCGAGATGCCTTGCCGGCGGTGCCAGAGGGCGCGCAGCTTACCGTCCCGCGCGAGTTCATCGCCCATGCCGAAACCGCCTTCTGCCACTCCGACCCCGGCCGGTTTGCCTTTCTCTACTGGATGCTTTGGCGCCTGCGCACCGAGCCGAAACTGCTGGCGATCGCATCCGATCCCGACACCAGGCGGCTCGAAGCCATGGAAAAGGCGGTGCGGCGCGACAGCCATAAGATGCATGCCTTCGTACGCTTCCGGAAGATCGGCGACGGCGAGAACGAGCGCTACGTCGCCTGGTTCGAGCCGGAGCATTTCATTGTCGAGCGCAACGCGGATTTCTTCGTTCGGCGGTTCACCGGCATGCGCTGGACCATCCTGACGCCCTATGCCTCCGCCGACTGGAACGGCGAAAGGCTGGCCATCGGGCCGGGTGCGGCCAAGGGCGATGCACCCGATCAGGACGACACCGAGGCGTTGTGGCTGACCTATTTCGAAAACATCTTCAACCCGGCGCGGCTCAAGGTGAAGGCGATGCAGAAGGAGATGCCGAAGAAATATTGGCGGAACCTTCCCGAGGCCTCGCTCATTCCAGATCTGATCGCAGGAGCGGACGAGGCCGCTATAGCCATGATTGCCAGACAACCGACGACGCCGGCGCCGCACCACGCCAAGCTGCAGGCAAGACATTGGCCGAAGCCCGAGCCGGCCGAGGCGCCGGATGAAGACGATGCCAAGACGATTTCCGATTTGCGCGAGGCTGCAAAGGGTTGTCGTCGCTGCCCGCTCTGGCGCGACGCGACACAGACCGTGTTCGGCGAGGGGCCGGATGACGCCAAAGTGGTCTTCGTCGGCGAACAACCTGGCGATCAGGAAGATCTCGCCGGCAAACCTTTTGTCGGGCCAGCGGGCAAAGTGTTCGATGCAATTCTCGATGACGCAGGCGTCGACCGGCAAAAAGTCTACGTCACCAACGCCGTCAAGCACTTCAAGTTCGAGCCGCGCGGCAAGCGCCGCATCCACTCGAAGCCAAATACCGGCGAAGTCCAGGCCTGCCGCTGGTGGATCGGCCGGGAGCTTGAGCTGATCAAGCCGGACCTCGCCGTGGCGCTTGGGGCAACGGCGGCGTTGTCGCTGCTGGGCAAGGCCATTGCCGTGACGAAAATGCGCGGCCAGGTGATCGAGCGCGAGGACGGTTTGCGCGTGTTCATCACCATCCATCCTTCCTTCATCCTGCGTATTCATGAGCCGGCGGACAAGGAGGCAGAGCGCGAGCGGTTTCTCAGGGATATGAGAGAGGTGAAGCGGCTTATGGGGTCGTGAGATGAGCGAAAGCCTCAGCGACATCGCCATCCGCGGGCGGAGCAAGGAGGGAAGCGACGCAGCGCAGACCCGAGGATGCATGCCGCGACGTTTGCACGCTGCTACGGTGCAGAATTCTGCTCCGCTGCGCTCGACGGCTAACATCACGGAATGGACACGGGGCTTTGCGACGGAGCTTCGCTCCTGCTTCGCCCAGGGATGACGAAGCTGAGTGGCTTCAGCCAATCACCTACGGTCGTGAATCCAACGTTGGAAACTTCGGCCGCCACGGCCGAATTAACTGATCAGGATTGCCCTCAGATCATTCACATTCGTACCCGTCGGCCCCGGCACGAACAGATCGCCGATCGCGTTGAACGCCGTCCAGGCATTGTTGCCGGCCAGCATCGCCTTGGCGTCGACGCCGGCGGCACGCATGCGCGAGACGGTCGAGCCATCGGCAAAGGCGCCGGCATTGTCTTCCGAGCCATCGATGCCGTCGGTATCGGCGGCCAGTGCATGAATACCTTCCGCGCCGCTGATGCCGATGGCAAAGGCGAGCAGGAATTCGGAGTTGCGGCCGCCCTTGCCCCTTTTTCCGTCAACAGGGGCCCGCAAGGTCACGGTCGTCTCGCCGCCGGACAGGATCAGCACCGGCTTTTTGAACGGCCGGTTGCGCGTCGCCACTTCGCGCGCAATGGCTGCATGCACGCCACCGACCTCGCGCGCCTCGCCCTCGATGGAATCGGAGAGGATGACGGCTTCGATGCCCTGCCGTTTTGCCTCAGCGGCTGCCGCTTCCAGCGACACGCCAGCCGAGGCGATCAGGTGCACTTCATTGCGTGAAAAGCGCTGGTCATCCAGATCTGGCGCATCGGCCTCTGGCGAGTTGATGTGCGCCATGACGGCGTCGGGCAGTTTCATGCCGTAGGCCGCTATCGAGGCCAGCGCATCGGCGCGGTTGCCGGAGTCGGGCACGGTCGGGCCGGAGGCCACCAGCGCCGGGTTGTCGCCGGGAATGTCAGAGACAACCAGTGATACCAGTTTGGCCGGCCAGGCGGCAGCTGCCAGCCGGCCGCCCTTGATGGTCGAGAGATGCTTGCGGATTGTGTTCATCGCCGCGATCGGCGCGCCGGAGGCAAGCAGCGCCTCGTTGACGGCGATTTCGTCGGCGAGCGTCAGGCCGGCGGCAGGCGACGGCAGCAGCGCCGATCCTCCGCCCGATATCAGCGCCACTACCAGGTCGTCCGCAGTCAGCCCTTGCACCTTTTCGAGCAGGCGCCGCGACGCCTCAAGACCGGCAGCGTCCGGTACCGGATGTGCCGCCTCGATGATTTCGATGCGCTCGCATCTGGCGCCATAGCCGTAGCGGGTGACGACCAGCCCTTCGATTGGGCCATCCCACACCTTCTCGAACGCGGCCGCCATCTGCGCCGAGCCCTTGCCGGCGCCAATGACAATGGTACGGCCCTTGGGCCTGGCCGGCAGATGATCCCTGATGGTCCGTTCAGGATCGGCAGCGGCAACAGCGGCATTGAAGATCGAGATGAGAAAGGATTTGGGATCGAGCACGGTTATCCTTGGCCGTAACTGGCGGTTTTCAAAATGAGCAAACGTTGGCGCTGCCCCTCACCCTCACCCCGTGAAAGACGGGGAGAGGGGATCGCCAGCGCTCGAGCTTGTCCTTTCTCCCGTCACTATACGGGGAGAAGGTGCCGGCAGGCGGATGAGGGGCAGCGCCAACGTCACGATTTACCTTCCGGCGGCAGCGCCAATTGTGTCCGATCGAGGCCGAGATGATCGCACAGTGCATCGACGACGACGCCATGATCCTGGCGTTCCGGCAGGCCGGAGACGGCGATGACGCCAATGACGCCGGCACCCTTTACAGTCACCGGAAACCCGCCGCCGGCCAGTACGTAATCAGCAATATCCAGCCCCTCGCCGACCTTGAAGGTGCGGTCCGGTCGCTGCTGTTCCAGCACCAGACGATAGGTGCTCCTGAGGTAGCGCTTGACCACATTGATCTTGCGTCGTGCCCAGTCGGGGTTGGAGGCGTTTGAACCGGGCATCGCGGCATAAAACAGCGGCCGATCCCACAGCCTGATATCGACAATGATGGGCAGCTTTTCGGCCAGCGCCCGCTCGCGGATCGCCGCGCCGACCTTGAAGGCGACGGCCTCGTCGAAGGCCGGGAAGACCAGCGTCTCTTCCTGTTTCTGGATCAGAGCGATGTCGTCCGCGGCGGCCATTTTTGTTCTCCGAAATCATCACAAATCGTGTGTACGACAAGCTCCGCCCGGTCAAGGTCTCGTCGCGGTGGTGGTCTTGCCCCGCCAGGGTCGCCCCCCACTCCTTCGAGCTTCTCTCGACACCTCTCCCCCGATCGACGGGGTAGAGGAAGGGCGCCAAGCTGTCCGAACCGGCGCCCGTCCTCCGAAGCAAAGGCTCCCTTCCTCACCCTCGGAGGGGGATAGGTGGCGCCGCGAAGCGGCGACGGAGTGGGGGAACCACTTGGCAACCAGGCGCAATCATCATCTTGTCCCGCGCGGATGATGGGTCCTAACCGGCGATTATATCACTCTTGGCAGGCCGCCCCGCGACATAGACCTCGCGCACCGCGCGGTCGTCGCCCAGCGTCTGCAGCAGGAACAGCTCCTCCGCCAGCGTCTCCACAGTCTCCATCCTCAGCCGCATCGCCGGTGTGGCGCGGGCGTCGAGCACGGTGATATCCGCGTCGGTGCCTTCATCCAGCGTGCCGACCTTCTCCGCCATAGACAGCGCCTCGGCATTGCCACGTGTTAATTGCCAGAAGGACTGGAACGGGTTCAGCTTTTCGCCAGTCAGCGCGATCACCTTGTAGCCCTCGTCCATGGTGCGCAGCATCGAATAGTTGGTGCCGCCGCCGACATCGCTGGCCGCGGCGATGCGCAGCGGCTTGTCGCGGCGCCGAAAGCGCTGGTAATCGAACAGGCCGGAGCCGAGGAACAGGTTCGAGGTCGGGCAGAACACCGCCACCGAGCCTGAGTCCGACAGCGCATCGGCCTCGCGTTCCAAGAGATGGATGCAGTGGCCGAACAGGCTCTTTGGCCCCAGCAGGCCATACTGCTCGTAGACATCGGTGTAGTCGCGCGCCTGCGGATAGAGTTTTTGCGTGAAGGCGATTTCGGCGTGGTTTTCCGACAGATGCGTCTGCATATGCAGATCGGGATGCTCGCGGCAGAGCGCGCCCGACATCTCCAACTGTTCGGGCGAAGAGGTGATGGCGAAGCGCGGCGTGATCGCATAAAGCTGGCGGCCCTTGCCGTGCCATTCCGCAATCAGTGCCTTCGTATCGTCATAGCCGGATTGCGGCGTGTCGAGCACGCCTGCCGGCGCGTTTCGATCCATCATCACCTTGCCGGCAATGTTGAGCATGCCGCGCGCATGCGATTCGGCAAAGAACGCTTCGGCAGACGCCTTGTGCACCGAGCAGTAGGCGGCGACCGTCGTCGTGCCGTGGCGCACCATCTCGTCCAGGAACAGCCGGGCGATGCGGCGGCCATGCTGAGCGTTGGCGAATTTGGTCTCTTCGGGAAAGGTGTAGGTGTTCAGCCAGTCGAGCAGTTCGGCGCCGTAGGAGGCAATGACCTGCATCTGCGGAAAATGCGCATGCGCATCGATGAAGCCGGGCAGCAGCAGATGCGGCCGATGATCGATCTTTTTCGCACCGTCGCCCGCTTGCTTTTCGACTTCCGTGTAGCTGCCTACGGCAACGATCCGGCCGTCGCCGATCAGCAGGCCGCCATCCTCCTCATAGCGCCAGGCGGCATGGTCGTCGATGGCTTCGGGCCAGCGCAAAAAACTTAGGGTGCGGCCGCGCAGAAGTGTGGAGGTCATCCCTATTTCCCTGCGCCTTCGAACCAGGCGACCAGCAGCGCCCGTTCCTTGTCGCTGATCTGGGTGACGTTGGCGGGCGGCATGGCGTGGCTGCGCCCGGCCTGCAAATAGATTTCACGCGCATGCTCGGCAATGCCGGCGTCGGTGTCGAGCATCACGCCCTTCGGCGCATGGTAGATGCCTTCATAGACCGGCTCGGCCGTATGGCACATCGAGCAGCGGCCAAGCACGGTGTCGCGCACCGCCGGGAAATGCGACGAGGCGATATAGACTTCGGCCGCGGCGGATGCCTTGAGCTCGCCGATCAGTATTTTCGGCGCTGTCGACAGCCACATGATGATGACGAACAGCACCGCAGCCGCCATCCAGGTCCAGTGCGGGTTGCCGGCACGCTTATGCACGGTGTTGAAATAGTGCCGGATCAAGACGCCGATGATGAACACCAGCGAGGCGATGACCCAGTTGAACTCCGTCGCAAACGCCAGCGGATAGTGGTTCGACAGCATCAGGAACAGCACGGGCAGCGTCAGGTAATTGTTGTGCAGCGAGCGCTGCTTGGCGATCTTGCCGTATTTCGGGTCGGGCTTGCGGCCGGCAATCAGGTCGGCGACGACGATCTTCTGGTTTGGAATAATCACCATGAAGACATTGGCCGACATGATCGTGGCGGTGATGGCGCCCAGATGCAGGAAAGCGGCGCGGCCGGTGAACAGATGCGTCAGACCCCAGGCGATGAACACCAGCACGCCATAGAGCACCAGCATCAGTCCGGTGTCACTTTTGCCGAGCGGCGACCGGCAGAGCAGATCGTAGACTACCCAGCCGACGCCGATGGTGGCCATCGACAAAAGGATGCCGACCGGCACCGACATCGGCAGCACATTGGGGTCGATCAGGAACAAATCGGCGCCGGCATAGTAGACCACGCACAGCATGGCGAAGCCGGACAGCCAGGTGGCGTAGGATTCCCACTTGAACCAGGTCAGGTGTTCCGGCATTTCGGCCGGCGCCACCAGATATTTCTGGACGTGGTAGAAGCCGCCGCCATGCACCTGCCATTCCTCGCCGAATGCGCCGGCCGGCATGCCGGGGCGCTGGCGCAGCCCAAGGTCGAGCGCGACGAAATAGAAGGACGAGCCGATCCAGGCGATGCCGGTGACGACGTGCAGCCAGCGCACGGCGAAACTCAGCCAGTCCCAGAAAATCGCGAAATCCATCATGTGAAATCGTCCCTGCCGATCGGCTGACTTTACGGTGTGGGGCGCAAACGAAAAGAGGCGAGGTGTACGATGACTTTCAAAAAAAAATGGAAAATACTAGGCTGACCACGTACGCCGCCACATAAAGAGCCACGAATGGCCTATCTCGACAACATCGCCGTCTTCGTCCGCGTCGTCGAGCTTGGTAATCTCTCGGCGGCAGGCCGCGACATGCGCATTTCGCCGGCGGTCGCCTCCAACCGCATCAAGGAGCTGGAAAAACACCTCGGCGTGCGGCTGTTCAACCGCACGACACGGCAATTGATGCCGACGGAGCATGGCACGGTGTTCTACTCCGGCGCCAAGCAGGTGCTGGAGGCTATCACCGAGGCGGAAGCCGCGGTTTCGGCGCTTTCCGGCCAACCGCGCGGCACCATCAAGGTGACCGCACCGCTCGGCCTCGGACGGCGGCTGGTGGCGTCGGGCATTCCGGATTTCCACGACAAATACCCCGATATCGAGGTGCGGCTGAGGCTCTCCGACCACAATATCGACATCATGAAGGAAGGCATCGACGTCGCCTTCAAGCTCGGCATCATCGAGGATTCCAGCCTGCGGATGCGCGGCATCATGGAATGTGAACGCGTGCTGGTGGCGGCACCGAAATATCTCGAAGCGCGCGGCGAGCCGGTGGAGCCACAGGAGCTGATCGGCAAGAAGCACGACTGCCTGATGCTGCGCTATTCCGGGGCGCGCGAATATGTCTGGACGCTGCAGACGCCGTCCGGCCCGCAGAAATTCGAGGTGCACGGCCCCTACGACACCGACGATGGCGATGTGCTGACCGGCTGGGCGCTGTCGGGCCGCGGCATCATCAACAAGCCGCGCTTCGAGGTCGAACCCTTCATCCGCGACCGGCGGCTGCAGGTCATCCTGGCCAGCACGCCGCCAACGCCGGTGCAGTTCGCCGCCGTCTATCCGCACAAGAAGCTGCAGGATCCAAAGGTGCGGCTGTTGCTCGACTTCATGGCCGAGCGTTGCCAGCGGCTGATCAAGGATTTGCTGGCCGGCAAGTGAGGGGCTGTTGGCCCAGTCGCCAGGGTTGTCTTACAAGCAGGTGACCTTAGGTTCGCATACGCCGCCCTATGATCGATGGTCCCATGCCGACTGACCAGCAAGCCACAATGCATCTTGCCGTTTCGCTCAACATTACTTCCGGGCAGCCGCTCGGGTTCAGCGACCTGGCCGGCTTTGCCAAGCAAGCGGAAGCGGCGGGGCTGGACATGATTGTCCTCGATGATTCCGCGCCGAACAGCGCCGGGTCGAGTTCTTTCGAAGCGACGACCTTGCTGGCGGCGCTGGCGACGGTGACAAGTCGGATCGGCCTTGTCGCTGCAGCCTCGACGGTGGCTCACCAGCCGTACAATCTGGCGCGCCGTCTTGCTTCGCTCGACATCATCAGCCATGGCCGCGCCGGCTGGCACGCGACCATGGCGCAGGCGCCACGGGAAGCCGCCAATTTCAGCCGGCCGGATGGATTTTCCGACGATGTGTTCCGCCGCCGCACGCAGGAATACATCGGCATCGTTCAGCGCCTGTGGCAGGGCTGGGATGCCGACGCGCTGCTGTTCGACAAGATCGGCGGCCGCTTCCACGATCCCGAAAAAATGCACCTGCTCGACCACAAGGGCGAATGTTTCTCCGTGCGCGGGCCGCTGAACGTCGCGCGCTCGCCGCAGGATACGCCGGTGCTGGTGCTGTCCGGCCTGTCCGAGGCCGATCTGGATATGGCCGCCCGCACCGCCGATGTCGTCCTGCTGGACAGACCCACAAAGGACCCCAAGGCGCGCCATGACGATCTCAAGCGCCGCGTTGTGGCCTGCGGACGCGATCCGGGTGCGGTCAAGCTGCTGCTGAACGTTGGCGCAGATGTCGCTGCCAACGCGCTCGAAACATGGTTCAGCTCGCAAAGCTGCGACGGGTTCAACATCGCAATACCGCCTGCGGCGATTGACGGTTTCATCGGCCGCGTGCTGCCGGAATTGCAGCGCCGCGGCCTCGTCCGCCCGGATTATCCCGGCACCACCTTGCGCTCTCATCTCAGACTTGCCGGAGGAGCGCAATGACCCGCCAGATGAAGCTTGGCGCCTTCCTGTGGGCGACGGGCCACCACATCGCCGCCTGGCGTCACCCCAAGGCGCATGTTACTGCAGGCATCGACATCGATCATTACATCCAGCTGGCGCGCACGGCGGAAGCGGCGAAGTTCGACATGGTGTTCTGCGAGGACGCCGCCGGTCTGCGCGAAGCCAATGTCGGCATCGCCAGCCAGACCTCACGCTCGATCGGCTTCGAGCCGATCAGCCTGCTGTCCGCGCTCGCCGTGCAGACCAGCGGCATCGGCCTCGTTTCGACGGCGTCGACCAGCTACAACGAGCCCTACGGTCTGGCGCGCACCTTTCTGTCGCTCGATCATCTGAGTGGTGGCCGGGCTGGCTGGAACCTGGTGACGTCGGCCAGCCCCATCGAAGCCGCCAATTTCGGCGCGATGGGCCTGAAACCCCATGCCGACCGCTACGAGCGGGCGCGCGAATTCGCCGAGGTGGTATCAGGACTTTGGCAAGGCAGTGGCTTTCACGGTCACAACGGCCAGAGCTTTTCGGTGCGCGACCCGCTCGACCTGCCGCGCTCGCCGCAGGGCGCGCCGGTGATGGTGCAGGCCGGCGCCTCGGATGTCGGCCGCGACCTTGCCGCCCGCACCGCCGACGTCGTGTTCACGGCGGCGCAGACCCTCGAGGAAGCCAAGGGCTTTTACGACGACCTCAAGGGCCGTATGGCTGCCTATGGGCGTCAGCCCGACGACATCAAGATCATGCCGGGCGTCTCCCCCGTGGTGGCGGAAACCGAGGCCGAAGCGCGGGAGAAACAGGAGGAATTGCAGGCGCTGATCCCCGACGATGTCGGCGTGGCGCTGCTGTCCAGCTATCTCAGCATCTCCGATCTCGGGAGCTATCCGATCGACGGACCGATGCCCGAGCTGCCGGAGACCGAGGGAATGAAAAGCCGCCAGGCGCTGGTCATCGAACAATCGCGCCGCAACGGCCTGTCGATCCGCCAGCTTGCCCGCCATTTCGCCGGCGCACGTGGCCATTGGCGTATCGTCGGCACGCCGGCGCAGATCGCTGACGAATTGCAGGCGCGGTTCGAGGGCGGCGGCGCGGACGGCTTCAACGTCATGCCGTCATACTTCCCCGGCGAGCTCGATGCCTTTGCCACGCTGGTGGTGCCGGAACTGCAGCGGCGCGGACTGTTCCGTCGGGAATACGAAGGCAGCACCTTGCGAGATCATCTCGGCCTGAAGCGGCCTGCTTAGCCGCGCCGAAGCTTAGCCGGCCATCATCTTATGCTGGACTTCATGGTCGGCATTCGGCGCGGTGTTGTGAACGACCAGTGCCGTCATGATCTCGGCTGCCGCGAGCGCCGCGATCACCGGCGGGCGCTTGTCCCTGACGGCGTCGCCGCCGATCGGGGAGACGAGGCGGGCCAACTCAGCCTCCGTGCCATCCGCCGATTTCAGGAACCAGTTCCTGAACGTCGCTCTCTTGGTTTTCGAGCCGATCATGCCGACATAGGCCGCGTCGTCGCGCTTCAGCGCCTCGGCGACGATGAGGAAATCCAGCGCATGGTCGTGGGTGAGGATGGCGAAGGCGGTGCCGGCGGGGGCGTTTCGCACCTCGGCCTCGGGCATCGGCGTCAGCAGCGTCTCGACGGTTTCCGGCATGCCTTCCAGCGCTTCGGCCCGCGTCTCGATGACGACACCACGCACGGGAAGAAGTGCAACGGTCGAGGCCAGCGCCTGGCCGACATGGCCGCCGCCGAAGATATAGACATGCGGCAGGTGGGCTTCCTCGGCTTCTGCGGCCGCGATCAGCTCGGCAGCAAGCGCGGCATCGACGATACGGATCAAGACTTCGACGCGCCCGCCGCAGCACTGGCCGATCTCGGGACCTAGCGGCACGTCAAGCGTGGCGCGGACTTCATCGACCGCGATGCGGGCTTCTTTACCCTCCCCCTTGTGGGGAGGGTCGGTGAGCGGACGCCGCGTGGCGGCGTCCGCGAAACGGGGTGGCTTTGCACGATCGTCCGCACCCCCNCGCCGACCCTCCCCACAAGGGGGAGGGTGAAGACCCCACCATCTGCCTCGCCTTGTCGATCGCCATGTACTCGAGCTGACCGCCGCCGATCGTGCCAAAAGTCGCCGCCTGCGAGACGAGCATGAAGGCGCCCTTCTCGCGGGGGGTCGAGCCCTTGGTACTGGCCACTTCGACCAAGGCAAACCGGTCGGCGCTGGCGAGAAAAGCTCTGAGCCTTTGCACTTTCGACTTCATATTTCGCATTCCCGTACGGGAAATATAGGGTTTTTCAGTCTGAATTGCACGTTTTGCCAGAATCCAGGTCAGAGTCAGGCGCTATTCTTGGCTTCACCCTTCAGCCGTTCGATCGCCATCAGCACCCGTTCTGGTGTTGCAGGAGCGTCGAGACGCGGACAGACCTTATGATCGGCCACACTTGCCACCGCGTCCGACAGCGCATGCAGCACAGACATGCCGAGCGGGAAGGGCGGTTCGCCGACCGCCTTGGAACGGTGCACCGTCGGCTCGTTGGCCTCCGGCCAGTCGGCCAGCGTGACGTTGAATATCTTCGGCCGGTCGGACGCGAGCGGGATCTTATAGGTCGACGGCGCATGCGTGCGCAGCCGGCCCTTGCCGTCCCACCACAGCTCCTCCGTCGTCAGCCAGCCCATGCCCTGGATGAAGCCGCCCTCGATCTGGCCGAGATCGATGGCGCGGTTCAGCGAGCGGCCGGTTTCATGCAATATGTCGGTGCGCTCGACGACATATTCGCCGGTCAGCGTGTCGACCGAGACTTCCGAGCACGAGGCGCCATAGGCGAAATAATAGAACGGACGGCCCTCGCCCTTGTCACGGTTCCAGTGGATTTTCGGCGTCTTGTAAAAACCCGCCGCCGACAGTTGGATGCGGGCCATATAGGCCTGCTTGACGAGGTCGGTGAAGGCGATCTCCTGGTTGCCGATGCGCACCCGGTTGGGCAGGAAAAGCACCTGCTCGCGCGGCACCTGGTATTTTTCGGCGGCGAAGTCGGTCAGCCGTTCCTTGATCTGGCGGGCGCCGTTCTGCGCCGCCATGCCGTTGAGGTCGGTGCCGGACGACGCCGCGGTGGCCGAAGTGTTGGGCACCTTGCCGGTGGTCGTCGCGGTGATCTTGACCTGGTCGAGGTCGATCTGGAACTCTTCCGCCACCACCTGCGCCACCTTGACGTAGAGGCCTTGCCCCATCTCGGTGCCGCCGTGATTCAGATGCACCGAACCATCGGTGTAGACATGCACCAGCGCGCCGGCCTGGTTGTAGTGGGTGGCTGTGAAAGAGATGCCGAATTTGACCGGCGTCAGCGCCAGGCCGCGCTTGATGAAGCGGCTGTTGGCGTTGAAGGCCTGGATGATGCGGCGGCGCCCCGCATAGTCGGCGCTCGCCTCCAGCTCGGCGACGATGCGGTGGATGATGTTGTCCTCGACCGTCTGGTGATAAGGGGTGACGTTGCGGCCCCCGTCTTTATCACCACTGGTGCCATAAAAATTCTGCTTGCGGATTTCGAGCGGGTCCTTGCCGACGGCAAAGGCAACCTCGTCGATGACCCGTTCGGCGCCGACCATGCCCTGCGGGCCGCCGAAGCCGCGAAACGCCGTGTTCGACACGGTGTTGGTGTAAAGCGGCGCCGATTGCGCATGCACCGCCGGCCAGAAATAGGTGTTGTCGCAATGGAACAGCGCGCGGTCGGTGACCGGTCCGGACAGGTCCGAGGAAAAGCCGCAACGCGCCGCAAACATGAAATCGACGCCTAAAATGTTGCCGTCGTCGTCGAAGCCAACGTCGTAGTCGACAAGGAAATCATGGCGCTTGCCGGTGGCGATCATGTCGTCGTCGCGGTCGGGCCGGATTTTTACCGCGCGATGGTGTTTCTTGGCGGCGATCGCAGCCAATGCCGCAAACTGGTTGCCTTGCGTCTCCTTCCCGCCGAAGCCGCCACCCATGCGGCGGATTTCCACTGTGATGGCGTTGCTCGGCACGCCCAGCGCATGGCTGACCATGTGCTGGACTTCGCTCGGATGCTGGGTCGAGGAAAAGATGGTGACGTCCTGGTCTTCGCCGGGGATGGCCACGGCGATATGGCCTTCGAGATAGAAATGCTCCTGGCCGCCGATGCGCATCTTGCCCTTCAGCCGGCGCGGCGCCGCCTTGATCGCGGCAGCGGCATCGCCACGCTTCAGCGTGAGCGGCGGCGTGACCAGCTTGTCCTTGCGGGGGTCGAGATCGCCAATGTCGGTGACGAAAGGCAATGGACTGTATTCGACCTTGGCCAGCCGGGTGGCGCGGCGCGCCTGTTCGCGCGTCTTGGCAATAACGCAGAAGATCGGCTGACCATAAAACTGCACCTTGTCGTCGGCCAGCACCGGCTCGTCGTGTCGACCGGTCGGCGAAATGTCATTTTCGCCCGGAACGTCCTTGGCCGTCAGCACATCGACGACGCCCGGCGCCGCGCGCACCGCCGACAGATCCATTTTGCTGATCGTCGCATGCGTCGCCGTGGACAGGCCGAGGCAGCCATGCAGCATGCCCGCCGGTTCCGGCATATCGTCGATATAGACCGCGCTGCCGCTGACATGCTTGTGCGCGGAATCGTGGCGCTGGTCGGCGGCGACGCCACCGGAAATCTTCTGCGCCTTGAGATCTGGAGAGGCGTGCTTGTTCATCAGGCCGCCTCGTTGCGTGACACCTGGAACGGCGCCTTGCTGCCGCTGGTTTCGGCAAAAAAGCGCAGCAGCAGGTTCCTGGCCGCCAGCGCCCGGTATTCGGCCGATGCCCGCATATCGGTCAGCGGGGTGAAATCGCCGGCATATTCAGCCATGGCCGCTTCCACCGTTGTCTCCGTCCACGGCTTGCCGAGCAGCGCTTTTTCGACACCGAAAGCCCGCTTCGGGGTGGCCGCCATGCCGCCATAGGCGATGCATATATCGGCCACGGTTCCGTCCTTGGCCAGGTCGAGGAAAAAGGCGCCAAGGGCTGCGGTGATGTCCTCGTCGCGGCGCTTGGTGATCTTGTAGACGGCAAACTTTGTGCCCTTGGCCGGCACGGGAACGTGCACGGCCTGGACGAATTCGCCTGGCTGCCGGTCCTGCTTGCCATAAGCGATGAAGAAATCCTCAAGCGCGATGGTGCGCCGCTTCTTGCCGCGGCGCAGCGTCAGTTGCGCACCAAGCGCGATCAGGGGCGGCGGCGTGTCGCCGATCGGCGAGCCATTGGCGATGTTGCCGCCGATGGTGCCCATGTTTCGTACCTGTTCGCCGCCGATGCGGTCGAACAATGGCCCGAGCGCGGGGATGCGCTTGGCCAGTGTCGCGAAGGCGTCGGTGTAGGTAACGCCGGCTCCGATGGTGATGACGTCATTGTCTTCGGAGATCGCGCACAGCCCCTCGAGATTGCCGATGAAGACTACCGGTGAGATGTCGCGCATGTGCTTGGTGACCCACAGGCCGACGTCGGTCGAGCCGGCGACAACAGTGGCGTCGGGTTCCTTATCCAGTACAGCGGCGAAATCATCGGCGTTGGCCGGGACGACCAACCTCAGCTTGCCGGCGCCGATTTCGACGCGGGCACCGTCATGCATAGCCTCGAGCCTGGCGGTGATCGCCTTGCGCTCGGCCGCCAGCGGATCCTTCGCCGCCTTGCCGTAGCTGGAGATGGCACGCGCGGCGCGCATGATTGCCTCATAGCCGGTGCAGCGGCAAAGATTGCCTTGCAAGGCCTTCTCGATCGCCGCATTCGACGGGTCCGGCGACTTCATCCACAAGCCGTAGAGCGACATGACGAAGCCCGGCGTGCAGAAGCCGCATTGCGAAGCGTGGAAATCGACCATCGCCTGCTGCACCGGATGCAATTGGCCAGGCGCGCCGCGCAGATGCTCGACGGTGACGACATGGGTGCCGTCGAGCGAACCGAGGAAACGGATGCAGGCGTTGACGCTTTCATAAACCAGCTTGCCGGCGGACAATTTTCCGACCAGGACCGTGCAGGCGCCGCAATCGCCCTCGGCGCAGCCTTCCTTGGTGCCGCGCAGCGAGCGGTCGAGCCGCAGCCAGTCGAGCAAGGTCGCGTCGGGCGCCACCGACGACAGCGCGACATCCCTGCCATTGATGATGAAGCGGATCTCGTTGCGTATTGTGATCTTGGCCATGCGTCAGCTCCCCCTGTAGGTCGAGTAGCCATAAGGAGAGATAAGCAACGGCACGTGATAATGCACGGATTCCGCCATGCCGAAGCGGATCGGCACACTGTCGAGGAAGGCCGGTTCCGGCAGTTTGGTGCCCTGGCCGCGTAGATAGTCACCGGCGGCGAACACCAGTTCGTATTCGCCGAGGCGGAATTCCGCTCCTGCCAGCAGCGGCGCATCGCAGCGGCCGTCGGCATTTGTGACGATGGTCTTCAAATGTATCCGCGCGTCGCTCTCAAGATGATAAAGCGCGATCGACAGGCCCGCCGCCGGCTTGCCGGTCGCGGTGTCGAGCACATGCGTCGTCAGACGTCCGCCATCGGCTCTCGACGTTTCTGCCACTGGCGCCTCCCATTTCCGATACAGCCGAACAAAGCAGTGAATTGTGCGCCAATTAAAGGCGATGCATAAGTCCCGGTCGAGCGGAGTGGCACAAAAACACTTTCAAAAATTTCGGGGGAATGCGCGAGCAACCCTTTCGACTATCCTGATCACAACTTCCGGCAGCGTCCGGCGGGGAGGGGCAATGCGTTACTCTAGAGACATGCGCGGCTACGGAGCCAATCCGCCGGATCCGAAATGGCCGGGCGGTGCGCATGTGGCCGTCCAATTCGTCGTCAACTACGAGGAAGGCGGCGAGAACTGCGTGCTGCACGGCGACAAGGCCTCGGAAGCCTTTCTGTCGGAAATCGTCGGCGCCGCGCCCTGGGTCGGCCAGCGCCACTGGAACATGGAATCGATCTACGAATATGGCGCGCGGGCAGGCTTCTGGCGGCTGCTGCGCCTGTTCAGCGAGGCGCAAGTGCCGGTGACCTGCTACGGGGTCGCCTCAGCATTAGCCCGGTCGCCCGACCAGGTGGCGGCGATGCAGGAGGCCGGCTGGGAAATGGCCTCGCACGGGCTGAAATGGATCGACTACCGCGACCACAGCGCCGAGGACGAGCGCCGCGACCTCGAAGCGGCGATCAAGCTGCACTACGAGGTGACGGGCCAACGGCCGACCGGCTGGTACACCGGCCGCACCTCGGTCAATACGGTGCGGTTGGTGGCCGAAGAGGGCGGCTTCGACTATGTGTCGGACACTTATGACGACGAACTGCCCTACTGGTTCGAGCACAGCGGCGGCGCGCAACTCGTCATCCCCTACACGCTCGATGCCAACGACATGCGTTTCGCCACGCCGCAGGGATTCAATTCCGGCGACCAGTTCTTCGCCTATTTGAAGGACAGTTTCGACACGCTCTATGCCGAGGGCAAAGCGGGCCGGCCGCGGATGATGAATATCGGCCTGCATTGCCGCCTCGTCGCACGTCCCGGGCGGGTGGCGGCGCTGAAGCGCTTCGTCGACTATGTCAGATCGCACGACAAGGTCTGGCTGGCACGGCGCATCGATATCGCTAGGCACTGGCAGGAGAACCACCCCTACCAGCCGGCGGCGCTCAAGCCGTCGAAGATGGCGTTCGAGACCTTCGTCGACACTTTCGGCGGCGTGTTCGAACATTCGCCCTGGATCGCCGAACGTGCCTATGAGCTGGAGCTTGGGCCGGCGCATGACAGCGCCGGCGGCCTGCACAATGCGCTCTGCCGCGTCTTCCGCGCCGCCAGCGAAACCGAGCGGATCGGCGTCCTCAACGCCCATCCCGATCTCGCTGGCAAACTGGCCGAAGCGAGACGCCTCACTGCGGAATCCACACGCGAGCAGGCCTCCGCCGGCCTCGACGCGCTGACCGACAAGGAGCGCGAGCTGTTTTCCAAGCTCAACGCCGCCTACGTCACCACCTTCGGCTTTCCCTTCATCATCGCGGTGCGGGGCAAGACCAAGGAGGAGATCCTCGCCGAGTTCGAGGCGCGCATCGGCAACAGCCGTGGCGTAGAACTCGATACCGCCTGCAAACAGGTCGAGCGCATCGCGCTGCTCCGCCTGAAAGACATGCTCCCGCTCTAATGAAATGACTGAGGGGTCAGGACCCAATGGATATGATCAAGACTGACCAGAAAACCTATTATGCACCGCATGGCGGCCATCCCGGCCAAAATGAGCTTTTGACCGGCCGCGCCGTCTTCACCGAGGCCTATGCCGTCATACCGAAGGGAGTGATGCAGGACATCGTCACCAGCCCACTGCCGTTCTGGGACGAGACCAGGGCCTGGATCATCGCCAGGCCGCTTTCGGGTTTCGCCGAGACATTTTCGCAGTACATCGTCGAGATCCTGCCCGGCGGCGGCAGCGACCGGCCCGAGCCGGACGCCGGCGCCGAGGGCGTGCTGTTCGTGGTTGAGGGCGAGTTGACCGTTTCGCTGGCCGGCAAGAAGCACGTGCTGCAAGCCGGCGGTTTTGCCTTCCTGCCGCCGGACAGCGGCTGGACGGTGCGCAACGAAGGTCGCGACGCCGTGCGCTTCCACTGGATCAGGAAGGCCTATGAGGCCGTCGACGGCATCGACGCGCCGGAAGTCCTGTTCAGCAGTGACCAGCAAATGGCGCCGACGCCGATGCCCGGCACCGAGGGTCGCTGGGCGACGACCCGTTTCGTCGATCCAGCCGACATGCGCCACGACATGCACGTCACCATCGTTACGCTCGAGCCTGGCGCCGTCATCCCATTTGCCGAGACGCATGTCATGGAGCACGGGCTCTATGTCTTGGAAGGCAAGGCGGTCTACCGCCTCAACCAGGACTGGGTCGAGGTCGAGGCCGGCGACTTCATGTGGCTGCGCGCCTTCTGCCCGCAGGCCTGCTACGCGGGCGGCCCAGGCAAATTCCGCTATCTCCTTTACAAGGACGTCAACCGGCACGCCAAGCTCGGCGGGGCGGGCATTGGCGGTCGCGCGCGGTGACCCGCATCACAGCGCGGCCGCTGACCCGCGAAAGCTTTGCCGGCTTCGGCGATGTCATCGACATGGGCGGCGGCAATCACTACCCGATCAATGGCGGCAAGACCGAGCGCTACCACAATCTCGCCACCGCTGAAGCCGCGGGACCGAATGCCCGCGTGCTGATCTCGATGGCGCGCGGCACGCCTTACGACCTGCCGATGAAGCTGACCATGGTCGAGCGCCATCCCTTAGGCAGCCAGGCGTTCATCCCGCTGTCACCGCGGCCTTTCCTGGTCGTCGTCTGCCATGACGGCAAGGACGGTCCGGGCGAGCCGCACGCCTTCATCACCGCACCCGGGCAAGGCGTCAACTATCCGCGCAATCTCTGGCACGGCGTGCTGACGCCGCTCGGCGAAGCGCAGGATTTCGTCATCGTCGACCGCGGCGGTGACGGCTCCAACCTCGAAGAGTTCCATTTCTCGCACCCCTACGAAATCCATCTCCCCAACGAGACCTGAGAAATGACCGACATATCGCTGATCGACCGCCTGCTCGATGTCATCGAGCACGACATCGTGCCGAAAACGGCAGAGGCCGTGGCCCATGGGAACAAGCTGTTCGGCGCCGCCATCCTGCGGAAGGGCGACCGCTCGCTGGTGCTGGCCGAAACCAACAACGAGATGGAAAATCCGCTCTGGCATGGCGAGGTGCACTGCCTGAAGCGTTTCTATGAAATGCCGAAAGCCGAGCGCGTCGACACCAAGGACGCCATCTTCATCGCCACGCATGAGCCCTGCTCGCTCTGCCTGTCGGCGATCACCTGGACCGGCTTCGACAATTTCTACTACCTCTTCAGCCACGAGGATTCACGCGACAGCTTTGCGATCCCGCACGATCTGAAAATCCTGAAAGAGGTCTTCACTCTTGATCCCGGCGGCTACAATGCCGAGAACGCTTATTGGAAGAGTTTTTCCATTCGCAGGCTGGTGCGGGCGCTGCCCGAGGCCGAGCGCGGCCGGCTTGAGGCAAGGATCGGCAATATTTCCGCCCGCTACGACGAACTGTCCGGCGCTTATCAGGCGCGCAAGGCCGAAAACGACATTCCGCTGAACTGACGCGGATTGCCTAGCCTACCTTCGCGTTTTTCAGCACCTCGTTGATCCTGGCCTGCCAGCCCTTGCCGGTCGCCTTGAATTTACTGATGACATCCTGATCCAGACGGATGGACACGACTTGCTTAGGCTTCTCAACGGCTGGCCGGCCACGAGCACGCCTTATGCTCTCGAAAAGTTCTGGAAACACTTCCGCGAAAGGCCTGGCTTGCGCCAACTGTTCGTCTGTCGTCTCCGCATCGTCGGGATCATCAACAATTTGTCTTTGAATTTCCACTTCCTCCGCATCGGTAAGCGGTCGAACACGCGATTTAGGATTGTTCATATACTGACCTTTCCTTTCGGCTGGCACGGCGCATCGAGATCACCGAAATCGCCTCCGAACCAAGCGGCTTGAAAATCACGGCCAGGATGATCTCTCCGAATTCGCCAATCGCCTTGAACCGGTCGGCCTTGGCTGGAAGGACGGTTGAAGTCGCAAAAAACTCAATATCGAGTTCGGCAAAATCGGGACCCCGGCTGTCCAGGTTCGTCACGCGCTTTGGCTCATCCCAAACGATTTTCAGGCGAAACCATCCTCATCACGTTGGGTTCAGTTAATAAATGTAATACATTAATTATAATCCTGCAACATCAGGGCAAAACAATCGGGCTACATATCGTGGCGTCGTCGCGGCGACACCGGCCGTCGCCCGTTTGACTTCATGACATGCCCGCTTCATGCGTCACTGACATCCTGGAGCATCGCATGAAAACCATCACCGAATTTCCCCGCAAGGTCGTCGAATTCCCCGATATGGGCATCGTCATGCCGGATGGTTGCCGGCTGTCGGCGCGGGTTTGGATGCCGGAGGACGCCAGCAGCGATCCGGTGCCGGCGGTCCTCGAGCACCTGCCCTATCGCAAGCGCGACGGCACCATCTTTCGCGATCAACTGACGCATTCCTATTTTGCCGGCCACGGCTACGCCTCGATCCGCGTCGACATGCGCGGCAATGGCGATTCCGAAGGTCTGATGGACGACGAATATTCCGAGCAGGAATTGCAGGACGCCTGCGATGTGATTGCCTGGGCGGCAGCACAGCCCTGGTGCAACGGCAGTGTCGGCATGATGGGCATTTCCTGGGGTGGCTTCAACTGCCTGCAGGTGGCGGCCAAGCAGCCGCCGGCGCTGAAGGCGGTGATCAGCCTGTGCTCGACCGTCGACCGCTACGCCGACGACATCCACTACAAGGGCGGCTGCCTTTTGACGGAAAATTTCGGCTGGGCCTCGACCATGTTGTCCTATTCGTCGCGCCCGCCGGATCCGCTGATTGCGGGCGACAACCGCTGGCGCGACCTCTGGCTGACGCGGCTGGAGAACCAGTCTTTCCTTCTGCCGCTCTGGCTCAGCCATCAGCATCGCGACGCCTATTGGAAACGCGGTTCGATCTGCGAGGATTTCTCCGCGGTCAAAGCCGCCGTGCTGTCGATCGGCGGCTGGCATGACGGCTACCGCAACACGATTTCGCATCTGGTCACCAACATCCAGGCACCGGTGAAGGGCATTGTCGGGCCATGGATCCACAAATACCCGCATTATGCCGAACCCAAACCCGCCATCGGCTTCCTGCAGGAGGCGTTGCGCTGGTGGGACAGCTGGTTGAAGGGCGTCGACACCGGCGTCGAGGCCGACCCGGACTACCGCGCCTATGTCATGGACAGTGTGCGGCCGGCGCGCTGGCACCCGGAGCGGCCGGGCCGTTGGGTGGCCGAACAGGAATGGCCGTCTCCCAACATCAAGGTCGGGGCGATCGAACTCATTGCTGACGGCGTCAGGCCGGCGATCGTGGCGACCCCGCAAAGCTGCGGGCTCGCCGGCGGCGAATATTTTCCCTTCACCTTTGGCCCGGAACTGCCGGGCGACCAGCGCCCGGACGATGCGCTGTCCGTCTGCTTCGATCAGCCTGTGCTTGCCGAGACACTCGACATCGTCGGCGCGCCGGAGCTTCTCATCCGGGTGTCGTCCGATCGCCCGCAGGCGAACATCGCGGTTCGACTGTGCGACGTGCACCCCGACGGCGCCTCGGAACTGATCTCCTACGGCGTGCTCAACCTGACGCATCGTTCTTCGCACGAACAGCCGCAAGCGCTGGTGCCGGGCGAAACGGTTTCGGCGCGCGTTATTCTCGACCAGTGCGCCTACCGCGTGCCGGCCGGACACCGCCTGCGCATCGCGGTTTCCAATGCTTACTGGCCGATGATCTGGCCGTCGCCGGAGCCGGTGCGGCTCGACCTTTCAGCGGCGACGCTGAGGCTGCCGCTGCGCCCGCTCGCAAAAGCCGACGAGACCTCGTTCCAGTCTCCCGAAGGCGCAACACCCTGGGCAACCGCGACAGTTCGTGCAGCGAATTCCGAGCGTCACGTCGATTGCGATGAGAAGACCGGCATCGTCACGCTGTCGATCACGGATGATTTCGGCGAAGTGCGCGATCTCGCGCATGGGCTGGCCAATGGCAGCATTGCCCGCGAGAGCTGGACGATCCACCCCGACGACCCGCTGTCTGCCTCGGGCCGCACGCACTGGACGCAGACCTTGTCGCGAAACGGATGGTCGGTGCGCACCGAGACGTCGGCTGAAATGCGCTGCGATGCGCAAAACTTCATCGTCAGCGCCAGAATCGAAGCCTATGAGGGCGAAACGCTGGTTTTCGAACGCGATTTCGAAGAGACGATCCCGCGCGACCTGCTCTGAGCGTCCACCCGACTGGTCCAGTTGCGACGCACGATTTACGCCACGGCATGTCGCATTCCGTCTTGCTTACGGCTTTGCCTTCCGGTCAATATCCCTTTGGTAACAACAAGCAAAAAACGACCATAAGGTCGAACCAACAGAGTGAGGAACTCAAATGTCCAACGAACTCGAATATCTGAGCCGGCGCGTTGCGTCCGGCAAGCTGAGCCGTCGTGATTTCCTCGGCCGCGCCGCAGCACTCGGCGTCACAGCGCCCTTCGCCAATATGCTCCTTTCCAGTGCGGCTCGCGCGGAAGGCCCGGTCAAGGGCGGCACGCTGAAGGCCGGCCTCGTCGGCGGCGAATCCACGAACAGCCTGGACCCGGCTTTGTTCATGACGCAAGTGCCGTTCGCTTTTGGCAAGATGTGGGGCGAACTGATCGTCGAGCTGTCTCCGGAAGGCAAGCTCGAGAACCGCATCGCCGAAGAGATCGGCTCGTCGGACGACGCCAAGGTGTGGACGCTGAAAATCCGCGACGGCGTCGAATTCCACAACGGCAAGACGGTGACCGCTGAGGATGTGGCGGCAACGCTCGAGCGCCATTCTGATGAAAAGTCGAAGTCCGGCGCGCTGGGCTACATGAAGGGCATCGACAGCATCAAAGCCAGTGGCAAGGAAGTCGTCCTGACGCTGAAGGAGGCCAACGCCGACCTTCCCTATCTCCTCAGCGACTACCACCTCATTGTCCAGCCCAACGGCGGCAAGGACAAGTCGGATGCCGGCATCTCGGCAGGACCCTACAAGGTCACCACCAACGAGCCCGGCGTGCGCCATGGCGGCGAGCGCTTCGCCAATTACTGGCAGGCCGACAAGATGGGCCATGCCGACCAGATCGAGATCATCGTTATCAACGACGCGACCGCGCGCACGGCGGCCCTGCAGGGCGGCCAGGTCAACATGATCAACCGCGTCGAGCCGAAGATCGTCGACCTCATCAAGCGCGTACCGGGCGTCACCATCCGCAACCATGCCGGCCCCGGCCACTACGTCTTCATCATGCATTGCAACACCGCGCCCTTCGACAACAGCGACCTGCGCATGGCGCTGAAGCTCGCGATCGACCGCGAAGAGATGCTGAACAAGGTGCTGCGCGGCTACGGCTCGCTCGGCAACGACTTCCCGATCAATTCGTCCTATCCGCTGTTTTCCGAGATCGAGCAGCGCAAATATGATCCCGACAAGGCCAAGTTCCACTACAAGAAGTCGGGCCATGACGGCACCGTGCTGCTGCGCACCTCCGACGTCGCCTTCCCGGGCGCGGTCGACGCCTCGCAGCTCTTCCAGCAGAGCGCGGCCAAGGCCGGCATCAAGATCGAGCTCAAGCGCGAGCCCGGCGACGGCTACTGGAACGAGGTCTGGAACAAGCAGCCCTTCTGCGCCTCCTATTGGGGCGGCCGCTCGACCCAGGACCAGATGTACTCGACCGCCTATCTGTCGACCGCCGACTGGAACGACACCCGTTTCAAGCGTCCGGACTTCGACAAGCTGGTGCTGGCCGCACGCGCCGAACTCGACGAGACCAAGCGCAAGCAGATGTACCACGACATGGCCGTGCTGGTGCGCGACGAGGGCGGCCTGATCCTGCCGATGTTCAATCAGTTCATCGATGCGACAGGCGCCAAGGTCGGCGGCTGGGTAGACGATCCGCATCAGGAGCTGATGAACGGCTACGCGCTGGCGAAGTGCTGGCTCGAAGCCTGAGCCCGGCTTTGCGGATATGTCCTCACCCGTCGTGAAACTTGTGGCCCAGCGCGTTGCGCTGGGCATCGTCCTCTTGCTGGCCGTTTCGGTCCTGATCTTCGCCGGCACCCAGATCCTGCCCGGCGACGTCGCGCAAGCCATTCTCGGACAGTCGGCGACGCCGGAATCGCTCGCCAATCTGCGCGAGCAGCTCGGCCTGAATCAGCCGGCTTACATCAGGTATTTCCATTGGCTAGGCGGTGTGCTCACCGGCGATCTCGGCACGGCGATGTCGAGCGGCCAGGATATTGCCACGTCGATCAAGGGGCGGCTGTGGAACACGCTGTTCCTCGCCTTCTGGGCTGCGATCGTGGCCGTGCCGCTGGCCATCATCCTCGGCCTGATCGCCGTGCGTTACCGCAATGGCTGGGTCGACAAGCTGATCTCCGGCCTGGCGCTCGCCTCGACATCTTTCCCGGAATTCTTCATCGGCTATGTGCTCGTCTATTTCTTTGCCGTGAAGTATCAATGGTTCCCGGCCATTTCCACGGTCTATGACGGCATGCCGTTCGGTGAGCGCATGCAGGCGATCGCGCTGCCGGCCACCGCGCTGACGCTGGTTGTGCTGGCGCATATGATGCGCATGACCCGCGCGGCCATCCTCAACGTCATGCAGTCGGCCTATGTCGAGACGGCGGAACTGAAAGGCCTGTCGGCCTTCAACGTCATCCGCAAGCATGCTTTCCCCAATGCCATAGCGCCGATCATCAACGTGGTCATGCTCAACCTCGCCTACCTCATCGTCGGCGTCGTCGTGGTCGAGGTGATCTTCGTCTATCCCGGCATGGGACAATATCTGGTCGACCACGTCACCAAGCGCGACGTGCCGGTGGTGCAGGCGGTCGGCCTGGTCTTCGCCGCCGTCTATATCAGCCTCAACATCATTGCGGACATCGGGGCGATTGTCGCCAATCCGCGCCTCAGACATCCGAAATAGGCGGCGGGCATGCTCGACATCAAACGCATCCCCATCCCCGCACTGATCGGCATCGTGCTGACAGCTATGTTCGTGCTGGCGGCAGTTTTCGCACCGTTGATCGCACCGTACGGCAATGCCGAAATCGTCGGCGATGTCTGGGAACCGATGACGGCGGCACATTTGCTGGGCACCGACAATCTCGGTCGCGATCTTCTGTCGCGCATGATCTACGGCGCTCGCATCACGCTGTTCATTGCGGTGCTGGCCACCGCGCTGTCATTCTCGCTCGGCGCCATCCTCGGCTTTTCGGCGGCGGTGTTCGGCGGCTGGTTCGACACGCTGCTGTCGCGCCTTGTCGATCTGCTGATGTCGATCCCGACCTTGATCATGGCGCTCGTCGTGCTTTCGGTGCTGCCGACCAACCTGGTGACGCTGATCCTGGTGATGGGCGTCCTCGACTCGACCCGCGTCTACCGGCTGTCGCGCGCGGTGGCCGTCGACATCAACGTCATGGATTATGTCGAGGCCGCCAAGCTGCGGGGCGAAGGCAGCGGCTGGATCATCTTCCGCGAGATCCTGCCCAACGCGCTTTCGCCGCTGGTCTCGGAACTTGGCCTGCGCTTCATCTACGCGGTGCTGTTCTTGTCGACGCTGTCCTTTCTCGGGCTTGGCGTGCAACCGCCGGATGCCGACTGGGGCGGCATGGTCAAGGAGAACAAGGACGGCATCGTCTTCGGTATCGGGGCGGCACTCATTCCCGCCGCGGCGATCGCAGCACTGGCGATTTCGGTCAATCTGGTCGCCGACTGGGTGCTCAACCGCACGACAAGCCTGAAGGGAGGACGCGGGTGATGGCTGACACAAAAGCAAAGCCCGGCCTGCTGCTCGATATCCGCAATCTGCGCATCGAAGCGACAGTGTTTCCGCCCGGCGAGGCGCCGAAGAACATCGTTTTGGTCCACGATGTCTCGCTGACGCTGGAAAAGGGCAAGGTGCTCGGCCTGATCGGCGAGTCCGGCGCCGGCAAGTCGACCATCGGCCTGTCGTCGATGGGCTATGGCCGTGGCGGCGTGCGCATCACCGGCGGAGAGGTGCTGCTCAACGGCCGCGATATTCTCAAGGGCGGCAAGGAAGGTTTCCGCAAATTGCGCGGCCGCGAGGTCTGCTATGTCGCGCAGTCGGCGGCCGCGGCCTTCAATCCGGCGCACAAGCTGATGGACCAGGTGGTGGAAGCAACGCTGCTGCACGGCACGGCGACACGCGCCGAGGCCGAGAAACGTGCCGTGGCGTTGTTCAAGAAGCTCAGCCTGCCAAACCCCGAAATCATCGGCGAACGGTTCCCGCACCAGGTCTCAGGCGGCCAGTTGCAGCGCGTGATGACGGCTATGGCGCTGTGTTCGGAACCTGACCTGATCGTCTTCGACGAGCCGACCACGGCACTCGACGTGACGACGCAGATCGACGTGCTGGCGGCGATCAAGGACGCCATCCGCGACACCCATGTCGCTGCGCTCTACATTACCCACGATCTTGCCGTCGTCGCCCAGGTCTCGGACGAGATCATGGTGCTGCGCCATGGCAGGCTGGTCGAATGGGGCGGCACTCGCCAGATCATCAAGGAGCCGCGCCAGGAATACACCAATGCGCTGGTCTCGGTGCATGAGATCGAGCATGCCGAGCAGAAGCCCGGCGCCGCGCCGTTCCTGTCGGTCAAGAACGTCACCGCCGCTTACGGCGGCAGCCACGTCAAGGTGCTGAAGAACGTCTCGGTCGACATCTATCCGGGACAGACGCTGGCGGTCGTCGGCGAATCCGGCTCTGGCAAGTCGACGCTGGCGCGCGCTATCACCGGGCTGTTGCCGCCCGGGGAAGGCACCGTCACCTTCGATGGCAGGCCGCTCGCCAACCGGCTTGCCGACCGGCCGAAGGAGGATCTGCGCCAGTTGCAGATGATCTATCAGATGGCCGACGTGGCGATGAACCCGCGCCAGACCGTCGGCACCATCATCGGCCGGCCGCTGGAATTCTACTTCGGCATACGCGGCCGCGAGCGCGACAAGCGCGTCGCCGAACTGCTCGACGAGATCGAGATGGGCAAGGGCTTTCTCGATCGTTATCCGGCCGAACTCTCCGGAGGCCAGAAACAGCGCGTCTGTATCGCCCGCTCGCTCGCCGCCAAGCCCAAGCTGATCATCTGCGACGAGGTGACATCGGCGCTCGACCCGCTGGTGGCCAACGGCATTCTCAAGCTGCTGCTCAACCTGCAGCAGCACGAGAAGGTCGCCTACCTCTTTATCACTCACGATCTGGCGACGGTGAAGTCGATCGCCGATTCGATCGCGGTGATGTACCGCGGCGAGGTGGTGCGCTACGGCGCCAAGAGCAAGGTGCTGACGCCGCCCTTCGACGCCTATACCGACCTGCTGCTGTCGTCCGTTCCCGAGATGGAGATCGGCTGGCTGGAAAAGGCGATCAAGGGACGGCGCATGGCGAGCGCGGGGAATTAGTAGGGAATTCGCGGCCTTTGTCGCGAAAACTTCCTTCAACGGCAAAAGCTTTCCGGAGCCGCCCATGGCGCTCAAGACCAAACTGCTGCTCATCATTCTCGATGGCGTGCCCTACCGGAACTGGCGCCGGCTGATGGGCAATCTCGAGGGCTGGGTGCAGTCGGGCGAGGCGCAGGTGTGGAAGATGCGCTCGGTGCTGCCGTCGACCTCGGCCTGCTGCTATGCCTCGATCCACACCGGGGTTTCGCCGCAGGAGCACGGCATCCTATCCAACGAGAACCGTTTTCTCGTCAACAAGCCGGATATTTTCTCCGAGGTCAGCAAGGCCGGCGGCAAGACCGGCGCAGTGACGCATTCCTACTGGTCCGAATTCTTCCGTTCCTATCCGTTCGATCTGGTCGAGGACATGGAGTATGACGAGTCCAACGGACCGATCGCGCATGGCCGCTTCCACACCATGACCGGCTATAATGCCCGCAACCAGATGACGCCGAGCGATGTCGACCTGTTTGCGACGCTGACCATGCTGACCCGGCGCCATGCCATCGACTACGGGATCCTGCACACCTGCACGCTCGATTCGATGGGCCATCGCTTCGGCCATGACTGCCACGAAATGGACCATGCCTGCTATGCGATGGACGGCATGCTGGCAGCCTTCCTGCCGGGCTGGCGGCAAGCCGGTTACGAGGTGATCGTAACCGCCGACCACGGCCAGACAGACCGCGGCCATCATGGCGGCCGCGACGATGAAATGCAGGATTTCGCGCTGTATTATTTCGGAGCCGGCAAAGGGCCGGATCCGGACACGCTGCTTGATCAGCTGCAACTGGCGCCGACGGTGCTGAAGCGGCTGGGTGTGCCGGTGCCGGAGACCATGAAGGCTAAGCCGTTTTTGGGGTGACGGAGGTCGTCGCTACCCCCTCTCCCCGTCACTATACGGGGAGAGGGTAAGGGTGAGGGGCAGCGCAACATCAAACATAAATACCGGTTGTGTGCGTCAAGTTCTGCAAAAAGGGGCGGCCATGATGCTGGTCATGCGGCTTGGCGCAGAGCGAGCTTCTTGTGCTCGCGCAGGTCGTCCATGTTGATGTA
>NZ_AYVN01000010.1:0-200016 GCF_000502815.1 Mesorhizobium sp. LSJC269B00
GCGTCGAAGACAAGGTCAGCTTCGAGTCCAACGAATACACCGCCACCTTCAATGCGCCGGAGATCGCCAGATGAACGCCACCACGCGAAAACCCCGCGAGTTCACCGGCAGGCACATGTTGGCCACCGTCCTTGCCTTTTTCGGCGTGGTCATCGCGGTCAATCTCACGATGGCGACGCTTGCCAACACAAGCTGGACCGGCCTTGTCGTCGAAAATACCTATGTGGCGAGCCAGCAATTCAACAAGAAGGCCGAGGAAGGCCGTGCGCAGGCAGCGCTTGGCTGGACCGGCCAGTTGACCATCGCATGGGGNGTTTGCAGCACAACACGTGCCAAGGGATGGTGTCTGGATCATCGAAATAGACGCCGATGCCGGCCTGGCAAAACCTTATCGCGACGTGCGCAGGGTCATGATTTCCCAAGGGGTGCTGAAATGAGCTGCTGCGCGCCGGGCGCTGAAATGGCGCTGGATCTGGTCAGCCCCGCTTCGGTCCTGCCGTCAAGCCAGGAGGTCAGGCTGGCGAGCCGGTCGCTGGGCGATGACCTTCATCAGACCGACCTGTCGGTACCGACGGTTCACTGCGGCGCCTGCATCCAGATGATCGAGACCGCGTTGGGAAAGCTCAATCACGTCCAGGCCGCCCGCGTCAACCTTTCAACGAAGCGGGTCTCGGTCCAGTGGCGCGGCGATGAGGTTCCACCATTGGTCGCAGTGCTCGGGCGCCTGGGCTACCAGGCACATCTGTTCGAAGCCGACACCGATGCGAAGGACAGGACGTTATCGGAGCTCATCCGCGCCGTCGCCGTTGCCGGCTTTGCGGCGGGCAACATCATGCTGCTCTCGGTGTCGGTCTGGTCCGGCGCCGAGGGCGCCACCCGCGACCTGNGGCTTTGCGGCGGGCAACATCATGCTGCTCTCGGTGTCGGTCTGGTCCGGCGCCGAGGGCGCCACCCGCGACCTGTTCCACTGGGTCTCCGCGCTGATCGCCATTCCCGCCCTTGCCTTCGCCGGCGGTATCTTCTTCAAGTCGGCGTGGACTGCGCTGCGCCACGGCCGCATGAATATGGACGTGCCGATCGCTGTCGGCGTGTCGCTGGCCTACGCCATGAGCCTCTATGAGACGATCACCCATGGCGACCACGCCTATTTCGACGCGTCGGTATCGCTGCTGTTCTTCCTGTTGATCGGCCGCACGCTCGATCACGTGATGCGCGAGCGCGCCCGCACCGCGGTGAAGAGTCTGTCGCAGTTGGCCGCGCGCGGCGCCATGGTGTTGCGCGGCGACGGCGCACGCGACTATTTGCCGGTTGGCGAGATCGAACCAGGGATGCAGTTGCTTATTGCAGCCGGCGAAAGAATCCCTGTCGACGGCAGGATTGCGCGCGGGACATCCGACGTCGACTGCTCCCTGGTCTCCGGCGAGAGCACGCCCAGAAGCGTGGCGCCAGAAGATACTGTGCAGGCCGGCGTGCTCAACCTTACCGGTCCGCTGACGATCGAGGCCACAGCCGCCGCGAAGGATTCGTTCCTGGCAGAAATGGTTCGGCTGATGGAAGCCGCGGAGGGCGGTCGCGCCCACTATCGCCGGATCGCCGATCGTGTTTCAGCGCTCTATGCCCCGGTGGTTCATCTCACCGCCTTCGCGACATTCCTAGGCTGGATGGCGGTGACTGGCGACTGGCACCGGGCGATCACCATCGCTATTGCCGTTCTGATCATCACATGCCCATGTGCGCTCGGCCTCGCCGTGCCGATCGTCCAGGTGGTCGCGGCGCGGCGCCTGTTCGACCACGGCATCATGGTCAAGGATGGGTCGGCCATGGAGCGCCTGGCTACGGTCGATACGGCTGTGTTCGACAAGACCGGCACGCTCACGCTCGGACAGCCCCGGCTCGTCAACGCGGCCTCGATCGATCCGGCAATGTTGATGATTGCGGCCACCATGGCCGCACATTCGCGTCATCCGTTTTCAAAGGCCATCTCCGGTTTTGCCACTTCTAGCGGGCAACTCACATTCGATACCGTCAGCGAGCATGCAGGGTTCGGAATCGAAGCCACCCACGCCGGGACCACCTGGCGACTGGGTCGGCGCGGATGGGCGGGATGGAAAGCCCGGACCGGTGGCGAAGGCAAGCATGGCTATGGCGGAACGGTTTTGACCAGGAATGGGCTGATTGTTGCTACCGTCGCCTTCGAGGATGCGCTGCGTGCCGACGCCAGGGCTGCCGTCCAGCAATTGAACGACGCTGGAATAGCGGTGGAAATGCTGTCAGGCGATACCGCCCATGCCTGCCAGGATGTTGCGAAAATGCTGGGTGTCGGCGACTTCGTTCCGTGTCTGCTGCCATCCGGCAAGGTTGAACGCATCGAGTCCCTTAGACGCGATGGACATAAGGTCTTGATGGTCGGCGATGGCCTCAATGACACGCCGGCGCTGAGCGCGGCCCATGTCTCGATCGCACCGGCCACCGCCGCCGACATTGGCCGCAATGCAGCCGACTTCGTTTTCCTGCGCGAAAGCCTCATGGCGGTTCCGCTGGCGCTGGACGTTTCGCGCAACGCGGGAAACCTGATCCGCCAGAACATCGCGATCGCCATCGTCTACAATGCTGTCGCCGTGCCGATCGCCATTCTCGGGCACGTCACGCCATTGATAGCGGCGATTGCCATGTCGGCGTCATCGCTGCTTGTCATTGGCAATGCAATGCGTTTGCGGCGTTCCATGCCAGGTTCGCCGGCGAAAGTGGTTCGGACCTCCAGAGGATCCGGCGTCAACGAATTCTCGCGATCCTCATGACGACCCTTGCCTACCTCATCCCGGTCGCCCTCTTCCTTGGCGCGCTAGGCCTGGGCGGGTTCCTGTGGGCGTTGAGAAGCGGCCAGTACGATGATCTCGATGGCGCTGCGGAGCGCATTCTAATCGACCGCNGTTCCTGTGGGCGTTGAGAAGCGGCCAGTACGATGATCTCGATGGCGCTGCGGAGCGCATTCTAATCGACCGCGACGACGGCGCGGAGAATGCTCCTCGCTCCAAGTGACTCAGATCAAAGCGCTGCGGGTCGGGATGTCCCATCGTCGGCCGACGTAAGATCAGGAGGGTAAGGATGCTAGCCGAAGCCATCATGACGAAAGCAGTCATCACGACGGATGCGAACGCGACGATCGCCGAAGCGGCCGAGCTCATGCTTTCAAACAAAGTCAGCTGCCTCCCGGTAACCGACAGCGACGGTGCCCTCGTTGGAATTGTAAGCAAAAGCGACTTCTTGCGCCGAGAAGAACTTGGGACCCAGCGTGTGCGTCCGCGCTGGCTGGAGTTTGATCTTGGCCCGGGCACAGTCGCCGAAGACTATGCGCGCTCGAACGGACGGATCATCCATGAGGTGATGACCACAGCCGTCATTTCGGCGTCTCCAGGCGCCTCAATTGCACAGATTGTCAACTTGATGATGCAACACCGCATCAACAATGTGCCGATTGTCGATCGGGACAGGGTCGTCGGCATCATCACGCGAACTGATTTGCTGCCTGTCCTGATCCGCGCCATGCCGAAACAGGGCACCACGCCACCCGATGACGACCTGATCCGCAAGGCCGTACTTGCCGAGCTGCAGGGACAATCGTGGGGCGGCGGTGACTTGATTGATGTAAGGGTCAGCGACGGCGTCGTCGAACTGACCGGGGCGATTGTCGACGAGCGTCAACGGAAAGCCGCGATCGTTGCGGCGGAGAACGTTGCCGGCGTCGGACAAGTCAAGGACAGCCTCTTCCTCCGTACAGATCCGCTCTCGGTGATGGTTTCATAGCTGCGGAAAAAAGCGGGGACGCCAAGCAGCGTCCCTTGGGGTTCTGCTCCCTTCCCACATCACTTAGACATGAGGCTGTCGGCGAGTTCCTCCAGCGTATAGCGCCCGTCATGGTTGGCGAGCACGCTGTCGGCAGCGAAGACGCCCGTCCATCGCCAAGCTCGAAACCGAGCGGGACTTGCTCGACCATTCTTGACGCACAAGATTGCCGCAGTCGAGGCTGTTTGTTGCTCCAATTAACACTCACCAATTTGCGCCAGCGCAAAGAAACGCTGCGTCAGGTCAGTTAGCTTCTGCTCATCCGCAACGGTTGAGATAGGAGATTGATATGATCACGCGACGCGAAGCCCTCTTCGGAGCAGCGATTGGCGCTGCCGCCGTGGCGGCACTGCCCGCACTGTCGGCAACGGTGACGAAAGCAGACATTCGAGGACTTCCCCGCGACAAGGTCAAGCTCGTGGCACCGCCTTTTGTGCATCCGCACGACCAGATCGCCAAAGGCGGTCCGAAGATCGTCGAATTCACCATCACGATCGAGGAGAAACCGATGGTCATCGACGCCGACGGGACGCAGCTCAATGCAATGACTTATAACGGCTCGATCCCGGGCCCGCTGATGGTCGTCCACCAGGACGATTATGTCGAGCTGACGCTCATCAATCCCGACACCAACTCGCTAGCCCACAACATCGATTTTCACGCAGCGACGGGTGCGCTGGGCGGCGGCGCCCTCACCTTGATCAATCCCGGCGAACAGGTGACGCTGCGCTTCAAGGCAACCCGAACGGGAACTTTCGTCTATCACTGTGCTCCCGGCGGACCGATGATCCCGTGGCACGTCGTCTCCGGCATGAATGGCGCCATCATGGTGCTGCCGCGCGACGGGCTCAGGAACGACAAGGGCGAGCCGGTCAAATACGACAAGATCTTCTATATCGGCGAGAGCGACTTCTATATTCCGCGCGATGAGAAGGGCAATTACAAGAGCTATGAATCGGCAGGCGACGGCTACGACGACATCGTCAAGGTCATGCGCGGGCTGATCCCGACGCATGTGGTGTTCAACGGCAGGGCCGGTTCGCTGACCGGCGACAACGCCATGAAGGCGAAGGTCGGCGAGACCGTGTTGATCGTCCATTCGCAGGCCAACCGCGATACGCGGCCGCATCTCATCGGTGGACACGGTGACTATGTCTGGGAACAAGGAAAATTCGCCAATCCGCCGGCCAAGGATCTGGAAACCTGGTTCATCCGCGGCGGCTCGGCAGGCTCGGCGCTCTATACGTTCCTGCAGCCCGGTGTCTACGCTTACGTCAACCACAATCTGATCGAAGCTGTGGAACTCGGGGCGACCGCTCACTTCATGGTGGAGGGCGAATGGGATGACGACCTGATGACGCAGGTCGAGGCGCCTAAACCCATCGCCACCAACTGACGGCACTCCAATTTGCCCGGACAGCGTCGCTGTCCGGGCATGGACAAAAGCCATGTCACCTCTCATCGTCAAGGTTGTCTCGGTCGCCATGGCGGCTGCATCGGTTCCGATGGGCTTGTCTGCCATCGGCCGGAACGGACATCGACAGTCCTACCCTGCCGCCACGACAGTTACCCTGGTCCCCGGTTCGATCACATATCCCCTGCCGGGCGAGTTCCTGAGGAATGGGCGCCCGCAAGCAAATCCGCGGCTCAGCCGACAGTTCAATAAACCTATCGAAATCATGACCTATCAGGTCAGCGCGTCAGACTATGCGAGCTGTGTGGCGGCTGGCGGCTGTCAGCCGGCACAGGAGACGCACGCGATCGCGCCCGATGCTCCCGCTACCGGAGTGAGCTATCTCGACGCCAATGCCTACGCCCAATGGTATTCGAAGGCGATAGGCGACGACTGGCGGCTGCCATCCGATGAGGAGTGGGCGTTTGCCGCGGCCGAGCGGTTTGCAGGGGAATTTGAGGGTGTCGAAAACGATACCAACAATCCCGCCAGGCGTTGGCTCACCAGCTACAAGGCCGAGGTGGACCTCAATCGCAAACCGGACCCCTTGCCCAGGAGCCGTGGCTCCTTTGGTGTGAATTCCTTAGGCCTCGCCGACTTTTCCGGCAACGTCTGGGAGTGGACTTCGACCTGCTATGTCCGCACCACGTTGGCTGCGGACGGGACCGATGTCGTGAGTTCGGTCGACAATTGCGGCGTCCACGTCCTTGAAGGGCTTCACAGGGCGTACATGTCGAACTTCGTCGGCGACGGGAAAAGCGGTGGCTGCGCCGTTGGCACACCTCCCGACAATCTTGGATTCAGGCTGGTCCGGGACCATCGAGGATGGGCGAACCGTTTCCTCGGCTACCTCGGCATTGCCTGAAAAAACAGCAGCGTCCGCTCCATCGTGTTTCGCCTGCACTCCCGTCGCCTCACTGTGCCTTTGGCGTCATCAACGCGGTTCCGTAGATCAGGATGAAGCTTGCGAATGCCGCCACCCATGCGGTGCCGGCCATGTCGATCACCACGCCATAGGGCACAAAGGCGGCCAGGATTCTCAATGATCCCGCCAAAAGGACGGTCACGAAGATGAACGAGGCGCCTTTCCCAGCCTTGAGCTTTTGCCCGGTATGCCCAAGCGTCGCGCGGGTCATCACGGCAAGCGTCATTGAGCCCACCGCGCCAGTCCCGAGCGCGTGAAGTCCTGCCGCCGCCGGCACGGCATCGGGAAAGAAGATCGACGCCGATACCAGGGCAAGACCGATCGGCACGAAGGCGTAGGCAAGATGCAGAACCAGCACCAGCGGATCCCGCAACGTGCGTTCGCCAGCCCAACGCGACAGACGCCATGCCTGGCAGACTGCCGCGACGGCCACGAGCGTTGCCGACACTTCGTGGTCGGGAGCGAGCGTCCAAGCAGCCAGCGCAATGGCTGAGATGGCTATCGAGGCGACGTCAAAACGATCGAACGGCGCAGGCAGCCGCCCAGGATTTTCGCGGACGAGCCAGTTGCGGGTGAAGCTTGGAATGATGCGCCCCCCGATCAGCGAGATGAACATGATCGCCGCAGCCATGCCGAGCCTGCGACTGATGTCAGATGTGCCTTGAAGGTGGGCCTCGATATGGAACGCACCGTTGGCGCACGCCAGGACGGCGAGCGGCAGCAGCACCTTGAGATTGCGCCAGTTCCGCCCTGCGATGATTTCGCGTGCCGCAGCGGCTGCGACAGCAAGCAGAAATGAACCGTCGATCACGGCTGCCGCTACCCAGCCGATATCCGCCGAGACGAAGACAGCGGCACGGCCGGCAAGCCACAGGACCACCAACGCCAGCAGGGGCAGGCCTTGCACGGGCAGCCGGCCGGTCCAGTTCGGGATGGCTGTCAGCAGGAACCCGGTAACGATCGCCGGCAGATAGCCGAACAGCATCTCGTGAATGTGCCAGTCGACGGGAACGAACGCACTGTGGGCATCGAGTTCGCCGGCATACATCGGCAGCCAAAGCAGAATGGAGAGCGCAGCATACAGCGACCCGAGGAGAAAGAAGGGCCTGAACCCGTAGGAAAGAAATGCAGGCCCGGCGTAGGCCTGCAGGCGTGGAATCCCCATGACTGTATCCTCAAATGAACAGGGCCGGATGAACCGCCGCCCTCGGTCCGTCCGGCCCGTGCCCGCCCTTTTTGCGGCAGGCATGCCTGTATCGATTGCTGTCAGTTCGCAGGAACCTGGGTGAACAGGTCGGCGAACACCGTTTTTGCCTTCCCGGGATGCTTTACCGCCTTGGCGGTATCGAGATTGACCGGCTTGCCGACAACGATCAGCGCGACCATCCCCATGCCGTAGTGAGGCGCGCATTTGACGCCGTAGACACCCTCCTTTGTCAGCGTGACGGTGATTTCCTCGCTGGGCTTTCCCTTGAAAGGCTCAGCGCCATCCGGAAGCATGCCCTTGATCGACTCGGCGTCGTGGGTCTTGTCGGTCGGCACGAACTTGACGGTGTCGCCGGGCGCCGCCTTGACGAAAGCTGGCTGGAAAACCATGGCGCCTTTTTCGCCCTTGTTGAGCATTTGCACCACGTGCTCTTCCGCGCTGGCACCGCCGGCGAGCGCGAGGATCGAGATTGCGGCAGCGAGGATGGAGAGTTTCATCGGTTTGTCCTTGTTTCGTCTTCCCGGCGTTGCGCCGTTCCATGCCATTTAGCCTGATGCGGCCCAGGACAATTTGCGCTGGCGCAAACTCGGGATAAGAAAGGTCTTCCGCAAGACTGATGCGGAACCATAGAGCCGTGAGGGATCCGCTTGGCCGCGCTGGACCGATCGCTGATTTCGCCGCTGCCGCTCTTTCAGGGGCTGGCGCCGGACGAGCAGAGCGAGATCCTGCGAAATGCACGATCGTCTCGCTATGCCAAAGACTCAACGATCTTCGCGCAGGAAGCCGAAGCCCATTCCTTCTTCGTGCTGATCGCCGGGCACATACGGGTGGTCCGCACCACGCCGGATGGACAGCAGGTCATCGCCAGGTACATCAGCGAAGGCGAGATCTTTGGCGTCGCCGCAGCCCTTGGCCGGACGACCTATCCCGCCAGCGCAATCGCGGCGGTGGACTGCGTGGTACTGGCTTGGCCCAACGCCCTATGGCCTGATCTGTCGAGACGCTTCCCCGTGTTTGGGGCAGCCACCTACAGGACGGTTGGAAGCAGGCTGCAGGAGACGCAGACGCGGGTGGTGGAGATGTCCACGGAACAGGTGGAGCAGCGGGTTGCGCATGCGCTGCTGCGACTGGCTAACCAGACCGGCCGAAAGACCGACAGTGGCATAGAGATCGACTTCCCGATTTCGAGGCAGGACATTGCGGAGATGACGGGAACGACGCTGCACACCGTCAGCCGGCTCCTCAGCAAATGGGAAGAGAACGGAATAATTGTCAGCGGGCGCCAGAGAGTCACGGTCAAAGATGCGCATCGCCTTGTGGTTCTGGCCGAGAACCGGGTAAAAGACTGATCGTCATCGTTCTCCTCGAATGGCCAATTCGAGTTCGACGAGAAAGTCGCCCTCATCGACTTGATGTTCACGGCATGCCTCAGTCACCGTATGGAAAGTGCCTATCGGACAGCCGACGCAGAGCATCTTGTGTCTCAGCACCACAGCGACCGTTGCCGGCCATTTCCTCATGATTTCGTCGACGACCGTATCGGGTTTGATCGAACTGCGCTGTTTCATGATGACGTCTCCGCGATTTGCGAAGCCCTCTTCATAAATCCGGCTCGGACTGCCTTCGTTGCGCTTACGCAATTTAGAAATGATTCAGATCAAGGCACAGCTCGCGCGGCCTCGATATGGATAGGAGTAACCATATGAGGAGGTTGGCATGCAAGCCGAAGCCATTATGAGCAAGCCGGTCGTCGGCATAGACCCGACCGCATCGATCGCCGACGCTGCCTGGTTGATGCTCACCAAAAAGATTAGCGGCTTTCCCGTCATTCGCGGCGACGGCACCCTGGTCGGGATCGTCAGCGAGGGCGATTTCCTGCGTCGCGGGGAACTGGGCACGCAGCGCAAGCGCTCACGCTGGCTGCAGTTTCTGGTCAGCCCCGGAACGGCCGCCGATGAATATGTCCACGCCAATGGGCGACGGGTTGAGGAGGTGATGTCACAAGATGTCGTCACGGCATTCCCCACCGCATCGCTCGACGAGGTCGTCGAGCTCATGACGCGTCACCATGTCAAACGCATCCCTGTCATCGACACCGGGAAAGTCGTCGGCATCATCACCCGCTCTGATCTTCTGCGGGCATTGATTAGCGCCCTTCCGGCTGCAGCCGCTGCAGCCATCGATGACGAACAGATCCGGCAGAACATCATGGCCGAGCTAGGGACACAGAAATGGGCTGGCAAGGACATGGTCAACGTGACTGTGAACAATGGCATGGTGAAACTGGGCGGGGCCATCTTCGACGAACGCGCGCGCCGGGCAGCCATTGTTGCGGCCGAAAACGTCGCCGGCGTCAAAGCTGTCGAGGATGGTCTCTTCTGCGCCGATCCAGTGTCCGTCCTCCTTGTTTCGTAGCAAGCGGCCGTGCCAGCTGATTTCAAGGTTGCATCCACGATAGGCCCGCTTTTCGCCCAGGCTTCGCCGCGTTCAGATCGTGACTAGAAGTATCAATGGCCGAAGGAGCAACAGGGCGAATGCAACGAGCGCCGCGCCCGCAATTCTTTCTGTCTTTTTGTTGCCTCCGCTGAAGCGCCGGCCAAGCAAAAGCCACACCGATCCGGTGGCAGCTGTTATCACCAGAAGCACAACCCAGAAGATCCCCAGAGCGCGCGGTTCGATGTTCATCGGCACGATAGCCAGGCAATAGATAAAGGCCTTCGGGTTCAGGGCACTGGTCACCGCAACAGAAATGGCGTCGCCATTTTTGGAAACGTTGATCCGCGCGCTGGTTATCAGATGCAGTCCAAGAACTACAAGCCATCCGGCTGCTACCAGCCTAAGTATTTGAATGGCCTCGGGTGACATGAAGGGGCGCAGGGAAAACCAGCACGCGGATGAGATCCCGTATCCGCATGCCTGAGCGGCCAAAAGCTTGACCACTTTCTCTCGCTTGACCGCCCCCGCCATCAAAAGAGCGTTGGTAGGCCCTGGTGCGACAAAGAGCACAAATGCTTCGAGAAAAAGTAAGTTGTCCAAGCTGCCTGGTCCTGTGGAATGCAGACTTATCAACCGCAAAAACTTGGTTTGCGTTGGCCCTCGTCAAAACACGGACGGCACGACCTCTCGTCGAGGCTGCCTGCTCGATGCCCTAGCGTTGCCCGGCCGCATGCTGCAGTCGAGCGATCAGGTCGCTGTTGCGGCAATAGTCTGGCGGGTTCTCGGATTGCTCATGTTCGTCGAGCCAGGTTGAGCATTCATCCTGGTGCCCGCAGGAACGGCAGCGGTCCACCGCCCGATTGGTGACTGCCGCATGGTCTGCCACGACTTTCCGATGTCTGTCGACCCCGAGCGACCGCATCATTCGACCCATTAGCGCCGTTCTGGCGTCGACCGAAATCAGGTAATCGAGAAAGGTCATGTTGATCACTCCTGCCTACCGGTCATCCTTGCCGCCGTTGGCGGCGGGTGGCGTTGATCTCGATCAACAGGCGGCATCATTGCCAACCCTGGGCCGTGACGGGGAGCATGAAGCCAAACGGAATGGCAGGTGGTCGAAGACGTCCGCTGACCGGCAGGCCGGTTGCTCGGGCCAGGTCTAGATCTGGCCGTTGTTCGCTTCGGAAAACAAATGAACGCAGCCGCTGCGTCGTGGGCACCCCCACCTTGAACATGTTGCTAGCACCGTCGCGGTGTCCCGAGGCTGAGGGTCTCCAGGCGCGCCGCAGGAGGTAACCTGCTCCGGCCGAGACAGGTTGCTGGTCAACTTCTCCTTCAATACGACATGAAACGGCTGATGCCGCTCTCTTCGATGAGCGTGCGAGTGACACCGCCAAATGCCCATTCCCGCAAGCGGCTATGGCCATAGGCGCCCGAGACGATCAGGTCCGCATGGATCGAGCGCGCGAAACTCAGCAACCGGTCGCCATCAGCCTTGCAGGCGATCAGCTCGGTTCGCGCCTTGATGCCATGGTGGTCAAGGAAAACGGCGACATCGTCGAGGCTGTCTCGACTGGTTTCGTTGCGGCTGGTGTCTATCGTGGCGACGATAACGTCGCTGGCCTTTTCCAGAAAAGGCAGTGCATCGGCTACCGCACGCCGTGCCTCCCTGGTGTCCTTCCAGGCAACCAGCACGGTTTTTGCGCGGATATGTTCCATATTACCTGCCGTGACCAAGACTGGCCGGCCGGCACCGAGCGTGAGGCTGCCGATATCAACAGCACGAAAGACATTGTCTCCATCGCCGCAGCCGGTGACGATAAGGTCGGCCGCCCTGGCCACAACGCTGAGGAACCGGGTCGGACTGCAGACGGACTGTGCCCATTCGCTTGTAACGGAAACCGGCACCATTCTTTCGAACACTGCACGCAATTCGGCGAGCCGCTTTTCGATCTCAGTTCGTTGGATCTGCATGATCTCACCTTCGTAGACCATCCCTTCGCCTGTCGCGACCAAAGGTGGGACATCGGCTGCCGCCAAGCCAACAAGATGCGCTCCAAATCGCTTGGCAAGTTCGATACCCACCTGAACAATGGGCGCAGGAGCCGCATCGATGGCGAGGTTCACGATGATTGACTTGTAGGCCATTGCGGGTGCCTTTCACTGGAGCGGCGCTATGCGTGATGGGTCGCATGCGCCAGCGCCCGATGCCTTGATGCACGTCAAAGACCCGCCAATTGCGCCCGCCAACTAAATCTCTTGCGGAAACGTGTCTCGATCTGTTTTGCCTGTGCGACGAGAAGTGATAGTTAGCCCGGTAGCACCATCTCGAACCTGGGAATTTGATTTGATCAAAGACGAAGCGCTCAGCTTATCGCCCGCTGGGACGACGCTGAAAGCCCTCTTGTCGCGGATGTTCGATCAGGCTCCGGGCTTCATCGCGCTCATGCGCGAGCCGGGTCACGTTTTCGAACTGACCAATGCCGCCTACCAGCGGTTGATCGGCAACAGGCAGGTGATTGGAAAGTCAGTCAGGGAAGCCTTTGCCGAGTTCGAAGGAGATGAGTTTTTCGGACATCTGGACCAGGTCTACACGACCGGCGAGCCATACAGAGGCCAGGGCGTAAAGGTCGGCCTTCGCAACAAGGCCGACGGGCCGCTCGAAGAGCGCATCCTTGATTTCGTCTATCAGCCCATCAAGTCCGACGATGGCCGTATCACCGCGATCTTCATCGAAGGCACGGATGTCAGCGAACTCTCCTTTGCAAACGCAGCTCTTCGGCTGCGTGAGGACCATTTGCGATCGATCCTGGCAACAGTGCCGGATGCAATGGTCGTCATCGATGAGCAAGGCGGGATCCAATCCTTCAGCACAGCCGCCGAAACATTGTTTGGCTATCAGTCAGGTGAGGTCATTGGCCAAAACGTGAAAATGCTGATGCCCCCGCCCTACCGCGACGAGCATGATGCCTATCTGCTTCGCTACCTGACCACCGGAGAGCGCCGGATTATCGGGCTCGGGCGCACCGTCACCGGGATGCGCAAGGATGGTTCGACCTTCCCGATGGAGCTTTCCGTCGGCGAGATGCATCCGGGAACCGGACGCTTCTTTACCGGCTTTTGCCGCGACCTGACCGAACGCCATCGGGCAGAAGCTAGAATCCAGGAGCAGCAGCAGGAGCTTCTCCATATGGCGCGGTTTACAGCACTTGGCGAAATGGCCTCGACCCTTGCTCACGAGATCAATCAGCCGCTGACGGCCATCACCAACTATCTGAAGGGCAGTCGTCGGCTGCTCGAGAAAAGCACCGAAGAGAATGCGCCCATCCTGCGGGATGCCGTGGAAAAGGCCGCTGAGCAGGCGCTGCGGGCTGGAAACGTCATTCGCCATCTCAGAGACTTCGTTGCAAGAGGCGAAAGCGAGCGTCAGGTCGAACGGCTGCCGGCGCTCATCGAAGAGGCCTCGTCGCTGGCCCTGGTCGGGGCAAGGGAGATAAATGTCCTTGTCAGCTACAAGCTCGATCCTGCTGCCGAACTGGTGTTAACCGATCGCATCCAGATCCAGCAGGTTATGCTGAACCTGATGCGCAATGCTGTCGAAGCCATGCAAGACGCGCCGCGACGCGAACTGCTGGTCACGACTATTGCGCGCGCCGACGGGATGGCGGAGGTGAGCGTCATCGACACCGGGGCCGGTCTCGCGCCGGAGATTTCCGCCCAACTGTTCCAGCCATTCGTCACCACCAAAAAGCAGGGCATGGGCGTCGGCCTGTCTATTTGCCGCACCATAGTTGAATCGCATGGCGGTCACATATGGGCCGAGGCAATGCCGGCCGGCGGGACCGCTTTCAGGTTTACATTGCGCATCGTCGATAAGGATGAGGTCACCAATGGCCGCTAATGATCTGGTGCACGTGGTCGACGATGACCTGGACGTCCGCAAGTCGCTTGGATTTCTGTTGGGCACGGCAGACTTTGCGGTCCGCCTGTATGATTCCGCCACGGCCTTCCTGTCGACGGCGTCTGGCAGTCTCGAGGGCTGCATCGTCACCGATGTGCGCATGCCGGGCATAGACGGCATCGAGTTTCTGCGCCAGCTCAGAGCAGGCGGGCATGGAATTCCGGTCATCGTCATGACGGGCCATGCGGATGTGGCGCTAGCCGTTCAGGCAATGAAGGAAGGCGCTTGCGATTTCATCGAGAAGCCATTCGACGATGAAATGTTGATCGAGGC
Source organism: Mesorhizobium sp. LSJC269B00 (assembly GCF_000502815.1). Lineage (NCBI taxonomy): Bacteria > Pseudomonadati > Pseudomonadota > Alphaproteobacteria > Hyphomicrobiales > Phyllobacteriaceae > Mesorhizobium > Mesorhizobium sp. LSJC269B00. Next base: position 14,099 of record NZ_AYVN01000010.1, read on the forward strand.
GATCCGCTCAGCGTTGGCCAACCGCAACCAGGTCAATGCATCCCACCCTCAGTCCGCGGATATTCGCGGGCGTCTGTCGACGTTGACAGATCGTGAGCGCCAGGTGCTGGACGGGCTTGTGTCGGGTTTGCCGAACAAGACGATCGCCTATGACCTTGGAATCAGCCCACGCACTGTTGAGATCCATCGCGCCAATGTCATGAGCAAGATGGGCGCCGGCAGTCTGTCACATCTTGTGCGCATGGCGTTGATCGTTGAATCCAAGCCCTAGGGATGGTCTCCAAAGGGATTGCCGTCGCGAGTTGGCACCCGGTGAGGCTCCCAGTCGCGCCAGTGGGTCGGACGGATGTCGACCCATGCGCCGGTGGCGACGTTCCTCCAGCCGTCCAGCTGCTTCCTGCAGGGAAACACGAGCGCATGCTCACCGTCCTCGTCGAAGACGGCCAGTTTGAGGTTGCGCCCAAACGGAGCGGTGAGGATTGGTTTCCACATCTCCTCATGATCCGCAGAAGCGCCAGCTCGCGCCTTGATCTGAATCATTTTCCGCAATTGCCGAATGCGCGAATGTGCGCTTTGCCGCCGTGAGCCAAGGCGAAAGCACCCGCATGGTCATGGTTCAACGCGGCAAGGCAAACAACACCTTGCGCTGGCTGTGAGAAATAGGAGATGGCTCCGATGATGGTCCGCACACTTTCTGCCTTGGAATGTACGAGATTGCTGACGGCCAATCGCGTTGGCCGGCTCGCATGCGCAAAGAATGGGCGGCCCTACATCGTGCCCCTGTACTACGCGCATGCGGACAATCACCTCTATGTATTTTCCATGCCGGGCAAGAAGATCGAATGGATGCGAGCCAATCCGCTGGTATCCGTCCAGGTTGATGAGCGCGGCCAAGGGCGAGGATGGCGAAGCGTTGTTGTCGATGGCCGCTATGAGGAACTGCCGGACCAACTTGGCCACAAGCGCGAGCGCGACCACGCATGGTCGGTGTTGAGCAAGCACGCTGACTGGTGGGAGCCCGGCGCCCTCAAGCCGGTCACACCTCCGGTGTCGGACAGCGCGCCCCACGTTTTCTTCCGTATCTTGATCGAGCAGGTGTCGGGCCGCGAAGCAAGTGAATAGGTGTTTTTACTGCGGCGGCCTGCGAAAGCGATGGCTGGCCCGGTGTAGGAGCAGCGGTTCTAGGTAGTTTCCCGTAGGGACATAACCGAATTTCGGCGCCGGCCGATTCACGCCATGCTGTGTAACGGATCAACCGGGAAAACAGCCATGTACGCCTACACCGCCTCCAGAATTTCGCTGCCGTCACGATCTACCCTGCCCAACCTGCCTGAGGCTTTCGAGCGCGCACCGCTGCAACCACTCAGCTTCTATTCCGCAGGTGCGGAAATCTACGCCCAGGGCGAGAAGGCCGGAGCCTTCTACCAGGTGGAGTTCGGCGCTGTCCGCGTCTATCGCCTGCTTGCTGACGGCCGCCGGCAGATCAGTGCCTTTCACCTAGCCGGAGAGACATTCGGCTTCGAAGCCGACACGACGCACCATTTCTTTGCTGAAGCCATCAACTCCACCGGTGTCCGCGTCTTCCGCCTCACTGCTGGAGCGGACATGTCCCATCAGTTGCTGCCCCTAGCGCTCCAGGGGTTGACCAGAGCCCAGGAACACCTGCTGGTCCTCGGTCGCCAGAGCGCCATCGAACGCGTCGCCGCGTTCCTGGTTGACATGGCCGAACGGCAAGGGGGGTTGCGGCAGGTCGAACTTCCGATGTCGCGCATGGACATCGGCGACTATCTCGGCCTCACCATCGAGACGGTATCGCGGATCTTCACCCGGCTGAAGGAGAAAGGCGTCATCCGCCTGGCTAGTCTGCGGTGCGTGGAAATCGTCAGGCACGACGCGCTTCAGAACATGAGCGAGTGAATGACAACATGCTCCGGGCCACGCGGAATGTAGCGCCCGCCGTCTTCGCCAAATAGCCGCGCCGATGCAGGCGCGAAATGGAACGTGATCTGATCGCCAGTCTTGGGCCGAAATGATCGCCGCTCGGCGACGATGGTCTCGCCGGTTGTCAGCGTCGAATGTACATAGGACGTAGATCCCAGCGCCTCGACGAATTCCACACTGGCCTGCATGGCAATCCCATCGCCCGCGTCGCGGTGTTCTGGCCTCAATCCAAGCTGCAGTCTGCGTCCGACCTCAAGCGGGGTGCGCACCGGGCTGAAAGTCCTGCGTTTTTGTCCATATCTCGTCGTACCAACGACAGAGATACATTGATGCCGAAATTCTTATCACCGGTGCTTCGTCGGGTTTCGGTCTCGCCACGGCAGAACTCTTCCTTGCTCGGGGTTGGGAGGTCGTCGCGACCATGCGCACCCCCACGCACACACACTTCAGCCTCGGCGAATGCGTTGGCGATGCTATTTCCAACGCTTTCCATAACCCGCGACCTGATCGTGAACGACCTCGTTTCGGATTCAGCCCTTGCGCTCCTGAAGGCTGTTGCCGCCGTCGACCACCAGCAGGGCGCCGTTGACGTAGCTCGCACTTTCCGATGCCAGGAACACCACCGCTGCGGCAACCTCGTCCGGTCGCCCGGCCCGCGCCGGTGGCGTGTGCAGGGCAGCTTGCCGCTCCATTGCGCTAGACGAGCCCGTTTCGATCCAGCCGGGGGCCACGGCATTGGCCGTGATGCCGCTTTTTGCCACTTCGAGCGCCAGCGTGCGCGTCAGGCCGACCATGCCGGCCTTGGCGGCGGAATAGGCTGCTGTGCCTTCGAAAGATACCAGCGGCCCGGTAACCGACGCCACATTGACGATGCGCCCATTGCCTGCCTCTACCATCGCCGGCAAAAACGCGCGGGTGACCAGGAATACGGTCTTCAGGCTGACGTCGATCCCTTGGTCCCAGTCTGCCTCGGTCATGGCAAGAAACGCTTTATCGGACGAGGGCGATGCCAGCGAACCCATGCCGGCATTGTTGACCAGGATGTCGACAGCGCCGACATCAGCCCGCAGCCGCGCGACTTCGGCCGCGATGGTGAGATCGGCGACCGCAGCTTTGGCATTGATGCCCTCGGCGCAAAGTTCGGCGGCGCGATCGAGTACACGCGCGCTGGCACCGTTCAGGAAAACGGCATGACCGGCAAGACCGAGCTGCCGCGCTATGGCAAAGCCGATGCCGTCGGCAGCACCCGCCCCGGTGATCAGTGCTCGCTTGATGATAGAAGAAGGCATGGTCAAATCAGACTCCGCTGGTTGCTACGAGGATGAGCCCATAGGCCCAAGTATGCGAGATGGCCGGAGAGTGGCCTCGACCTTTGTTCCTCGTCCAACACCTGTGTAGCGTTCTAAATGCCGATTGCGCAGCCGTCCTTGCGTGGGTCTGAACCGCCCTGCAGCGTTCCATTCATCCAGTCGATCATGATCGCTTGGGCGCCCCCGATCGGCTCTTCCGCCGGGACGATGCGGAATCCGCGACCGGCCAGTTCCTCCTGAACCGCGACTGGAAGCGTGCTCTCGACCTCCACGTCCATCGTGCCAGGAATTGGAAAGACGCGGGGCAGATCAATGGCTTGCTGAAGGTCGAGGCCAAAATCAAGAACTTTTGACAGGAAGTGCGCGTGACCCATGGCCTGATACGCTCCACCCATCACACCGAAAGGCATAACAACGCGCCCATCCTTCACCAGCATGCCCGGAATGATCGTGTTCAGCGGGCGCTTGCCTGGTTCGATAACGTTTGGGTGGTTGGGATCCAGCGAAAAACTTATACCGCGATTGTTGAGTATCACGCCCGAGCGCGCCGCGACGATGCCGGAGCCAAAACCATAATAGATCGAGTTGATGAAACTGACGGCGTTGCGATCCTTGTCGACGACGGAAATATAGACCGTGTCGCGATGCACCGGCATATCGAATGAAGGAAGATCCGCGCGCGCGCGGCCAAGATCAATCATCCTCGCCAGACGATCCGCCGTTGCGCTTGAAAGCAGTTGCTCGACCGGCACCGCCACCTTCGCCGGGTCGGCGAGCAAAGCATCGCGCGCTGCATAAGCAAGTCGCGTCGCCTCGATCTCGATGTGCAGCCGGTCGGCGGATTGAGGGTCACCCTTGGCCTCGAAGCGCGACAGGACATTGAGGATCATGAGCGCTATGACGCCTTGGCCATTTGGCGGACATTCGTAGACGTCGTGGCCGCGGAAACCTGTCTTTATCGGCGCCACATACTCGCCCCTGGCGACCATGAAATCATCCAGTGTGTGCAAACCGCCGAGGCTTCGCAGGCGCGAAACCATGTCCTCGGCGACCTCCCCCATGTAGAAGGCGTTGCGTCCGTCCGTCGCGATCTTGCGGAATGTTGCGGCGAGTTCTGGTTGCCGGTGCACCTCGCCGATCCTCGGCGCCCGCCCCCCAGGGAGAAAGATGCTTCTCGCGGCAGGATCGGCGGAAAGCAGCGCCGCCTCCTGTTCCCAGTCGAAATGCACGCGGGGGGAGATGGCGTAGCCGCTTTCGGCGAACTCGATCGCAGGAGCGAAAAGCTTGCCCAGCGGCAATTTTCCATGATCGGCGTTGAGCTGTGTCCAGGCGTCCACCGCTCCGGGAACCGTTACCGCATGCGGTGAGTGACGCTCGATTTCTGTGATGCCCTGAGATGCATACCAATCGGCTGTTGCGGCCGCAGGGGCACGGCCGGATCCGTTGTAGGCGATGATCTCGCTGGACCCTTCTTTCGACATTAGGACGAAACAGTCTCCGCCAATGCCGGTAGACCCCGGTTCGACCACGCACTGTACGGCGCTGGCGGCGATGGCCGCATCGAGTGCGTTGCCCCCCGCCTCCAGAATCCGAACGGCTGCAAGCGTGGCCGACGGATGGGACGTCGCAGCCATGCCATGCCGTGCGACCACGACCGAACGGCTTGGTTTCTCGAAATCTCTCATACGCGAAAAACTCCCTAGAACGATTGCAGTGAGCGCCAGCCGATCATGCTGGGATGGTCGCAAGGCCCGATGCCGGGCGCAGATGCCGTGACAGATTGTATTCGAGCCGGCCCAGTGTCCGGGTGATGATGAAATTGAGGATCAGGTAGATAGCGCCGGCGCAGATGAAAACTTCCATGGCCCGGTAGGTTTGCGAGATGATGCCCTGGGCGATGCCGGTGATTTCCATCAGCGTAACGATGGACGCCAGCGAGGTTCCCTTCACCATCAAAATGATTTCGTTGCCGTAGCTTGGCAAAGCCTGGCGCAGTGCGATCGGCAGGACGATGCGGCGCAAGGTCATCAGTCGCGTCATGCCAAAGGCCTGCGCCGCCTCAATCTGGCCGGACGGGACCGACTGCATGGCGCCGCGGAGGATTTCACTGCCATAGGCTGCGGTGTTGAGGGTTAGCGCGAGGATGGCACACCAATAAGGTTCGCGGAAAAGGCCCCACAAACCAAGTTCCTGCAATGTCGGCCGAAACTGGCCAAGGCCGTAGTAAATCAGGAATATCTGGACCAACAGGGGCGTGCCGCGAAACACCGCGACGAAGCCCTTGATTGGCCAGTCAATCAAGGGCTGGCGGAGGCGCTGGGCGAGCGCCAAAGCCAAGGCGAGGATGGCGCCGAGCAGGATGGACGTGCCGGCCAGCTCAAGCGTCAGCGGCAGGCCGGCAACCAGCTTCGGTAGTATTTCGGCGAAAAAGGCGAAATCCATCACACTCTCCGAATGCCCCGAAGCGCGCGGCGTTCAGCGCGCTTGAACAGCAACCCTGTCGCTGAGGCGATGGCCAGGTAAAGCGCGGCGGCAGCTGTGTAGAAGAGAAACGGCTCGCGAGTCGATCCGGCCCCGATCTGTGCCTGACGCATTAGTTCGACAAGCCCGATTACCGAAATCAGCGCTGAATCCTTGAGCACCAGTTGCCACACATTCCCTAGGCCCGGGATGGCGTAGCGCATAAGCTGGGGTGCGATCACCCGGCGCAACATGAGCGCAGGCGGCATGCCATAGGCGCGCGCTGCTTCGATCTGGCCGCGGTCGATGGCGATGTAGGCACCGCGAAACACCTCCGCCTGATAGGCACCCGAAATTATGCCGATTGCCGTGGTGCCTGTGGCGAAAGCCGGCAATCCAAGGAATCCTTGGGCGCCAAACCAATGGCCGACCGCAGTCAGCGCCATGCTACCGCCGAAATACAGGAGATAGATGGTCAAGAGGTCGGGAACGCCCCTGAATACCGTCGAATAGGCATCGGCGAGCAGGCGGAGGGAGCGCGACCCGCTGACCCGGGCCGCAGCTGCCAAGGCGCCGATCACCGAGCCGACCATAAATCCGGCGACCGAAAGCAGAAGCGTTACGAACGCAGCGCTGAGCAGCGCCACCGCCCAGCCGCCGTCGCCAAACCCTAGCAGACGAACGCTATCCAGCATCGGCTAGTTCGCGCTCCGGGAAGGGCTTCTCACTTGGGCGGCGTGACGTCGGCCTTCAGCCATTTCAGCGAAAGCTTTTTGATGGTGCCGTCGGCAATGGCTTCATCGATCGCCTTGTTGAACATCGCCTTGAGCACGGTATCCTGCTTGCGCAGCCCTGCCCCAGTGCCCCGTCCGAAAACCCCGCCGAGAAAGCCGGGACCAGCGACCGTGTAGCCTGAGAATTCCGGCTTGGCCAAGGTTGCCGCCAAAGCGGTCTGCTGTGCAAACAGGGCATCCACACGGCCGGCCGCGAGATCGAGGTCGTGCTGTTCCGTGGTTTTGTACTCGCGGATTTCGACGGCGCCGTCGAAATACTTTTTCAGGAACTCCAAGTTCGCCGTCGCAGCCTGGACGCCGACGATCTTGCCGGCGATCAGCGGCTTGATCTTGTCGATTGCCGCCTTGGCAGGGGCCACGTCTTCCAGTTTTATCTTCTCGGTCGAACCGGCCAACGCACCGAGCGCGCTGTCCTTCGCCACGGCGAACCCGGAAGGATCGATCGCATAGGGTTGAGTGAAGTCTATGACTTCAAGTCGTTTGTCGGTGATAAACATGCTCGCCATGATGACGTCGAACTTGCCAACTGTCAGCGCCGGGATGAGCCCATCCCAGTCCTGCGTAATGATGGTGCATTCAATTTTCATACGCTCACAGAGATTGCGCGCGAGCTCGACCTCCATGCCGTCAGGCTTTCCATCAGCGGTGGTAAAGTTCCAGGGCGCATAGGCGCCCTCCGTCGCTATGGTGATCTTCTTTGGCGCATCCTCGGCCGAAGCCGACAAAGCGGCAGCTAAGCTCAATCCGGCCGCAAGACATGCAATGGGTAATAGTTTCATGGTTCTGTTCCCCTTTTTTTCGGCCCTGCGAGGGCACTTTGTAGAAATCGAATATCCCTCTTGCCCGACTACCTCAACGTCGGCTCGGGCTCGCGAACTCGGCCAGCAGCGGCGCCGTGTCGAGAATGTGTCTGCGCATCACGGCTTCGGCAGCTTCGGCATCGCCGCCGCGTAGCGAATCGATCACTGCCGAATGCTCCTCCGCGGCGCTGAGCGGTTTTTCGACATAGTCGAACCAGATGCGCAGATAGGGTTCGATGGTCACATGCAGTGATGCGATTTGCCGAATAAGCTTCGGGCGGCCGCTTTGATTGCAAATGTAGCCGTGGAATTCCTGGTGCCGTGTCACCCAATCGGCGCCGCCGGCAGCGCCACTGCGCTCCATACGGGCCAAAAGGCGCTCAAGTTCGGCAATGGTTTCGGCGTTCATCCGAGGCATTGCCAGGCGAACGGCAAGCCCCTCAAGCACCGAGCGGATCTCGAACGACTCGTAGATCTCGTCCAGCGTCAGACCAGCGACGATACAGCCACGATTGGGGCGGATCACCACCAGCCCGTCGACTGCCAGCCGCTGGAAGGCCTCCCGCACGGGCATCCGGCTCATGCCGATCTCGGCCGCGATCTCTTCCGGGATGAGCCGGTCGCCTGCACGGTAACGCCCGAGGCGTATTGCAGATTGCAGATGCAGAAAAGCTTCCTGCTCCGCAGTGGCCGGTGTCTGGGCGTAGGGAATTGCCGAATGGCTCATCTGGGGATCTTTTTTGCTGAATTTTCTGATCAACGCAAAATTGGATTTTTGTATTCACAAATACAATAGAATTCTGTCGCGCAGTCAAGGCAAATCGCCAAGAGCCCTTAGAGGCCGGCGCGGTCCCCTGATGCCGTCTCGTATCGCGCCCGAACTTGGCGCAAACGCGGCACGGCTTCTCATCGAAAGGATCAAGGGATGTACCAAAAGCGTGTTCGTGACGGTCGCGCTGAAAGCCGTGGCACGTGGCAACACAAAGATGCCTGGAGCGTTTCCCAAGGCCTCGCGCCAATATCCCTAGTCGAGTTCGATGATGCTGCAGCCATAGGCCGGGAGCGACAGCCTACCGCCGCGTACTTTGCCATCGCCGAGCAAATCCTTGCCCGCGGGGACATTGCCGATGCTTGCCGGCTCGCCCAGCGTGTTGAGGATGAACAGCAGGCGGCGGTCCTTGCTCTCGCGAATGGTCGCTTCGACGCCGGCCGGCATGTCTGCGATGAGCGGCACGATACCGGCGGGCGCCAGCACTTGATCGGCCAGCACCTCGACCAGAGCGTCGCTGAGGTACGTGCCGAGGTAGATCACCTTGCCCTTGCCGACTTTGCGCGAAGTCATCGCGGCTTGGCCCTCGGCGAAGCGGCTGGCCCAGCTGCCGATAACCTCCGTGCCGGGCGCGACGTTAAGCAGCTCATAAAGATGCGCCGCCGTCACCTGCGCATTCCCGATCTTGAGCTCGTATTGGCGGCTCGCCGACGTCGCCGGCAGCTTCTTGCGCACCGTATTGGCGCCGAAGCGGCCGCCATGCTCGAACAGGCCCTCGCCGCCGATCGGCGTCAGCAGCCCGAACTCCTCGACCGTGATCCCGGCCAGCGCCGAGAGCGTCTTGCCCGGCGAGGTGTCGCGGATGACGTGGTTGTTAACGTCGCGTGATCCGGTGCGGCCGCCCAGGATTACCGTTCCACCCGCCTTGGCGAAGGCCTCGATCCGCGCCGTCCACGCATCGGTCCATTTCAGCCAATGCGGCACGTAGAGCGCCTTGAGCTTGCTGAGATCATCCTCGGGATGGATGAAGCCGCAGGCGAAGTTGTGGCGGTAGCAATAGCGGTGCAGCAGCGTCGCATCGTCCTGCGGGCTCGGCATGCCGATGGGGCAGGAGCGGTGCATCTCTTGATTGTCGAAATCTGATCCGGCGATGCCCAAATCCATGCGCACATGCGTGCCGAGGATCTTGTCCTTGAGCGCCGTGACCTCGCCCGCAAACTGCTTGGCCTCGTCATAGCGCCGCCGCGGGATGTCGTCGTGATCGATGATGCCCATCCAATAGATCTCGGCGCCGAAATGCGCCGGCCGCCAGCGGAAGAACATCACGCCATCGGCGCCGCGCGCCACTGACGTATAGGCCATGCGGCGCATCTCGCCGGGTTCGGGCGTCAGCGTCGAGAAGTTCGGCTGCGCACCGAAACCCGATTGCTGCTCAGGCACGATGAAGTTGCCGGTGAAGCCGCGGCAGATGTCGAGACGCAGCGCCTGTACCTCGCCGACGCTGCCGACCCGCTGCATCTCGTCATCGAGATGCGGGTAGATGTCGAAGCCGAGAAAATCGAGATCGGTCGAGAACTCGCCGCGGAAGTCGATGTCGTCGATCCGCCCCAGATTGTGGAAGACGAACCAGTCTGGATTGGTCTCGCGCAGGATCAGCACCTGATCGTGCTGGAACCGCGCCGTGACGAAGGCGAGGAAGCGGTGATAGTCGACCACATGGGTCGGCCCGACCGGGGCAGGCGCGTAGTCGAGGGGCAGCACCACTTGATCGAAATCGTCGTAGGCGGTGGCCCAGAAATGCCCGCCCCACGCATCGTTGAGCGCGGCGATGGTCTCGTACTTGTCCTTGAGGAAGGCCTGAAACTCGGCCAGCGTCACCTGACCGTAGGACAGCGATCCAGAGGTATTGAGCTCATTGTCCGTCTGCCAGCCGATGATGTGCGAATTGCCGCGATAATGCTGGGCCATCGCTTTGGTGATGCGCTTCGAATGCTCGCGGAACACTCCGCTCGCAAGATTGCTGTGCTGGCGCGAGCCATGGCTCATGGCGCGGCCATTGGCATCGACGCGCAACACTTCGGGATAACGCGCCGTCAGCCAGCGCGGCGGCGTCGCCGTCGGCGTGCACATGATGGTCTTGATGCCAGCCTTGCCCAGCACATCTATGGCGCGGTCGAACAAAACGAAGTCGAACGTCCCCTCACGCGGCTCGATAATATGCCAGGCGAATTCCGCAAGTCGCACCGCGTTGAAGCCCGCGGCTGCCATGCGGTCGGCGTCGCGCTGCCAATAGCTCTCATCGACATGCTCCGGGTAATGCGGGGTACCGACGAGGAAAGTGTCGGTCGCGATCGGCCGCCAGACAGAGAGCGGCGCGGATTTCGAGGCAGTCGTCATAGTCGGAAAACTCCAGGCGATAGTCTACTTGATGGCGCCGGCGGTGAGGCCGCCCTGCCAGAACCGCTGCAGCAGCAGGAATACCACGATGACCGGGATGATGCTGACCAGAGCGCCGGTTATGATGATCGAGAACAGCACCTGTCCTCCGCCACCGCCCTGCTGCGCGAGCTGATACCAGGTCGCAAGGCCCACCGTGATCGGCTGATATTCCGGCGTGCGCAGCACGATGAGCGGCAGGAAGTAATTGTTCCAGGTCCCGACGAATGAGAGCAGCGCCACGGTCACCATGCCCGGTGCCACCAGCCGCAGCACGATGGCGCGGAAGATCACGAACTCGCCGGCGCCATCGAGACGCGCTGCGTCGAGCAGTTCGTCGTCGACGCCCTGCTCGATATAGACGCGCATCAGATAGACGCCGATCGGCGAGATCATCGAGGGCAGGATCACGCCCAGCGGATTGTCGCTAAGTCCCGAAAGCGCCAGCAGCAGGAAGGTCGGCACGACGAGGGCCGTCTGCGGGATCATCACAGCGCCCAAGACCAGCGCAAACAGCAGATTGCGGCCGACGAATTTGAATTTGGCTAACGCATAGCCTGCCGCGGTAGCCAAGATCGCGGCACCGAGCCCGGCGACGCTCGAATAGAGCACGCTGTTGAACATCCAGCGCATGAAGACGCCGTTGTCGCGCGCCAGAAGATCGCTCAGATTCCGCCAGAGGTTGAACTCCGTGCCGAAGCCGAAGCCGAACGTGGTGAACAGGTCGCCATTCGTCTTCGTTGCCGACAGGACCAGATAGGCCAGCGGCATGAAGCTGTAGAGGAGGAACAGTGACAGCAGCAGCGTGAGCATGATCCGCGAGCGCCGCCTTTCGCCGGGCCGGCGCTTGGCAGCCTCGAAAGTGGCGATGTCGGTGGTCGCAGTCATCATTGCTCCGACCGACGGCGGTTGGCGATCAGGGTGAAGATGTAGGAGGCACCGGCGATCACGATGCCAAGCACGAACGAAACGGCGGCCGCATAGCCATACTGCTGGTTCTTAGTCGCCAGAGAATAGGCATAGAGGTTCGGCGTGTAGCTCGAATTGATGGTGTTACTGGCGAGCGCGCGCATCAAATACGGCTCATTGAACAGCTGCAGTGTGCCGTTGATCGAAAAGATGATGGTGAGCAGGATCGCCGGCCACAGCAGCGGCAGCTGGATCAGCCGGGCAAATTGCCAGGGCGAGGCGCCGTCCATCCGCGCGGCCTCGGCGAGGTCCGACGGGATCGCCTTCAGCGCGGCGTAGTAGATCACCATATTGTAGCCGACATATTCCCACGTCACGATATTGGCCAATGAGAAGATCATCGCGCCCGGCGATAGGAAGTCCGGCGGCGGCAGGTTGAACGCCTTGGCAATCTGCGTGAACGGGCCGAAGGTGGGGCCGTAGAGATAACCCCAGATGATCGTCGCGATCACGCTCGGCACAGCGTAGGGGAGGAAGAAGCCGAGCCGGAAGACGCCCTTGGCATAGACCTGGCCACGATCGAGCACGATGGCGAACAACAACGCCAGGGCCAGCATGATCGGCACCTGCACGATGCCGAACAAAACGAGGTTCCACACGCCGCCCCAGAATTTGGCGTCGTCCGCGACCTTGATGTAGCTGGCTGCACCCGCGAACTGCCGTCCGCCCACCAGCGTGTCGCGGTAGAGGCTCATGTAGAACGCATAGATCAGCGGCGCGACGATGAAGGCGATAAACAGCAGCATGAAAGGCGCCAGGAACAGATAGGGCGCCAGCTTTCGTGACGTAAAACCGCCCGATCGCGCTGGGCGCGTCGCTGCGGCTGGCGAGTTCGACAATGCCCTGGTCCCCATCCTGCAAGATAAAGAGATCGGGCGCGCCGATCAAGGCGCGCCCGGCCGGTGCCCGGGAGGAGTTAGGCCACGGTGAAGCCTTGGTCCTTCGCGTAGGTGACCACGGCATCCTGGACACGGTCGAACGCATCCGACAGCGTGCCGTTGCCGCTGATCGAAGCGCCGAATTCATCGGACATCGACTGGTAGAGGAAGCCCTGGAACGGGCTCCACTCAAACGGCGCCACGGCACTCGCTGATTTGGCAAACACTTTGTTCACCTCCTGGCCGCCGAAGAATTCCGGCTTGGCGCTCGCCCATTCCGGGCTCGACAGCAGCGCGTTGGTGCAGGGGAAGAAGTTTTGCTTGGTGGTGTAGAGCTTTGTGGCTTCGGGATTCGTATTCAGCCAGATCGCGACTTCGGCGGCCTCGGGCAGATGCTGGGTCGCTTTCATCACGGCCAGCGCTGAGCCACCCCAAGCGCCAGTCACGAACTTGCTCGCGTCCCACTGCGGCAGATCGGCGGCACGCCACTTGCCCACGCTGGTCTTGGCGACCGAGGTCAGGAACAGCGGACCCCAGCCCGCAGCGAGCCAGGTGGCATAGCGACCCGAGTCGAGGCCGCTGTACCACTCATTGTTGAAGCCCGGCTTGGTCTCGATAACACCCGCGGTGATAAGGTCCTGCCAATAGGCGGCGAAGTCCTTAGCAATCTTGTCGTTGATCCTGATCACGAGCTTGTCGCCATCGCGGCTGACCGGCTTCCAGCCCATCGGCCACAACAGACCCAAGACCCAGTCGGCGTTGGCTCCGAACGGCGCGTCGGTCATGAACACATTCGGATCGGCCGCATGGATCTTCTTGCCCGCATCGGCAAACCCGGCCCAGGTGGTGGGCGGCGTGATCCCATGCTTGTCGAAGATGTCCTTGCGATAGAGCATCGCCATCGGACCGTAATCCTGCGGCGTGGCGTTGACCACATCGCCCATGGCGACCTGCGCCCATAGGCCTTCGGGGAACTCGCCCTGATGGGCATTGGCGTACTGGCCGATGTCTGCGAGGGCGTCGACCTGGCGGAAGCTCTCAAGGTGCTGGTATTCGATCTGGGCGACGTCCGGCAGGCCGCTGCCTGCCTGCAGGCCCGCGCGGAGCGCGTTATACAACGGGTCCCCCTGGCCGGGATTCACGAGTTCGATCTGGATGCCCGGATGCGCGGCGTTGAACATGTCTACCTCAAGCTGGAGATTCGGCACCCACGACCACACAAGCACCTTGACGGGCTCGGCACCGCGAACTGCCGCAGGCAGACCCGCTACCGCAACGCTTGCACCTGCAACTTTCAAGAAGTCACGACGCTGCATCATCCGCCCAAGCGGATTGAAAATCTTCGTCATTGAAGTCCTCCCACGAAAGATACGCTCCCACACGACGCAGGACGCGGTTTTTCTTTCAGTCAGAAACTTAATGCCGACATACAGTCGCTGTCAATCGCGATCGATTGATCTTTAATCGGCCATCACCAGGCTGTCAGCAGGGTTGAGCGTCGTCGAATCGAGCACAAGGCGCACCGCTCCAAGCACTATGTCGCGGTGCCCCAGCGCGCCTATCATGAGGCGCGGCGGGTCGTACACATTGCCCTTGAGGCGATGTCGCAGCACATCGAGCACCAGATCACCACCGCCGACGACCCGGCCCGCCAGTACGATGATTTCGGGGTTCATGAAGGCAGCAACACTGCCCACCGCCATCGTCGCATAGTCCAGCAACTCGGTGACAACCGGCGCGATTTTGTCCGCCTGCCGGTCGGTGACAGCGGCCAGGGTGAGCTTTCCCGCCGCATACTGGGTGTTGGCCTCTTCGAGCATCTTGGTCGCCTGTTCGGGGATGCCGAAAAAGCGCAGCGATTGCTTGTCGCCCAGATATTCGAACGGCCGCCCGGTAAGGAGGGGGTCGTCGAGATACCAGCCGAGCTCGCCCGCCGCATGCGAATGCCCGCCATAGAGCTTGCCGTCGATCACGACGCCCGCGCCCGCGCCGGGCCCGATCGAAAGGCTCACGACGCTGTCGGCGCCACGCCCGGCCCCGAATCCCCATTCGCCCACGGCGGCGAGGTTGCGCCCGTTTTCGACGACGATAGGTATCTGAATATGCTGGCTGAGCCGCGCCCGCAACGGCATGTCGCGCCAGCCGAGCCCGAGCGTCAGCACCACTTCGCCCTCCGGCTGCCTGACGATCGAGGGCACGCCAATGCCGATGCCGCGAATAGTCTGGCCGCGCGGGCGGGGGGCCGCCATAAGCCGGCGGATCAGGCCGACCAGCTTTTCGAAATTGCGCTCGCCATCATCGTCGGCGGTCTCGTGCATTTCTGTCTGCACGACGCCTTCGAGATTGGCCACGGCGCCGTAGAACTCGCCCTTGCCGGCCTCGATGCCAATGATCGCATGCGCCGCACCGCGGAACTTGATGCGCGCCCGCGGCCGGCCCCGGACATTGGCCTCGTCAAACCCGTCATACGCAACCAAATCCTCGGCAATCAGATCCTCGATCACCCGCATCACCGTCGGCAGGCTGATGTTCAGCCGCTCGGCGAGGCTCGATGGCGAAATCACTCCTTGGGTGCGGATCAAATCCACCACGGCCGAACGATTGAGTCGGCGTAACAGGCTCGACGTCGTGGGCTGGCGCTTCATTCATGGACCAGTTGCAAAAGGCCGGCGGACCGGCAACGAGCGTCGGCATAGACCAGAACCGTGCCAGAGTCCGCCTTTTTCTGATGACGCCGAACGTCAGTTGTCGCTCGGCAGGGAAAGCTACCGCGGTAGCCCGTTCGATGATTACGGCGCTCCGTGGCGGGCGCCCAAGCCCTCTGAAGTCACTGCGCTACTTGTGCAAATAACTGACGCCGGTCGCTTCAATCGGTTAAGAGCTCGTCCGCCCAACATCAATGACCGCTTTTGGCGGCGGGTTCAACTGATCGCTCCGCTAGGGTCTGATAGAGCAAGGTCTTTCTGGGGCGTTCGTTGAGTTGCCGCGCGATGGCGCTGAGCTTTGCCTGGCTGTGCAGGGACAGGTCGGTGCCACGTGGCAGATACAGGTCGGTGCCACGTGGCAGATATTGGCGCAGCAGTCGGTTGGTGTTTCATTCGAGCCGCGCTGCCAGGGTGATCTAGGATCGCAGAAGTAGACCTCGACGTCCGTGGCCAGTGTCAATCGCTGGTGCTCGGCAAGCTCTTTGCCTCGGTCCCAGCGCTGCCATGAAAGGCGCTGTCTTTGTCCCGTGCTTTATCGATGCGTTTTATCCAGGACGGCATTGCGACGCTCGAATTGCTGGAGCGCCTGAGTCTCGACGTGGACTATCTGAAGAGCAGACCTGCTGCGGTCAGCCGATGGCCAACAGGGGCGCGCACAAGGATGCGGCAGGGGCCGAGGCGGTCTTCGTCGCCAATTTTGCCGGCTACGATTATATCGTTGGACCTTCGGCGAGCTGCATCCACCATGTCCGCTCCCAGCCAGCGTTCTGGAATCGACAGATCAGGCTCTCGCTCGCCGGAAGATTGTCGGTCCCACACACGCGTGGTGGACACGAATCCGGCGAGCCCGGCGACGTCTTTCATGGCCTGTACGAAATGCACCCCTCGAGGTGTTCGATGAGGCGGAAGACGTCCCCCTTCCCGTCCGACAGCGGATCGAACCAACGCATCGCGCCGAAATTTCATCGCTCGCGCGTGCTCTCCTTGACGTCGAGCGCGAATCCGGCGCGCTCGAGCACCGCGGCGCAGTGCACCTTGTCCTTCAGCTCTTCCAGCTCTGCTTTTTTCATCTTGCCTGCGCCTCGTCGCGCTCCCTCCCTCGATTCCGCCCCGGATTTCAGTGCAGGAACCGGATGCCGCGAAGAGCAGGGCGGGCAAGGGCGCGGCCGGCAAGCCGGCGTTTGTGCCGGGTGGCGCGAACGATGCCCATGTCGGTCATCAAGCCGCGCCCCGCCGCTTCGCCGGCATGGCGGTTGCCCGCGACCATGATTGTCAGTCCCAAAAAGCTGGCACCTAGGGCGCGGTCGCTCTTGAGATAATCATCCCGCCGGCAACATCCCTGTTATCGCCTCGGCGACAAAGGCTGGATCTTCCCAATGCGGGTTGTGGCCGCAATCCTGCGCCCACACCAGACGCGATCCGACGAGTGCATCGGTCAGTGTGCGCTGGTGCGCCGCGCCGAAAAGCGGATCGAGCCCGCCGGCGATGATCAGCGTCGGGGCCTGCACCGCCCGCGCCGCGGCGGTCAGATCGGTGCGGCGGACTTCTTCGAGAATGGCGCGCCAGCGCGCAGCCGGGATCGCGGACGCGTCCTCCGCGAGGCCGGCGAGAAAAGCCCGCGGCACGCCCGGTCGACAGCCATGCCACCAGTCGTAGAACGGATCGGACGGCGAGATCGGGTCGCGCAAGGCTGCGACGCCGTCGATCAGCTGATGATCCGATCCGAAATCGGGCTTCAGCGTGCTGGCCAGGATCACCAGCCCACCGATCAGCTCCGGACGACGCGCGGCCAGCATGATCGACACCATGCCGCCCAGCGAATGGCCGACAACGATCGGCCGGCCGAGCCGCAGGCGTTGGATCAGCCCGGCCATATCCTCGGCAAAATCGGCGGCGCGATAACCCTCGCCCGCCTGCGAACCGCCGTGGCCACGCAGGTCCGGCATGATAAGCCGGCGCCCGGTAAAATGCGGCGCCAGCAGCAAAAAACTGCGGCTGGTGTCGGTGAAGCCATGAACCAAGAGCAACGGCGGCTCCGAACCGGCGATCTCGACATAGGTAAGCTCGAGACTGCCGACATCGACGATGCGCTTACGTCCGGCCCAAGACGCCTGTTCGGCTTCCTGATCCGTCAGCTCCAAAGCCGGCCTCACAGTCCGAGCTTTTCCTTGACCGCGGCAAGGCCGGATTTGCCATCGAAGGTGGCGACGCCGGCAAGCCAGGCATCGAGCCGATCCTTGTGCAGGGCGATCGACTTCAGAGCCCCGTCCTCCGGCTTCATGCCGTCGTTAATGAGGTAGCCCATGCCGACATTTTCCATGTCGATGTCGAAGGCGAGGTTTTTCAGGAACTGCGCCACATTCGGGCATTCCTGCAGAAAACCCTTGCGAACCTGCGTGGTCACGGTGGCGGCGCCGAAATTCGGACCGAAGAACTCGTCACCGCCAGTCAGGTACTTGAAGTCGTACATCGTGTTCATCGGGTGCGGCGCCCAGCCCTGGAAGACGATGAACTGCTTCTCCTTGATCTCGTAGCCGACCTCCGAGAGCATGCCGGCCTCGCTCGATTCGACCACCTGCCAGCCGTCGAGGCCGAAATTGGGATCGGCAATGGCGTCCATCATCAGCTGATTGGATCCGGGCTCGATGCCGTACATCTTCTTGCCGAACTTGTCGGCGAATTTGTGCAGGTCCGACAGGTCCTTGACGCCGGCGTCCCAGACATAGGTCGGCACGGCAAAGGTGTATTTGGCGCCGACCAGATTGACGCGCACATTCTCGATGGAGCCGTCCTTCTTGTAGGGCTCGTAATAGGTGACCATGGCCGGATCCCAGTAGCCGAGGAACAGGTCGAGGTCTTTGTTCTTCATCCCCTCGTAGATGACGTTGATGCCGAGCACCTCGCTCTGCGGCTCGTAGCCGAGCGCCTGAAGCAATACCTTGGCCACGCCGGTGGTGAAGGCGAGATCGTTCCAGCCGGGCTCGGCCATGCGGACCGTTTTGCAGCTTTCGACCTCTGCGGCCCGGGCCGCCTGGGAAGCCAGCGTCAGGGCCGCGACACAGACGCCATTCGCAAGCATGCGCAACATTCCGGTTCTCCTCTTTCCGACTTTGACCTATTGGTCACTTTATTGTCCTGTTGGTCAATTGTTGATCTGAACGGACGAAGATGTCAATATGGATTCGCAATGGATGGGTCGACCCAGTGAAGCTCACGCGTCTCAGCGACATACGCCGCAAGGAATTGCGCCAGGCGGCGTTCGCCGTTCTGGAGCGCGAAGGCATCGCCGGTGCGACGCTGGAAAAGGTCGCGGCCCAGGCCGGCGCCTCCAAGGGCATCGTGCTGCATTATTTCCGCAACAAGCAGGAGTTGTTCGAGCACGCCATGCGCGAGGCGAACGCCGTGCTCTGCCACGCCGTGGTCGCCNGGCCGACGCGCTGCTCGCGCTGCCGCAGGCTACCGAGGCGGACGCCGTGCTCTGCCACGCCGTGGTCGCCCGGCTGCAGCGGGCGCGCACGCCGATGGAACGGCTGGACGCGGTGATCGAGGGCAATTTCGAGGAGCATCTGTTCCTGCCGCCGCTCTGCAATGCCTGGCTGTCGCTCTGCGCCGAAGTGCCCCGCGACGAGCAGCTGGCGCGCATCCAGAAGGTCATCCATGCGCGCATGCGCTCGAACCTCTTGTCCGGCCTGCGCGGCCTCGCTTCGCCGGAACTGGCCGACGAAATCGTTGTCGGCATCACCGCTTTGATCGACGGGCTATGGCTCAGGCTCGGTCTGCAGCCGGGCAGCGTCACGCGCGAGCAGGCTGTGCGCCAGGTCAAGGATTTCGTCGCGGCGCGGCTTTGCCCCGCGCCAGCCTAGGCCCGTCGGCCTTGCCTCGGTCGGATAAAATTCATAGCCGGCGAGGTCGTACCCTTGACCGCCCAATTGCGGGAGCATGGCGATGCGACTCCAACGAAGCGGGCGCTGGTCACCCGTGGGTCGGACAGCATCGGCCTGGCAATTTTTCGGAAGCTTTCGCCCGCGAAGGCGCGGATGGCTGATCGTGGGGCGCGACCCCGGCAAGCTGGAAACCTTGTGCAACACGCCGCGGTCGAAACGCTGTCGACCGATCTCGCCACCAGCGAAAAGGAGATCAAGTTCACTTATCCCTATCTGCATTTGGACAAAGTTGGGGGCACGACCACGGTAGAGAATCCTCGTTACCACTAACAGCCAGATTTCGATCCGACGCTAGTTCCCTGACAGAGGAAGCTCCGCGACGCATCAGGTCCGGCGGTAACCAACCCGGACCGTCGTTTCGAGACCGTGCCTCCTACATTGTCCAACTACAGGCTCGATCGAATGATTTCTGACGGAATCGGCAGGATCGCGATCACTCCTTGAAGCGGCAACATGAGAGTGGAATAGTCGGGACTAAAGCGGCCTGTTTGGGATTCCCCGCGCTGTTAGAGCGTGCCACACTGCGTGATGTGTCGCTCTTCGAAACGTCGCGCGAAACGTCGGCTCGATCGCGGTCCAGGACTTGCTCGCCGAAGAGCTGTCCGAGATTCTCCTGCCGCTGCTTAGGCTCGGACCCGAGAAGCTAAACCCCGAGGCATGGTCGCGAACGGCCTTTTAATCGAGATCGCTCGCCGGCACGAGCTTATTATGCCCCTATTCCACGACGTGGAGGTGCCGTCTTCAAGAGCCAGCCCAAAGAGGCGATGACGCCGATAGTCTGCGGCAAAAGCTTGAGCCGCGGCTCCGTGTAATGCGTTTTGGCGGATTGCATGATCTTCCCGTTGTTCGGTCGAGCGCGTATCGACAACTGCGAAAGCTTTCTCCATCAATCCACGGCTCTAGGACCTGCCGCGACCCCCACGCGTCCGCGTACCTCTTCTGGATGGCGAAAGCTGCCATTCAGCATACAGCCCCGGTGTTTCCGAGCGCTCAGTGTCCTCTTGCCTCGACTTTTCATCGAAAGCAGACTGGTTGCATCCCCTTTATTCGTTAGTCCAGCAATCCGAAAATGTCCGCTTTTAGGATGGCGAGAAGGTCCTTCGGACGCCCGAAATGAGGCGGTGGGTTCAACCGGTCGCCGCAACACCTTTAATCTGGGAGGATTGGGAGGTGTCGCATGGTGACGTCACGTATTTGGTTTACCCCGGAGCAGAAGGCCGAGCTTTGGGAGCGGTGGAAGCAGGGTCAGAGCATTTCATCGATCTCGCGGGCACTAGACCACCGGACCAAGGGCGGCGTTCAGCGGATCGTATCCTTACACGGCGGCATTGCTCCGTCAGCAAGGCGTAGAGCGGCCTCGGCGCTCGAGCTGGGGGAGCGCGAAGAGATCTCTCGCGGGATTGCGGCAGGTCTTGCCATCCGCGCTATTGCACGAAGTCTGGGGCGATCCCCATCAACGATCAGTCGCGAGATCTCGCGCAATGGCGGTGCCCAAGCGTATCGAGCAACCCGAGCCGACAAGCAGGCTTGGCACCGCGCGCTTCGCCCGAAGCAATGTCGCCTGGCATGCTCTGGACGGCTAAGGTGGCGGGTGGCGCAAAAGCTGGCACTGCAATGGTCGCCGGAGCAGATTGCGGGTTGGCTGAAGCGAGCGTACCCAGGCGATCCATGCCCTGGCTGACAAACTCGACTTGTACAAAGTCGCGCGCCAGTTCGATGCCTTGCGGCTGGCTGAGTTCACGCGGGAGCGCAAACTCCACCTCGCGGGCGAGCTGGGCATCCTTGCGGACCTCGAACGTTTCGACATCGTTCCACAGCCTCTCGCGGTCGCGCCAGGCCTCCGGTGCATCCTGCGGCAAGCGTTCGATGCGCTCATCGCGCAATCGCGACGCTGAACGGTAGGCGGCCGACGCGACGGCGCTTGAGCCTGCCTTGCGACCAATGACCTTGACGTGAAGATGATAGATCGCCATCGCGACCAGATCATTTGCACGTCAAAGCCTACGTCGGCACGACGTATAAGCGCGCCCTCCCTCGAAAAATTCTCGGGATGGACCAGCCCATCCCGGGCTGTCTCGGCAACGCTGAAGCCTTCTGGCGGACGCTCCACAATCAATGGAGACAGCCATGCGCAAACCACGAGACTTCGACGCGGACTCAAGACCCTGGAAGACAAGGCGCGCGAGCTCAAAACGCGAAAGGTGCAGCAGCTTGGCGAGCTGATGATCGCCACGGGGCCGATGCACTCAGCACCGACGAATTGGCCGGCGCGCTCGTCGCAATCGCCGAAACCAAAGACGCCGCGAAGCGTGAGGCATGGGCCAAGCGTGGCGTGATGTTTTTCGAGAGCCGGTCCCGGCGAACTGATCCGGCATCTCAACGCAACCCTCGCAGCGCTCCAGCGCAATCGGGCGGCCCGCAATCGCCGGCAGGCGGCACAGGCTCGCAATGACATGCGCACCTGGCAGGTCGAGCGTCGCCAGCGCACACGGCACCTCATCGAACTTGCGGTCTCGCCGTCAAGGCAGGCATTGTCGAGCTCACCAATGACGATCGCGCCACCATCTACGGCGCGCTGCTTTGGATCGCCGCCAAGCTGCAGAGCCATGAAGGCGAGCATGCGCGAAACCTATGGACCGCGAAGGGTAGGCAGGCGTTCGATGGTGAACGGCGTGAGGAGCAGATGGACCGGCGAACATAGCGATGGTTGTAAACGGCGGGCGGCGCAACAACGCAGCATATCGTGATCCATTCGCGATGCACCAACTTTCGACGCGCATTGAAAGTCATCGAATGTTTCGACCGGGGCCGTTTGCCATAAGCTGGCGTCAACAATTCGGGCGAGCATCGGCACCTTTCGCGAGTACGCGTCGTATTCTGGAAACGCGGCCAAGGACAAGACGCGTACTTCGTTCAACATCCGCCGGTATTGAATGGCAAAATTCACTGCGAGGAGCCAAGAATCGCGATCGTGTTACCCGGTGGGCACGACATTGGAACCAGCTCGCGAGTTCGGCGTTGCGAGCGGATGATCAGAAGTTTCGCTTACGCTCTTATCATCGTCCAGGTATCCATGGCGACCGCGCTGCTTACACAGGTCTTCCTTACGGCCGGTGAGGAAGCCCGTAGCTCAAAACGCTGGATTGCCTTAACGCCAAAGGACGACGAGCGATGCGCCAAGGCGATGTGGCCCAATATTCCTGAAGGATGTTTGAAACGGGTCGAGCCGAAGGTGGTGACGCTCGTGCTTAGCCAAAGCAACTAATGGCGCATGGCTCTTTCTGCTGCCATTCGCGGCTGGCCGCGCTGCCGCAGGACCAGCAAAGGTCTGTTAAGCCTCGCTCAATCTCTGCAAGCTATCTTGTTGCCAGTTTGTCGAGGGTGACATGAAGCGCAAGTCGATAATGCTCTTTGCCTTCCCAGCTCTGATCCTGCTGATCCTGGCAGGGGAGCGCATGGCGACCTTCTTGCTGGGAGCTTATCCGGCCAGTCCTACAATGTGGCGGATCTGGCTTGAACTAAGGCCACTGTCGACGATGTTCTGGCAACAGGTCGATCTCTTTGTGGGCGCCTCGATGGTCCTCGATGCCTCCGTCCTGGCTGCCGCATCAATCGTTTGCTGGACGGCGTGCCGCACAAGAAAGTCGGCTGCCTTCTTCTTCCTTGCCAACCACATCGCCCTGCTTTTTGCCGGGTTGATGATCGCCGTCACCAGCCATTCCGAAACGGCGAGCACGATCGCTTCATTCGCCGTACCCGGGGGTCTTCCATTCTCGCTAATGGTTGATTTTACCTTGAAGAACACCCTTGTGCTGTTTTTGGGTGTGACAGCATGCGCCTACTGTCATGTTGTCTTTCTCAGCGAAACCCGGCAGCGGTCCGGAGCGCTGGCCGCGAGGCTTGTTGCTTTGCAGCGAGATCTCTAAGGGTGCCCTATTTTTTCCGGCGTTAGTTGATCTTCCGGTAGTAAACCTTGCCGTCGGCCTGCTCTATGCGCTGGTAGTTGGAGCTTGGGGCAGGCGATGCGGCCGCGATCCTGTTTTTCGCTGGACGCGGCGCATCGACAACGTTGTGGTCGGTCGCGTCTTCACCATCGAGAACAGCAGGCGCCTCCGCCATGCTGCTGGTCGTGTCGACGGAAGGTTCCGCTGCGCTCGACGTGATTTCGTCATGGACAATAGGCTGGTTCTGTTCCAGCCGGGCTATGCTCCGGTTGATTTCGCCAAAGCTGCTCTGCAGTTGAGTGTCCAGTTTTTCAAATCGGCTCTGAAAACCGTTGTTGACCGTGTCCAGCCGGCCCCCGATTCGTTGTTCAAACGTCCCGAGTTGTTCCAGGCGCCCTTCCAGAAAGCGCATATCGCTGATGCCGCGGTAGAGATAAACCGCGGCTACCATATTCACCAAAGTGAGCAGGGACGTGCCGATGATGACCGCGCCGATAATGCTTTTGTCGCTCGGTTTCACAACGGCAGCTTGCTCTCCGGTGCGGGCTGCTGTCCCAATCTCGATTGCCGGCATGTCCGGTTCGCTGATCATCGTCATTGAACCACCACCTTTGCGCCGATCGCGACGCGCTTGAAGAGATCGATCACATCGGTGTTGGTAAGGCGAAAACACCCCGATGTTCCGTCGAAGCCAACACCCTTGGGATCGTTGGTTCCGTGTATCCGATAGAGCGTGTCACGCCCGTCCCGAAGCAGATAGAGCGCCCTGGCGCCGAGTGGGTTGTAGGGACCGGCAGGCACCATTTGCGGCAGGTCCGGCTGGCGGGCGCGCATTTCGCGGGGTGGGCGCCATTCCGGCCATTCGGTCTTCGCCCCCACCTTGACGACCCCGGTCCAGCCAAATCCGTCGCGTCCGACGCTGATCTGATAGCGAAGCGCCTGGCCCTGTCGGGTCACCAGGTAAAGCGCTTTCTCGCCCTTGCGGATAACGATTGTTCCGGGCTGTTCTGTCGTCTCGAAGGCAACTGTCTTGCGCAGGCTGGGGCCCATTGCCGGCAGCGGCGGCCGATCCGAAAGTGCCGATCGCGCGCTGGCAAAATCCTGGACCGACATCGCCAGCGCCATGCCCATGGCGCAGACCAACCCAAGGACGATCCGATACCTATTTGGCAGCAGCGTCATCGAGCCGCTCTTTGAACATCCGCTTCAGGTCCTTGTTGAAGCGCGCACGCCCATCCACCTCGGCAGGCAGGATAGCACGGTTCAACGCATCGGTGAGGAGCGCATTGTCCAGCGCGACCGACTTGATGTGCGGCGCCTTGAAGATCTTTTCGAGTTCGCTGCGCGAAAAATGGTTGCCGAACCATTTGCGCTTGTGCTTGTTGGCGACCAGCGTGATGCTGACAGCATTGCCGCGCAACTCACGGATCTTCTTGTAGAGCCGTTTGCCTTGCCGCAGCGAGGCGACGTTGAGTTCGAAGACGATGAATATCTCATCGCTCGTCGACAGCACGGAATTGTGCCAAGGCGTCTCGATGTTCGGCAGGTCGATGACGATGTCGTCAAACCGGTAGGCGACGAGGTCCAGCAGCCGGAAGACAAAATCACTGCCCTGCGGTTCGAAAGGCAATTGCGGCCTCTCGAAGGAATAGAGCGTCAGCCCGGACGGGCGCGAGAGCTTGATGACATCCATCAGCTCGACGTCGAGCCTCTCCGGCTGGCCGATGATGCCGCCGAGGTCGAACTGGTTGAACTGGTTGAGATAGGCGCCGCAATTGGCGCTCTGGAAATCGAGGTCGACCAGACAAGTGGAAGCCGCCCGCTCTTTCGACTTCGATGACAGGAACTCGGCCGCCGAGAGAGCAAGCGTCGTCGCGCCGGCGCCGCCGCTCGCACTGATGAAGGTGATGATACGGCTTTTGGTTCCCTGGTTGCCGGTGTCGTGGAAGGTCACCGCATTGAGCAGTTCCTTGCCGTCGAGCGGCTTGTGCAGCCAGTCCGAAGCGTTCATGCGCACCAGCACACGCGTCTGCTCCGACGACAGTTCGTCCGAGACCGCGATAAGCGGCACGGTTGCCCAAAGGGCGCGCACTTCGACGATGCCCGGCCTGCCGAGCAACTCGCCATTGCCGAGGTCGAGGATGACGATGCCGGGGCGCGTGTCCGCGGGCGGCCCTTTAAGGAAGTCACCGGTCTCGGAAATCCGGACATCATAGATCGCCAGCGCGTCGAG
Source organism: Mesorhizobium sp. LSJC269B00 (assembly GCF_000502815.1). NCBI lineage: Bacteria > Pseudomonadati > Pseudomonadota > Alphaproteobacteria > Hyphomicrobiales > Phyllobacteriaceae > Mesorhizobium > Mesorhizobium sp. LSJC269B00. The sequence continues at coordinate 39,282 of NZ_AYVN01000010.1, forward strand.
CCGCGTCGCCACATCGCGCTTGAAATTCGCATCCGACGAGAACAGGGCGACCTGCTTGCGTTTGGTCGGTGTAACCTTGGTGTTGATGGCGTTCATGACGCGGTACTCTTCAAGTCTTCGCCCGTGACCGTGCTCAGCATGGAGGGCATGTTGATGTCTGCGAAACCCATCAGTCCTTTCAGGAAGAAGAACTGGAAGGTCCTGTTCTGCAGGCTGACGCTGATTGTCGGCACTGGTCCGCCCAGCCGCGTCTGGAAACCGAGGCCGGTGGCGGAATAGGTGATGACAACGTTGCTGCGCAGCAGGCCCGGAAAGAAATGACACATCCCTGGCCGCTGGTTGGCGGCCAGCACGGGACAGACGTCGTCATTGGTGACAGCCGTGTCACCCCGGAAAACTCGGCTGAAATTGGCAGCGCTGAAGATGCCGCTGTTGGTGCAGGCACCGGTGGTTCCGGTATACGAGCATGCAAACGGACCATACACGCCTGAGACGACCGGAGCACCGGGCGTTGTGGTCGGTGCGGCGGCCGTCAGGTTGGTCGCAACCGGATCGGAAATTGAAGCCAACCGTGCACCGACCTGGACTGCCTTGGTTGCAGCGTTCCATTGATAAAACGCATAGCCGAAATCGACGAAGCCCAGGACAAGCGAGAACAGCAAGGTAGATACGATGGTCATTTCCACCATCGCCGCGCCGTCTTCCGATGTTGTGAAACGCCTAATCATGTTCAAAACCGGAGCAATCGCTCGTCGTGATAGCCGCGAAGCGTAATCGGCCCGATGCCGATAAACGAGAGCATCCCGACATCAGGGTACAGGTAGGTGCCGGATACACGGACGGTGCAGACCTGTGCCGTGGTCGAACGATATTTGGTAATGCCGGATTGTACGGCGTCGTAGCAGGTCGTGCTGGTCACCGTCACATTCGACGCCTGCCAATTGGCGATTCGCGGAACATCCGTCTGTGTTGCCGTCGGCTTGCCGAACACTGCTATGTTGGCCGCGATCGCGGCGCAGTCGATCGCGGCAAGCCCGGCGTCGGTATACATCTGGCTGTTGCAGCGCGCTGCATAGCGAGCCCCGTCCGAAAGCCCGGCCTCCATCAACAACTTGTCATGGATCAGATTGCCGAATTCGAACACGCCGGCCGACAAGATCAGCATCAGCGGCGTGATCAGCGTCATCTCGACGAGCACCGCGCCGCGGTGGTCGCGCCGAAATCGGTCGAGATGGCGGAGCAGCGTTTTCAGCATGGCCATCACCGGTAAAGCTGCGCTTCATCGCGGAGGAAGTTATCGAGCGTTCCCCGTCCGCCTTTGCCTGTGATATCGATCAGTTCGACGTAGATATCCTTGCTATCTTTGATAGGCTCGGTGATGAAGAAGCTCCCAAAGGCGCGCACGGGGATATTGTTGGCGCGACCGTTGAATCCGCTTATCGCGTTGCAGTCTATGATGGCCCCGAAGAGGATGCGCCGGTCCACCGTCGTGACGGGTGTCTGGCCGCAGGACGGATTACCGGTTTCTCCGCTTATCGCTGCATCCCCAGCGATGCTGTCGTTGGTCGCGGGGTTCCCGTCGGGGTTAAGCTCGTAGCGATACATTTCGTAGCGGGTGGCACCTACCAGCGATGAAGGCAAAGCGCCGCGTGTCGGATGATTGACAGTCCAATAGCGGCTGGCATTCCAATCGCCGGCGCCCATACGACCGCCCATCAGGCTGCATGTGCCGGTGATCTGGCAGGAGTCCCGTTCAAGCCCCACACCCTTTGTTGGATCGGTCTCAAAGTCAGTTTGGCCGTTGTTGCAGTTGATGTTTTTGAGCCCCATGCGGACATTGGCCGCTGGACCGGTGGACGTTCCAATGTAACTTTTGCTGATACCGAAGCGGGCATTCAGCCCGTCTTGCACGGGGCCGGTGCTCTGTCCCGGTTCGGTGTCAACGCCATCTTGAGCATAGCAGCCCACCGGCTTCACGCGGGCGAGCGACGCTTCCAAGGCGTTCGCGCCGTTGCCCTCCGGCGAAGCAAGAAAGGCGAAGTTACCAGGTTGGTAGTAGCCATTATCTCGCAGAAGGATCTGGCGACGGCGATACTGCTGCGAGTTTGCCGCCTGTTCAAGCGTTACGCCGCCTGTGAGGCTCGTATCCTCGTACGGATTACACATAAAGACCGGGGTATAGTCGCAGACGCTTGACTTGAAGCCGGCCACTGCCACCGCGCCAACATTGAAGGAATTGCTCGCGGAGTTGCCTGTCAAGAACGATGCCGGGAAGATCGCGGCAAAACCGACTGGGGTCACCGTCACCTCGACAAAGCGGGCATTTTTCGCATCGGTCACCTCATCGGTGATTACATTCGCAGCGACGATCGGCAGATTGTCGGTGGCCGGCAGGGATCGGAGATATCGTCGCGTCACGCCGGCAGCTGCTAGATCCAGGGGACTTGGCGTGGTCGTGAAATTGTACTGGTTGCGAACCAGTGTCGCCAGTGCGTAATCACCTCGCGTGATTGCGTCGGACGTGCCGTCGAGTTCTGCAGCTGTTGCGAGAGCGAATGCGTCCGCCCCCTTCTGCAAATCATTGTGCAAATTGTTGACCCGGCTCATGTCGATCACCAACAGGGAAAAGCCGATGATGGCCGGCAGCATGACGCTGACGAGTATCAGCGCTATTCCCCTTTGATCGTGCCAGAACGCGCGAATGGTTCGCAGCATGGCTTTACTCTTTGCTCCCCTGACGCCAGGTTTCCTCGTCGTGCCTGGCGCACTGAAACCGCATCCTTCTGTTCATTCCCCCGTGTTGGTTGCCGGCGTGCCGACATTGACCGTGATGGCCGGCGGAGGCGGCGGTGGGGGCGGAAATTTGTAGTTGTTTGCGATAGCGGCGGCACGCACGCCGTCACCTTCGATCCTCGTGTTCTTGGAGGCCGGATTGAGTGGATCGACGGTCTGCAGCAGCGAATTGAACTTCTGCGTGTCGCCGGCGGCCAGCGTCACCGAATCGTAGTGGTTCAGGTAATCCGCGGCGCAGCCCGAGGGCGCGCCGGCGCACAGAATAAGGATCAAGGCGCTATTTCTTGACATAGAGCATCTTGTCCTTCGATTTGAAGTCCAGCATGTGGCCATAAGGGCCGGTCACGCCATCGCCCGTTTCATATTGTCGGATCATGTCTTTGTTCACCTCGAGCTGACCGAGCACGAAGAATTCCGGATCGTTGGCCGGCCTCGTCTTGTCGAACGGCGTGGCCAGCTGTTCGCCGGGCTTCACCGGCCGCACGAGGTGCGGCGTGACGATGACGACCAGCTCGGTCTCTTCCTTCTGGTTGCTCGAATTGCGGAAAAGCGTCCCGATAACCGGCACCTGGCCGAGCCACGGCACCTGGTTCTGTAGCTTGGTGGTCTTGCTGGACAGAAGTCCGCCTACCGCGAAGCTCTGGCCGTCGCGCAACTCCACAACGGTCGATAGTTTTCGGTTGGTAAAGATCGGGTCGCCGGCGGTGGTGAAGCCGGTCAGATCGCTGACTTCCGGTGCCAGCCTCATATGAATCTTGTCGTCTTCAAGCACAACAGGTGTGAACTTTAGATTCACGCCGAATTGCTTAAAGTCGATCTGAATCTGGCCATCCTTGTCGAGGCTGCGGATGGGAACCTCACCGCCGGCATTGAAGCTGGCTTCCTCACCGGAAAGCGTGGTGAGATTGGGATTCGCGAGCGTGCGTACCACGCCCTTGGCCTCGAGCGCCTCAATGTACAAGTCGACTTTGATGTTGCTGTCGATGACGCGTGTGAGCAACGCTCCAAAGGGCGTCGAGTTGGACAGGAGGTTGCTGAGAAAACCTCCGGCGCCAAGCACCACGTCATCTTTGTCGACGGCGGTGATGCCGGTTCCGACTTTGGTCGTGCCGTCGCTGTTGTTGCCCTTGATCGACACGCCGAGATCGCGACCGGCGTTGCGCTTGGCCTCCAGCACCCGCACTTCGAGATTGACCTGCTGGCTGTCGTCGACAGTGACGGAATTGATGATGTCGTCGGGACCATATTGCTTTGCCACCTCCAGGATGGCCGCCAGAGTGGCGCCGTCCTTGACGTGGCCGCCAAGCCTGACCCTCCCATTGACCGACCCGACTTCGATGCGCGACCTTGGCGCCACCTGGCGGATCGCCTGCGCCATGTCGCTGACGTCGACGCCGACCTCGATCTGAAGGGCGCCGAGCGAACGCTTGTCGGTGGAGAACAGATTGACCGTGGTGGTGCCGGCGCCCTTGCCGATGACATAGAGCGTGCGGTCGGTCATCGGCTGGGCATCGGCGATCTTCTCATCGCCGACGACGATATCGCCCAGATTGGCGCTCACCTGGATCGTTACCGATTGCGATGCCGGCAGGAAAATACGGTGCACGCGAGGGGTCGACACGTCGATGAAGCGGTCGGCCGCAAGGGCCGCCAGGCTAGACAGAAGCAGCGCGGCCAGACAGGGCAACGCGGCCGCCGCCATCCTTAACCAAGACCCTTGCATCCCCGTATCCCCCATCGCTGCCGGTGGCAGCCCCGTTCCGTTTCGCCGCTCTTGGCTATTGTTGTCGCGGCACGTCGTAAGTCTCGAGCTTCACACCTCGGAAAACACCGACCGTCGCTCGCGTTGGTTGCTCCGGTTCTACATACTTGACCACTTCCTTGACGACCTGCTGCGGCGCGGGTGCCGCCACGATGACCGGAGCCGGCTTGACCTTGCTCAACTGGTCGATCTGGCTTCCAACCCGGTCCACCGCCCGGGCCAAACCGGCGATCTTGTCGTCCGCGCGCTGGCGCTCCGCTGCGGCCGCGGCGTCGGCTGCCGCCTGCTTGGCGAGGTCGGCTTGCCTCTTGGCGACATCGTCCGGCGTCTCGCCGGTCAAATCGGACAGCGTGACTCGTTCGGTCATCTCGCCCTTGCTCGCCGCTGCCTGGCGAAGCGCCAGTGACAATTGGCCGGCGCCTGCGGCCAAGGTCAGCTTCTGCGCATCCTTGGTGCTGACCTCGAGCGTCACCGACTTCACAACTGTCGGGCTGTCCTTGCTCTCGTCGGCGACCTGGTCGACGGCGAGCACCTTCATGCTCTGAAGCAGCACGTCGACAAAACTCTGATCCCCGCCTTCGGCATTGCGAACGGTGCGCGTCAAAAGCACGTCAACCCGATCGCCGGGATAGACAAATCCGGCAACGCCGAGCACGTCATTGACCCTGATGGAAACGGCTTTCATGCCTTCGCCGAGCACCGCCGAAAGCGTAGCGCGCTGGCCGGGGCCAGTAATTTTGGTGGCAAGGACAGGTTCGTTGACGCCGATCGACTGCAACGCCTGCTTGGTGCCGCCGCCGGCCGGGAGGTCTTTGGTAAGAAGGTCTTGTGTCGTCTTGTACGCGCCGGCCGGAACCGCACCCGACGGCCATTCGACCTCGCGCAACTTGTCGGCCGACAGGATGTCGCCGAACTTCAGCGCCACCGCGGCCACGACGACCGTGTCGCGCTGGACGTCGTCCGTACGTGCTATGGCGCTCCGCTGCCCGGCCAGCCAAATATTAGCAAGCACCACCGCGAGCACGCCGAACACGCCGGCGAGAACGATCATGATGACAGTGTTGGCGCGCATTTGCCCCCCAGATTGCTAGGCAAATCGACGTCGGGGAAAGCCCCGGCGTCGACAAACTAGGTGTCGGCGATCAAGGCAGCGTCGATGCCAAGGATGACCACCTGCCGCTGACCCAGCCGCCTACCGTAATGACGGATGCGATCACGGCGATAGTGATGATCCCGAGCAGGATCGTATATTCGACCATAGCAGCGCCGTTCTCGTCGTCGCGGAACTGCCGGGCCATCGTCGTTAGCTTCTTCACGCCAATCTCTCCCTTTGGAGTTGAACCCAGCGAGGCGAGCCAAGGTTGAAATCCATACCCAAGCATCCCCCGCCGTCTTCCAGTCGAATGCCTTACCAATCATCGACGCCGAGGATGCCCGGCGTCGATGAGAAAGATGCCGGTTATGCAGCCGGCAAGGTCGATGCTAAGGATGACCACCTGCCGCTGACCCAGCCGCCGACAGTAATGACGGATGCGATCACCGCGATAGTGATGATCCCGAGCAGGATCGTATATTCGACCATAGCAGCGCCGTTTTCGTCGTCGCGGAACTGCCGGGTCATCGTCATGAGCTTCTTCATGCCAATTTCTCCCCTTGGAGTTTTGAACCCGACGAGACAGAGCCAAGGATGAACCCCATACCCAAGCATCCCCCGTCATCTCAATCCTAGGTCGCGCCAAAAAGCAGAGTCAAACGGATTAACAGATCCTTAACCTTCCAATACCTGATCGGAAGGCATTTAAATTTAAACAAGAGCTTGATTCCACTAATTTTTCAAGCGTCTTAACCATTCGTTAACATTTGTGCGGCTGAGCTCATTAAGCGCCACCTAATTTAGGCAGATAGCATATCCTTTTATATCTAAGGGTTTATAGCCAATTGTGGAGAACGTTCCTCGTCTCGGCACCCACAAGGGGCACCGGTCCCGTAAGCTTAATGCTTCAGTCATGTATGGGAGTGCGAACGCAGGAAATAAAAACGAGATTTTTCGGGCGAACTCTTTAACTATGTTGAAAGTATCGGACGGACGTGGTGCCTTTGGCGCTTGTGCGCCGCTTGGTTAACGTTTAGTTTCCGCTGATATGGGCTAAAGGGGCATAAGGGGCTATGCTGGGTCGGTTTATCAAGGGACCAAGCGAGCAGCAGGCCGCGACAAGGGTCGAGCCGCAGACTGTGCTCCCTGCTGCTCCGGCCCTTTCGCCGGCCGCTGATATTGAATCGCACGGCGACGATTTTCTGACACTCAAGGTCGAACTTCACCGGCACCTCATTGATCGGTTCAATCTGACCGCTCTTGAAAATGCCACCAAGGACGAGATCCTGAATGAGATCCGCCCGATCGTGCGCGAGTTCGTTCGAAATCGAACCGTGCCCCTGAACGCGCGCGAGCTCGATCAGCTGACCAGCGACACCGCCGACGAGATGCTGGGGCTTGGTCCGATCGAGCCACTGCTCAAGGATGACTCGATTTCCGACATTCTGATCAACACGCACAATCGCGTTTTCGTAGAACGGCGCGGTGTGATCGAGGAGACGGCAATTCGATTCCGCGACGAGGCACACCTGCTGCGCGTCATCAACAAGATCGTCTCGGCGATCGGTCGCCGCGTTGATGAATCGGCGCCCATGGTCGACGCTCGACTAGCAGACGGCTCGCGCGTCAACATCGCGGTGCGTCCGATTTCCGTGGATGGTCCGCTAGTGTCGATCCGCAAGTTTTCGAAACATCCCTACTCGCTCGAGCGCTTGATGGCCTTCAATTCGATCCGCCAGCCGATGGTCGATTTGCTCCGGATCGCTGTGCAGGCGCGCAAATCGATCCTGGTTTCAGGCGGCACCGGCAGCGGCAAGACGACCTTGCTCAACGCTTTGTCCAGCTACATTCCGTCCAAGGAGCGCTTGGTGACGATCGAGGATGCGGCGGAGCTGCAATTGCAGCAGCCGCATGTCGGCCGTCTCGAAACGCGCCCGCCCAATGTCGAAGGCAAGGGCGAGGTGCGTCAGCGCGAATTGCTGAAGAATGCGCTTCGCATGCGGCCAGACCGCATCATCGTCGGCGAGGTTCGCGGCGAGGAAGCTTTCGACATGCTGCAGGCCATGAACACCGGCCATGAGGGTTCGATGACCACCATCCATGCCAACACGCCGCGCGACGCGATCTCGCGGCTGGAGCAGATGGTCGGCATGGCGGGCATGCCGATGACCAATGATTCCATCCGCGCGCAGATCGCTTCCGCCATAAACATCATCGTCCAGACGCAGCGCCTTTCGGACGGTGGGCGGCGAGTCGTTTCCATATCCGAACTGACAGGCATGGAAGGCAATGTGGTCCAGCTTCAGGAACTTTACCACTTCGTGCGGCGTGAAGTGACGGCGGACGGCCAGATCGTCGGAGAATTTCGCGCCACCGGCATTCGTCCACGCTTTGCCCAGGAAGCCGCGACGCTTGGCTTTCTGTTCGGCAAGGACGCATTCAATCCGCAGGTCCCGCTCTGATGCCGACTGGCCAGACTTTGCTTTACTTCATCTATGTGCTGGCGGCGGCGTCGGCTATCCTTGCGATCGAGGCTCTCTTTGTCACCTATTCCAAACGCCGCTCGCGGGTCAGCGCGATAAATCGTCGGCTGAAAAGGCTGGCTGATGAAGCTCCTGCAGAACAGACTCTGCAAGGATTGCTGCGCGAGCGTGGGCTTACCAATTCTGGCGATTTTCTTTTCAGCATGGTCGGGCTGAACAGACTGTACACCCAATCTGGCATTACCGGGAATCCGCTGTCGTTTGTTGCGATGTTCTTTCTTGCGGGATTGGCGCTGGCGCTGGTGTTTGCGTTTCTGCTGCATTTTTCCGCTATATTCGCGCTATTCGTCTTTTTGTTGATCGCCTCTATCCTGCCGCTTCTGGTTCTTCGCCGCGCCCGAGCTAAACGTATCCAGAAATTCGCCAAGCAGCTGCCGGACGCACTCGACATGATCGTTCGGTCGTTGCGTGCCGGTCATCCGACTTCTGTGGCGATCGGGCTCGTCGCCCGGGAAATGCCCGATCCGCTGGGCACCGAATTCGGTATCGTCTCCGACGAAATTACTTTTGGTCTCAGCCTCGAAAACGCGGTACGAAAACTCTCCCAACGCGTTGGTTTCGAAGGCCTTCAACTGCTGTCGGTGTCGCTGTCGATTCAAACAAAGACGGGCGGTAATCTGACCGAAATTCTGTCCAACCTTTCAGCGGTGCTGCGTGAAAGGCAAAAGCTCAGGCTGAAGATAAAGGCACTTTCCGCCGAGGGTCGAATGTCCGGATGGATCATTTCCCTGTTTCCGCTGTTCATGCTGGTTATCCTCATGACCATCACTCCAAGCTACTATGGCGATATATGGAACGACCCACTGGTCATGCCTGTGTTTACGGTCTTCGGGGTATGGGCTCTGCTTGGCGACTTCATCATGTATCGCATGGTCAATTTCGATTTCTGACTGGGAGCGAACCATAAATCTCTTTTCGAATACTCACGATGTGAGCCTCCTGATCTCCATTGCCGTTTTCCTGGCAGCGGTGGCCATTTTTCTGTTGGCTGCACTCATATTCCTGCCGGCGCTGCAGACGCGGAAGCTGGTTGCGCAAACCTTGATGGCAGAGGGCACTCCGAACCGCCGCTCGCTTGTTGGGCAGGAGGAGTTGGCAAGAATCTCTGCGCAGCAACCTGTCCAAGCATATTTTCGATCAATCGAGAAGGAACGCGACGAACCCAGTGCCCTGGACGCGAAACTCTTTCGCGCAGGCTTCTATCAGCCAAGCGCGCCGCTGATCTACACAGTATCGCGTCTGGCGGCGGTCTGTGTCGGCTTTGCTGTGACCTACGGACTCCTCTCGCGCATCTTGCCACCACAATTGCCCGGTCTTTTCGTCTTTGGAGGCTCAGCCTTGCTTGGCTTGGCATGCATTGTCATTCCAAGCATAGCGCTCGATCGCTTCGAAAACGGGCAAAAGCAGATCTATCGGCGTGGCTTTCCCGATTTCATGGACATGATGATCACCTGTGCCGACGCCGGCATGAGCCTGGAGGCGGCGGTCGAGCGTGTTGGCGCCGAACTGGCCGGCACACATAAATGGCTAGGCATCCAGCTTTCGATCATGAATCTGCAATTGCGCGCCGGCAAGCCGCTGCGGGAAGCTTTGCGCGAACTCGCCGATCGAATCGGGCTCGAGGAGGCGCGCGCTTTGGCCGTGCTGTTCCGGCAATCAGAGGAACTTGGGACGAGTCTGACGGACGCCCTGCGCGTGTATAGCGACGAAATGCGGGGACAAAGAATCTTTCGTGCCGAAGAGCGTGCCAACACTCTTCCGGTCAAGATGATGATCCCATTGGGGCTTTGCATCTTTCCAGTCGTGATGATGGTGGTCATGCTGCCCGTGATAATCCGCATGAAAGGCATTTTCTTCTGAACAGTCATATGCTTTGGTTCTAAAATAGGTCCGGGGACTTTGGGGAGACAAGATGAGAAGGCCAATGCGCCTCGCAGCCGCTGCCAGTTTGCTGGCCGTGCTGCTTGCCGGCTGCCAGACCGGGGCTGACAACACCGATGGGATCGTTCGCACCAACGAACCATCGAAAGGCGACGTGACGGCCTTTGGCGATGCTTTTGATGGTCTGAAGACGGTCGGCGATGTCGAATACTATGCCTCCGACCAAGCGGTGGCCGAAGCCACGAACCAGTTCCGTGCGGAAAACTATGGCAATGCCGGCGCGCTGTTCTACAAGGCGACGCAACTGGCTCCCAATGATGGTGGCGCCTGGATGGGCCTGGCCGCCTGCAGCGACCGCATCCACCGCTTCGATCTCGCAGATCGGGCTTACGCCCGGGCCTTCAAGCTGGTTGGCGCGTCGCCCGAATATTACAACAATGTCGGCTACTCTTACCTGCTGCGCGGCAGGCTGCAGGATGCACGCGCGAACTTCCTCAAGGCCTACGAACTGGCGCCCAACGATCCGACCGTGGTCAACAATCTGAAGCTTCTGTCATCCAGTGTGCAGAACGTCGAGCGTCAGTAGTCATGCTGCTTGCCGCATCGCTGCTGCTGAAGGTATTTGCTGTCCCTTTGCTCGCAAGGATAGCCTGGCTCGACTTCACCACCCAAAAAATATCCAACCGTGATGTGCTTCTGCTGCTGTGCCTCGGGTTGGGATCACTGCAGGCTGTATCAATTCTGGTCGGATCATGGTGGGACATGGGCCTGAGCGCGATTGCAGGCATCGTGCTGTTTCTTGCGCTCTTCCCGTTCTGGGCTCTGCGCAAGGTCGGTGCCGGCGATGTCAAGCTGATGGCAGTAATGCCATTCCTGACCGGCGGAAGCAGTCTGGCGGTGTTTTCCCTGCTGCTGCTGGTTTTTGCTCTTACCACGGCGCTGATCGTGAAAAATCCCTTCATGCTGCCGGAAGGCGCCTTCCGCCTTTATGTTCAGCATCTGGATCGCAAGGGGGTTGTTCCGTTCGGCGTGCCGATATCGATCGCGGCGATCTGCACGCTGGCGTTTCAGATCTACGCCAGCTTGATGGTTTCTGGCGGGCTATCGATCTGATGGTCGCGGGCCGTTTAGGTCCAAAACGACAACGACATGCGAAGGTGAGTGGGTGGGCTCCGAGGTGCGGAGGGGTTTCACAAACCGAGATCAGGGCTAAACATCAGGCGTCTGCTTGACCGCGCCGATCTCGACATTCCCCCGTTCTTTGGGTTTGGGCATAAACGGATATCCGAACTGGCCGAGGTAGCTTGCCGGGATAGGCTCATCGACTCCGTATTTCTCGGGCATTGCCGAGCCTGGAACGTGAAAAGTACCGAACAGCAGATCGATGATCGATAGTTGACTGGCAAAGTTCTTGTCATAGGCATCGCGATGATCGGCGTGGTGCCAATGATGGAATTGCGGGCTCGCGATCAGCCATTTCAAGGGCCCAAAATTGATCCTGACGTTGGCGTGCAGCAGTAGCGCGTGCCCGGTATAAACAAGGAAATAGATGGCGATCGCCTCTGTCGAAAAGCCAAGAAAGAACACTGGCATGAGGGAGACCGCCTTGGTGATGATCTGATCGACCGGGTGCGCTCTGAACGAGGCCACCCAGTCCAACTCTTCTATACCGTGATGAATCGAGTGAAATCGCCACAGCGCCGGAACCGCATGAAACGCGCGGTGTGCGGCGTACACCCCGAGATCGGCTAATATGATGATTTCGATTACCTGGAGCCATGTGGGCTGGCCGCCGATGGTATCCGATACGCGCTCGGGCACCAGCAATGCGGCCACGCTCATGACAATCGCTGCCATCGAGAAAATGCAAGCTCTTACAAGCGTGCCATTCAAGATTGCGTAGATGGCATCAATAGCGAGACCCTTGCGAAGAATCTTTTGAGGCGGCCGCAGGGTCAGGATTCGCTCCAGCGGGACGAAGATCAGGGCACAAATGAGCAGAGATTTCAGACCAAAGAGGTCCATTGGCCTATCCAAAAGTGGCAGTTATGGGAGGAGTGAACCACTTGCTGACCTATCAGACAAGACGATCGTTTCCGAACAGGTGGAGTAGAAGTTAACTCTTCGGAAACCATTTTCTTGCCGAGGCGCGAATGCAGTGCTTCAATGCTCCCCGAAGCGGGGAACTACAATGCTAACTGAGGATTTCCTTGGCCGAATTGCGATCGTCCTTGTTCTGACGGTCTTGGCGACGTTTGGCGTGATTTCAATTTTCGGCCATTTCAATCAGGACACTTCGGCGAGTTCGCTGGCGGTCATCACTCAGGCGGCCGCGACTGTGTTGTTGCTATTGCAGGTCGTTATGACAGTCAGCCGTCTTCCGGCTAAGGGAACGGCCCGAGGAATTGAGCCAAGGATTACCGCGTTAGTCGGATCTTTCCTTATGTTGGTGGCGATGTTTCTGACCCCGGCACTGGAAAGCGAAGCTGCGCAAATAGCGGCTCTTTGCTCAATATTCATCGGCACCGTCACTTCGATTTTTTGCCTATATTGGCTTGGCCGTTCCTTTTCCATCATGGCCACGGCTCGGCAACTTGTCGCCTCAGGCCCATATTCGCTTGTCCGGCATCCGCTGTACGTCTGTGAAGCAGTATTCGTCCTCGGGATGATCCTCTCACATCTTTCGGTATTGATGGTGATCGTCGGTGCGTTTCAGTTTCTTTTGCAGTATCGACGCGCGAGGAATGAGGAAGCCATCTTGCGGCAAACCTTTCCCGAGTATGATGAATATGCTCGGCGCGTCCCTATGTTCATACCGCGAATTTTTAGGGCAGCTATACCGTCGGTAGACAAGCCATAGCCGGCAGCCGTTTTGTACGCTGGCCATCGGCGGCATTCTGTTCCGGCTCGAAAGCCGCCTGCCACATATTTTCCCAGTCCATCATTGCCGCCACGCCGCATGACGACGATAGCAAAAGCACGTCTCCTCGATAGTGGTCTAACGAAGTAGCGGTCTCCCGCTACCAACGCCCAACGGCCGGTCCGAAAAGGCTGACAACACCGCCTATTTTGCACGCCGGGACCGCCATTTTCCGCTAAAGCCGAATGCACCCCTTCTGCACTGAAGGCCCGATTACGGCCAACGCATGCTGAGGTATCGACTTGTAGGATTCAGAAGTCGTGAAGCGGTGTTCGTTGACGTCACGTCCGGTGACCGCCGAGCGCATCGAGCGAGCGCTCGATCGCGTCGCGGAGATCATGGTGGCGCGAGGGGACCAAGGCGAGGCCTGGCTGCCGTTATATGAACATCTGGAACGTGCTCTGCGAGACCACAAGGCGAGGGAAAAGCGTATGGCGGCTGTGCGCGAGCGCGTCACACGATCGAGGGGTCAAAGGGAAGCACGATCTTCATAAGCTCTTCCTGCCACATCTTCATGTCGCCACCCTCGCCATATTTTGGCCGGTCGATCGTGTGGCCCATAAGCATACGCCGAAGTTCCTCGTCCAGCCTGCCGTTCTTCATACGGTCTTCGAACGAATGGCGCAGCGAATAGACCGTATGATCCTCGGTGGGAAACAATCCGTGGCTCTTGAAGTGCTTGTTAAGCAGGGCTGACAACGATGCCTCGCGGTCCTTGTACCGTGGGAAGCCCTTTGAATATTTCTTGAACACCTCAAGCGCCACGCCGACCAGTGGTATCTTGCGCACTGACGAGGCGGTCTTGATTTCTCGCGGATCGTCAGGGTCGTCGCGCGGTTCGACCGAGATGTGCGGGACATCGTGGTCAAGATTGATGACGCCGGCATGTAAATTCGCAAGCTCGCTCGGTCTCGCGCCTGTCTCCGCAAACGCAAGGACGATACCCCGCGCCTCCTCGTTGAGCGTTGTGAGCGCGCCCGGCGCAAAAATCTTGTCCCGGATCCAGTCGGTCGGGAATGGCGGCCGGCTGCGCTTTGACTTGTCGCTAAATGAGAGATCGGCGAAGGGGTTTTTCTGTTCGGGGAAACCGAGATGCCGGTAGTAGTCGGCGTAGAGGGTTCGCAGGTTCCCCATGTTTCGGTTGCCAGTAGACGCCGAACGGTCTGCCCTCCCTGTCTGGGGCGCGATACGATTCAGCCAGTAGTTATGCACCACTCGTGCGTCGTCGCGCGTGATCTCACCCATCGCCTTGTCGCCGACCAGGCCGATAAACACATCGACGCTCATCTCGCGTTTTGCCTTCCAGCGCTTCTTCTGATCGGGGCTTTTGGTGCGGATTTCGTCGCGGGTGATCTCGTCGAAATAAAGCTCCAGAGCCTCTGATATCTTGTCGTCAGGACGGGCAACGGTGCCGCCGACTGCGTCCACCGATGGTGATGTGGCGGGTGCTCCGATCGTGCTCTCTACTCTGCAGGATCGTGTCGAGCGGCTCGGCGACCAGAATCTCGGCAAGCGGCCGATAAACGAACCCCAACGATTCGGCGCGCTTGATCGCTTGGCGGTATCGGGCGCGCGCCGCCTGTGGATTTTCGCCCAGCATTAGTGACGCCCACAATGCATTGTCGGCTGCCTCGTGAAGATCTCTGGCTGTGCGCGCCTTTATTCGCTCAGTGGTATCGAGGGCACGGCGCACGAACTCACCCCGTTCGTCGAGGTGCCTGACCTCTTGTGGCACCCGGCGTCGGTAATGGAAGTGATCGCCCCTGAGTTGCAGGAGGCGGTCGGGATCATGCTCTTCGCGTCCTCTGCCCGCGTGTTCAACACGGCGTTTGTGTCACGATACGTATCACATTATGTATCACAAACGGCGCGAAAGCGCAACCTAGGCGAACCCTTTCGCCGAAATTTGCCAATGAATTCAAATACTTATTCGGAGGGTCGATGGTACCGTTGGCTGGGATCGAACCAGCGACCTCCGGATCCACAATCCGGCGCTCTAACCATCTGAGCTACAACGGCACGTTCGCCTGAGCCAGATCGTGGTGAAAATTCATTCTCCGAGATCCGCTCTGTCGTTCGGCGATGCGTCCAATACGGTCTATCAGAGACTAATTCAAGGCCTTTGATAAGGCAAAGCCGGTTCTGCCAACAGGCGCCGGTTTTCTTCGGCAAAAGAAAAAGGCCGGCGGGAGGAGGTGCCGGCCTTTTCCTGTTACGAGCCAGCGGGAGGAGGTGCTGGCTGGTCACCCCGGAGAGCAGAGGGAGGAGGTTCCACTCGCCGGGTATTCATTTGGACAACTCTATCGCACACCTATTTGTCTGACGAAATGCGACGTTTTGATGCATCGCAGAGTTGTGCGCAATTATTAGGCGGCCTTGATGTCCTTCAGGGCCTTCTCGAAAGCGGTCTTGACCGGCTTGGAGACGTCTTCGGCAGCCTTCGAAGCAACAGCCTGGAAGTCCTTGGCCTGCTCGACGGTGGTCTCGACGCGCTTGCGCAGGAAGGCGGTCTGCAGTTCGACCACTTCCGACAGCGACTTGGCGCCGATGAGGGCCTCGAGATGCGAGAAGCCGGCTTCGGCATTGGCGCGCAGAGCGGCGATGGTCTTGAGCGACAGGTCGCTGGAAACGGTCTTGGCAGTCTCGAAGGTCGATTCCAGGACTTTCTGGGTCTCTTCGGCGCCGGTCTTCAGCTTGGAGTAGGCTTCCTTCGACTGCTCGACCCCCTTTTCGGCGAAAGCGCGGATCTGGTCGGTTGCCTTGGAAGCGTCGAAGCTCGGGAATTCGACGTTTTCGATGGTCTCAGCGGTCTTGGCCTTGGTCATTTTCCATCCTTTCGGGGTAGCGGCTTTGACAAAAAGCCGTCTCGTTCATGTATGATGGCAATATAGCGGTTTTTTTGTGCGATGCAATATCTTTGTTGCAGTGCACCATAAATTTCTTCCCATGCGTCACCCAAGAGGTTATCCAGGGACATTCCGAGAGCTGTTAACCAAGTGGCCAGAGATTCCACCTGCTTCCCGCCATGGCTTGTGGACCTTCGCCGCGCGGGCTTTTATTAACAAAGCGTTAACTGCAAATTGCCCGCCTTGTAGGTTCGCCAAGAGGGGTTCGCCAAGAGGTTTCACCGAAAGGGTCCGCCAAGCGCATGCCTTCCGAGAACTACTCTTTCCTCGATGTCGCCGTGCTTGATGCGGTTCGCCAGCGCTTCGCCGCCGGCGACGCGATCGCGATTCTGTCGGCCGACCTCGAACAGGTGATCTGGGCCAACGGCCCGGGCGCTGCGGTGTTCGGCTATCCCGATATCGAGGCCATCATCGGCGCCTCGGCTCAGCTGCCGCTGATCGCCAGGCGCCAGATCATGGCGACCGCGGGCTTCCCGCAGATCGGCAGCGACCGCGCCATTACGGTACGGCTGGCGACCGGCATCACCAGCCGCGCCGTCGGCTTCCTGGCCAGTGCGGTGACTATGCCGGACGGCGAAAGCGCCATCATGCTGGTGGTGCCGGCAGCGCAGGCCGGCTCGCGCAGTGCTGCCGACATTGGGACCCGCGCCATCAGCGGCTTTACCGAAGACGGCCATTTCATCGCCTTTGTCGACGCCGCCGGCACTGTCGAGGCGGCTTCGGATGGCTTTGGCGCGCTCGCCATCCGGCCTGAGACGCTGGCCGCGCTTGTCGCCGACGTGGCGAGCCAGGACGACCGCATCGTCAAGCGGCTGGTCCCCGGCGGCGCCACGTCCTATCCGGCCGGCTTCGCGCGCCTGACCGAGTCCAGGCATCTGCTGGTGGTCATCGACGAGGATCAGCTCGGTGAGGAAAATCCTGTCGGCGAGCTGGATGCCGAACCTGCTGCAGCGCAGGTCGACGATGGCCCGGCGCAAGCCGCCGCGGAGAACGCGGTAACGGTGGATGCGGTGGCTGACCACCCCACCGCAAGCGGGAATCAGGGCGCCCCACTCGCGGCCGCGCCTGATGTCGGGGAGACAGGTCCGGCTGCCACCGAGCATGATGCTTCGGCGTCAACCGATACAAAGGCGGACCATCGCGAGCAGACGACCGGCCGCGAGCAGGCGGCGAATGACAGCGCGCCGGCGCAACATGATCATTGGTACTTCCATGCCGGCGAAGAGCCGCAGGCGGGCGAGCCGGACAGCCCGGCGCAGGCCGAGCCGGACTCTGTTTCCCCGGCCGAGAGTGCGCAGTTGGACAGCAGTGCCGCTGCGCCCGCCCTGCCGTCTGACGCAGCCCCACCGGCTGCGCCTCCCGCCAAACGTGAGGTCGACCGCTCGGCGCCGCCGCTGCGCTTCGTCTGGCGCACCGACGCCGACGGCAAGTTCAGCGCGCTGTCGCCGGAATTCGGCGACATTGTCGGCAAAGCCGCCGCCGACGTGATCGGCCGCCGCTTCAAGGACGTCGCGACAACTTTCGGCCTCGACGCCTCGGGCGAGATCGCGGGCCTGCTTGAACGGCGCGACACCTGGTCGGGCCGCTCGGTACTGTGGCCGGTTGCCGGCTCCGACCTGAAGATACCGGTCGATCTGGCAGCACTGCCTGTCTATGGCCGCAGCCGCGCCTTCGAAGGTTTTCGTGGTTTCGGCGTCGCCCGCGCCGGCGATGCGGTGGTCGATCCGGAAGCAATCGGCATGGCGCTGGTCCCCAATGGCGCGCCAGCGGCAGCAGCCGAGCCGGCCCCGGAACAGCCCGTGGCGGAAGCTCCCAAGGCGGCCGATCCGTTCGAGGGCGAAGTGCCGGCACTGACCATCGTGCCGAAGCAGGAACGTCGTTTTGCCGACAAGGTCATCCGGCTGGCCGAGCATCGGCAGCCCGCCAACGACAAGCAGCCGACAAGCGAGAGGGGCCTGTCGACGCTGGAGCGCAGCGCTTTCCGCGAAATCGGCGAGCGGCTGAAGAAGGACAATCCCCCGCCGGAGCAGCCGGAGACTGCCAAGCAGGCCGAACCGGCCAATCCGGATCAGGTAACGCCAGACCAGGCCAAGGCAGATGAGCCCAAGCCGGATCATGTCGAGGCGGACCAGCCTGAAACAGCCGCGCCAGCCCGACAACCCGCCGAGGTCTCGAGTCCGGACGAAGCCGGCCCGGCTGCCGTGGCTGAACCATCGGCAGCCGCACCCGAAAGCGAAACGGCTGAGGCCGAACCGCCGGAAAGCGATGCCGAGGACGAAAAGGACCTGACGCGGCTTGACGGCGAGCAGCCGGACGACGGCCTTGCGGACAGCGAAGCAGGCGAGGCGAAGGCGCCGACAGTGTCGCGCTCCCTGCTCGACTATGCCGATCCCGAACCAGGCTCCGTCACCGAAGACAGTACGGAAGCAACGTCGTCCAACGACGAACTTGCGCCGGCTTCCGAACCGGATGATACGCAAGCCCAAGAGATCGTCGAGGCCGCAGAGCCACAGCCGGTTGTTGCCGAGACGCCGGCCAATGCCGGTGAAGACGACAGCATGACGTCGGCCGACTTCCGCGATGCCGAGGACAATGAGGATTGGGCGCCGTCCGACGAGGCGACCGATTCCGCCGTGGAAGACGGGGACAAGGCCGGCGATGCGGACACAGTGCCGGCAGAACCACAGCGCCTGAAAGTGCCGCCGCTCAAGCTTGAGGGGTTCATGCCTTCGGCATTCTCGGCCGGAGATGAACACAAGGCCCCTGACACGTCGATCCTCGGCAAGCTGCCGGTGCCGCTGCTCATCCATTCGGGCGACGAGCTTCATTACGCCAATGAGGAATTCCTCGGCCTGACCGGCTATGACACGCTTGAGGACCTGAGCGACGCCGGCGGGCTCGACGCGCTGTTTGCCGATCCCTATTCAGAAATGGCCGGCGAAAGCGACCACACACTCAAACTGAAGACGCGCGAGGGCCAGGAATTTCCGATCGAAGCCATTTTGCGTTCGGTGCCGTGGCGCGCCGGCAAGGCGCTGATGCTGGTGGTGCGACGTACCGGCGATAACGAGCCGCCGATGGTTGCGCATCTCGCAGCCGAGGAGCAGACGCAGCCCGATGTCTCCGAACTCAAAGCGCGCATTGCCGAGATGCGCACCATCATCGACACCGCGACCGATGGTGTGGTGTTGATCGGCCGCGACGGCGACATCCGCTCGATCAGCCGGCCGGCCGAGGCGCTGTTCGGCTTCGACAGCGACGACGTCACCGGTAAACCGTTCGCCTCGCTGTTTGCCATCGAAAGCCAGCGCGCGGCGCGCGACTATCTGAACGGCCTGTCCGAGCCCGGCGTGGCGAGTGTGATGAACGATGGCCGCGAGGTGATCGGGCGCGAGGCGCAAGGGCGCTTCATCCCGCTGTTCATGACCATCGGCAGGCTGCCCAATGACAGCGGCTTCTGCGCCGTGGTGCGCGACATCACGCAGTGGAAGCGGGCCGAAGAGGATCTGACCCAGGCGCGCGCGGTGGCCGAGCGCGCCTCCTCGCAGAAGACCGATTTCCTCGCCCGCATCAGCCACGAGATCCGCACGCCGCTCAACGCCATTATCGGCTTTTCCGAGCTGATGGTGGACGAGAAGTTCGGCCCGGTAGCCAATGACCGCTACCGCGACTATCTCAGAGACATCAACCGCTCGGGCAACCATGTGCTCGATCTCGTCAATGACCTCCTCGACATTTCGAAGATCGAGGCCGGCCAGCAGGAAATGGACTACGAGGCGGTGTCGCTCAACGATACGCTGGCCGAGACGGTGGCGATGATGCAGCCGCAGGCCAACCGCGAGCGTGTCATCATCCGCTCCAGCTTCGCCTCGCGACTGCCGGAAGTCGTCGCCGACCTCAGAAGCGTGCGCCAGATCGCGCTCAACATCCTGTCCAATGCCATTCGCTATACGCAAGCCGGCGGACAGGTGATCGTGTCGACCGCCTATGAAACCTCCGGCGACGTTGTCATGCGGGTGCGCGATACCGGCATTGGCATGAGCCATGCCGAGATCGAGCAGGCGCTGAAGCCGTTCAAGCAGATCAATGCGCTGAAGCGCGGGCGTGGCGACGGCACCGGTCTCGGCCTGCCGCTGACCAAGGCGATGGTGGAAGCCAACCGCGCCCGCTTCACCATCACCTCGACGCCGGGCGAAGGGACGCTGGTCGAGGTCGCCTTCCCGTCGACGCGGGTGCTGGCCGAATAGGCCGGCGATTTCCGGGCGAGAATCCCGGACAAAGAAAAGGCGTCCAACAGGACGCCTTAAATGGGATTTGCTGTCACAACGGGGCTTGAGCGAATCTGATCCTCAGGGGACGAGGAACGGGATTTCTCCCTCAAGTTACGTGCGACTATCGACGCCGGGCCTTAACAACTCCTTACCGGCCGTCCAAAAAATTTACGAATGTGTACCACTCATGAAATCTAGGTAAATTCGACCGACATATCTGGTTAACCATCCCGGCCGCGTCACTCAGCCAGCTGCGGCAGGTTCCTGAACAGCTCCAGCGCCTCTGGATTGGCCAACGCTTCCTTGTTCTTGATGGCGCGGCCATGCACCACGTCGCGCACTGCAAGCTCGGTGATCTTGCCCGATTTGGTGCGCGGAATGTCGCTGACGGCGACGATCCTTGCCGGCACGTGGCGCGGGCTGGCGCCGCTGCGGATCTTGGAACGAATGCGCTTTTCCAGATCCTCGTCCAGCGTCACGCCGGCGGCCAGCCGCACGAACAGCACGACGCGGACGTCATTGTCGAAATCCTGACCGATGCACAGCGCCTCAAGGATCTCCGGCATCTGTTCGACCTGATTGTAGATCTCCGCCGTGCCGATGCGCACACCGCCCGGATTGAGCGTCGCGTCAGAACGGCCGTGGATGATCATGCCGCCATGCGCGGTCCATTCGGCGAAGTCGCCGTGGCACCAAACATTGTCGAAGCGCTCGAAATAGGCGGCCTGGTATCTCTTGCCCTCAGGATCGTTCCAGAAGCCGATCGGCATCGACGGGAACGCTTTTGTGCAGACCAGCTCACCCTTTTGCTCGCGGATCGGCTTGCCGTCATCGTCCCATACATCGACGGCAAGGCCGAGGCCGGGACCCTGGATCTCGCCGGTCCAGACCGGTTGCGTCGGTACGCCGAGCACGAAACAGGAGACGATGTCGGTGCCGCCGGAAACCGAGGCGAGATGTACGTCCTTCTTGATGCCGTCATAGACGAAGCGGAAATCCTCCGGCGACAACGGTGAGCCGGTGGAGGAAATAGCCCGCACACTCGACAGATCATGGCTGCGGATCGGCTTGAGCCCGGCCTTGCGTACGGAATCGATGAATTTGGCCGAGGTGCCGAAAAAGGTCATCTTCTCGGCATCTGCGAAGCTGAACAGCACATTGCCGTCGGGGTGGAAGGGCGAGCCGTCATAGAGCAGCAGCGTGGCGCCCGAGGCCAGGCCCGACACCAGCCAGTTCCACATCATCCAGCCGCAGGTGGTGAAGTAGAAGAAGCGGTCGCCTTCGATGAGTCCGGCATGCAGCCGGTGTTCCTTGACGTGCTGGACCAGCGTGCCGCCGGCCGAATGGACGATGCATTTGGGAATGCCGGTGGTACCTGACGAGAACAGGATGTAGAGCGGATGCGCGAACGGCAGCCGCTCGAACGTGACCGCTTTGGCGGTAAAGGGTAACAGCGCCCCTTCGAGCGCCACGGCCTTGTCGATGATCGCTGCGATATCGCGCGACGTACCGAGATAGTCGACGATCAGGACCTTGGCTACTGTTTCGAGCTTCGCTGCAACGGCAGCGATCTTGTCGGCGACCTCGATTGCCTTGCCATTGTACCAATAGCCATCCGGCGCAATGAATATGACCGGCTCGATCTGGCCGAAACGGTCGAGCACGCCCTGCTCGCCGAAATCGGGGGAACAGGACGACCAGACCGCGCCGATGGAGGCGGCCGCCAGCATGGCGGCGACGGTTTCCGGCATGTTGGGCATCATCGCCGCGATGCGGTCGCCCTTTTTCACCTTGAGCGACAGGAAAAGCTGCTGAAAGCGCGAGGTCAGCTGGTGCAGTTCGCTCCACGACAGCCGCCGCTCGATCTTGTCCTCGCCGCGAAAGACGATCGCGTCACCGGAACCGGTCTTCTTCAGCAGGTTCTCGGCGAAGTTCAGCGTCGCTTCGGGAAAGAACGATGCGCCGGGCATCTTGTCGCCATCGACGAGCACCGGCCCATCGGTCCCTTTGTCGCCGACAATGCCGCAAAAGTCCCACAGCAGGCTCCAGAAGCCTTCGCGATCCTCGACCGACCAGCGGTGCAGGTCGGCGTAGGAGGCGAAGGATGTGCCGCTTTTGGCCGCTGCTGCCTTCATGAACGCGGTCAGTGGTGCTGCGTCGATCTGGTCTTGCGTCGGGGTCCAGAGCGGTGCTTCGGCAGCCATGATCGATCCTCCTTGAAGCCCGTCGCGTCGCAAGATAGATTTGCTTTTGTTTTGATGCACGTCGTTGTCCCGGAACCGCTGCACTCTTCCGGGCGACATGCACTAGCCTCAGCTTTACAGGCGCCGCTGTCCCAAAAACGCCGCGCCTCGTAGCAGGCTGAAGCTGCATCGCTTATGCCTACCACCGTGCGGCAGAGCAAGATTTTGTTCCGCTAAAACTCGGCCATATGTTCGCAATTGCCATCGCCGGGCCATAAAGACTTGAAATGCCTCAGCCCTAAGTCGTAGTGACGACTGGAAGGCGTGGTGACAACTGACGGTTACACCCGTCAGGCGATTTTTATCGGAATGAAAGCAACCGGGGCAATATGCCATCACCTTTGATCCGGCGCGGAATATGGGCGATCGGCGTTGCCGTGCTCGTCATCGCGCTGGTCGTCGCCGCTCTGCCGCTGATTGCCTCGACCCGGATCGTGCGCGATCGCATCGCCTGGGAGATGAGCGCGTGGAGCGGATTCAGGGTCACCATCGCCGGTTCGCCGCGCATCGAGGTGTGGCCGAAGTTCCGCGCCATATTGAGCGACGTCACGCTGTCGCAGTGGACCGAGACCGACGCGCCGCCGGTGATCGAGGCCGAACGGGTCGAGGTCGACCTTTCGGCCATGGCGGCGCTGCAGGGCGATGTGGTGTTTTCGACGGCGCGGCTGGTGCGGCCGACGATCCGGGTCCAGCGCGCCGCAAACGGCATATTCCTGCCCGCCATACCAACGGGCGGACGCATCACCCGCTCCATCGACACGGCGCGCAGCGTGGTCAACGCCGATCCGACGAAGCCGGATCTGAGCAAGCTGCCCGCCGATCCGTTCGGCACCGTGGAATTCAGGGACGGCCGTATGGTCGCCTCCGTCGGCGGCAAGGACGTCGAATTGCTGACCAGCCTGTCCGGCCAGGCGAGCTGGGCAGCGATGAACAGCAACGCGACCTTGTCGGCGACCGGAATCTGGCGCGGCGAGAGCGTCACCGTCGATGCCGCCTCGCCCAAGCCGCTGGTGCTGTTTGCCGGCGGCGCCGCACCGGTCACGTTTTCGTTCAAGGCAGCGCCGGCCAGCTTCTCGTTCGACGGCACGGCCAGCATGTCGCAAAACGCCTATTTCGATGGCCAGGCGAAATTCGCCGCGCCCTCGCTGCGGCGCGTGCTGGAATGGTCGCAGGCCGGCATTGCTCCTGGTACGGCGATCGGTTCGGTCTCGATTTCGAGCAAGATCACGGCGACCGCCGGCCGCGTCAAATTCGAAAACACCGCGGTGACGCTCGACAACAACCCGGGAATGGGGGCGCTGGATTTTTCGTTCGGCGACGCCTTGCCGGTGATATCAGGCACACTCGCCTTCGATACGCTCGACCTCAGGTCGCTGTTTTCGGCCTTCACGCCGCTGGCGCCGACCGGCGAGACCGGTCCCGGCGAAATCGACACCAGCTTCGCCGACCGGATCAATCTCGATCTGAGGCTGTCAGCGGCACATGCCTCGGCCGGCGCAATCCAGCTTGCCGACGTCGCCGCCACGGCGCAGGTGAAGAACGGGCTTGCCGTCTTCGATATCTCCGATGCGTCGGCCTTTGGCGGCAACGTGCAAAGCAGCCTGCGTTTCGACCGCAAACCGGAGGGCTCGCAGGTCGAGATCCGGCTGCTCGCCTCCGACATTGACGGCGCCGCTTTCGGCACCGCGGCCGGAATGACGCGGCTGGTGCCGGCCAGCACCGGCACTGTCTCGGTCATTCTCAAAGGGCCGGGCAAATCCTGGGACTCGATCTTCGAGAACGCGGACGGCTCGGTCTCTGCGACGTTCGGGCCTGGCGCGCTGAGCGGGCTCAATTTGCCGGCATTTCTGAAGCACACGGAACAGGGCGGCTTCTTCGCGCTCGACGACGTCTCGGACGGGACACTGCCGATGGACGGCGCCGAGCTCAAGGCCACCATCTCGAAGGGTGTGGCAAGGCTGGACAAGGCCGAGGCCAATTCGGCGAAATACAAGGTCTGGCTGTCCGGCATCGCCTCTTACGGCGGACGCGGGCTGGCGCTGTCGGGCGGTGTCACCCAGGCCGACCCGGCAGCGGCACCGGTCAATGGCCAGCAGGGATCCAACCAGTCGTCATTCTTCGTCGGCGGCACCTGGAGCACGCCGTTCATCTCGCCGATCAGCCGCGGCGTCTCAGGCGAATAGCCGGACCCTTACCGGGACCGCCCTATCCCTCGTTTGACGCAATCAACCGCGCTGCGCGGCCTGTTCGTCGAGCTGGCGCTGCACCTCACGCCGCTTGTTGGCGACCGAAGCGATGATGACGCCTACCGCCACGACGGCGATCAGGATGGTGCAGGCGGCGTTGATTTCCGGCGTCACGCCGAGACGCACCTGGCTGTAGATCTTCATCGGCAGCGTGGTGGCGCCAGGCCCGGAGGTGAAGGAGGCGATGACCAGGTCGTCAAGCGACAGGGTGAAGGCCAGCATCCAGCCGGAGACGATGGCCGGCATGATGACCGGCAGCGTGATCTGAAAGAAGGTCTTTACCGGCGTTGCGCCGAGGTCCAAGGCAGCTTCTTCCAGCGAACGATCGAACGACACCAGGCGCGACTGCACGACGACAGCCACGAAGCACATGGTCAAGGTGATGTGAGCAAGCGTCACGGTCAGGAAGCCACGGTCGAGACCGACGGCAACGAACAGCAGCAACAGCGACAGGCCGGTGATGACTTCCGGCATGACCAGCGGCGCAAACACCATGCCGGAAAACAGGATGCGGCCGCGGAAGCGGGTGTAGCGGGTCAAGGTCAGTGCCGCCAGCGTGCCGAGCACGGTTGCCACAGTGGCGGAGATGAGAGCCACACGCGCGGTCACCCAGGTGGCGTCCATCAGCCCCTGATTGTGGAACAGCGAGGCATACCATTTGGTCGAGAAGCCGCCCCAGACGGTGACCAGCTTCGACTCGTTGAAGGAGAAGATGACGAGCAGCACGATGGGCAGATAGAGGAAGGCAAAGCCCAGCACGACCGAGGTGACGTTGAAGCGGCTCCAGCTGGTGTTCATTTGTCTTGCTCCTGGGCGCGCGCCTGGGCTCGCTGGAATAGCATGATCGGCACGATCAGCAGCAATAGCAGGATCACCGCCACCGACGACGATACCGGCCAGTCGCGGTTGCTGTTGAATTCGTTCCAGAGCGTCTTGCCGATCATCAGCGTCTGCGATCCGCCGAGCAGGTCGGGAATGACGAACTCGCCGACCGCGGGAATGAACACCAACAGGCAGCCGGCAATGACACCGGGCAGCGACAGCGGGAAGGTGATTTTCCAGAAGGCTGATGTCGGCGGGCAGCCGAGATCCTTGGCCGCCTCGATCAGCGAATAATCCATTTTTTCCAGCGAGGAATAGAGCGGCAGCACCATGAATGGCAGGTAGGAATAGACGATGCCGATGAAGATCGCATAGTAGGTGTTGAGAATGATCAAGCGTTCGTCGATGATGCCGGTGGCGAGCAGCAGCTGGTTGAGCAGGCCTTCAGGTTTGAGGATGCCAATCCAGGCGTAGACGCGGATCAGGAACGACGTCCAAAACGGCAGGATCACCAGCATCATCAAGGTCGGGCGGATCGTTGCCGGCGCACGCGCCATGCCATAGGCGATCGGGTAGCCGACGAGCAGCGTAAGGACCGTCGATATCGCGGCGATGATGACGCTGGTCACATAGGCTTTGAAGTAAAGCGCGTCTTGCGCCAGCAAGGTATAATTGTCGAAGTTGAGTTCGCGGAAGCCGGCGAAGAAACCGGACATGCCGTCCCTGAAATCGAGCACGGGCGTGTAGGGAGGCATGGCGATCGCCGTCTGCGACAGCGAGATCTTGAAAACGATGATGAACGGGATGAGGAAGAAGAACAGCAGCCAGAGATAGGGCACGATGATGACGAGCCGGCTGACGAAGCCGGCGCCGAGCCGTGTCAGAAACGGTTTGGCCGCTGTCGATGGGCCGGTGCCGGTGATGGCGATGTTGGACATGCCCGCCCCCTACCGCGTCAGCACGACGCCGGCATCCGGCCGGAAGGAGACCCAGGCGCGGTCGTTCCAGGTCAGCGGGTCCTCGGTGACTCGCGCCGCGTTGAGCGCGCTTGCCCTGATGATCTGGCCGTCATCCAGCCGGATGTGGTAGACGGTCATGTCGCCGAGATAGGCAACGTCGTAGACCTCGCCCTCAAGCGCATTGACGGCGTCGGCCGGTTTCGTCGACGACACCTTGATCTTCTCCGGCCTGATGGCGAAGACGATGTCGGAACCGGCCTTTGTATCGGTGCTGTTTTCGACGACGATCTGGGCCCCTGTCGCGCCGGTAATGCGCGTGGTGTTTGCCGCACGCTCGGCGACCTTGCCTTCGAACATGTTCACATTGCCGACGAAGTGGGCAACGAAGCGTGAGCTCGGCGCCTCATAGACTTCCGCCGGCGTCGCCACCTGCATCACCTCGCCCTTGTCGATGATGGCGATGCGGTCGGCCATGGTCATCGCCTCTTCCTGGTCGTGGGTGACGACGACGAAGGTAAGGCCGAGATTTTGCTGCAGGTCCATCAGCTCGAACTGCGTTTCCTCGCGCAGCTTCTTGTCGAGCGCGCCGAGCGGCTCATCGAGCAGCAAGACTTTTGGCCGCTTGGCAACCGAGCGGGCGAGCGCGACGCGCTGGCGCTGGCCGCCCGACAATTGGTGCGGCTTGCGCTTGGCGAACTGCTCTAGCTTCACCAGCTTCAGCATCTCGGCGACGCGCTTTTCGATATCCGGTCCCGGCATGCCTTCCTGCTTGAGGCCGAAGGCAATGTTCTTTTCCACGCTCATATGCGGGAACAGCGCATAGGACTGGAACATCATGTTGACCGGGCGGCGGTAGGGCGGGATGCCGCGCAAGTCCTGGCCGTCGAGAAGGATACGGCCGGCGGTGGGCTCCTCGAAGCCGGCAAGCATCCGCAGCAACGTCGACTTTCCGCAGCCCGACGCGCCGAGCAGGGCGAAGAACTCGCGCTCGAAAATGGTCAGCGACAGATTGTTGACGGCGGTGAAGTCACCGAACTTCTTGGTGACGTTCTCGAATTGGATATATGGCTTGGCGTTCGGGTCGTTCCATGGCGCGAAATCCCTGCGGATGCTGCCAAGCGATTTCATGTCCCACTCCGTCCTATTTTTTTGCTTCTTGCCCCAGAGAAGAATGGTCCCGGCAGGTGGCTGCCGGGACCATGTCGCATTGCTTACTGGCCGGTGACGATCTTGGTCCAGCTGCGCGTGATCAGGCGCTGGGTCTTGGGATCGTAGGGCTGGACCGTATAGAGCTTTTTCAAGGTCTCGGCGTCCGGATAGACCGCCGGATCATCCAGCAGCGCCTTGTCGACGAACTGCTGCGAAGCCTTGTTGCCGTTGGCATACAGCACATAGTTGGACGACTTGGCGATCACTTCCGGCTTCATCATGTAGTTGAGAAATTCGAGTGCCTCGGCGGCATGCGGCGCATCGGCGGGAATCGCCATCTGGTCGAACCACATCTGGGCGCCTTCCTTGGGCACGGAATAGCCGATCTCGACGCCTTGCTTGGCCTC
Organism: Mesorhizobium sp. LSJC269B00; assembly: GCF_000502815.1. NCBI lineage: Bacteria > Pseudomonadati > Pseudomonadota > Alphaproteobacteria > Hyphomicrobiales > Phyllobacteriaceae > Mesorhizobium > Mesorhizobium sp. LSJC269B00. Next base: position 67,277 of record NZ_AYVN01000010.1, read on the forward strand.
GACCGCGCGGTTGCGTGCCTGGAAGACGTCACCCGACCAGCCGACCGCCAGGCAGATGTCGCCGTTGGCGAGCGCGTTGATGTATTCGGACGAATGGAATTTGCGGATATACGGCCGCACCTTCAGCAACGTCTCCTCGGCCTTTGCGATGTCGTCAGGTGAGGTGCTGTTCGGATCGAGGCCGAGATATTTGAGCGCCGCCGGGATGATGTCGGCCGGCGAGTCCAGCACATAGACGCCGCAATCCTTCAGCTTGGCCAGGCTGTCGGGATTGAAGAAAATATCCCAGCTGTCGATCTTGTCGGTGCCGAGTGCAGCCTGCACCTTCTTGATGTTGTAGCCGATGCCGACCGTGCCCCACATGTAGTTGATCGAATATTCGTTGCCCGGATCGTATTTGGCGGTGCGCTCCGAAACCGTGTCCCACATGTTGGAAATGTTGGGCAGCTTCGACTTGTCGAGCTTCTGGAACACGCCGGCCTGGATCTGGCGGGCCAGGAAGTTGCCGCTGGGCACGACGACGTCATAGCCGCTGCCGCCGGCAAGCAGCTTGGTTTCGAGGATTTCATTGGAATCGAAGGTGTCGTAGACGACCTTGATGCCGGTCTCCTTGGTGAAGTCGTCAATGATCGAACTGTCGATGTAATCCGACCAGTTGAAGACGTTGACGACGCGATCCTCGGCATGGCCGCCGACGGCGAAAAGCGTCAGAAATGCCGAGGTTGCCGAAAGCCAGAGCGCTTTGCGGATCATGCTGTTCTCCTTTGATGAGTGTTCCTTCGCCAAGTCGTCGCTGTTCGAGCGCGATTGGGCATTTGCTTCAGAGTATTGAGCTTTCCGGGCAGCCACAAGCATGAACTGCCGGCGCCATCCGGGCGGTTCGACGAGCGGCAGATGATGGCTCTGTGTGCCCGCATGGCGGGCGCGCTGACGCCGTCAGAGGCTTTCGCCGCGGCGCGGGCAGGGATACGACGCTGTGGTCCGGTCTTGGTCCGACCGGCGGGGACACTTGGCAAGATAAGCCTGTCTTGTTGTTGCCGTGCCCCCAGCCTGCCCGTGCCGCAGCAAGGTTGTCAATGGCCCGCGCGGGGAAGCTCGGTCAATAGGGCGTGCGGCTTCGCTAATTGGGGAAAGACGGGCGTAATTAGGGAAGACGGGCTCAACCAAGGGAAAGGCGGGTCAATTAGGGGATGGCAGGCCGGTGGTCCCCGGCCGTGCAGGTCTCGCCTGGCGCTTGAATTCAAGCGCGATATGGACGAGCAGCGCGGCGACCACCACCGCGCCGCCGATGATGGTGCGCACCGAGGGCACCTCGCCATGAACGAGCCAGACCCAGATCGGTCCGAGGATCGGCTCGAACGTGCCGAGGAGTGCTGCGATCGCCGCCGGAACCAGCCTCGCGCCGGTGGCGAAGAAGGCAAGGCCCAGGCCGAGATTGATGACGCCGAAGGCAAACAGGAAAGCCATGTCGTGGGCCGACGTGGCAAACTGCGTGGCTTGCGATGCGGCGAAAGCCGCTGCCAGCATCGTGCCGAGGCACGTCGCCGGCGTCATGCGCACATGGGCGAAGCGCCGGGTGATGACGGTGGCAATCGAGAACATGACGGCGATCAGCAGCGACAGCCCGTCGCCGATGGGCGATACGGCGCCGTCGAGCGATTCCGACACCATGATGGCGACGCCGGCGATGACGGCGGCGATCGCCACCCAGGTCGCGACGGCGACGCGTTCGCGAAACAGCACCCAGGCAAGCAATGCCGCCAGCAGCGGCACACCGGCCTGCATCAACAGGATATTGGCAACGGTGGTGTAGGCGAGCGCGACAACGAAGCACGTCGACGCCGTGGCGAAACAGACGGCCACGGCAAGGCCGGGCAGGCCCATGTCGCGAAACAGCCGCAACATGCCGCGCCAGCCGTCGCGCCAGGCCATGAAGCAAATCAGGAACACAGCCGCCCACAGCGAGCGCCAGAACACCACCGTCCAACTGTCAGCGGTGTCGATGAAGCGGGCGATGGTGCCGCCAAAGCTCCACATCAGCGCCGACAGGAACACCAGCAGCAAGCCGACCCGCTCTTCGCGCGGCGAGACGATCGGCGATGCGGCGATTGGAGAAGATGCGGTATCGGTCATGGGGCGCGACTGTCGGCTATCTCGGGGCGGCATGATGCACAATGGACGACAGAAACGTGCCGTATTCGCCTAGCGCATAGGCTACAGCCGGACGTGATCCAGCCCGGCATTCCCTTTGGCGCACCGCCAACCGGCAGCCATACGGGCAAACACCGCCGTTTCTAGGACATGCCCTTGTTGCCGCGGATAAAGCGCCAGAGACCGGCCAACGGTACCAGCAGCAGAATGCCGAACTTTTTCAGGGCGATGAGCGCGACTGCAATCAGGCCGGCCTTTGCCGCGAGTTTTCCGGCGATGAGGCCGCCAATGCCAACCGCGGCGACCGTGTCGGTGCCTGGCAGAAAATCGGTGTATTTCTTGCCGGTGTTGAAGTCCGCCACGCCCAGCACTTCGTCCAAGCTCTGCTTGATCTCCGGCAATTGTTCGACCGTAGCGATGTAGCTCATCACGAAGACGCCTTCCCGGCCGAGGAAACGGACGTCGTAATTGAGCGTGTGGACGGTATCGTCTCCGAACTGCAGTTCCTTGGCCCAGTGCAGCCGCTTGTGGACGAAATCATAGACCGGCGGCGAGGCCCAGCCGATCAGCTTGATCGGGGGAAAGCCGTCCTTCACCCGCTGATCGTTGGCCGACAATGTGTCCGCCTGCATGCTGCTCAGCAATTCGGTGTAGTCGATGGATGCGGCGTCGGCGTCATCGACATGGCCGATCTTTTCATAGCGCAATTCGATGCCCCAACCGTTGCCGGCGATGGGCTCGTACTTGGCCGGGAAGATCATGCCGATTGCTTCGGACGCGGTATCAGGCGGATTGCCCCAGGCCTCGGTCAGGACGGACGTCGCGTCCTTCTTGCCCAGAAAATAGAACTTGTCCTTGAGATCGAGATGGATGCCTTCGGGAAGGTCGACCGCGCCGGTCTTTGGATCGATCTTGTCCAGGAATGCCTTGCCGTCGTCACTATACTGTCGATAGTCCTTGAAGAATTCCGAGGATTTTTCTGCCAGAACAGGCCCCGCCAAAAGGGCAAGCGCCACGCCAAGCCACAAAGCTTTCCTGTTCATAAGCCGTCCCCCCTTGGCTGCCCTGCAGCTCACCTTCGATAGCGCAGCGCCGATGCTTAATCAATATTTGGTTCGGGGATGGTTCGGGCCGCGCTCTATTGCTTAGCGCAAACAGCTGCGGTCTTCCGCGACCTCCAGCCCGAGAAGCATCACTGGAAATCGAAGGCGCTCAGGCCCGTCGCCATCTCGTCCAGGCCGAGCGGACGGGTCACCGGCGGCTCGGCGCGGGCGAGGCAGCCGATGCGTTCGCACAGCCGGCAAGCGGGACCGACCGGCGTGGCGGCGCCCTGTCCGGCCTTTGCCGGCAGCCCGGCGCCATAGACGATCTCGTCGCGAAAGCCGATATCGCAGCCCAACAGCAGCGCGGTGCGGCGCGGGCGCTCGGAGAACGAACCCTGCGGCCCCTCGAGCGTGCGTGCGATGCAGAGGAACTCGGCGCCGTCGGGCATTTCCACCGCCTCGACCAGTATCTGGCCAGGCGAAGCGAAAGCGGCATGGACCGGCAGTTTCGGGCAGCCGCCGCCAAAGCGGCTTTGCGGAAAGCCCTGGCCGCCGGCCTTGCGGAAGCGGTTGCCGGCATTGTCGACCTCGAGCATGAAGAACGGCACTCCGGACAAGCCAGGACGCTGCAGCATGGTCAGGCGGTTCGCCGCCTGTTCGAAGGAGACGCCGAAACGCGAGCGCAGCACATCGATGTCGTAACGAGCCCGCACGGCGGCGGCATGAAATGCCTGATAGGGCATCATCAAGGCATTGGCGGCGTAGCGGCCGAACTCGAAGCGGGCGAGCCGACGGGCTTCGTCCGTACCGAGCTTCAGCGTCTGAATTTCGCCGGCGACAGCGACCGTCATGCGGATCAGGCAGGCCTCCATGGCGACTTCGCGCAACTGGTCGAACGGCGACAGCCGCTCCGATAGAAAAAGACGCTGCGAATGACGGTCATAACGGCGGCGCCAGTTCGGCATGGTGGCGACCGGCAGCACCTTGACGACGATGCCATACTCGCGCTTCAGCCACGCCTTCAGCGCGCCGAACAGATCGTCGCCGGGGTCGAGCACCGAGGTGAAGGCCTCGGCCTCCTCCTCGAGTGCTGCAAAATGGTTCGGCCGGCGCTCGAAAATCTCGTGCACTTCGTCGATCGGCAGCCGCGCACCGGACAGCGCCGTGGCGCGGCCCTCGCGCGCCAGAAGCTCGTTGAGATCGGACAGCCGCTCGGCCTGCTCGCGGTAAGCGCGAAACAGTTTTATCATCGCAGCCGATGCGTTGGGGGCTGCCTCGGCCAGTTCGATCAGTTCCTGGTCGCCCGGCAGCTCACCGGCAAGCAGCGGGTCGCCGAACACTTCCTTCAAGGCCGAGATCGACCCTCTCGCCTCACCCTGCAATTCATGCGGGTCGACCTTGTAGACAGAGGCCAGCTTCAGGATCAGCTGCACCGTCAGCGGCCGCTGGTTGCGCTCGATCAGGTTGAGATAGGACGGCGAGATGCCGAGCCCCTCGGCCATCGCCGTCTGGGTCAGGCCTCTGGCGATGCGGATGCGGCGGATGCGCGGCCCGGCGAATATCTTCTGGTCGGCCATCGGCTTTCCTTGACAGGAATTTACACGACTTGCGAGCGATGAACGGCGCACCATCTTTTTACAATCATGACAGATTTACAGCGGCAAGCAGTCAAACACAACACAGGTTTTCTCTTATTTTCTACCGGAAATGGCGGTTTTCCTCGCTCTCGTCGCGGCGCAATGTAAATGATGTCACACACAGACGACGCACACCATCCCAGGGCGCGGCGTTTCAAGACACTGGCATCGATTGATCTGGAGTGACCAATGACTGATTTTTACAATCTTGTCCCATCCGCGCCCGAAGGCCGCTTCGACGGCATCGAACGAGCCTATTCGCCGGACGATGTGAAGCGGCTGCGCGGGTCGGTCCAGATACGCCAGAGTCTTGCCGAAATGGGCGCCAACCGGCTGTGGAAGCTCATCCACGAGGAAGACTTCGTCAATGCACTCGGCGCCATGTCGGGCAACCAGGCGATGCAGCAGGTGCGTGCCGGGCTGAAGGCAATCTATCTTTCGGGGTGGCAGGTCGCCGCCGACGCCAACACCGCGTCGGCCATGTATCCGGACCAGTCGCTCTATCCCGCCAATGCGGCGCCCGAACTGGTCAAGCGCATCAACCGCACGCTGCAGCGCGCCGATCAGATCGAGACCTCGGAAGGCAACGGCCTGTCGGTCGACACCTGGTTCGCGCCGATCGTCGCCGATGCCGAGGCCGGCTTCGGCGGACCGCTCAACGCCTTCGAGATCATGAAGGCGTTCATCGAGGCCGGCGCTGCCGGCGTCCACTATGAGGACCAGCTGGCCTCTGAGAAGAAGTGCGGCCATCTCGGCGGCAAAGTGCTGATCCCGACCGCCGCGCATATCCGCAACCTCAACGCGGCGCGTCTGGCGGCCGACGTGATGGGGACGCCGACGCTAGTCGTGGCACGCACCGATGCGGAAGCGGCAAAGCTTCTGACCTCCGACATTGACGAGCGCGACCAGCCTTTCGTCGACTACGATGCCGGCCGCACGGTTGAAGGCTTCTACCAGGTCAGGAACGGCATCGAACCGTGCATAGCGCGCGCCGTTGCCTATGCGCCGCATGCCGACCTGATCTGGTGCGAAACATCCAAGCCCGATCTGGCGCAGGCCAAGAAATTCGCCGAAGGCGTGCGCAGGCATCATCCGGGCAAGCTGCTCGCCTATAATTGCTCGCCGTCGTTCAACTGGAAGAAGAACCTCGACGACGCGACGATCGCCAAGTTCCAGCGCGAGCTCGGCGCCATGGGCTACAAGTTCCAGTTCATCACGTTGGCCGGGTTCCACCAGCTCAATTTCGGCATGTTCGAGCTGGCCCGCGGCTACAAGGCGCGGCAGATGGCGGCCTATTCCGAGTTGCAGGAAGCCGAGTTCGCGGCCGAAGTCCACGGCTACACCGCGACCAAGCACCAGCGCGAGGTCGGCACCGGCTATTTCGACGCCGTGTCGATGGCAATCAGCGGCGGCCAGTCGTCGACCACCGCCATGCATGAATCGACCGAGCACGTCCAGTTCAAGCCGGCAGCGGAATGAACCGATCGACATAACCAACAGAGGAAACGCCCGAAGGGCAAGGGAGAAGAAAATGGCATCGATAAGCCGCGTCAAGGAACGTGCAGAAGAGCAGTCCACCACGATGAGTGTTGACCAACAGGCGACCATCCGCATGCTGGCCAACGACCTCCACCGGCTCAATCAATCGGTGATGAAGGCAGTGGAGGCCGGCGTCTCGGTGGAACTGGTGCGCTCGGCCCGGCATCATGGCGGCGACGGCAATTGGGGCGACCTGCTGATCCCGGTGATCGTCACGCAGAAGAGTCACGGCTGATCTTTCCCTTACGGAAGCTTTGTGCTTGTGGAACTTATGGGCCCCGCCGCTCACTGGCCGATTTCAACGTCACCCGCGGGTTTTCAGCACGGGTGACTTTCGCTTTTGAGCGTAAACTTAACTACAGTTCGAAAACAGACCTTGTCTCCGGGGTTTAATATTTCCGGCTATATTTCGCAGGTCCGTCATTTCAGCTTGACATGGCGGGCGATCTCACGCCAATTGACTCTCGGATTTCAACCCTGCATTGAAGCAGCGCCGAGTGCCCGCCCCGCCCATGTGCCCTGTGAACCGCGAGACCGACACCGCCAAACATCTGAATTCGTCAAGCAGGGACGCGAACTCCGAGATATCAACGGATTTCTCCCACGTGCTGGTCGTTGGAAAATCGCCGATCAACCGGGTGGTGGTGTCGAAGATCGTCGAGAAGTCCGGACTGAAGCCGATCTCCGAGTCGCCCGAAATGGCGGCCAAGACATTGCGAACCCTCATTCCGGGCGCCGTCGTTCTCGATGGCGGCCCCGACAACGAGGACTGCCGCGCGCTGATGGCGGCCATCGACGCCTTGCGGCGGACATCTGGGCGGTCGCTCCCCAAGGTGATCCTGCTTTCAACCAAGACCGGCACGCCCGACAGCCTGGGCCTGTCGAGCGTGGTCGATGTGGTGGTAACCAAGCCGATCACCACCGAAAGGCTACAGCCGGTGGTCGACCGGCTGATCAGTCTCGGGCGCGGCTGATCGCAATCCGCCCGAACGCGTGCGGGGCGGTCAGCCTTCCTTGCCGATGCTCTCGATCAAAGCCGGCAGTTCGCCAAGATCGACAATCTGGCGGAAGCGCGGTGCTGCCACCGGCGGTTCGACATGTTCGAGCACCCAGGTCAGTTCGTGCGGGATGTACACACCCCAGCTCCCGGCCTCGAGGGCCGGCACCACGTCCGACTTGAGCGAATTGCCGACCATCATGCTGGTCTGCGGGCTGCCGTGACGGCCAAAGATCCTGGCATAGGTGGCGGCGCTCTTGTCGCTGACGATCTCGACGGCATCGAACAGGTCGCCAAGGCCGGACGCCGCCAGCTTGCGCTCCTGGTCGAACAGATCGCCCTTGGTGATCAGCACCAGATGGTAGGCGCCGGCGAGCCTTTCCACGGTCTCACGCGCATGCGGCAACGCCTCGACAGGATGGCCGAGCATATCGCGGCCGGCAGCCAGGATTTCGGCGATGGTCGAGGCCGGAACGCGGCCCTCGGTCAAGTCGATCGCAGTCTCGATCATCGACAAGGTAAAGCCCTTGATGCCGAAGCCGTAGACGGCGAGGTTGCGCTTCTCGGCCTCCAGCAGCCGCGCCGAGATGTGCTCGGCCTCGCCATGGTCGGCGAGCAGGGTTGCAAAATGCTTCTCGGTCAGGCGGAAGAACTGTTCGTTCTGCCATAGGGTATCGTCGGCGTCGAAGCCGATAGTGGTCAATTTGCCTGGCATACGGTGTCTTCTGCTGCTCGATCTGCGGGAGTTTGACCCTAATCTGCGTGGCGCGATTTTCAACCGGGAAGGCGAAGACAGGCAGCTCCCCTTCCCTTCCATCACCGGCAGCAGCTATACTGTGAAAATTGCAACCCAAACTGGTGAATGATGCCGCCTGCGAAAAAGGAAGTCCGTCCGTCGACCCGCGGAGGACGCGTCCGAACGCCTGCCTTCGTGAAAAATCAACGCGGCGTGAAGAACTGGAAGGAAGTCAGCGCTTGGCTGGAATGGCGCGGCATCGAAGACATAGAATGCATCACGCCTGATCAGGCTGGCGTCGCGCGCGGCAAGATGATGCCGTCGAAGAAATTCACTTCCAACACCTCGCTGGCGCTGCCATCGGCAGTGTTCATGACGACGATTTCGGGCGGCTATCCCGAGGATGGCAACGGTTTCCACTATCCGGAGGATGATGGCGACCTAAAGCTGATGCCGGATCTGTCGACGTTGACCGTCGTGCCGTGGGAAGAAGACCCGACGGCCGCCGTCATCTGCGACCTCGTCCATCAGGATGGCCGTTCGGTCGAGTTCACGCCGCGCAACGTCCTGAAGCGCGTGGTAGCAGCCTATGACAAGCGCGGGCTGAAGCCGGTGGTGGCGCCCGAGATCGAATTCTATCTGGTGCGCAAGAACCCCGACCCGGATTATCCGCTGACCCCACCCGTCGGGCGTTCCGGACGGGCAATCGGCGGCGGCGCCGGCTATTCGATCGCCGGCGTCAACGAGTTCGACGAACTGATCGACGACATCTACCATTTCTCCGAAAGCCAGGGCCTGGAGATCGACACGCTGATCCACGAGGAAGGCGCCGGCCAGCTCGAGATCAATCTGCGTCACGGCGATCCGGTCGAGCTCGCCGACCAGGTGTTCATGTTCAAACGCACCATCCGCGAGGCAGCGCTGAAGCATGAGATCTATGCCACCTTCATGGCCAAGCCGATCCAGGGCCAGCCAGGTTCTGCCATGCACATCCACCAGTCGATCATCGACAAGAAGACCGGGCTGAATATCTTTTCGGCGAAGGACGGCTCGGAAACCGACCACTTCTTCCATTTCATCGGCGGCATGCAGAAGCATGTGCCGAACGCGCTGGTGATGTTTGCCCCTTACGTCAATTCCTACCGCCGGCTGACGCAGTCGGCCTCGGCGCCGGTCAACAACAAATGGGGCTATGACAACCGCACCACGGCGTTCCGCGTGCCGCGCTCGGATCCGGCGGCGCGGCGTGTCGAAAACCGCATCCCGTCTTCCGACGCCAACCCCTATCTGGCGCTGGCGGCCTCACTTGCCTGCGGGCTGATCGGCATCACCAACAAGATCAAGGCCGAGCCTCCGGTGCTGACCACCGCAAACGCCGATGAGATCGACCTGCCACGAGGCCTGCTCGAAGCCGTCGATCTTTTCGAAGGCGACGAGGAACTATGCGCTCTTCTGGGCAAGTCCTTCGCCGCAACCTATGCAGCGATCAAGCGGGCGGAGTTCGAGACCTTCATGGAAGTGATCAGCCCGTGGGAGCGGGAGTATCTGTTGCTCAACGTGTGAGCGGCGACTTCGTCGTGTGAATGGTGAATAGTGAATGGTGAGTAGTTTCATATTGGATGGATGAGCGCAGACGTCGTGCGTCTCGCAGCCATTCACCATTCACCATTGGCTGGTGTCCCCATGCCTTACCAATCACCTATCTCCCCCGGTCGCTCCTGGTACGAAGACACAGCCGGACCACGCCCTGAGTACCCTGCCCTGGACGGCGACCGCAGCTGCGACGTCGTCGTCGTCGGCGGTGGCTTCACCGGGCTGTCGGCGGCCGCTCATTTGGCGAAGGCGGGAGCCCACGTCGTTCTGATCGAGGCGCATCGCTTCGGCGACGGCGCTTCAGGGCGCAATGGCGGCCAGCTCGGCACGGGCCAGCGCGCCTGGGCCGAAGAGATGGAGGCCGAATACGGCTTCTCCCGCGCCAAGGCGCTGTTCGACCTTGCCGAGGAGGCGAAAGCGCACCTGCTCGAATTCGCCGCCGTCAACCAGATCGACATCGACTATATGCCCGGCCAGTTGTCCGTGGCGCACAAGCCGCGTTATCTCGACGACTACAAGGCGCATGCCGAGATCATGGCGGGCCGCTTCAATTATCCGCACATCGCCTTCATGGATGCCAGGGAAACGGCCGAACGGCTGGGCTCCACACGCTACTTCGGCGGCACCCGCGACACCGGCACCGGACACATCCACCCGATGAAGCTGGTGATCGGCACGGCAAAGGTCGCGGCAGCGGCCGGCGCGCACCTGTTCGAGCAGACACTATCGACCGGTGTTACCTCCAGCGGCGGCAAGGTCAGGGTGACGACTTCGAGAGGAACCATCACCGCCCAGAAATGCCTGATCGGTGTAAATGCCTATGGCGGCACGCTCGAGCCGGTGAGTGCCGCGCACATCATGCCCATCGGTTCCTTCATCGGCGCGACGGTGCCGCTGGGCGTCGATTCGAAAGTGCTGCCGGGCGGCGAGGCGGTCGACGATTCGCGTTTCGTCGTGCGTTATTTCCGCAAATCCAGCGATGGAAGGCTGCTGTTCGGCGGGCGCGAGGTCTATGGCGTCAACGATCCGAAGGACATCCATGTCCATATCCGCCGGCAGATAGCCGAGCTTTATCCGGAACTGAGCGATGTCGAGATCACCCATGGCTGGGGCGGCTATGTCGGCATCACCATGCCCAGGAAACCGTTCGTGCGCGAGGTGATGCCCAATGTGATCTCGGCCGGAGGCTATTCCGGCCACGGCGTGATGCTGTCGAACTTCTTCGGCAAGCTCTATGCCCAGACCGTCGCCGGCAACCGCGACAGACTGAAGCTGATCGAGGACCTGAACATCCCGGCTTTTCCCGGCGGCCGGCGATTTAGAACGCCATTATTGTTCTTGGCACTGAACTGGTTTGCCCTGAGGGACCGAATATAGGGAAAGTATCTCATATCAGCCGTGGCTGGTACTGAGCTGATTCTATTGAGCTGTTGGTTGCCGCAGCGAGACGTTGCAGAATCCTTAACAAGAGCGCACAATTCCCCTTGAGGGCGCACTGATGCCACAATCAAGGGCAAAGGATGCCGGTTCTGGGCGATTGAACGGGGACTTCTGCGGGCCTGCCCGCTTTGTTGTTGGGACCGATGCCGATCGAATGCCGGGCTGCCGGCGCCGATCGAAAGAACACCGGCTCATCTTTTGGAGGTGGCAAGAGTGAACGAGCCCTTCAGTTTCGGCGCGCCGGAACGTCGGCGCTTCGCCATGCAATTCGGTTATGACATGCGGCCCTCCTTCTGGCAGGGGGTGCGCACGAATTCGCATCTGGTGATCGCCGCGGTCGGCACCGCAGCGCTGTTTGGCGTGGCGGGCATAGCGCTTTGGCTGGCGTTGCCGGCCAGCGACCGGCAAGCGATCGCCAGCACACAGCAGAACGTTCCGACTTTTCCGGTCAAGACGACCAAGATTGCCCCGGTCGCGGCGACGGCTACCGCGGTAGCGGCGCCACAAGCCGCGCGCAAGGGCGACGCGGTTTCATCGACGGTCGCTGTGCGTGGGCCTGCGATGCCGCCGCTGTCGGCCAACGATCCGCGCTGGACTGCGGCGCAATCCAACAGCGACCCTGCCGCGACGCCATCCGATCAGGCGCCTACCGAGCAGGCTGCCGCCAAACCGTCCGATGCCGCGGCATTCGAAGAACCGGCGGCCCAAGGCGACGCCACGACGCAGTTGTCAAAGGTCGCTGCTCCCGCCAATGACGACGACGCGGAAACCGCCGCCATACCGAGGCCAAAACCGCAACTTCCAGACGAGCAATCTTCCGCCGCAACGAACGATACCCAGGCCAAGGCCAAGCCACAGAAGGTGGCTGCTGCCGCCGGCACCGGACGCATCCTCAGGGCGGTGACAATGCGCAGCGGTCCGCAGAAAAACGCCGCCGCCATGGGGACCGTGCCCGCCAAGTCGTCGGTGCAGGTGGTGAGTTGCAAGAAATGGTGCCAGATCGTCTACAACGGCAAGCGCGGCTGGATCTACAAGAGCTACATCAAGACCGGGGCTTGAGACGCAAGCCGCCAGATCTGGTCAGCCGCCGAGCAACCACCTGAAACGGTGTCTCCTGCGAGCAAGTTTGCGCTTCGCCAGGAAATCCCGGTGTTCCTCGAACGGCACCTCATAGAGGCCGCACATTTGGCAGCTTTCCGACTTGCGGCATATCGGGACCCAGCATTTGACGTCGTGTGTCCAGGCGAGCGCGATCCTTTCCAGATGAAGGTTGGACGAACTTTTCAGCAGAATCAGTTCTCCTGGGACTGCCGTCCGTTTGATATGATCCGAAACTTCCTTGGCAGTGCGAAGCTCAATGAAACGGCCGCTGTCGCGGTCGGCCTGGCTGGCGCGCGAGCGATGCGCATTGTCGCCGGTATAAATGACCTCATCGGCGATTTCGCGCGCGATGTTGTAGGCGGCGCCGTATTTCCTCGACGAGCCGGCGTAGTCGGATATCTGCCCAAGCACAATGCGCTTGCGAGCGGCCTTGGCCTTTGCAATCATCTCCAGAGCAATGTTGAGCGAATGCCAGGGCGCTTTGGCCGTATCGACCAGGAATTTCGGACCCGCGGATACCTCTTGCACCGTAGAGCGGTTGGGCAGTGGTGCAAACGATGCCGTTCTTGCTACGACTTGCTCTGGCGGGACGCCAAGTTCCAAGGCGGCGGCCATGGCCGCTGCAGTCGGCAGCCAGAATTGCTCGCCGGGAAAAGGCGCTTGAATATTCAGGCTGCCACCGCGCCAATGAAGGGTGAACCGCAGCAATTCCGGATACGCGGCATGCACGTCACTCACGCGGTAGTCTGCCTCGCCGGACTGGCCGAAGGTCGCAATCCGGCATTTCGCGCCAGACGCCATGCCGATCACCAGTGGGTCATCGCAATTGAGAACCGCAAGTCCATCAGGTTGGAGTGCCCCGACCAGCGCCCGCTTCTCTCCCGCCACAGCTTCCAGAGTCTTGAACTTGCCGAAATGCTCCAGACGGATCATCGTAACCACCGCCACACTCGGCTTCAGCATCTGCGCCATGGCGCTGATCGTGCCGAAGTCGGAAGCGCCGGCTTCGAAAACGACGTAATCGACTTTGCCGGCCTTCCTCAGGCGCTTGTAAAGCGTTCGGATGAGCGCAGGCATTGTATTGGCCTGGGCCTGTAGATGCACCTTGCCTTGGGCGGCCAGTATGTGTGCAAGCAGGCTGGTGGATGTGGATTTGCCGGAGCTGCCGGTAATGCCGATGAACGTCGCTTTGTTACGCGCCCGCACCCAGCGCGCCTGCAGCCGTCGCAGCGCCCAGCCCAAGTCCTTGCGAATTTTCAGCAATTCCAGTTTCACACCCCGCCAGCTTTTAGCCCAGCCTAATATGCGTCGTGCCAAGTTCCAGAGTCAAACGGGCGCTGGCGTGCTTCAGCCAAAGATTCTAGCGGCCGAGGAGCCGCAGCAGTCTGTGCTTGCGGCGCTTCGATTTTCTCTGCGCCACAAACTCACGGTGCTGCTCAAACGGCACTTCATAGAGGCCGCATTGCTCGCATCCCTCGGTCTTGCCGCATACCGAAACCCAGCACTGGACGTCGTGAGTCCAGGCAAGAGCGACACGCTCGAGGTGCAGATTGGACGAGCTCTTGAGCAGGATCAACTCGTCAGGCTGCGCGGTTTGGGCGATGTAGTCCGACACTTCCCTGGCCGTGCGCAATTCGATGAAGCGGCCGCTGTCGCGATCTGCCTGGTTCGCCTTGGAGCGATGGGCATGATCGCCGGCATAAATCACCTGGTCTGCAATCTCGCGCGCGCTGCTGTAGGCTTGGGCATATCTGTTATTCGAGCCGGAAAAATCCGATAGCTGGCCAAGAACGATACGTTTTCGCCCGAATGTCGATCCGGCTACCATGTCGAAGGCAAGGCTCAGCGAATGCCAGGGCGCCTTTGCGGCATCCACGATGAAGTGGGGGCCGCCCGCGGGGACGAGCACCTGGCCGCGATTTTCCAGAGGCTGGAACGTCGCGGTTCTGTCCTTGACCATCTGCGCAGGCACGCCCAGCTCAAGAGCGGATGCAACCGCCGCTGACGTCGGCAGCCAGAAATGCTGGCCGGGGAACGACGTCTCGATATCGAGCACACCGCCGCGCCAGTGGAGCGAGAACCGCAACGGCTTGGGATAGGCTGCCTCGATATCGCTGACGCGATAATCCGCCTGCTCCGATGTGCCGAATGTGACGGAACGGCAATAGCTCGCCGAGGCCATGCCCATCACAAGAGGGTCATCGGCATTGAGCATCGCGAAGCCGCCCGGCTCCAGCGCCGCGACCAGGGCGCTCTTTTCTCGAGCGACGTTTTCCACAGTCTTGAAACTGGCCCGATGCTCCAGCCGGACCATTGTGACAACAGCCACGTCGGGGCGAAGCAATTCGGCCATGGGCTTCATTGTATCCGGGCCGAATGCAGCAGCCTCGAAGACGACGTAGTCGGTTTTGCCGCCCTTTCCCATTCGCCTGGATAGCGTCGAGACCAACAGTTTCATCGTGTTGGCCAGAACCTGTGTATGGACCGAACCATGACCGGCCAGGATGTGTCCAAGCAGGCTTCCCGCCGTGGTCTTGCCGGAGCTTCCGGTAATGCCGATGAAAATTGCCTTGCTTCGCGCCCGCGCACGGGTGGCCAGGTAAAGCCGCAGCCGCCATCCCAGATCATAGCGACTTTTCTGCTGCCTGATCTTCATCACCCGCCAACACTATCCACGATCCCGTTATGCCTTTCGGGTGATCGAGAAGTCAAACTGGGGTCCGGCGTGACGACGTCAACTGTTCGTTCCTCGGCCGGCCGGCGCATCGATGCGAACTCTTGCCGACATTGCTCTGTCTGCCGTGCATTGCGAACAGCGAGGTACTTCCCGAATTGCTCAAATGCAGCGGCCGCCGTCGACCTCCAGCGCCACACCGGTGATGAAGGCGGCTTCGTCCGACGCAAGCCAAAGCGCAGCGTTGGCGATATCGAGCGGCGTCGACAGACGGCCGAGCGGTATCGAGGCACGGAATTTCTCGCGGATCTCCGGCGTGTCAGTGCCCATGAATTTCTCCAGCATGCCGGTCTCGCCGGCGACCGGGCAAAGGCAGTTCACGCGGATGTTCTTGGGCGCGAGTTCGACCGCCATCGACTTGGTCGCGGTGATCGCCCAGCCCTTCGAGGCATTGTACCAGGTGAGCCCCGGCCGCGGCCGCAGACCGGCGGTCGAAGCCGTGGTCAGGATGACGCCGCCGCCCTGCCGCTCCATGATCGGCACCACGGCAAGTGCGGCGTGATAGATCGCCTTCATGTTGACTGAAGTGATCAGGTCGAAGGTCGCCTCGTCGACGTCGAGCATGTCGCCATTGCGGTGGGTGTAGCCGGCATTGTTGACCATGATATCGATGCGGCCGAAGGCGCTTTTTGCGGCATGGACCATCTCGTCGAATTCGGAACGCTGCGAAACGTCGGTCTGGGTCCAGATCGCGGCCTGGCCGATCTCTGCTGCAACGCGCTCCGCGCCCTTGGCGTTGAGGTCGGCGACGACGACCTTGGCGCCCTCTTCGGCAAAGCGCCTGGCCATGCCTTCGCCGAAACCTGACGCAGCACCCGTGATGACGGCAACCTTGTTTTCCAGACGCATGCTTTTTCCGCTCATTGAAGACCCACCTCGCAAGCGCATTTTCCTTTTTCTTTGATGCGTGTCTGTCTCCCAGAACCGCTTCGCACTTCTGGGCGACACGCATTAGCTTTCGTCACATTCCCGCTTTATGTTGCAGGCGCGAAAGCCCCGGGACCATCGCTTGACGAAAAGCCTCCGGGTGGCAGCCAGTGTCAAGGCACATTTGGAGCGAATCAATATGCAGTGATTTGGCCTCGATGTGACACCATGGCACTGGATAGTTTAAATCGATTAGATTATATCCTGCCGCGTCACAGCGAGCGGCGTCAAAGCGGACAGACCATGACCAGCCAGATCATTCCCGTCGAGCCTTTCGACTTCATCATTTTCGGTGGCACCGGCGACCTGTCGGAACGCAAGCTGCTGCCCTCGCTCTACCACCGCCAGCGCGACCACCAGTTTTCCGAGCCGACCCGCATCATCGGCACCTCGCGCTCCAAGATGAGCGACGAGGAATTCCAGGCTTTCGCCAAGCAGGCGATTTCCCAGCATGTTAAGCCGGCCGACATCGACGCCGAGGAACTCAAGACATTTCTTGCCCGGCTGTCCTACGTATCGGCCGACGCGACGACCGGTGCCGGCTTCGACAAGCTGAAAAAGGCGATCGGCGAAAGCGACCGCATCCGCGCTTTCTATCTGGCGGTGGCGCCGGCGCTGTTCGGCGACATCTCGCACCAGCTGAAAGCCCACAATCTCATCACGCCGAATTCACGCATCGTGCTGGAGAAGCCGATCGGCCGCGACCTCGATTCGGCGCGCAAGCTCAACGACGTGGTTGGAGACGACTTCCACGAAAGCCAGATCTTCCGCATCGACCACTATCTCGGAAAGGAGACGGTGCAGAACCTGATGGCGTTGCGCTTTGCCAACGCGCTCTATGAGCCGCTTTGGAATTCTGCCCATATCGACCATGTGCAGATCACGGTGGCCGAGACCGTCGGTCTTGAAGACCGCGTCACCTACTACGACAAGGCCGGCGCGCTGCGCGACATGGTGCAGAACCACATGCTGCAGCTGCTCTGCTTGGTTGCCATGGAGGCGCCATCGTCGATGGATGCCGATGCCGTGCGCGACGAGAAGCTGAAGGTGCTGCGGGCGCTGAAGCGCATCAACGGCAATGAGGCACCCAAGCACACCGTGCGCGGGCAGTACCGCGCCGGCGCCTCTGCAGGCGGCGCGGTGAAAGGCTATGTCGAGGAACTCGGCAAAGACAGCTCCACCGAGACCTTCGTCGCCATCAAGGCCGAGATCGGCAATTGGCGCTGGGCCGGCGTGCCGTTCTATCTCCGGACCGGCAAAAGGCTGGCGACCCGCGTTTCGGAAATCGTCATCGAGTTCAAGCCGATCCCGCATTCGATCTTCGGCGACAGCGCCGGGCCGATCTCAGCCAACCAACTGGTGATCCGGCTGCAGCCCGACGAAGGCGTCAAGCAGTTCATCATGATCAAGGATCCAGGCCCGGGCGGCATGCGGCTGCGCCAGATTCCGCTCGACATGAGCTTTGCAACATCTTTCGACGGTCGCGCGCCGGACGCCTATGAACGGCTGATCATGGATGTTATCCGCGGCAACCAGACGCTGTTCATGCGCCGCGACGAGGTCGAGGCGGCATGGAAGTGGATCGACCCGATCCAGAACGCCTGGGAAAGCGCCAGGCAGGAGGCGCAAGGCTATACGGCCGGCACATGGGGTCCCTCGGCCTCGATTGCGCTGATCGAACGCGACGGGCGGACATGGCACGAAAGCAATTGAGCGAGCCCGTCTATAACTGGAACGGCTTTGCCGGGCGCCAGGACCTGGCGGCAGCCCTTGCCGGCAATGTCGCGGCGCGCCTGACCAAGGCCATCGACGAGCGCGGCACGGCCCTGCTTGCCGTTTCCGGCGGCACCACGCCGGCAAAGTTCTTTGCAGCACTTTCGGCCATTCCGATCGCCTGGAACAAGGTGACGGTGACGCTGGTCGACGAACGGTTCGTGCCGGCCTCCTCGCCGCGCTCGAATGCGGGGCTGGTCGCGGCCAACCTGCTGCAGAACAAGGCGGCTGCCGCGCACTTCGTGCCGCTCTACCATGAGGCGGCAAGCATCGAGACCGCCGCGGCGGCCGACGATGCGGCGCTGAAGGCTCTGCCCTGGCCCCTCGATGTCGTCGTGCTCGGCATGGGCGGCGACGGCCACACCGCCTCGTTCTTTCCCGACGCCGAGAATCTCGGCGATTTGCTCGACCCGGCCTCATCAAGGATCGTGCTGCCGGTTCACGCGGCAAGCGCCGGCGAACCCCGGTTGACGCTGCCGCTGGCGCGGATCGTCGACGCCGGCTTCATCGCGCTGCATATAGAAGGCGAGGACAAGCGCACCGCCTTCGACGGTGCGATGGGACCGGGTGCGAAAAAGCCCATCCGCAAAGTGCTCGAAGCGGCACCCACCTCGGTAGAGGTGTTCTGGGCACCCTGATTTCACGCAAAGCAGTCCCGGCAGACGGTGGAGGACGTTCTTCCGGGGCTCGAAAGGACCGACCATGACAGCCAGACGCGACATCGAAGCCATCACGGAACGCATCCGCCAACGCTCGAAAGCCGGCCGCGAGCGCTATCTCGGCCGCATCGCCGAGGCCTCCAGCCGCACCGCCAACCGCAGCGTCCTGTCTTGCGGCAACCTCGCGCATGGCTTTGCCGTCTGCAGCCCGTCTGAAAAGCTGGCGCTCGGCGCCGACAAGGTGCCGAACCTCGGCATCATCACCTCCTACAATGACATGCTGTCGGCGCATCAGCCCTTCGAAACCTTCCCGGCGCTGATCAAGGAAGCCGCGAAGGAAGTTGGCGGCATCGCGCAAGTGGCCGGCGGCGTGCCCGCCATGTGCGACGGCGTGACCCAGGGACAGCCCGGCATGGAGCTGTCGCTGTTTTCGCGCGACGTCATCGCCATGTCGGCGGCGATCGGCCTGTCGCACAACATGTTCGACGCCGCCGTCTATCTCGGCGTCTGCGACAAGATCGTGCCGGGGCTGGTGATTGCAGCCCTCACCTTCGGCCATCTGCCGGCGGTGTTCGTGCCGGCCGGGCCGATGACGACGGGCCTGCCCAATGACGAGAAGGCCAAGGTTCGCCAGCTCTATGCCGAGGGCAAGGCCGGACGCGCAGAACTGCTCGAAGCGGAGTCCAAATCCTATCACGGGCCGGGCACCTGCACCTTCTATGGCACCGCCAATTCCAACCAGATGCTGATGGAGATCATGGGCCTGCATACGCCCGGCGCGTCCTTCGTCAATCCAGGCACGCCGCTGCGCGACGCGCTGACGCGCGAGGCGACCAGGCGAGCCCTGGCGATCACCGCGCTCGGCAACGCCTACACGCCGGTAGGCCGCATGATCGACGAGCGCTCTTTCGTCAATGGCGTCGTCGGCCTGCACGCCACCGGCGGCTCTACCAACCACACCATCCATCTCATCGCCATGGCCGCGGCGGCCGGCATCACGCTTACCTGGCAGGACATTTCCGACCTGTCGGAAGCGGTGCCGCTTCTCGCGCGCGTCTATCCGAACGGGCTTGCCGACGTGAACCATTTCCACGCCGCCGGCGGGCTTGGCTTCCTGATCCGCGAATTGCTCGACGAAGGCATCCTGCATGAGGATGTGCAGACGGTATGGGGCGAAGGCCTGAGGCCCTATGCGGTCGAGGCCCGGCTCGGCGAAGATGGCGGCGTCGTGCGTGAAGCCTCGCCGCTGCAGAGCGGCGACGAGAAGGTGCTGGCGCCGTTCAAGAAAGCCTTCCAGCCGACCGGTGGCCTGAAGGTGCTCGCCGGCAATCTCGGCCACGCCGTCATCAAGACGTCCGCCGTGAAGCCGGAACGCCGCGTCATCGAGGCGCCGGCCAAGGTGTTCGACAGCCAGCAGGGACTGAACGAAGCCTTCAAGGCCGGCACGCTGACCGGCGACTTCATCGCCGTCATCCGCTTCCAGGGCCCGAAGGCAAACGGCATGCCGGAACTGCACAAGCTGACCACCGTGCTCGGCATCCTGCAGGATCGTGGCCAGCGCGTCGCGCTGGTCACGGACGGGCGCATGTCTGGCGCTTCCGGCAAGGTGCCGGCGGCGATCCATGTAACGCCGGAAGCGGTCGAGGAAGGGCCGATCGCCAGGATCCATGACGGCGACATCATCCGGCTCGACGCCGATGCCGGCACGCTGGAAGTGCTGGTGCCGGGGCCCGAGCTCGCGCTGCGCCGCACGGCCGACATCGATCTCATCGGCAACGAGTTCGGTTTCGGCCGCGAGCTGTTCGCTGGTTTCCGCCAGTTGGTCGGCCGCGCCGACCACGGCGCCAGTGCTTTCGGCACGGCTTGAGGCATCATTGCCTATTTTGTAAAAAGGGCGGCTCGAGCTCGGTTTGAGGCCGCCCTTTGGTGAGGGATGGATGACGATTACGGCTGAACCGTAATCTCGCTCCGTTCGCCGGCCTTGACCGTCACCGGCATTTCCTTGTCATGGCCTTGATCGGACATGTGGCGGAGGACGACATAGTCGCCGGCTGGGATAGTCTGCTGCCAGGTGTCGCCATAGTTCAGGCCGAGCGCTTTGCGGTTGCCCTGGATATCCTTCTTCGACGACAGCACCTCGATCGAATAGGCGCCCGGCGCCGACATCACCAGCACGCCGGCATCGAGCGTCACCTTGACGTCCCTGACGTCGCCAACCTTGACGCTGAAAGGCTGCTCGACGGTTGCGAGCTCAAGCGAGGTGACCGCGACATAGTCGTCCGGCGGCAGCCAGAACTTGCTGTCGGGCCCATAGGAGTGAGCGACATCGTCACGCGAGCCGTCGATCTTTTTCTTGGCCTTGACGATCTGGACGCTGATGCCCGAGGAGTCGGCCTTGTCGCCACCTGCAGTGTAGTAGGCGTTGACGGCGGCATGGCCGACGCCGACGACTATGTCTTTTTCCACAGTCTGCCCGGCGGCGAGCTGGATGTTCTCGGTCACCGAGCCGCTGCCGATCGCAACCGTCACCTTCTGCTCACCAGCCGGCACGATGATCCTGGTGTCGCCATAGTGGGTGGTGCTGCCGCCCGGGAAGGCGAAGTCGACATGGGCTTCGTCACTGATCTCGGCGCCCTGGCTTGGCTTCGGATGGATGAGCATGGTGCCGGCGTTCAAGGTGAAGAGCGGCTTGTAGACCTGGCCCGCCTCGATCTTGACCTTCTGTTCCGCCCGAGCTTCGTCGGCGCGCGCGACGACGACATAGTCGCCCGGCTCGAGATTGGCCTCGTAGTTGTTGTACTGGGTGGTGACGGCCTCGCCGTGCGTGCCATCGGCCTTGGCCTTGTAGACCTCCCAGGCATTGCCGTCGGTGATCGGATCGCCGCCTTCGGCCATGACCATGCTCGGGATGAAATTGAATTCGGGCTTTGCCGGTTCAGGGGCTGGAGCTGGAGCTGGGGCTGGCGCCGGTGCGGGTTCAGGTGCCGGAGCCGGCGCGGCGACGGTTTCGACCAGTGCTTCCTGCAGCGCCTTCTCGTCCGAGGCCTGGATATATTTGCCGCCGGTGTTGTCGGCAAGGCAGGCGATCTGCTTGCCCTCGTCAGCGGTCAGGCCGAAGCCGACGACGTCGACGGTGAAATCGACGCCTGAGGCCTCCAGTTCCTTGCCCAGCGCGCACGGGTCACCTTCGCAGGTTTCAAGCCCATCGGTGATGAGGACCACGGTCGCCTTGTCCTCGGTGTATTTCAGGGCTTCGGCCGCCTGCTTGACGGCTGCGGTCAGCGGCGTCTTGCCGAGGAATTTCAGGCTGTCGGCAGCGGCCGAAATGGCGCTAGCCGAGCCGGCTTGCGGCGGCACGATCAGTTCGATGTCGTCGCAGCTGCCCTTTTCGCGGTGGCCATAGGCCATGAAGCCTATCTCGTCGTCGCCCGGGACCGACTGCAGCACGGTCCTCAGCGATTCGCGCGCGATCTCAAGCTTCGGCTTGCCGTCGATCTGGGCCCACATCGAGCCCGAAGCGTCAAGTATGATGATGACCTTGTTGGCGGCAAAGCCGAGCGAAGTCATCGACAAAAGGAGCAGCGCCGCAGCGACGCTCCGCAAAAGTCCCGCCATGGAAATCTCCTTGAGACCGCTCTCTGATCCGCGCCGGAAGCTATTTGACGGCGCGTCCGGGCACAAGCCCCGGAGCGGGTCACGAACGGTTGCCGTGTAACAGGATCGGCGCCGGCCGAGGCCTGTTCCGAGGCCGGCTCAGCACCGCGTCAGTACGTGGTGCGCCGCTCTTCGGAAGGCGGACGGCCGAACTGCAGCCGATAGCTCTGCGCGAAATAGGAGTGCGAGGTAAAGCCGGTGGCAATGGCCACGTCGAGGATCGGCATGTTGGTCTGGCGCAGCAGTTCGCGCGCCCGCTCAAGCCTGAGCCGCATGTAGTAACGACCGGGCGTGACGCTCAAATGGCGCAGGAACAAGCGCTCGACCTGGCGCACCGACAGGCCCGCCGATTTGGCAAGCTGCACGGCTGATAGCGGCTCGTCGAGATGGTCGGCCATCAGTTCGACGATGCGCCTTAGCTTCTCCGACTTGCCGGTCAGGTCGCGCTCCGGCCCGACGCGCTGGCGGTCGCCGGCGGAGCGGATGCGCTCATGCTGGAACTGGTTGGCAACGCCGTTGGCGAGGTTCGAGCCGAAGTCGCCACGCACGATCTCCAGCATCAGGTCGATCGAGGTCGTGCCACCGGCGCAGGTGTAGCGCTTGCGGTCGATCTCGAAGACGTTGCCGGTGCAGTTGATGTCGGGAAAGCGCTCGACGAAGCCGGCCCGGTTTTCCCAATGAATGGTGCAGCGATAGCCTTCGAGCTGGCCGGCTTCGGCCAGGAGGTAAGAGCCGACCGACAACGCGCCGAGCGCATTGCCGCGCCGCCCCCAGCTGCGCAGCGCCGCCAGCACCTTGCTCTTGCCGGGGAACTCGACCGACAGGCCCACCGACACGAATAGGATATCGACGGGCGGCAAATCGGCGACGGCATAGTCGATCTTGAGCGGCAGGCCGTTGGAGGCCATGACGGGATCGCCGTCGGCCGAGACCGTCGTCCAGCCATAGAAATCGCGGCCGAGCAGGCGGTTGGCCGAGCGGAAGGTATCGATCGCCGCTGCCAGCGAAAACATCGAAAACTTGTCGACCAGCAGGAACGCGAATTGCCGGCCCCCTTGAACGGGATCATCCACGACCGGCCGTTCAGAGGGTACAGTAAGGTTCGGCAAAGAAGCTGCTTTCTGGGTCAGAAGGAAGGCCGCTTCAAGCCGGCCGCAAGGTAGGCTGAGGCTAACGTATTGGCCATCAGCATGGCAATGGTCATCGGTCCGACACCGCCGGGCACGGGGGTGATGGCGCCGGCGGCCTTGGCCGCTTCGGCATAGGCTACATCGCCGACGAGGCGGGTTTTGCCTTCGCCCTTCTCGGGTGCGGCAATGCGGTTGATCCCGACATCGATCACGGTGGCGCCGGGCTTGACCCAGTCGCCCTTGATCATTTCGGGCCGGCCGACGGCGGCAACCAGAATGTCGGCTGTGCGGGCCAGTGCCGGCAGATCCTTGGTGCGGCTGTGGGCGATGGTGACGGTGCAGTTGGCGGCAAGCAACAGATTTGCCATCGGCTTGCCGACGATGTTGGAGCGGCCGACGACGACCGCGTTGAGGCCGGAAAGATCCTTGCCGCGCACGCGTTCGATCAAAAGCATGGAGCCGGCCGGCGTGCAGGGCACGAAGGCTGTTTCGAGTTCGCCGGTGCCGAGCTTGCCGACATTGATGAAATGAAAGCCGTCGACATCCTTTTGCGGTGCGATGGCCTGGATGATCTTGCCGGCATCGATATGGGCGGGAAGCGGCAGCTGCACCAGAATGCCGTTGATGGCCGGATCGGCGTTGAGTTCGCCGATGATCTTCAGCAATGCCGCTTCGGACGTGTCGGCCGGCAGCGTGTGCTGCAGCGAATGAAAGCCGCATTCCTTGGCGGTGCGCGACTTCGACGCGACATAGACCTGGCTTGCCGGATCCTCGCCGACGATGACCACCGCCAAGCCGGGCTGGGCCTTTCCCTTGGCGACCAGGTCCTCGGTCAAGGCCTTGACCTTCTGAACCACGTCTGCGGCGACGATCTTTCCGTCAATCACTTCGGCCATGAACCATCCTCGACATCATTCCAGCCAAGGCGCGGCGCGCGCCTTGAACGTTGCTTCGTGCATGTCGTTGTTCCAAACGTTCCGCCCATTCGGGTAAAGCCCGACGGCAGCGCTTTTTTGGGCGCCATGCTGCGCAGCATTTTCACGAAATTTGGCCTAAGCAATCCCGTCAAAGCGCCGTCACATGCCGTAAACTCGAAACCGGCAGCTTTTATTCTGTGCTGACGGGCTCAGAGCGACTCATCCTTTCACGGAAAGGCTGAACCGCTCTATTTCTTGTTTTGACGCAATTCCCAAGGGAAAGCGCGCTACGCGCTTTTCCCGGGAAAACCGTTTCACACTTTTCCTGGAATTGCTCAGAAATAGCGGCGGTGGGAACGGCTTTCGGTGAGTTCGCGCACCGCTTCGCGAAATTCGCGCAGGCTGGCGCGGATATCGTCGATTTGCGCCTGCTGGTCTTTCGGCGCCGCCCCAGCGGGCTGCGGAGAAGACCACGGCCCGGACGCCGCGGGCATCGGCTGAGCCTGCGAATAGGCATAGTCAGCCGGCTGACGAGGCTGCGCGTAGCCAGGCTGCTGCGCAGGGGAATTGGCGTGCGGAACCTCGTTCCGGAAGTCCGGCTGGCGATAGCCCACAGGCTGCTGTACCGGCCTTGTATATTCGGCGGCTGGTTGGGCGCGGTAGGTCTCGACGGGTTCGCCTGACGTCCCGCTACCCGGCGCGGCTTTGCGCATCGCCGAGAACAGTCCGTCGAACAGACCTGGGCTCCGGGCGGGTGCTGCCGGTGGCGGCGCCACAGGCAGCGGCGCGCGATCGACCTTGTCCTCGACCGGAGGGCGGCGCTCGTCCATTGTGCCGCGCGAACGCGAATTGGCACCGCCGCGCAGGCTGGCAAAGGCGCCGCGCATGGCGCCGACACCGATGCCCGAAGCAAGCCCGAGCAGCAGGCCGGCCATCGCTATTACAGCCCGCGACGGTCCGTTGGGTTCGAGCGGCGGTTGCGCGGGGGTCATCAGATTGATGTTGGTGGTGTTGATGTTTTGCTGTTCGCCGGTCTCCTTGGCGCGCAGAAGGTACTGTTCGTAGACGGAGCGTTTGGCCGTGGCATCACGCTCCAGTTCGCGCAGGCTGACCAGATCGCTGTTGACGTCGCCGCTCTGGACCTTTGCCTGAGCCAGGCGGGAAGCGAGATCCTGCTCAAGCTGGACCGAGCGCTTCAAGTCGACCTGCAGCGACGAGGCGATGCGGCGCAGTTCGCCTGCGATGCGCTCGCGCGAGCCGCCGAGCTGGGCGTTGAGCGCCTGGTATTCGGGATGACGCGGTCCCAGACGCACGGCGGCGCGGTCGGCCTCCTGCTTCAAAGCTGCATATTGCGCGCGCAGTTCGCTCATCGTGTTGGAATTGATTTCTTCCGGCAAGGTGCCGTTGATGACCGAATTGACGTCCAGCGAACGCGCCGACGCGGCCCGGGCATTGAGTTCCAGCGTACGGGCCCGGGTGACTGAGAGCTGCTCGTTGAGCTTCAGCATCTGGTCGTCGCTGATCAGATGGCCCTGCGCGTCGACGAGATCATGCGTGGCCCTGAAATCCTCGACCTTGCGCTCCGCTGTCTCGACATTCTTGCGCAGGTCATCGAGCTTGGCCGTCAGCTGGTCCGTCGCGCGCCCGGCCATCCCGAACTGGTATTGGGCCGCCTCCTGCTGGAAAACGTCCCTGGTCCTATTGGCTATCTCCGCCGATTTGTCGGCGCTTTGAGTGGTGGCGCTGATGGAAACGACAAAGCTCTTGCCGCTGCGCTCAACCGACAGGCTCTTGGCCAGATTGCCGACCGCCAGCGCCTGGCGGCGCACTTCACCGCCGCCGCCAGGGCCATCCTGGCGCGACAGTATCGAGCGAATGAGCGACAGGACGCCAAGGCCGCCAGAGCCCTGTCCGTTGAATTCCGGATCGTCGACGAGATTGAGATCGGCCACGACCTTGTCGAGGACCTTGCCGGATGTCACCATCTTGATGCGGGTTTCGACAACAGCCAGCGCCGCATCGGGCTGCCCGACCGGTTGGGTGAGATCGTTGTCGGAAAGCTTCAGGTCGCCTGGCTCGATGACCATCTGTGTGGTGGCTTCGTATTTCTTCGGTGTCGAAACGGCGACGGCGACGCCGAGCACCGTCCCCAATATCGTCGTCGAGACGATCAGCAACTTGGAACGACTAATGCCGCGGACGACCTGGAGCGGATCGATCAGCGGTTTCCATTCCTGCCCGTCATCGTCGTCGCGGTCCGGTCGCTGCTCGTGGAAAGAGCGGGGCTCATAGGCCGCGCGGGAGCGAGGCTCCTGACGCCGGCCGGAAACAGGCTCCTCACGCGCGCTGGCGGCCGAAACGGGTTCGCCGTCGGCCTGGAACTGCGGCGGCTCGGGCGGTGACGTTGGCGCCGGATTCGACCGCGCCTCGCGTTGCGATCGGGCTATGCGGTGACGCGTGGCGGCATCCTCGCGCCATGACGGATCCACCCGGTCACCGATCGAGACCGTCGACGCATCCGCCGCCTCATCGCCGCGCACAGCTTTGCCGAGCGCCAGGAGGGAGCGCTCGCGCCTCCAGTCTTCACGGTTTTCCCTGTCGACCATTGTCTCGAAACTTTACCTATCGACGGCGCGGGAGCGGCGGTCGGCCAATCGTTAAGTCACGCTAAACAGGCATGGGAAACAAAAGGTTAATTTCCGAAGTCTGCAAGTGAAAGTTTCTCGCTTCGCCACGCATTGCCGGGATCTGTAAAATGGGGTCAGAACCGCACGTTAAGCTTTCCGGCTTACGGCTTTCCTCGATATGACGCAGGCCAGCGACATACCGCAAAGGCGGACACTCGCCCGCATCGGCACCTTCCTTGCCGAAAGACGGGGGCTGGTTCGCGACTATCTTTCAGCCATCAGCGGCGCCGGCGGGCGGCTGGTGTTCTCGCTTGCCTATTTCATCGCACTTGCCAACACGCTGTCGATTGCCGAGTTCGGCATGTTCGCCACCGCCTCGGCGGCCGGCGTCATGCTGTCGCGCATCCTCGCTTTCGGCTTCATCTCGGCGCTTTACCGCACAGCCACCATCCGCCCCAATCTGATCGGCACCTTCACCGCCGGCTTCCTTTTGCTTGGCGCCGTGTCCTTACCACTGCTGGCGGCGGCCTCCTGGGGCGTCTACCTGATCTTCTTCGCCAGCACCGTGCCTCTGGCCGTCTTTGCCGCAATCGTCTTTGCCGAAGCGCTTTTGTGGCGGCCGGTCGAGGTGGTGCTGATCGTCAACAACGGGCTCGGCAAATTCGGCCGCGCCGCGGTGCTGTCGATCGTGACCACGGCGTTCCGTGCGCTGGGCGCCGTGCTGTTCATGCTGTCGGGGCAGCACAGCGTCTGGATCTGGTCATTGTTCTACATCGGCGCCAACGCCGCCTCGCTGCTGCTGGCCTTCGGCTTCTATTATCCACGCCAGCGGCTGAGGCTGCGCACCGAGCTGTATCTCAGGCGGCTTGCCGATTCGATCTATGTTGCCGGCGCCGAAGTGCTGTTCTACCTGCAGTCGGAATTCGACAAGCTGCTCGTGCTGGCGATCGGCGGGCCGCATCTGGCCGGCATCTATGCCATCATCATGCGGCTGGTCGACCTGACGGCAATCCCGATCCGCACCTTCTCGATGATGCTGGTGCAGAGGATGATGCGGGCGCCGGAGCTGTTGTCGCGACTGCGGGTCAAGAGCGGTATCGAAGCCGGCGTGTTCCTGGTGTCGACATTGGCACTGGCCGCACTCGGCATCGTGCTGCATTTCTTCCCCAATGCACTTGGCCGGAATGTCGCCGAGGCGGCGCCCTTGGTGGCGTTGGCAATCGGCGTGCCGGGACTGCGCAACCTGGTCGAATACCAGGCCGAGCTGCTGTTCGCGCGCGGCCAGACCGCGCTCAGGGCGCTCAACCTCGGCCTGCTGGCGGGGCTGAAGGCGGTGCTGTTGACCTATGTGCTGACCACGATTGCCGACACGCCCAGGCTTGTCGTATCGCTCAATGTCGTCTTCCTGCTGCTCTATCTCGCCTCGGCGCTGCTGACCTATTCGGCGCTGCGCAAGCCCGCCAAGGCAATCTAAGCCAATCCGATCAGGCGGCGGATGCGGCCGATATCGGTGCCGATGAAGGATTGCATGCCGATCGCCACCTGCCCCGGTGCCATAGCGGCGACGAAGCTGCGGAATTCGTCATCCGACAGCGCCTCCCCGGTCCAGTGCACGCGGCAGAATTCCTCCGAGCCGTGGAAATGGCCGGCGCCCCCCAGCACATCGTCGACATAGCGGCCATAGATCATGCATTCGGAGAACCGGCGCACTGAAGCGATGACCTCGACCCAGCCGCGCGCGTGCACCTTCTCGATCTCGGCGCACATCGCCGTCACGGTCTGACGGCGCCAGGCGATCAGCGTCGAAATATAGTCGTGGTTCGAAACCTCGGATGCATCGATACCAATCGCCGAGGCCGCATTGCGCGACCAGATGCGATGCTCGTCGTGACCGTCGCTCGACAGCACGCCGTCGCGCCGGAACAGCCGCACCTTGCCGTCGCGCCAGAAGGCGCTCAGATCGAATGGCTTGAGGAAGGCGACGTCGGAATCGCAGAAGACCAGCACGTCTTCTCCAGCATGCGCAGCGATGGCGATGCGGCGCAGCTGCTGCACATGCCAGCCGCGCAGCGGCTGGGTCTTGAGACTGAGCCAGATGCGACGGCGAAAGAGGCTCATCGGATCGTCGAACACACGCAGCCAGCGCGGTAGCAGGTCGCGCTCGTCGACAATGCTGCGGCGGTCGTTTTCCAACTGGCGAAACAGCGCCACGTCGCGGTGCTCGACCAGAATGTAATGATGCGCCACGCCGGAGACATGGCGGTCGAAGGTCTCGCACAACAGGCGGCAGCGTTCGAAATCCGGCGCATAGCTGGCGGTCACCACCGCCGCCGTCGGCGTTTGCGGCAGGGCACCGGTCTCGGCTGCAGGGCTCGGCACGACGCGGCTGTTCACCGCAACTCTCCGGCGGGCTCGGGCCGACGCGAGAATTTCTGCCTGACGACACGCAGCAGGAACACCGGATTGCCGACGACGTAGCGGCGCCACAGCCGGCCGGGCTCGATGCACAGACGGAACAACCATTCGAGCCTCAGCTGGCGCATCCACAGAGGCGCCCGCGGCACCGTGCCGGAGAGAAAATCGAGCAGCGCGCCGACGGCGATCGGCAGCGTGCAGTGGCGGGCATCGATATGACGGGCGATCCACAATTCCTGGCGCGGCACGCCCATGGCCACAAGCAGCACGTCGGGCCGCAATGCCTCGATGCGATCGACGATCGCCTGCTCTTCGGCGGGGGAGAAATAGCCGTCATGGATGACGACGAATTCGTGCTGCACCGCCAGAGCGGCCAGCCTGACCGACGCCGCCTCGGCGTTGGCGCGGGTGGCGCCAAGCAACCCGACGGTCAGCGGCCTCGCCGATGCCTGCAGAAAGGCCGGAATGAGATCAGTGCCGTTGAGATTGTCCGGGAACGGCGCGCCGTAGAGCAGCTTTGCCGCCAGATCGACGCCAACGCCGTCAGGCAGGATGAGGAAATCGTCGAGCGCCTCGGCAAAGACCGGATCGGTAGAGGCGATGTTGGCGTTGTGAGCGTTGAGAAAACTGACCTTGGTGAAGCGCCGCTCGGCAATCAGACGAGCGAGCAGCGCGATCGCGTCATCCCAGCCGATGGCAAGGACCGAAATGCCAAGGATCGTCTTCAGCGTATCGAGCCCGAAGGCGGCGCGGGCGGTGTGCATGTTCATGCAAACACCTCCTCCCCCACCGACCCGAGCTTTTCCAGGCCGAGCCTGATGGCGGCATCCAGTGCCTTGATCTGCCGGCGGTGAAAGGCGCTGCCATCGACATCCTTGACATCGGCCGCCGCTGCCTCCAGCGCGCCGGCGAAGGCGGCCGGATCGTCGGTGACGAAGCAATTTGCCGGGCGATGATCGATGCCGCGCAGCGAACGGCTGGTGGCGACCGACGGCAGGCCGAGCTCGAAGGTTTCGATGGTCTTGAGCTGAACGCCGCTGCCCGCGGTGCTGATCAGTGGAATGACGGCGGCGCCGCGCACGAAATCCTGGGCGTCGGACACGCGGCCGACAAATTCGACACCGGGATGGGCAGAGGTGATATCCGACGGCATGTTGCCGGCGACCCTGATGCGAAAGCTCCGGCGAAGATGCGGCACGACTTTTTCCAGGAACCAGTCGAGGCCGATGCGGTTCGGCTGCCAGGTCCAAGTGCCGATCAGCGCCGCGTCGCAATCGATGCGGCGCGGCTTGACCGGCTTTGGCGCCGTGGCAGTGGTCACCAGCGGCAGCACCGCCGAGCGGTCGTCGCTGGCAACGCCGAGTGCGGCGCGGTCTTCCTCGGCCAGCGTGAAGACGAAGCGAGCCCGGCGGCAGAGCCGCTCCTCCATGGTCTTGAGCAGGCTGGCCTCGCGGGCAAACAGCAGGCGCTGGAAGCGACTGTTTGCTGCTGCCGCATTCTCTTTGGCCGAACCATGTTCGACATTGTGGGCGACGAAAATCGAGGGACGGTCGGCGAACAGTTTTTCAAAGGCGCCGGCGAACTGCACCGAATTCAGGACATAGCCGTCGAAGGGACCGGCGCGCTCGATCGCGGCACGGACTTCGCTGTCGGAAACCGCGCGCAGCTTCACGGAAGCGAAGGTGAGCCCTGACAGCACCGCCTTGCCAAGCCAGGCGAGCTTCTGCCGCGCCGAGGCGCTTTCCGTGCGCACGTCGACGGCGCCGAGCACAATGGTGTTTTCGGGGTCGCTGGGCGCCTTGCCCGGCCAGATGAAGCCGATGACGGTGACGCGCACGCCGGCGCGCCGCAAGGCGGCGATGATCGCAGCATTGGCGATCTCATAGCCCGAAGCGAGAGCGCCGTCGGGCACGATCGATGTGGCGAACAGCAGATGCATCTCACCTATCCAGGCGTCAGCCACTAGCAAAGCTGGGTGAACCCTTGATTAAATCACGCAACGCAACGGCTGAAAGGCGCGGACCGGCAGGCGCCGCTGCGAAAGGTGATTAACGAAACGTTATCGTCGCGGTGTTATCGAAAGCCAGATTCAAAACATGCGGCTGGAGCGGATGATCCCTTTGCCATCGGACGGTTCGGTATCGATTGCGGGACGCTCTCCGGGGCTCGCCGCAGAGACGATGGAAGCCGTCGTCACGCTGCCGACCTTCAAGCGGCCGCAACTGCTGCTCGAAACGCTGGCGTCGCTCAAGGCACAGCGCACCAGCCGGCGCTTCGCCGTCATCGTCATCGAAAACGAGGCCGAGGCGCGTGAGGGCGCCCAGGCGGCCGTGCCGCTGTTCGAACGCGACGATATGAAGGGCATGGTCATCATCGCGCATGAGCGGGGCAATTGCAGTGCCTACAATGCTGGCTGGCAGACGGCGATCCTGCATTTTCCGGATTTCCGCCACCTGCTGGTCATCGACGATGACGAGATCGCCGACGCGGACTGGCTGGAGCGCATGTGCAGGACGGCGGAGACGCTTGGCGCCGACATTGTCGGTGGCCCGCAAGTGCCGGTGTTTACCGATCCTGCTCACGCCAAATGGGCCGAGCACCCGGTGTTTGCGCCGCCCTATCGCCAGACCGGGCGCGTGGCCGCACTCTATTCCTCGGGCAACCTTCTGGTCGGGCGCAATGTGCTCACCATCATGGGGCCACCCTTCCTCGACCTGCGGTTCAACTTCATGGGCGGCGGCGATTCCGACTTCCTCAGCCGCTCGGCGCAGAAAGGTTTCGTGCTTGGCTGGTGCGCCGAGGCAAAGGTGCGCGAAGGCGTTCCGGCCCGGCGCGTCGAGGCTGACTGGATCCGCGCCCGATCTTTACGCAACGGTGTAATCTCGACGCTGGTCGAAAAGAAGAAGCGCGCCGGCACGCCATTCGCCGGCGCCAAGGTGTTTGCAAAAAGCCTGGCGCTGCTGATAGCCTCGCCCGTGCGCGGCGCAATCAAATTGGCGCGGACAGGATCGCTGTCGACGGCGCTTTACCCCGTCTATGTCTCGCTCGGCCGCGTGCTTGCCGAATTCGGATACGCCAATGAGCAATACAGGCAGCCTGAGAAGAACTGACGAGCTGCTGCTGGGCGGCATCGTCACCCGCGACGGCGTGGCGACGGCGATTGCCGCGCTGTTGTTTGCCGTCGTCATCGTGTCGTTCCGGCCGTTTCAGCCGGCAGGCGCGGAACTGACCGGCGACGGCGGCGACATCGTCAACCAGCTCGGCTTCAGTTCGCTCGGCGCCATTTCGATCTTCTCACTGCTGACGTTCGCCGACCCCAAGGTGGTGCGCTCGCTGCTCAGCCCGTCCTGGATTCTGATGCTCGGCTTTTTCATGCTTTCGGTCATCAACGCGACCGACCCGTCCTCGGCCATGCGCGCGGCCTTCTTCACGCTGCTTGGCGTTCTGACGATAGCGACGGTCCTGGTGCTGCCGCGCGATGCCGACAGTTTTTCGAAAGTCATCATATTCTGCGCGATCGTCGTTATCGGCCTGTCCTATATCGGCCTCATCGTCTTTCCGCATGAGGCCCTGCATACGGCCGATTCGCAGGAGCCCGAACATGCCGGCCTGTGGCGTGGTGTGTTCGCCCACAAGAACATTGCCGGACCAATCATGGCCTGCTTCAGCTTCGCCGGCCTCTATCTCTTCCGGCGCGGCCAGAAATTCTGGGGCGTGGCGATCTTCGGCGCGGCGATGATCTTCATGCTGCACACCGGATCCAAGACGACGGCCGGCCTGGTGCCGTTCTCGATCCTCATCGTCGTGCTGCCGGGCCTGATCGGCATGCGGTTCGGCACGCCGATCCTGTTTGCACTGGCGATCATTGCGACGGCCATCGGTACCTTAGGCATCGTCTTCATCCCCCCGGTGAAAGAGCTGGCGGCCACCTATTTCCCCGACCTCACCTATACCGGGCGCACGACGCTGTGGGAGTTCTCCGGCGAGATGCTGGCGAAGAAGCCCTGGACCGGCTACGGGTATGAAAGCTTCTGGGGCACGCCGCTGCTGCTGAGCCAGGACCAGCCTTTCGAC
The DNA here is from genome assembly GCF_000502815.1 of Mesorhizobium sp. LSJC269B00. NCBI lineage: Bacteria > Pseudomonadati > Pseudomonadota > Alphaproteobacteria > Hyphomicrobiales > Phyllobacteriaceae > Mesorhizobium > Mesorhizobium sp. LSJC269B00. The sequence continues at coordinate 100,424 of NZ_AYVN01000010.1, forward strand.
CGGGCCTGGGACATCCGGACCATCGTGCATGGCCATGACGGCTATCTCGACATTGCGGTGCTGATGGGCATCCCGGCGCTGTGCGTTGCCGTCTACACTTTCGTGATCGCGCCGCTGCGCGACTACATGCGCATCCCGCCGCGCAAGGAGAACATCTATCTCGGTGACTTCTTCATGATGGTGGTGCTGTTCACGGCGCTGAACGCGTTCCTGGAAAGCTTCTTCTTCCATCGCGGCGACCCGGTGTGGCTGTTCTTCGTGCTCGGCGTGCTTGGCTTGCGGCAAGTGTCGCTGCGGCCGATCGCGGTACGCCGGCGACCTTGACCGGCTGGCCTGATCCAGCACCCCTTGAGGGGCTTTCCCGTCTGCCCGCTAGCGTCTAAGGAGAACCCTTGTCTCGGAGGGCTCTCAATGACGATCAGGCTTGTTCTCGCCGGTTGCGGCAATATGGGTTACGCCATGCTTGCAGGCTGGCTGAAATCCGGCAAGCTTGCCCCGCAAGCCGTGTTCGTGGTCGAGCCCAATGCCGAATTGCGCAAGCGCGCCGAGCACCTCGGTTGCAGTGTCGCCGCGGGCGCGAACGGGATCCCCGCCGACGCAGAGCCCGACCTCGTCGTCATCGCCGTCAAGCCGCAGGTGATCCGCGACGTCACCGCCGCCTACAAGCGCTTCGGCGACGGCAGGACCACCTTCGTCAGCATCGCCGCGGGCACGCCGGTCGCCACCTTCGAGCACATCCTCGGCCATCTCGCGCCTGTTATCCGCTGCATGCCCAACACGCCGGCCGCGATCGGCAAGGGCATGATGGTGGTCTATTCCAACCCGCTGGTGACCGACGACATCAGGCGTTTCGTTGCCGAGCTGCTGTCGGCGAGCGGTGTGGTGACGACGATCGACGACGAAGGCCTGATGGACGCGGTGACGGCGGTTTCGGGGTCCGGTCCGGCCTACATCTTCCATTTCATCGAGGCGCTTACGGTTGCAGCCGAGAAGGCCGGGCTGCCGACCGAGACCGCCAGGCTGCTGGCCATGCAGACCGTCTATGGCGCTGCTGCACTCGCTGCCGAAAGCGGCGAGGAGCCCGGCTTCCTGCGCCAGCAGGTGACCAGCCCCAACGGAACCACGGCAGCCGCCCTTGCCGTGCTGATGGGCGAAGACCGGCTGACGAAGCTGCTGACCGAAGCAGTCGAAGCGGCACGGCTGCGGTCGGTGGAATTGGGGAAGTAAACCGTTCGCGATACGTCAGGGCTGTAGGTGGCCCGTGTGCTCCTGCCTTAGCCCCGGGCCAACCGTATCAGCCCCACTTCATTTCACCCTTGGCGACCTTTGCTCCCAGTTCCAGCGACGAGACGTCAAGAAGATCAGGATAGCGCCGCTTCATCGCCGCAATCAGTTCCACGCTGGATTTCGATTTCCCGGCTTCCTCGTTGAAGGCTTCGAGGTAGGCGCGGGTGAATTCCACGGCCGCAAGACCGTCCGGCGCGCCGGCTACCTGATGGGACGGCACCACGATTTTGGGTTTGCGCGCCGTGATTTCATCAAGCGCAGCAATCCATTTTTTACGGTCGTCTACGGTTGGCTCGTCGGCAACCCAGACATGCACGCCCGACGAGATCAGCACGCCGCCGAACACGGCTTCAAGGGTGGGCACCCAGAGATACCGCCGGTCTTTCAGATCGGCGACGGTGACGATCTCGATCTTGTTTCCTTCGATTTCAAGTGAGGTGATATCGGATGCCTCGGGAATGACGACATCCGCCAGGACCTTCGGTCCATTGTCCTTGAGCTGCGGGCCCCAGACATCCAGCTTGGCTTGCACATTGGCTTTGATGGCCGCCACCGTCGCAGCGGCCGCGATGATCTTGGCGCCGGGGAAAGCATCCGCGACGGGACGCAGGCCAAAATAATAGTCAGGGTCGCTGCAACTGACATAGATCGTCGTCAGGGTCTTGCCCGTCGGCTTGATCGCATCCGCGACCGCACGGCCATCGGACAGGGTAAATCCGCCGTCGAGGAGGATGGCTTCTTTTTCCCCGGTCAGCAGCACCGGCGTGCGGCGGAAACCATTCTCGTCAGCCTGAAAATAGGTCCATTCCAGCTTGGCGGCGGCCCTGGCTGCAAAAGCCAGAGGCTGAAGCATGGCAACCATGCCCGTTGCCAGAAGGGTTTTCATCGTCTCGCGTCTTGTCCAAATGGTTTGCAAGATTTCAATCCTCAATGGGGGTTCAGCTGATCGAGATTGGCATCTCGGCATCGTTTGAAAAACCCGGATCAAAAAGACAGACTGTATGAATCGATCATACAATGGCAGCCGATGGTCTGCGTCGTCAGCACGAGCGCAATGATCATGCGCGAGCAGGTCAACAGCCCCATGGCGCGAGCGCGGCAGCATTTGGCCTGCTGGGCGGGACCGGCTGACGAAGCTGCTGGCCGAATCGTAGAACTGGGGGAGTAGGATCAGGCCAGATCGGTGTGGGAAAAGTCTTTCCCTTTGTAGAGCAAGGGCATCCCACAGCTTTTTGCCGAGGCATATGACAGGCAGTCAGCGAGATTGAGCTGAGCCGGGTGGCCGCGACCTTTGCCATAGGTCGAAAAAGCCTGGATCGCGAGCTTGGCATCACCGATTTCGATCGGAACCACCTCGATCTCGGCCTCACGCAGGAAGTCCTCTATCGCCTTTTCGGCGAAGAGCGGCTCCACCACCAACTTCGATGAAAGCCGCATCGCCGCTTCGAGCACGACCAGCGGAGATGTGATCCGTACCGAGGCCTGCCCGATCCGGCGGCTCCAATCGGCGGCGTCTTCCTCTCCGGCGAGGACAGCGATCACCACCGAGGTGTCGATGAACATCAGGAATGTCCCCACATCTCGTCGATCTCATCCTTAGTCAAATCCCTGCCGCCGCTTCCCGCCTTGGCCTTCAGATCGTTCGATATGGCGGCCAGCCGCTCAGCCAGCGGAACTCGTTCACGTTCGCGCTGAAGCTCGGATTCGAGCGCTTCGATCACCGCTTCGGTCAAGGAAATCTTTCGCTTTTCGGCAAGCTGCCGGGCGAGGTCACGGGCGCGCGGGTCTCTGATCTGGAGATTCATTCTGGAAGCCTCCGTTCGCTGTCACTACAATATAGTGATCTTGTCATGACAAAGCCAGAGAGCTGGCCTGTTCATGCCATCTCAGCCCCGTAGAGCATATCATCCTGCAGCTTCCGCAAAGCGAACAGCCTCGTCGTGCGGTCGGGCGTAGCATTGTCGGCGGTGAGCAGTTCGCCCTTCCTCACCGGTTTCAGCACCTTGCCGCCTTCGAGCAGGCCGACCGGCACTGCGCGATTGGCGCGCGCCTCTTCGACGGTCATGGTCCATGAGCGGTAGCAAGTCTCGCCGATGGCATCGAAGGTCTCGCCCATGGCGAGATCGCGCTTGGCCACCGCGCAGACCTCGGCGACCGGCCTCGGCAGCGGCACCATGTCTGGCCGGCCATAGAGCATGATGCGCGCCGCGGTCAGCGGCACTTCCAGCGAGGTCAGGTGATACGGCCGGAAGAAGCTGTAGTAGGGGCCGTGGCCGATATGCAGATCGTCCATGCGCTCGACGATGCGCGGATGCGTCGCCTCGACGATGACGAAGACGCCCGGCGCCACACCCTTGCCGATCGTGTAGTCGACAACACCCTTCTTCGACAGGATGCCGCCATCGGCGCGCGGTATCAGCACCTTGGCCAGCTGGTCGCGGTCGGCCTTGGGCCCGTGCATGCCCGGCACATCGGGCACCAGCCCGGTGGCGTTGGCGATGGCGCACATCTCGACCATGGTTTTGGAACCGTCGACGAATTCGACCAGCATGCGCGGGTTCATGTTGCGGCGGATCGCTTCCTCGCGATAGTCGTCCGGAACGGCATCGTGGTTGAGCGGGTTGTTCTTGCCCTTGCCAGCCGAGACGATGGTGTAGCCGAGCGCTGAGGCAAACTCGATCAGCTCCATGCAGCTCGACGGCTCGTCGCCGGCGCCGACCGAATAGACGACGCCGAGCCGGTCTGCCTGCTGCTTGAGGTAGCAGCCGATCGTGACGTCGGCCTCGACATTCATCATCACCAGGTGCTTGCCGTGCTCCATCGCCTTCAAGTCGAAATCGGCGGCGACACCAGGCTTGCCGGTGGCGTCGATCACGACGTCGATCAGCGGATTGGTGACCAGCATCTCGTTCGAGGTGATGGCGATTTTCCCGGCCTCGATCGCCGCGGTGACTTTCGAACCCATGTCGGCCTCGACCGCCATCGCCTCGTCGCCATAGGCGATGCGGATGGCGTCGCGCGCCGTGTGCGGACGCCGCGTCGAGATGGCGCAGATCTCGATACCGGGCATCAGCATGCCTTGCGTGACCAGGTCGGTGCCCATTTCGCCGGAGCCGATGACGCCGATGCGCACCGGGCGGCCCTCGGCGGCGCGCCTGGCGAGATCGCGGGCCAGTCCGGTCAGGGCGACATTGGTCATGCAAGCGTGTCCACGGCTTCTTGCTTGCAGGCGGGAATAGCAGGGAACGGCCCCGCTTTGCCAACGAAACCAGCGGACGGCGGCAATTTCTCCGGCAACAGGCCCGGCAGGTGAGGCCAACCCCAGTAGAGGCTGATTGACCCGCCTCGGCGTCAAACCACCCTGATATAGCTCGTCATGCCGGTTTTCTGATGTTCGATGATGTGGCAGTGCAGCAGCCAGTCGCCGGGATTATCCGCGACGAAACCGAGCTGAACCTTCTCGTTGGGCTGCATGAGATAGGTGTCGGAGATGACCGGCTGAACCTGGCGTGTCGACGACGACAGCACCTTGAAGCTCATGCCGTGCAGATGCATCGGATGCGATTGCGGCGTCAAATTCTCCATGTCGATGACATAGCTTTTGCCGAGCTTCAGCTCGGCCAAAGGCGCGGTCGGGTCCGGCGTGTCGCCCGGCCACGGTACCTTGTTGATGGCCCAGAAGGAGTAGCCTAGCGTGCCGCATATGCTGTCGCTAGGCACGTTTTCCGCCGTGGCGCTGAGCGAGAGCGCGATGTGTTTCGCGCTGGCGAGATCCACCTCCGGCACCGGGTTGGCTTCCAGCGGTGCGAGGTCGCGCAAATCGCGCTTGAGCGAGCTGCCGGTGGCGCGCAAGGTGGCGAGGACCTTGGGTTTGGTGCCTCTGATGTCGCCCAGGCTGACGATCGCGCCCTCCTGGTCAGGCATGCGGATGGCGAGCTCCATGCGCTGCCCCGGTCCGAGCAGCAAAGCATCGGGCGCAAAACGCTGCGGCACCGGATTGCCGTCCAGCGCGATGACCGCGGCCTCCCCACGCTCGACGCGAAAGGCGTAGATGCGGGTGACATCGGTGATGGCGACCCGCAGCCGCACCAACCCGCCGGCCGGCGCGTCGAATTGCGGCTGGTCGAGCCAGTTGGCGGTGCGCACCGTGCCATAGGTTCCGGTTTTTGCGGCATCGCGCGGCCGGAATTGCTGGATGAACTGCGCGTCGTCGCCGAGGCGCCAGTCGCGCAGGTTGACGACGGCTTCGGCGTCGAATTTTGGATCGTTGGGGTTCTCGACCACGATCACGCCGGTGAGGCCATGGCCCATCTGCTCCAGCGTGTTGCAATGCGGGTGATACCAGAACGTGCCGGCGTCGGGCGGCGTGAAGGCGTAGTCGAAATGATCGCCGGTATAGACGTAAGGCTGAACCAGGAATGGAACACCGTCCATCTTGTTTGGAACGCGAATGCCGTGCCAATGGATGGTCGTCGGGTCGTCGATGCCGTTGACGAGACGCGCGGCGAAAGGCTCGCCCTTTTTCATCTTGAGCACCGGCGGCATTCCGGCCTCTCCATAAGTCAGCACATCGCGGGTCTGGCCGATATCCATGAACCTGGCCTGGATCTTTGCCGTCTTGAGAACCACCGGGTCCGGTGCGGCCGCGGCCCAGCCACCAAGCCTGGCCATCGCTGCAAGGCCAACACCGCCGACGCCGGCAACCGCGGCTGTTTTTAGAAGCCGGCGGCGGGTGAGTAGGGTCATGGAAAGCTCCGACGAAAATCCGGCTGTGTTGGCGCTCTGGATGGCGGCGGCTACCGGCGCGCTGCCGATACTGCCACATCGCCTCCCGATCATGCCATGGCGAGCCGATGACATTTGCTTGCGCACCAGCGTGAACGCTGGTGCCGCCGGTTAGCCCGCCAAGGTTTGCCCGGCACGTACCCCCTTAATCCCTCCCCACAAGGGGAGGGAAAGCTGCGGCGCGCCCTGTATCTCCGCCCTTGCATCTAGACCTCAGTAATTTGCCGAGATCAACGCTTACCAGGTCTCCCTCCCCCTTGTGGGGAGGGATTAAGGGTGGGGGTAGGTGCCGGGCAAACATCGAAGAATGGGGGGAGCGCCCTATGTGATTGCCCTGCATCAGCGTTGTCTGGAGCCTCAGTTCAAGCCGGCGAGCAGCGCCTGTGCCTCGGCGAGGTTTTGTTCCGAACCGGCGGCGAGTTCGTCCATCTTGCGCTCCTTGAAAATGACGAGCGCATCCTGGCAGGCGGCGATGGCTTCCTCGGCAAGCGCCTTGTCCTTGCGGGCAGCACCGAGGTCGACCAGCACGTCGCACAGGCTGTCCTGCGTGAAGGCTACGGCCGGCACCGAATTGATCTTCTTTTGCACGGCGATTGCCTCGCGCAGGATCGGCACCGCCTCCTCGAAGCGGGCGACGTTGTTTTCGGCGCGGCCGGCAAGCGTCAAGGCATAGCCGACCTCGTTCTGCACGGTCGCCCATCGGTCGGGGTCGCGGTCGCGGCCGACCTCATCGGCCAGTGCGCGGTTGGCGGCGATCTCTTCATCGAACACCGCCGACTCCGGCGCCTTGTCCCTAATCATGGCGAGCACCCGGGCGAAATCGCCCTGCGTGCGGACCCATTGCTCCGGCGCCCGCTCACGAGTGCGCACGCTCTGTATGCTGCGATAGATGGCGGCCGAGCGCTTCAGCAAGGCGACATCGTTGCGCCAGTAGCCCAGCGTCGACAGCGCGCTGGCCAGATTGGCCTGGTTGCGTAGCCACTCATCGGCGTCTGTGTCGCGGGCAATCACGCTGAGCGCCGCCTCGTAGGCCTGAACCGACTTCGCCATTGTGTCCGGGTCGGAGGTAGCGCTGGCTTGCATCATCCGCGCGTTGCCGAGATCGCCTTCAACGGAGGCCCACAGTGTGCGATCGGGCAACGCGGCATAGACGGCGAGCGCCGCCTCGTGCGCGGTCGCCGCCCTCTGGTAAAGAGACGGATCGTTGCTGCTACCGGCAAGGTAGTAGTAGGCGCTACCGAGATTGTTCTGCAGTTGTGCATGATCTTCCGGCGCCGTGGCGCGGTCATAGAAGGGCAAGGCCGCTTCGAGCGCAGTCACCGACTGGCTGAAGTCATCGGCGTTCCGTGTCCTGTCGCCGAGCACGAGCAGGACATGGCCCAGTCCCCATTGTGTTGCCGCAAAAGAGACCGGATCGCTGTCGCGAGTCTGCACCTCGAGCGCCGCGCGATAGGCTGTCACCGAGCGTTCGAGCGCCTCGACCGGGCCGCCATTGGCCTTGCCCAGCATGGACAGGGCGATGCCCAGCCGGTATTGCGTCGTCGCCCAGTCGGTCGGGGCGCCCTCTCTGGTTCGCACCGTGAGCGCGGAATCATAAGCGGCGACCGCCTGTTCGAGGATCGCCCTGTCGCCCGCACGGGCACCCCAGGTCGACAGCGTGGCGCCGAGATCGTACTCTGTCGAGGCGAAATCGAGGGGGGCAGAGGTGGCGGTGTAGACTTCCAATGCCTTGCTGTAGGAGGCCGCCGACTTCTGCAAATAGTCGGTTCCTGTGTCTCGATTTCCAAGCGTTGCATAAACGAAGCCGAGATTCTGTTGCAGCGAGGCCCAGTCGAGCGGCAGCTTTTCACGCGTATATTCAGATAGCGCCGCCTCGTAGGCTGAGACCGCCTTGAGCAACATGGCGTCGTCGTTCTGCCTGGCGCCAAGACGATGCAGTGCGTTGCCCAGCGTCAGCTGGCCGTTCGCCCAGTCGGCCGGCGCGCGCTCGCGCGTCCGAACCGAAAGCGCTGCCTCCGCCGCCTCCCGCGCGCGCTGCAACGCGGCGATATCGCCGTTGATCTCGCCGATCGACTCGAATGCGGTGCTCAAATTGTTCTGGATGGTCGCCCATTGCGCCGGCGCGCGTTCCCTGGTCATCTCCTCAGCCGCCGCCTGGAAGGCCGCGACCGATTGCTCAAGCGTCGGTACATCCTTTTCGCGCGCGCCGAGGCTCGCCAGAACGACACCCAGATTGATCTGGCTCAATGCCCAGTCGAGCGGTACGCGCTCTCTGTTGTATTCCGTCAATGCCGCACGATGCGCTTCGATTGCGGCGCGAAAACTGTCCGATGTGGTCTGGCGTTCGCCGATCTCGGACAGCACGATGCCGAGATTGTTCTGCGTCGCCGCCCATTCAAGCGGCAGTTTTTTCGACGACTGTACCTCGAGCGCCGAGCGGAAGGCCCCGACTGCCCGCTCAAGCAGTGCCGTCCCGTTCTCGCGCTGGCCGAGCCGCCAGTAGACCGTGCCCAGATTGCCATAGGTCGATGCCCACTCGTCAGGGTAGGCGTCATGCGTATAGACGGTCAGCGCCTGCTCATAAGCGGCAGCTGCCTTGTCGAGGTTTTCGCGGCCGGCTTCCCGTTCGCCCAACGTAGCAAGCGTGGCGCCCATATTGTTCTGGGTGGCCGCCCAAAGTAGCGGCAACTTTTCGCGGGTGACATAGGTCAATGCCTGTTCATAGGCTGTCTGGGCCTGGGCGAGATACGCATTGTCGCCGGAGAAGTCCCCTTGTTCCGACAGAGCGTTGGCCTCTGCCGCCTTGTAGTAGAACGCGTCTTCGTCGCTCCATTTGGCAGCCTGCTCGAAGGCCTTGGCGTAATCCTGCGCCGCCTCCTTGAAGTTGAAGGAGATTTCATAAGTCCTGGCACTGCTGGCGAAGACCTTTGCGAATTCCAGCCGCTTTGCCTTCAGCTCGGCCTCGGCCTGTTCGACCGTAGACGAAAGTTCGCCGATGCGGGCCTTGGCCTGTTCGTTGAATTTCTGCGCCGCTTCGAGCGCGCCTTCCTGAACCGCCTGTTCGGCTAGTTTCGATAGCCTGGCAATTTCGGGGTCCGGGTTTTTCAAAGTCTCGCGTTCAGCCAACACGTGTTTCAGCCGTTCGGTCTGGCCACGCAGCAGCTTGTCGAGCTCAGCCGGATCCTTGGGTATGTCGACCCCGAGCGCCTTCAGCATGGCGTAGAGCCCATCCATCGGCACCTTGCCGTCACGCGATATGGTTTCGATCTGGCGGCGCTCCGGATCGGGTAGCGTCGAGATGGTCAGCAGGAGCTGGCGTCGCTCCCTGAGGATTTCGCCCTCATCACCTTTCGGCGCCTCGGCGGGGGTGCCGAAATAGAGCAGCCGGCGCAGGCTCTCATTGACCCAGGGCCGCTGCTGGCCGTTGGTCTTGAGATAGACCTCCTCGCCGATCATGCGCAGAACGGTGCCGAATTCCTCGCCGCCCACCGTGTCGATGTGGCGCAGGATCGCTGCCGCATAGGGGCTGTTGCCATCGGCCGGACCGTCCAGCGCAACCTTGCCGGGCTCGGCGGCAAAGGCGATGACCTGGCCGAGGCTGTCGTCGACCGAGCCCTTGGCCTCGGCGCCACCTTTCAGGGAAACCACGCCGCGCGTTTCGCCGAGACCGCCGGCGCCGATCGGCTTGCCTTCGTCGCCCGGCGCCAGCTTCAAGAGCGTGCCCGGCGGGAACGGATCGTTGCGGCAGGCGTCCAGCAGAACGATGGTGACCGGCACCTTGGCCTTCAGTTCGGCGACGATGGACGACAGCGGCACCAACTTTTCGCCGGCATTGTCGAGTGCCGAAATATCGGCATCGACAGGGACCAGATAATTCTCGCCGCCGGCTTCGATGCCGTGGCCGGAATAGTAGATGATGGCGACATCGGCGCCCTCGGCATCGTCGACGAAGCCTTCGAGATCGCGCCGCAATTTGCGTGTGTCGCGATTGGTGGCGACATTTGTCTCGAAGCCGAGCTTGTCGAACATCTCCTCGATGGCGCGGGCGTCGTTTTCCGGATTGGGCAGTTTGCCGACATGCTGGTAGTCGGACTGACCGATGATGAGCGCGACGCCTTTCAGCGCCTTCGGCTCTTCAGCCAAAGCGGGGCCAAACGCGCATAGGCACACCAGTGCTGCGGCAAGTGCCGCGCACATGCGCCCTGTCGCACCTGCTGTTCGCCCAAAGAGCATTCTCTACCCAAAACCCAACGCTATCTTCCGCAAGCGAGATGGCATCATGATGGCCGGCCGATGGCAAGTCCTTGGGCGAGCTGTGTTCTTGTCATGGATATGCGTACGAGGCGGCTGGCTTTCAGCGTGCGAGCGGTAGTGTTCAGCATGCCGGATACGGCCAGTCCGGCCTGTTCATGAGTTGACAGGTCCGGACTTGTTGAGCAGTCGTCCGGCCCCGTAGAGCCTCTTTCTCTCAATGTTTCCGGGCGAGGGGGCCACGGTTGGATGCGCGGGATTGGCACTTTTGCGTCCGCCGGCTTTTTTGGTCCGCAACGAGACCCCGACTTCGCGACTGCATCTTTTTAAAATCAAAGGAATGAACTGGTGCTGCGAGAGAGGATTGAACTCTCGACCTCTCCCTTACCAAGGGAGTGCTCTACCACTGAGCTACCGCAGCCGCTGATGGCGGGGCTTCTGCCATATAGAACCGGCAAGCGCAAGGCGTCTGTGAAAGGCTTGCCAGACAAGTTTCGCTGACATGGCGGCGCCACAATGCTAGCTATCCCTTGAACGGCAGGCCTGCCAGTCGCGGGCGGGACGGAACGATGGACGACAAAACAAATCCACCGAAAAAGGCTGATCCGGCAAAGAAGGACGGGACTAACCGCAAGGACCGTCTGGCCGAGCAGCTGCGCGCCAATCTCATGAAGCGCAAGACGCAAGCGCGTTCGCGGCGCACCGGTGACGCTGACCAGCGCCCGGAAGGCCTGACGGCTGCTGAAAAAATGCACAAGGACTGACCGATATCGGCCACACTGGCCGGCCAACTTGGCTAACGGGCTCAGGAATCTTGAACCAAGCCGGCCAATGGTCTAGACGGGCCGATACGCAAACTGACGAAAACCGGCCTTTCGGGCCGAGGGGACATTCTCTCATGGATCGCATCAGAATTGTCGGCGGCAACAAGCTCGCCGGAAGCATTCCGATTTCGGGCGCGAAAAACGCCGCTTTGCCGCTGATGATCGCCTCGCTGCTCACCGACGACACGCTGACGCTGGAAAACGTGCCGCATCTGGCCGATGTAGAGCAGCTGATCCGCATTCTTGGCAATCACGGCGTCGACTATTCCGTCAACGGCCGCCGCGAGAAGCAGAATGAGGGCTATTCGCGCACCATCAACTTCTCGGCCCGAAACATCGTCGACACGACCGCGCCCTACGAGCTGGTGTCGAAGATGCGGGCGTCGTTCTGGGTGATCGGCCCGCTGCTGGCCCGCATGGGCGAGGCCAAAGTGTCGCTGCCGGGCGGTTGCGCCATCGGCACGCGCCCGGTCGACCTGTTCCTCGAGGGTTTGCAGGCGCTGGGCGCCGACATTGATGTCGACACTGGTTATGTGCTGGCCAAGACCAGGAACGGCCGCCTCGTCGGCAATCGCTATGTGTTCCCGAAAGAGATCGGAAGAGCACACGTCTGAACTCNATGTCGACACTGGTTATGTGCTGGCCAAGACCAGGAACGGCCGCCTCGTCGGCAATCGCTATGTGTTCCCGAAAGTCTCCGTCGGCGCCACCCATGTGCTGATGATGGCGGCGGCGCTGGCCAAGGGTGAGACGGTACTCGAAAACGCCGCCTGCGAGCCCGAGATCGTCAACCTCGCCGAATGCCTCAACGCCATGGGCGCAAAAATTTCCGGCGCCGGCACTCCAACCATCACCGTCGACGGCGTCGACTCGCTGTCGGGCGCGCGCGTGCGCGTCATCCCCGACCGCATCGAGACGGGCACCTATGCCATGGCTGTGGCCATGACCGGCGGCGATGTCGTGCTCGAAGGCGCCCGCCCCGAGCTGCTGCAGACCGCGTTGGACGTGATTGCCCAGACCGGTACCGAGATCACGCCGACCAATTCCGGCATTCGCGTCCGGCGCAACGGCGCCGGCATTTCGCCGGTCGACGTAACGACGGCGCCGTTCCCGGCCTTCCCGACCGATCTGCAGGCGCAGTTCATGGGCCTGATGACCATGGCCAAGGGCAAGTCGCGCATCACCGAGACCATCTTTGAAAACCGCTTCATGCATGTGCAGGAACTGGCCCGGCTCGGCGCCCACATCACGCTGTCCGGCCAAACTGCGATCGTCGACGGCGTCGCCAAGCTGAAGGGCGCGCCCGTGATGGCGACCGATCTGCGCGCCTCGGTGTCGCTGGTCATCGCCGGTCTGGCGGCCGAAGGCGAAACGACGGTCAACCGCGTCTACCACCTCGACCGCGGTTTTGAGCGGCTGGAAGAAAAGCTCTCCAATTGCGGCGCGGTGATCGAGCGGATTTCGGCTTGACCGCACGGCAGTTGCTTCAGACAGACAGGCGTCTGGTGCTGCCTTCATTCACCGCCAACACTTCAAACCCGAGGCGCTAGCCTCGGGTTGAATTTGTGTCGCGGTTGCACGGACCGGAAAGACCGCCTAACAGAAGGCTGAAACCAACTTTCAGGTGTGCATTCGGCATGGCAGCCCTCAAACTCATTGCGCTCGACGATCAGGATCTGAGCATCGTCTCGGCTCACGTCCAGGACGCCGTGATGAAAGTCTCGGATCTCGAATACCTGCCTTCGGCCAAGCGTTTCATATTGACCATGAACCGCTTCGTCTGGGAGGCGAAATCCGGATTGTTCAGCCCGCACAATGAGCGGCGCCAGGCGGTGTTGCATTTCGACCGCGTGCTCGGCGCCAAGACCAGCGGCATTGCCCGCGATCGGCCGGCCGAGGTGCTGTCGCTTCTGGCAATCAGCTTTATCGAAATCAGCAAGCCGGCCGGCATAGTCGAGTTGGTCTTTTCCGGCGGCGGCGCGATCATGCTCGACGTCGAATGCATCGAGGCGCGGCTTGCCGACATAGGCGGCGCCTGGGAAGCCACCTCGCGTCCGGTGCACAGGGTCTAGAGCATGATCCCAAAAAGTGGGTGCCGGTTTTTGTTGGACAAAACGGGAATCGTCTGTCCAGAGATCTTGCTCCAACAAAGGGTTAGATCGTGATGAGATTTCAACCAAGTCTCATCACGATCTAGACGCAGCCGATGGCCATTACGCTTATCCAGTCCGATGCCGGTTTCGCGCAGCGTTTCGCCGCCTTCCTGACCACCAAGCGGGAGGTATCGGAGGACGTCGACACTGCCGTGCGCGCCATCATTGCGCGGGTTCGTGCCGAGGGCGACGCTGCCCTGGTCGACTACACGCTGAAATTCGACAAGGCCGACCTCAATAGCCTCGGCATCGCCGTGTCGAAGGACGACATCGCGCAGGCCTACAAAGACGCCGATCCGCAGACGGTCGAGGCGCTGAAATTTGCCCGTGACCGCATCCGATCCCATCACGAGCGACAAATGCCCAAGGACGATCGCTATACCGATGCCGCCGGGGTCGAGTTGGGTTCGCGCTGGACGGCGATCGAGGCGGTCGGGCTCTATGTGCCGGGCGGCACGGCAAGCTATCCAAGCTCGGTGCTGATGAACGCCGTGCCGGCCAGGGTGGCGGGCGTCGAGCGCATCGTCATCGTCGTGCCGGCGCCGGGCGGCATCATCAATCCGCTGGTGCTGGTGGCCGCCGATATATCAGGCGTTTCAGAGATTTACCGCGTCGGCGGCGCGCAGGCGATTGCCGCCCTTGCCTATGGCACGCAGACGATCCGGCCGGTCGCCAAGATCGTCGGGCCCGGCAATGCCTATGTCGCCGCCGCCAAGCGCCAGGTGTTCGGCACGGTCGGCATCGACATGATTGCCGGACCGTCTGAAGTGCTGGTGGTGGCCGACGGCAGCAACGATCCCGACTGGATCGCCGCCGATCTTCTGGCGCAGGCCGAGCACGACGTGTCGGCGCAATCGATCCTGATCACCAACGATCCTGCGTTCGGAAAAGCAGTCGAACAGGCGGTCGAGCGCCAATTGCTGAGCCTGCCGCGCGCCGAGACGGCGGCTGCCAGCTGGCGCGATTTCGGCGCGGTGATCCTGGTGGAGACCATCGAAGCCGCGCTGCCGCTGGTCGACCGCATCGCCGCCGAACATGTGGAACTCGCCATCGACGATGCCGAGGGCTTCCTGGCCAGGATGCGCAATGCGGGTGCTGTGTTTCTGGGACGCCATACGCCCGAAGTCATCGGCGACTATGTCGGCGGCTCCAACCACGTGCTGCCGACGGCGCGTTCGGCGCGCTTCTCTTCGGGCCTGTCGGTGCTCGATTTCGTCAAGCGCACCTCGATCCTGAAGCTCGGGCCGGAGCAGCTGAGAGCACTTGCGCCGGCGGCGATTGCGCTGGCCAAGGCGGAAGGCCTCGACGCGCATGGCCGCTCCGTCGCCATCCGGCTGAACATGTAGGCGGCGATGGCGGACGGCGATCAAACCCGCGCAAGGCTGATCGATGTCGAGCTCGACGAGTCGATCGGCCGTTCGACGCCCGATGTCGAACATGAGCGCGCGGTGGCGATCTTCGACCTGATCGAAGAAAACAGCTTTCAGCCGGTCAATGATGACGGCGCCGGGCCTTATCGGCTGAAGCTCTCGCTGGCCGAATCCCGGCTGGTGTTTGCGGTCGCCCGCGAGGATGGTGCTGATGTCGTCACCCATATCCTGTCGCTGACGCCGCTCAGGCGCATCGTCAAGGACTACTACCTGATCTGCGAAAGCTATTACGACGCCATCCGCTCCTCGACGCCAAGCCATATCGAGGCGATCGACATGGGCCGGCGCGGCCTGCACAATGAAGGCTCGCAGACGTTGATGGACCGGCTGGCCGGCAAGATCGACATCGACTTCGACACGGCGCGGCGGCTGTTCACGCTGGTCTGCGTGCTGCACTGGCGGGGTTAGACCTGACTGGGGCGCCCCGCTCGATCCTGTTCTTGTGCGGCATGAACGCCGTGCGCTCACCGATGGCCGAGCAGCTGGCGCGGCGCATGCTGCCGCCGGCCACTTTCGTCGCCTCTGCCGGCGTGCACAGGGGCGAGCGCGATCCGTTCGTCGACGCGGTGCTGGCCGAAGAGGGCCTGACGCTGGGCGAGCGCCAGCCGCGCTCGATGGACGATCTCGAGGACGATTATTTCGACCTGATCGTCACCCTGGCGCCGGAAGCCCACCACGCCGCGCTCGAACTCACCCGCTCGCTTGCCGTCGACGTCGAATACTGGCCGATGCCGGATCCGACCGATGTCGGCGGCAGGCGCGAGCAGATCATGGCCAGCTATCGCGACGTGAGAGAACGGCTGAAAGCGCGCATCAGCCGACGTTTTCTGCTTCCGGAGGTAAAAAACGCGGCGGATTGATGCATGTCGCTCAAAAGCGGTCCCGGTTTTGAGACAACAACATTGCATAAAACGAAAGCTTGGAGCGCGTCGCATATGACGCGATCTAAGCGTGTTCACAAGCGCACGATTATCATATAGGTTCCGCCGAAATTCCGGCCTGGGCGCTCCAGGGCGCCGGAACTGCAATCCAAGCAAAGGTATCGAATGCCGAAGGAAGAAGTCCTCGAGTTTCCGGGTGTCGTGACGGAATTGTTGCCCAACGCGATGTTCCGGGTGAAGCTCGAAAACGAACACGAGATCATCGCCCATACGGCTGGCCGCATGCGCAAGAACCGCATCCGTGTGCTGACCGGCGACAAGGTCCTGGTCGAGATGACGCCCTATGACCTGACCAAGGGCCGCATCACCTACCGTTTCAAGTAACAGTCCGGCGCGAACCGCGATGAGCATCCTGCAGAAGCTCGTGCTTGCCTCTGGTTCGCCGCGCCGGATCGAACTGTTGCAACAGGCCGGCATTGAGCCGGACCGCGTGCTGCCAGCCGATGTCGACGAAACGCCGCTGCGCGCCGAACATCCGCGCTCGCTGGCCAAGCGGCTGTCGAAGGAAAAGGCCGAGAAGGCGCTGGCCTCGCTGAAAAGCGAGGAAGACTATGCGCCAAGTTTCGTGCTGGCCGCCGATACGGTGGTCGCGGTCGGACGCCGCATCCTGCCCAAGGCCGAGACGCTGGACGACGCCGCCAATTGCCTTGGACTGCTTTCGGGCCGTTCGCACCGGGTCTATTCCGGCATCTGCCTGATTACGCCGGGCGGCAAGCTGCGCCAAAGGCTGGTTGAATCCAGGGTACGCTTCAAGCGGCTTCCACGCGAGGAGATCGACGCCTATGTCGCCTCCGGCGAATGGCGCGGCAAGGCCGGCGGCTATGCCGTCCAGGGTCTCGCCGGTTCGTTCGTCGTCAAGCTGGTCGGCTCCTATACCAACATTGTCGGCCTGCCGCTCTACGAGACGGTGGCGCTGCTTTCGGGCGAAGGCTTCAAGGTCCACACCAGCTGGCATACCGCGCGGCCATGAGCCTGGACGATAAGGTCACACCACTGCGCCCGAAGCGCCCCTGCCCCGAATGCGGCAAGCCGTCGGCGCGCGAGACCTATCCGTTCTGCTCGAAGCGCTGCAAGGACATCGACCTCAACCGCTGGCTGAAGGGCGCCTATGTCATCACCGCGCGGGATGACGAGGACGAGAGCGACGAGCCGAAGTAGGGTTTGGGCGGTGCCGGCCGCGCAATTCCACTTCGCCGACCTTACGCAATTGCTGCTTTGCCGGCGTCGGTATTGTCTGCGACAATTGCCCCGGAAAATCGGCGCTTAGGCGCTGGACAGGCCGGATTCCCGTGCTATAACCCACGCGCTTTCAAGGGGTGCCCCACGGCGCTTTCCTGAAATCCGGTCAGGCGATGTCTCGTTTGCCGGCGAGGCCCAGATAGCTCAGTTGGTAGAGCAGCGGACTGAAAATCCGCGTGTCGGTGGTTCGAATCCGCCTCTGGGCACCATCCCCTCTTCTCCCGACACTCCGTTTAGCCGAACCGTCTACGCTGCAGCTTCTGCAAGCGACTGGAATTATTGATCTTTTGCTGTCGCATTGCGCAATTAGGCGTGACAGAGAGCGCTTCGGGCGCATTTGATCCAACGAGGCGGGGGGATGGTATTTCCGTTGGTATTCGACATCCTGATGGTATCGAAACAGCCAAGGGAGACCTGACGAATGGCCCTATCCGACGTGAAATGTCGAAACGCCCGCCCTGCTTCCAAACTCGCGAAATTGTCTGACGGGGGCGGGCTGCAGCTATGGGTACAGCCCACGGGCTCTCGCCTCTGGCGGCTCGCCTACCGCTTTGACGGCAAGCAGAAACTGCTCGCGCTGGGCAGCTATCCCCTTATCTCTCTCGCCGAGGCACGGGAGGCGCGCGATGATGCTAAAAGGCTCCTGCTAGCTGGCGTCGACCCTGGAAAGGAACGCAGCTTGCGGAAGGCCGATTCGGCAAAGGACTCCTTTCGCTCAATCGCGGACGAATATGTTGACAAGCTGAAGAAGGAGGGACGTGCCGACCGGACGATCAGCAAGGTCAAATGGCTGCTCGACTTTGCCTATCCGATAATCGGCGGCAAGTGCATTCGGGAGATCGAGCCGGCCAGCATCCTTACCGCCCTCCGTCGCGTGGAGGTTCGCGGTCGATATGAGTCGGCCAGGCGACTGCGCTCCACCATCGGCAGCGTGTTTCGATACGCGATCGCGACCGCACGCGCCGAGACAGATCCGACCTTCGCCCTCAGAGGCGCACTCATCAGTCCGAAGGTAACGTCTCGCGCCGCGATTACCGATCCGAAGGCCTTGGGCGGTTTGCTGAGGGCGATCCATGCATTTGACGGACAGCCTACAACGCGAGCCGGTCTGAAGCTGATAGCGCTGCTGTTTCCCCGCCCAGGCGAGCTTCGCGCCGCTGAATGGGAAGAGTTCGATTTTGAAAGCTCGGTGTGGACGATCCCTGAAGCACGCATGAAAATGCGACGGCCGCACCGCATACCCCTATCAAAGCAAGCGATCAGCGTCCTGACTTCACTGAGAGAAATCTCTGGTGATGGATCGCTGCTGTTTCCTAGTGTTCGATCGGCTTCGCGTCCGATTTCCGACAATACCCTTAACGCCGCACTGCGTCGTATGGGTTACAGCAAGGAAGAAGCTACCGCGCATGGTTTTCGAGCAACGGCATCAACTCTGCTGAACGAATGCGGCAAGTGGCATCCGGACGCGATAGAGCGGCAGCTGGCCCACATTGAGAACAACGACGTTCGGCGCGCCTACGCCCGGGCAGAGCACTGGGACGAGCGCGTCGAGATGATGCAGTGGTGGGCCGATTATCTGGATGAACTCAAGAGCAAAAACCTGCGGGTGATCTCAATCGAGGGACGCCGCAAGCCTGCTGTCCACACACCAACGCGACCATCCACTTTGAAACCAACAGAGGCCGTTCATCAAACGCCGATACAAATCTCCAACCGCCGGAAATCATACTGACCGTCGAAAAACGCCACAACTCGACGCCAAATCGTAGGCCCGCATTGTCAGATTTTCCGGAGAGAAAGTTGACCGCGTTCGGCGGGAAGCTGCCGTTCTGCAGCCGACCCCATTTCCGTCATTCAAGCTGCCGATGGCCGGTTCCGAAACCGGCCATCTACCCGGCCCGGGGCCGCGCGCTATTAGAGCGAGAATCCCGTGGGCAGTGTGCGGTCCGTCCGTTTCGCCGGCATTAGTCCGTGGATCCGCTATCCCCGCCCGACTTTAACCTCCACAACCTTCCTCTCCATAGATCCGGGACAAGCCCTTGATGCGCGTCGCGATCGCGTCGACGAGGCGACCAACGATCTCATGGATGATCCCCTCCTGGCGAAGCTCTTGGGCGCACTCCGACGCCATATCGGGCATCACCGCGAGCTGATGGCGGATCGTCCGCACCGTGTACTCGCCGCCAACCTTTGCTGAGGACGCACAGCGCCCCCAGTGGCGCGGCATGATCTCCTCGATGGGATAGACTCTGTCGATCTTCATCGCCAGTTTAAGGTCGCGCATCTCAGATTGGATCTCTCCCCCGAGGTGCGGCAGAATGGAGGAGATGTCGTAGAGCGGAGCTAGGCGGGCCTCGCCCTGGGCTCCGAGCAGCATCGAGTAGTTCTTTGCATGCGCGTCCGTGCCGGCGATGATCCAGTTGAAGACGTTCGCGGCCATGAAGATCTGACGGTCTTGGACGGGGTCGAGGGAGGCCGACAGCACCTTTCTGGAGATCGTCGTGATACCTGGCCCACCCTGGTTCTCGTACTTGAGCGTCGGCATCACCGACAGGGCCTGGCACATGTCCTCCTGATGGATGCGGATGGTCTTGCCCTCGTTGTTGCGGCGGTCGTAGCGCTCGATAACGATTGCCTTTTCGCCTGCGAAGTCGAGAACCTGGCTATGTGCAGCGTCCATGCCGAGCTTGGATGCAAGCTGCAGGCAGAAATGCTCGTTCTCGGTATGCCCGTGCAAGTGCGGCAAAGGCGGCTTGAAGATGTGTGTCGTGGGCGTGTCGCCTAGAGGGATCCCCCAGCGATTGTTGCCCTTATCGAAATGGAACGCCGTCTTTGCCTGCGCACCAGCGAGACTGAACTGACCAGGATCGCCGATTCGCCGGGTCGCTGCACCATCTTTGCGCAGATCGCGCAGGCGGTCGCCGATCTGCGCCTCGGTGAGCAACTCCACGTTCTCGCCGCGGGAAATCTGGTCGCCACGCGAAAGGAACTGGACGGCGCCGGCGCAGTCGCGGCCGACATTCTTGAGCAGGGCAAACGGGTTTCGGGCGGAGACCTGGAACCTCTGCGCCCATCTGGCGAGGGTCTGCTCATTATCCGGCAGTAGGCCCCAGAGGAATGCCTCGACGACCTTGCCCTCGTAGGTCCTGGTGATCGTCGGCATGGACAGGGAGAGCGGGATCGCCACCGGGCCTTCCATCCATGCCTCGTGATAGGAGAACGAAAGCTTGCCGCCCTGCAGGTGGTGGAGCCCCCCAACCGGTCTGCCAGCGATATAGACGTCGAGGGTGTCGATCGGGTTCATCATGATCATCGTCATCTAGAGCTTGTAGGGAATCTCGTCGTCGTCATCGTCGACATGCCGTTCATCGGCATTATGATGATGATCAGCCGACGTCGGCGCCGGCGGGATCTGAAAGTCCATCTCCACACCAAGCGTGGTCAGCGCCAGCAGCACGTTGCCGATCTCGGCGCTGGGCTTGCCGTTCTCGATCCACGACACCCACGTCTGCGTCGTGGTGATCATTTTGGCCAAGGCAGCCTGTGACAGGCCGCGCCGGGTGCGGGCCTCCTTGATCAGGATTCCAATGTCGCGAGCTGTTCTGATCTTCATGGCGTATACGATTTCTGTATGAGCTAATATAGGCTCGTATATGACGGGTGTCAATATACGTTACTATATCAATTTAACGCTATATAGGTTCACATATCGGCAACCTTCATATACCAACCTATATAAAATCATTGCGCCACGCAACAATGTGCGATCGACCTTTCGCCACGGTACCATCGAGAATGACCGCTGGTCGAGAACTCAACAACTTGTCGGGGCCGGGAGCGGTCCGGTCCGCTATTCAATTACTGTTGGCGAGAAGCTGTCATTCAGCATCCGGTCTGGCGGCATCGTGACAAGATCGATTTTTGTCCGAAGAGAACGAGGCCGGCCGCAAGAAAAAGCCACGGCTTTTATGCACTTAATGTCTAGCAGGCTTAGTTGTTCCCCTGAAACTTGAATCTCCCTCAGACTCAGTGTCTTCTCAAGGTAGCCGCTGGGAATTAGACATGCCTTCAGGCTCGTTTCAACACCGCGTGTGGCAATGGATTGTCGCGTGCTTTCCGACGCCGGCTCACCTCGATGTACAGGAGCGCAATCATCGCTTCCTTGAAGAGGCGCTCGAACTCGCTCAGGCGAATTCCTGCACAAAGGAGGAGGCACTCGAACTGGTGGAGTACGGACCGGCGGCAACGCGGTCAGGATCAAGAACCTAGCGTGCTCCACAACGACACCAAGCGCTAACCGTTGTCCAGTGTGGAAGATGATTGCCTTCGTGGTTTCTCCGACGCGCCGGCGCCCGGCAGACCTTCCTTTCTGGCCTTGGCAAACGCCCGGTCGCCTTCCAGGAACCCGACCAGCATAAAGGGGATCAGTTCCGCCACCGTTTCGGACTCGCCATAGGTCTCACGGTAAAGTGCGGCATAGTCGTTGAGTGCTTGGCTCAAGTCGGCGCCAACGGTGATGGTGATCTTCGAAGGTGTCCGGTCCGGAAGTTTTCCGAGTTTCAGGTTAGCCATGAAGTCCTCCTGTTCACCCCGTGTATGGCCGCAACACGAGGTCCTTGTGCACGATGACGCGCAACGGCCAACCAGGGCGCACGGTGATCGTGGGTTGGACGTTCAGGTTCTTTTCAGTGATCCGTTGGCCCGCTTGACTGACGTTCTGCTGGGTGGATTCACGAATTGCCTTGACCAAGTCGCTTTCATTTTCCCCAAAGCTCAACTCGGTACCAACCCCCAGCAATGTGGCTACCGCGACGCCCTTGATCAACTGCCAAGTATGGAAATCCACCTTGTCCTCGAGCCCGGCATAGCCGGCCGCGTCGGTCACGGGCAGATTGTCGATTTCGGTAGAGGAGCCGTCCGGCATCACGATGCGTTGCCACACCAACAGAGCGCGCCTTTGCCCAAAGGCTACAACGCTGTCGTAGGTGCCGATCAGCCGTGAGCCCTGCGGGATGAGCAGGATGCTGCCGGTGACGCTGTCGTGCACATTCTCGGTGATCTGGGCGACGACAAGGCCGGGCAGATCGGAATTGATGCCGGTGATCAGGCTTGCAGCGATCACGCTACCGGCCATGATCTGATAGGGCGAAGCCGGCGTCTGCAGTGCATGCGGGTTGTAGATCCCGCCGGTGTTCCGTTGATCGATGAAATCGAGCTTGCGCTGTTGATTGTTCTGGTCGCCCTCGGCCGGCGCGACGGAAGCTCGCTGGCCTTCGGTATCTGGCTGCGGAGACGCCGTCTCGAAAGGCGAACGTCCGCCCTGCCCATTGCCAAAAGCTTCCGTCTGCTGGGGCCGGTTTTCGATGCGGAAGAGGACTTGCGACTCGCGCGCCTCAATCGCTTGTTGTGCAAGCCGCTGCGCCTCGGCGGAAACGTCTTGCCCAGGTGCGATGCCAAGCTGGCGCTGGTGCTCGAGAATAGGACGGCCGAGATCCCCGGGCAGCGGCGGTCCAAGCACCGGAGCCTTCGGCTTGCTCCCGGAATAGTCCTTGGGCAGCGATTCAAGTCCCTCGGCGGTCGGGTTGCGGTCGGTGCTGTAAAGCTCTTCAGCCTGCTGCTTCAGGCGCAGTGCCGGCCCCTGCAGCGCCATCATCGTGACGCCAAAGATGGTGGCGGAGCCAACAGCTGCGATCGCGACGATTATGCCGCGCTTGAAGCGCACGGCCCGGCGCGGTGAGGCCCGCAGCTGCAGCTGTTCGGGATCGAGTTTGGGCGGAACATTGGGGTGGGACGTGTCGGTCATGAGCCTCCCCTCACCTGCCAAAACGCGAAAAGAGCGATATCCGCCGCGGCAGTTGCCGTCCGTCGGTCCTGGTGATGCGCACCACCTGGTGCTGCTTGGCGCCGAGACGGAGTTCAGCCGCGGCAAAGAGGCGCTCGACGATGTAGTAGTTGCCGCGCATCCGATAGTTGACGAGCTGGTTGTCCCCGTCAGCACCGACGATGAAGAGCGGTGGCGCCTCGCCCTGATCAATGCGCTTCGGGAACTCTATGTAGACCTTGCTGCCATCATCGAAGGCGCGCGTCGGTCTCCACGGCGGCGTGTCGCCGGTGATCGAATAGCGGAAGCGGATGTTTTCGAGTGCTACGTTCGAGGCCGCGGGCATTTCAGCCTCTGCCTGAGCGTTGCGCCGCCGAAGCGCCACGAGTTGGTCTTCGCTGTAAATCCAGGAGAGCGCCGCCATGGCAGTTTTCTCAGTGCTTTGAAGCTGCAGGTGATAGGATCGCCTGTCGGTCGTGATGACCAGATTGGTGGCAAGCCCCGGCGCGAATGGCTTCACCAGCACATGAGTGCGCTGGTCATCGCCTGAGCCACTAACGGTGTCACCGATCACCCAACGGACCGTATCGCCGGCTGAGACCGAGGTCAGCTTCTCGCCCCGCTGCAATGAGATATCGGTGACGCGCTCCGGCGCGGCGTAGAGCTGGTAGAGCGCGCCGTCGGCAAAGGGGTAAACCTGCACCGCATTGACATAGCCAAACTTGGTGGGTTGTTGCGTCGCCGCCTTGTTGGCATCGGCGACCTGTTCTTCCGGCGAGCGCTTATCTGGGGCGGGCTTGCCGGGTGCGGGCATCAACTGACCAGGCAACGGTAACGGTTTCGGCACTTCCACGACCTTGACCGGCTTCTCCGGCGCCTTCTCGATCGCGGCTGGTTTGAAGTCCTCGTGGTCATAGGAAATCTGAGGCGGCGGCACTGGCTTCGAGGCACAGGCCGAAAGAACCGCAACAGACGCCGACAGGATCAAGGCAGCACGAAGCAATGGGGCTCTATTTGTCATTGGCGGGCTCCTTAGGGGAAACGGGGGTTGGCGCGGCGCTGTCGAGCTCGCGCGACCAGTCGATGGCGTTGATGAAGACGCCGAGCGGGTTCTTGCGCAGCTGCTCGGTTGTCCTAGGCGGGCGGATGAGGATGGTGAGGATCCCGATCCAGCGCGTCGTGCTGGCGAGGCTGCCGCGCTCGAACACCTGCTCGGTCCATTTGACCTGGAACGAGCTGTCGGAAGCCCTGACCACGCTGGTCACCTGTACTGACACGCTGCGCGTGCCGATTTGGCCGAAAGGGTCGTTCGCCTTGGCATATTCGTTGAGGAAGAGCGCCGCTCGGTCGGTGGCAAAGTCGTAGGCCGACAGCCAATTCTGCCGCACCAGAACCGCATCGGTGGAAACCGAACGAACATTCTGGATGAAGCGGCTGAGATGCCAGGCGATCTGGGCATCGTCGGGCTGGTAGTTTTGGACTGCCGGCCCGACCGCGTGCGCCTCGCCAAAGCGGTCGACCTCGACGACATAAGGCACGACGCGGCCCTGCATCGACTGCCACAGAAGCCCACCGGAAAGCCCCGTCGTCAGAGCCAGGCAGCCAAAGGCCATGAAGCGCCAGTTCTTGGCCTGGACGCGCGCCGTGCCGATGCGCTCATCCCAGAGTTGGCTGGCCTTCTGGTAGGGTGTTACGGGTTCGGGCGTCTTTCCATAACGCTGAACGGGTCGCTTGAAGAGCATCTAGTCTTCCTTGTCATTGAGGGAGGGATTGGCGCCGCTTCCGCCCCGATCTCCATCGCGCACCGCCTGCGTGGCAGCATTGCGATGGGCGCGTGCGGTCTGTTCGGAACGCAGACGCCTTGCCCAGGCAGGCGCGGCCGCGGGAGCTACAACTGGAGAGCTTCCGCTCATCGAGCTGGTCGGCATGCCGCCGGTCATCCAGCCGGCATCGCGACCGGCGTCGGCACTACGGCGGAATGGTTCTGCTGCGGATCGCATTCCCCGCATCGCGGCGCCGCTAGCGGCACTCGCAACCCCCTGCAGCCCAGCAGCTACCCCGGACAGCCCGGACTCGGGCGATGTCGCGCGCCCCGTTTGCCAGGCGACGGTGGCAGCGGACCCCATGGCGGCGCCGGCACGGACTGCGGCGAGGCCGCCGCCTGTTGCCATGCGCGCGCCGGCAAACGCAGCGCCTCCGGCAACGAGCGTTGATCCAGCTGCGGCCGCCGTTGTTCCAAGTGCCGCGCCGGCGCCAAGCTGCGGCGCGCCGGAAACGAGACCCGAGGCAATCCCGGGGCCGAAAATGCCGAGCCCAAGCAGCGCCAGCGCACCCAGCACCTGAGACATGGCCGCCGCCAGGTCCGGCTCCTGGCCCTGCAGGGCGGAAGCGAACTCGCCAAAGAGCGTGGAGCCGATGCCGACGATGACGGCAAGCACCATCACCTTGATGCCCGACGAAATCACATTGCCGAGCACGCGCTCGGCCAGAAACGCCGAACGGTTCCAGAGCGCGAAGGGCACCAGGACGAAGCCGGCCAGCGTGGTGAGCTTGAACTCGAGGATGGTGATGAAGAGCTGGATGGAAAGAATGAAGAAGGCGATGAGGACCAGGAACCAGGCCAGAAGCAGCACGAAGATGGTGAGCGCGTTACCGAAGATCTCGGGGAAGCCTACTAGCTGGCTCGCTTGATTGAGGAGCGGCCAGGCGCCCTCGAAGCCGGCCGCGGCAATGCGGCCTGGCCGCAGGAGACTGTCGGCGGACAGGTTGCCGGCCGATGCGTTGATGCCGAGACCGGCAAAGGAGCGGTAAATTATGTCGGCGAGGTTCTTGAAATTGTTCAGGACGAAGGCGAAGGCGCCGACATAGAGCACTTTGCGAACAAGCCGGCCGAGAATGTTGGGCTCGCCGCCGAACGCCCAGACCAAGCCCGCGAGCGTGATGTCAATGCCGATCAGAATGGTGGTGAGAAAGGCGACGTCGCCCGAAAGCAGACCGAACCCACTGTCAATGTAGCGGGTAAAGGTCTCCATGAAGCGATCGATGACTCCGAGGTCGTTCATGTCGCCGCCTTCCTCGTTGTCTTGAAGAACTGCCGCTCAGTTGCCGGGATAAGCCGTGCCGGTGCCCAGGAAACGCTTCGTCGTCTCGCGAGCGGCTTCCTCAGACTGCGCTTTGCGCGCCGCATCCTCGGCTTCGGCCCGGAACTGGGTCGCAAGCAGCGTCTGGATCTGCATCTGCTGCTTGGTCGAAAGCGCGATCAGCTGATTGGTAGCCTGGCTTGCCTCGAGGGCACCTGCCGCGCCCTGACTGCGATTGACGAGATCGGTAAGCAGGTCGCCATCGGCCTGCACGTTCTCGACGATCTGCGACTGCGCGCTCATGGTCTGGCGGAACGCCTGCATGGCGCTCTGCCAGCGCTCGCGCGCGGCGCTCGCCACATCGCTGACCTTGATGGTGGCGTCGTAGCTTTCCGGATATTGCTGGCGCCACTGGTCCTGCAGCTTGTCGAGATCGAAGCTCAGGCCGCTCGCCTGGGTCATCAGACCGTCAATCCGTTGGAGCGAGCCGGTAAGCTGGCCCACGGAAGAGAAATCCAGGCGCTGAAGGTTGCGCGCCATGTTCTGCAGCATGGTCGCCTGGTTCTGAAGCGACTGGATTTGGTTGTTGATCTGCTCCAATGCGCGTGCTGCCGACAGCACATTCTGCGTATAGTTGGACGGGTCAAACACGATGAGCGCATAGGCCGGCTGGACGTAGTCAGCCATCGGTTTGGCAATCAGGGAAACGGTGACCAGGCTAGTAAAAAGGCGGCGTCCGATCATGACGATTGCTCCTTGTTAGGTTGAGGAAATTGCTGGAGAAGCTCGGCAGCCCAATCCAGGCCGCGCGCACTGAAGAAACGGGCGGCAAAGCTGCCCTGCCCTTCTTCGGAAAGAATATTGTCGATCAGGGTCTGCGCGGCCGGGTCGGAGGCGCCGCAAAGCGCAAGAGCGATCGGGCCTAGCCCGAGCTCGAAGAGGCGATTGCCGCGGCGCGACTGCAGATAGTAGTGGCGCTTCGGCGTGGCGCGGGCGACCAATTCGATCTGTCGCTCATTAAGACCGAAGCGCTCATAGGCTGCCCGTGCCTGCGGCTCCACCGCACGATCATTGGGGAGAAAAATGCGCTGCGGGCAGCTCTCGATGATTGCGGGTGCGATAGAAGAGCCGGCGATGTCGGCAAGCGACTGCGTCGCGAAGATGACGGAGACGTTTTTCTTACGCAGCACCTTAAGCCATTCGCGGATGCGGGCGGCAAAGAGCGGGTTGTCGAGATAGACCCAGGCCTCGTCGAGCATGAGCAGCGTCGGCCGCCCGTCAAACCGGTCCTCAAGACGATGGAACAGATAGGTGAGCACAGGCAGCACAGCGCCTTGGCTGTGCATCAGCTCCTGGGTTTCGAAACACTGCACATCCGAGATGGCCAGCCGGTCGTCATCGGCATCGAGCAGTCGGCCGAATGGTCCGTCGAGCGTGTAGGGCATCAATGCCGATTTGAGCGCATTGGACTGAAGCAGGACCGACAGGCCAGTCAGCGTGCGTTCCTGCGCCGGCGCGGTGGCGAGGCTGGTGAGCGCCGACCAGATTGCCTCCTTCACCTCCGGGGTGACGGTGACATTCTCGTGGGCAATGAGGCCGGCGATCCATTCGGCCGCCCAGCTCTGTGTGGCCGGGTCGTCGATGTGGCGCAGCGGCTGGAAACCAAGCGCACCATTCGCACCCAACGCATGGTGGTCGCCGCCCATGGCAAGCGCGGCGGCGCGGGCCGAATTGCCTTTGTCGAAGACATAGATTTGCGCGCCAGCGTAGCGCCGGAACTGCAAAGCGATCAGGGCAAGCAGAACCGACTTGCCGGCACCGGTCGGCCCGACAATCAGCATGTGGCCGACATCGCCGATATGGGTCGAAAGCCGAAACGGCGTCGAGCCGCTGGTTTCGGCGAAAAGAAGCGGCGGAGCGTGATCGCCGGTGACCTCGGCAAGGTGCTCGTTCTCCGCTGGACCTGCCCACACGGACGACAGCGGCACGAGATGGGCAAGGTTAAGCGTGTGAACGAGCGGCTGGCGAACGTTGGCGTAGACATGACCCGGCAATGAACCAAGCCACGCTTCGACGGCATTGATGCTTTCGCGAATGGTGGTGAAGCCGAGCCCGTTGACGATCCTCTCGACGGCGCGAAGCTTTTCCGCGGCGGCTTTACGGTTCTGATCCCACACCGTCACCGTTGTGGTGAGATAGCCGAAGCCGACATGATCGCCGCCCAATGCCTGCAGTGCTGCATCGGCATCGAGCGCCTTGTTGTCGGCGTCGCTGTCGACGAGAGGCACAGGTTCGTTGGTCACCACCTCGCGCAGAATAGCCGCGATCGATTTGCGCTTGGCAAACCACTGCCGGCGGAGCCGAGTCAGCGTCTTCGTGGCTTCCGCCTTGTCGAGTGGAATGAAGCGCGTCACCCAGCGATAGGCGAAATCCTGGTTATTGAGCGCATCAAGGATTCCTGGCCGGGTGACGTTCGGAAAACCGAGGATTGTGAGCGTGCGCAGATGCTGGTCACCCAGCATCGGCTCTAGGCCGCCGGTCAGCGGCGCGTCAACCAGGACGCCGTCGAGATACATTGGCGTTTCCGGCACGGCGACCGGATGACGGCGTGTCGAGATCGTGCCGTGCAGGTACGTCAGGGTCTCGGCATCGTCGAGCGCGCGCACCTCGGGCACGAAGCCCGAAAGAAGATCGAGAACACGGTCAGTCTCGTCTCGGAACCGGGCAAGCTCCTGGCGCCAGTCTCTTTCCCCTCCCAAGTCATGCGAGTCGACGAGAGCACTTTCCGCGCGCGCTTGGCCATCGGGCCCAGGCATGAAGACCAAGGTCAGATGATAGATGCTCTCGAAATGCGCGACCTTGCCCTCGAAGGCCGCGCGCCGTTCCTCATCGATCAGCCATGAGGCAGCATCGGGAAGCGCCGAGCTCGGATAGCCCAGCGCTTCGCTGCGCTCGGCCTCGAAGAATAATGCCCAGCCGGAGCCGAGCCTTTTCAGCGCATTGTTTGCCCGCGCGCATATGCCGATAAGTTCGGCCTCCGTCGCGCTTTCAAGGTCGGGGCCACGAAACCGCAATGTCCGCTGGGAGCTGCCATCCTTGTTGAGCACGATGCCGGGCGCGACGAGTGCTGCCCACGGCAGATGGTCGGCAAGCCGGTCGGCTTTGCCGCGGTATTCGGAAAGCTTCAGCATGCAAGCCAGCCCTTTTGACGAAGATGACGGACAAGCACGCTGGCAAAATCCGGATCACGCCGTGCGGCAAAGACCGCGAGCGTGTGGCCGGCGATCCAGAGGATCAGACCGGCAATCCACTGCTGCAGGCCTAGGCCGATGGCCGCGGCCACCGTGCCATTGAGGATCGCCACCGCTCGCGGCGCGCCGCCGAGCAGGATCGGCTCGGTGAGCGCCCGATGGACCAGAACCTCGAAGCCTTCGATATGCTGCTCTCCGGTGCTCATCAGACGACTGCCCCGCCGCCAAAGGAGAAGAAGGAAAGAAAGAAGCTCGAGGCCGCGAAGGCGATCGACAGGCCGAAGACGATCTGGATCAGCCGGCGGAAACCGCCCGCCGTGTCGCCGAAGGCAAGGGTCAGGCCGGTGGTGATGATGATGATCACCGCGATGATTTTGGCGACCGGCCCCTGCACCGATTCCAGAATCTGCTGCAGCGGCTGTTCCCACGGCATGCCGGAGCCGGCAGCGTGGGCCTGGGCCGTGAGAAGAAGCGCGACGGCGGCGAACGAAAGAAAGCGAAGCTTCTTGCGCATGAGGTAACCTTTCAGAGCTGCTGGAGTTGCGGAAGTGTGAGCGGGGTGACGGCGTAATCGCCGCTGCCGTCGAGACCCGTGACCTCGGCGATCGCGTCAACGCGGCGCGCGGGTCCTCTTCCGGCAATAAAGATGACCAAGTCGACGGCATCGGCGATCAGCCGGCGGGGAACGGTGACAACGGCTTCCTGGGCGAGCTGCTCAATACGATAGAGTGCGGAGCGTGCCGAATTGGCGTGAACCGTGGCAATGCCGCCGGGATGTCCGGTGTTCCATGCCTTCAGCATATCGAGCGCTTCCGCGCCTCTGACTTCGCCGACGATGATGCGGTCGGGCCTCAGCCGTAAGGTCGAGCGTACGAGATCGGCGAGTGTGATGGAGCCCCGCCTCGTCCTCATGGCAACGCAGTCCTTGGCCGCGCATTGCAGCTCGCGGGTGTCCTCAATCAGGATCACCCGCTCATCGCATTCGGCGACTTCTGCCAGTAGAGCATTGGTAAGTGTCGTTTTGCCCGACGATGTGCCGCCGGCGACCAGGATGTTGCGCCGCTCGCGCACTGCCTTCCTCAGGGCATCAGCCTGCAGCGGGAGCATGACGCGATCGGCGACGTAGTTGGCCAGCGTGTAGAGTTTTGCCGCCGGTTTGCGGATGGCGAAGCATGGCGCCAGCACGACCGGCGGTAGCAGACCCTCGAAGCGCTCGCCTGATGGCAATTCGGCACTGACAATCGGACTATCTGCATGCGCCTCGGCGCGTACATGGGAGGCGACGAGCCGGATGATGCGTTCCGCCTCGGAAGGATGCATATGCACGCCTGTATCGACCCGGCCTTCTCCCAACCGGTCGAGCCTCAGCGTGCCGTCGGGATTGACCATCACCTCGATAACGGTCGAATCGGAAAGGGCCTCGGTGATCGCGGCGCCCATGGCTGTGCGCAGCATGGCTCGGCGGCGGTGGTCCGCTGCGGGATGAGAGTTCATCCTTCGCCTCCGTTGCCATTGCCGTAACCAAGCGAGCGCTTCCCGGAGGCTATCTGGCGACCGACCTGCTCGACGAATTTGTCAAAGCGCTCTTGGGCGATCGCCTGTGTCGCCCGATCCGGAATTGGCGTGTGGGCATGAAGCGTGATTGAAAAGCGGATTAAGAGCGCCAGGCTCTCCAGAGTTATTTCGGCGTCCCGCCTGACATGGTCGAGATCGCGGGAAAGACGGTCCAGCCGCCTGCCGTAGCGCTGGTCGAGCTCGTTTTCACCACGCCGTTCGATGAAGGCCTCGACCGCTTTCGCGACGATTGCCGATTTCGTGGTCGACGGGTTGCGGCTGAGCGTTTCCAGCTTCTCGCTTAACGCGGGTTCGAGCAGAAACTGGTGGCGAATGCGATGGGGCTTCATACGTCTCGTTCCGACTGGCCGGCGCTGATGCGCCGGCGGTGCGAACGAACATCGCCGAAATCCGCAAAATCGCTTATGGGCGTTATCTACGCCGAGATACGCCTCAGTTGCGGAAAGCGTTCAGAAGCCGGGGATGATGTGCTTGTCGTCGCCCCTTCCCTCGTTGAGGCCGTAGGCGCTGGCGGCGGTGGAAACCCGGTCCAGGACGCGCTTGTCTGCGAGTGCCTCGGCGTCATCGTCCGCCAGATTGAAGAGGTCGTCTTGATCAGGCTCCCGAGAGACGACGACGTGTTCTTCAGGCAGGCCGGGATGACGCTGCTGTTGCGCGCCGCTCCCTTCTTCGATTGCCGCGCCGGCGTGTTCGTCATCGGCAGCGAGACGGCGGTCAACACTGCGGACTTGTCCGCTCCAATCGTCGGGGCGCGACGCAGGACAGTCCGCGTACAGACCGTCGCGCAACACCGGCGCCGGCAGCACCCGTTCGGTGAAATTCGGATCCTGGTAATAGCGCAACTTCTGGGCGCGGATCGGCGGCAACCCGGAAACAAGGATTAATTCGTCAGCTTGCGGCAACTGCATCACTTCGCCAGGCGTCAGCAGCGGGCGAGCGGTCTCCTGGCGACTGACCATGACGTGCGAAAGCCAGGGCGCCAGCCGGTGGCCGGCGTAGTTGCGCATGGACCTGAGTTCCGTCGCCGTACCGAGCGCATCCGATATGCGTTTGGCCGTGCGCTCGTCGTTGGAGGAAAAGGCAATGCGCACATGGCAATTGTCGAGAATGGCGTTGTTCTCGCCATAGGCTTTGGAGATCTGGTTCAAGGATTGCGCGATCAG
This sequence comes from Mesorhizobium sp. LSJC269B00, assembly GCF_000502815.1. NCBI lineage: Bacteria > Pseudomonadati > Pseudomonadota > Alphaproteobacteria > Hyphomicrobiales > Phyllobacteriaceae > Mesorhizobium > Mesorhizobium sp. LSJC269B00. The sequence continues at coordinate 132,224 of NZ_AYVN01000010.1, forward strand.
ATAGGCGCGGATGCCGTAACCCGCCATGAAGGCGAGCGCGGTCTCGAAGAAGTCGAGGCGACCAAGAGCCGGAAATTCGTCCAGCATCATGAGCAGTTGGTACTTGCGGCTTTTCTTCGGGTCACCTTCCAGCCGCTCCGTCAGTCGCCTGCCGATCTGATTGAGCACCAGTCGCACCAGTGGCTTGGTGCGCGAAATATCCGATGGCGGCACCACTAGATAGAGCGACATCGGTCGTTCCGCATCCATGAGGTCGGCAATGCGCCAGTCGCAGGCCGATGTTGCCGAGGCAACCGTCGGATCACGATAGAGCCCGAGAAACGACATTGCGGTCGAGAGAACGCCAGAACGCTCGTTCTCTGACTTGTTCAGCACCTCGCGAGCCGCCGAGGCCACGACGGGATGGACCCGAGGTGTGTCCGCCGTGCCGAGGTGGTTGGTGGTCATCATCCGCAGCAGTGTCGCGGCAAATGAGCGTTGCGGATCCGACAGGAAAGTGGCGACGCGCGCGAGCGTCTTTTCTTCTTCCGCGTAGAGCACGTGCAAGATGGCCCCGACCAAGAGTGAATGACTAGTCTTCTCCCAATGATTCCGCCGCTCCAGCGCGCCTTCCGGATCGACGAGAATGTCCGCGATGTTCTGAACGTCGCGGACCTCATCTGAACCCCTGCGCACTTCCAGCAGCGGGTTATAGCGCGCCGATCTCGAGTCGGTCGGATTGAACAGGAGGCAGAAAGAGAACTTCGACCGCCAGCCGGAAGTCAGCTGCCAGTTCTCGCCTTTGATGTCGTGAATGACGGCCGAGCCGGTCCAGGAAAGAAGCGTTGGAACGACCAATCCCACGCCCTTGCCCGAACGTGTCGGCGCAAAGGCCATGACATGTTCCGGCCCGTCATGTCGCAGATAGTGATCCTTCAGTTTGCCGAGGAAAACGCCGGCCGGCTCAAACAGGCCTGCCTTCTCGATTTCCCGAGCCGCGGCCCATCGTGAGGAACCGTAGGTGGTGACCAACCCCCTCTGCCGCGCGCGCCAGAGGGAGCCAGCTATTGCGGCCGCACACCCCAAGAATCCGCTGGCTCCGGCAAGCATGCCGGCCTTGTCGAAGACCTCAGGCGCATAGGCGTCGAAGTGAAACCACCATTCGAACAGTTTCCACGGCTTGTAGATCGGCCGGGCCGCCGCGGCAAACCATGGCGCGCCAAGCTGCGGCTGATATTCCAGCATGTGGGCGCACCATTGCGTTGCCGCCCATACGCCAACGATGACGATGGCGAACACAACTACGATCTGGCCGACAAGGAGCTTCGTCGGTGTCACGGGCACAGCCTCCACTGTTTGGTCGTAGATGGAAGCAGCATAACGTGACGTTTCAGAATATCGAAGATACCCAATATACGCGCCCGTGCGATGCAGTGAACGTTGCAGGCTTGGAAGACTGGGGCGCCAAGAAGTGTCATCGCGAAGGGCGACGAGCGAATGACTTGTATGGGGCCGGAAACGGACTGGCAGGTTTGAAGTGTCTATTCGGGACTAGCTACCGTTCAGCATCCGACCTCAATGTCGAACGTCTGGGGACAAATTTCGCCATACTCAAAGCCGTTCGAACTGCGGCTGGAAGTTAACTTCCATCGCGCCGGGCGCGTACGATTTGCGTTCCGCACAGTAGATGGTGCACCAAAATAATCGTGGTCCACCTTGGATTACTTCACCAGCCTTAGCTGGCCACGAGGAGGCGTAATTGGTTCTCTCCGCGGGGCCGACGGCACACCAACGGTCACGAGACCAAACAACAGTTTCGCTAGCTCCGCCTCAGGCAACGAAAGAAGCTGGGACAACCCGACTAATCCCAACTGTTCATCCCGGCGAACCTCGCTTAGCACCTTCTGCCAGATCTGGGATTGCTCGCGTCGAATTGGCGAAGGCTCTGCAGTCCGCCAGCCCCGCCTAGAGATCTCGACGAAAATCTGCTGGTAATTCCATTTGGTAAGGAGGCCGATCTCGTGCAGTCGGTAAGCCATAGCAGCAACCGATACTGACCACTCTTGCTTCAATTGCACGACTTTTGGAAGCCCGGAAACTCGCCCCACAGCCCGGAGCGGCGCCTCTGGCATCAAGAAGGCTGCGGCAAACTCATTAGCCTGCTTCTCAGCCTCCAGGCCATTTGGCGAAGCATGCTTGTGCAACACGAGGTGCCCGAGCTCATGCGCCGCGTCGAATCGGCTTCGTTCTGCCGATTTTTGGGTGTTTAAAAACACATAAGGCCGCGCCCCCCGCCACAGCGAGTACGCATCGACCTCTTTGCCATCTTCCCCAAGGGAGAAGACTCTAACACCTTTCAGCTCTAGCAAATGAACCGTGTTCTTAATGGGTCTGTTGCCCAAGCCCCAATAGTCTCGCAGCCCGGCTGCCGCAGTCTGAGGTAACTCTTCTCGCATGTCCGGTAGGTCAGCGTCCGGCAGGTCAAACTCTCCGTCCAGCCAGTCCGAAAGAAGGAAGGCTACAGCGCCAGCGGCGATCGCACCGTCTCGCTGCCGAGCCGTCATCTTGCTCATAGAGCGAAAGCTCACACCTTCCACCAGTGGAATGTCCAGGTCGTCAGCCATGAAGAATTCGAGAGGGAAGCCGAGTACCCGCGCGAATTTTCGAGCTACGTCGTCGCTAGGCAGGTATTCCCCAGCCTCATAACCGGTCACNAAGCCGAGTACCCGCGCGAATTTTCGAGCTACGTCGTCGCTAGGCAGGTATTCCCCAGCCTCATAACCGGTCACAGTACGAGGTTCGATACCAACTCTGGACGCAAGTTCTCGCATCGTCAGCCCGGCGCGCTGACGAGCTACTTTCAGCCGCGATTTGTTGAACATTCTATGCGGCCTTGCGCTTCACCGGCACGTCGATATCGGGCGTGTTATCTATCTTCTGCGGCACGCCGCCGTCCACACCAGGTATGGGGATGAAAATGCGTTCAGCCCAATCTGTCACCATTTGGTCGTCGAAGTCTGACGGCAAGGACAGCTCGGCCCGGCATTGTTCATCATCAATGTTTATTAGCAGCATATAAGTCTTGTAGTTAAGGACCGTCACAGCCCGGAGCAGATCAGCTTTCACTGTATCGGGAAAGAGATCGCCCTCCACACTGTTCTTCAAGACGGCCGCCTCCGTAAAGAGACCCTTGAGTGACTTTGTTCTTGGTATGCCAGGCCATCTGCAAGTGAGGTGGTCGGCACTTGCTACGACAATGTTGATCTTACTCGAATCGTTGATCACCAACGAGTAGTTGCTCGGATCGTCCTTGCGCCAACCAAGCGGCACCAACTCATCTCGCAGAGTGCGCACTACCATTCTCCAGGCTTCGGTACCGGGTATGAACGGCGGGTCATTGTCAGTGCAATTCAACCGGGCCAAGTGCCCAGCCTGTACAGCCTTGATCAAGGCCTCAACAGAGATGCCCAGTTCCATTAGACGGCGGCGAGCGTCAAAAGGATGCTGGTAGAGTGAGGCGCTTGCTACAGTGCTCATTGACCGATCCAACTTCATTTTTTTCACCTTCTAGCAGGTAAAGAAAATGAAGTCCAGTGGGGCGGCAGTGTTTTAAAAGCAGTCCCGATGCCGATGGAGAAACGGCGCCGCGGGCTTTCCGCGAGCGACCGACGGCTTTCGAACATGAGAGCTCGCCGGCTGCCGTAAGTGCAGGGTGCCTAGGACTGAAGGAGAAATGGGAAGCGCGTCATCCGATCACGCTTGTAGAAGCTTTCGCCTTTCTCGACGTGTGTGAGCGAGTTCCTATTTCGGAAACAGGCCCGCGCGCCCTGCGGCCGCTTGCCGGTGAAATGCGTTACATGGGGTTGCCCCTCCAACAGCGCTGGAACATCGACATTTTCCAGAGTGATCAACTAAAGGTTGGCCAGCATTTCCGAGAACGCCTTGAATGCGCGATCCTTCAAGGGTGTGCTTGCGATCGCACTATCGCTCGTAACGCGCCTGTCCCACGTCGCTATGACCTCAGCCTTGAATTTGCCAGGACGAAGCAATAGGTCACGCAACTCTGTGCTTGGCCCGCGAGGCGCGACGAACGAGCATCTTCGAGGAGGAGGTGAATGCGCCGGAAGATGATCTTGCCAGCGTCCTCACACGCCGTGGGCGTCGAAAGCGGGACTTCATAGTGTTTTGCATTGGTAATTGTCCCACACGCCTTGGCAGCCGGCGGGATGAGCACAACCCGATGACATCGCGTCCCTGGTCACCCGATCGACCAAGTCGCTTGACGGACGTATAGCCGCTCAGACCTTTCTGCCATTCCGAGATGAAAATCTCCCATTCGGTGGCATCATAAGCGCGCACGAGCTTCACAATAGGCGCTAGATTCACGTCTTCCTCCGCCACCCACTGTTTCTAGCGGCCTCTTTCCAACCCTAAAGCCTATTCCGCGCCAGATTGAACAGTTCGCCATGGTGTGGGCACCGTCGCGAACTGACTGACGCGGTTATTTTTCAAGCTCGGCGCGGATGCGACGCAATTCTCCTTCGATCAGAACCGCGGCATCGGCGTCTTTGAGAACTAAGTAGAGTTTCTCCGCCTCTTCGTAAGCCCACATGGCAGCCTGAAGTGCCTCGCCTTCATCTATATCCCGAAGGCCACCGAGATAAAGTCTGGCAGATTCCTGATATAGATCTGCGGCACGACGGTAACTGTCCTTCGCCTCGTCCGGCGCGTCGTGTTGGATCAATTCGGCCAACCCACGGAAAGCCACAGCCAGATTCCTCACGACACCCGCGGACCAGGATTCAGGAGCGACTGCCCGCTGCGAAACGTCCTCCAGGATATCTATCGCTCTGTGATAATCGGCCTCCGACTTGCTTTGCCGGGCACGCATGCACAGCAGGATCCCCAGCCTCTCTTCGGCCGCCAATTTTTGACGCGATTGTGAGCCTCCGGTCAAAACCGTGAGCGCTCTGTCCAGAATTTCGATAGCGGCGGTGAGGTCATTAACCGCTGCACCTTCGTCTCCCTGCTCAGCAACCGACTCCGCAAACCCCAACGCAGATTCAATCCAGTCCGATCGCGAAAGTGTTGGATTAATCTCCTCTGTCGCAGCGCGGAATGTTTCCATGGCCCGGCGGAAGGCTTCTTTCGACTGGACCCCATTTTGATTCCCAGGAGCTTCTGCAAGATCAAAGAGGGTCTGTGCCAAGATTGTACGTGCCTTGCCGTCATCGGCCCCGCCAGCTTCGAAGAATGCCGCCCAAGCCTTCACACTCGCTGCCAACAGGTCAGATGCCTTTGCGGTGCTGCCTAAGCGGCCAAGACTGATCGCACGTAATCTGGCAGCATCGGGGTCGCTCGATGCCATAGCTTCCGTCACACCTAGTACAACGCTGCTATCCCGTCCGCCGAGGCTGTCAATCGTTGCCTGTTCGAGGATCATGTCCTCAGCGCTTGGAGCTGACGCGCTACGCAGACGCCCGATCCCAAGGCCGAAGTCGCGTTTGAGACGTGCAATGACCGGATCTGTCGGATCAGCGATAAGTTTTTTTCGGCTGTCGAGCACAGCTAGCGGGTCGGTCATCCAACCAGGCGCGCCAAATCCAAGACCTCGGACCAGCTGTGCAAAGAACTTGTCAGCGTCCTGATTCAGAATCGCGAACTTGTTTCGGCCTGCCAACATTTTCCTCACGCGGGGATTCAACGCTTCAATTGAATCCTCAAACAGGACCCAAAACACCATCAGATTGGGTATCGCTGCGCAGGCTCGTTCGAGGAGGGTGACAACACCGCCCTCCTCGCTGCCTGAATAACCAACCACAACCAATAGCTCAGCGTCTTTCAGGCCAAACATTGTTCCCTGCATGGACAGGTCGTCTTGAGTAGCGAACGTATCCCCCACGCTATTTCTAAGCTCATAGGTATACATCGATCCGTGCAGATGGACGACTTGGGGATGGTCTGGGAGTGAGGCAACACGGCTCAGTGCCGACAGACCATCAGCCACCACAGGTATCATCCCCGCCAAGATGATACCCTGGAGTACGAGCTGATCAAAGTTGGTGGTCAGGACCGTGTGCGCATAGTGGCAACGCACCAGCTCACCAAGGCAAATGTGAGCCCAATTCACCTTGCCATCACTGCGATCGATCGCTGCCTTGATGATTGCACGCTGTTTGTTATCTGATCGAAAAAATTGCTCGAACAGATAGCCGTATAGCCGTCCCCAATTGGGGTCTCCCACATCAAAGTTGGGTAACAGCCTAGCTATATCCGTAAGATATTCTCGCTCATCGAGCCAAATCAGAGCGCGTGACGGGTCCAGCGTCTCCGTTTCAGGCGCACTCTGAAGTTTCGCCAACTCGCGCGTCAGATCCTTCGCTATTTCGCTGGCCATGGGTATGCCCGCAGATCGCGAACATCCGGCGCCTATCAAAAAGACCGCTCCCGTGCAGCGCTGTCCGTCTCCCCACTCGCATCCTGATTTTGCGATCTTGAGCTGAATACTCAGCTCTCTGACGCTGACGGGAACGGGGCCGTCGAGTGGTGCAGACACCGAATCCATCCTTGGTATCACCTAGGTTGACCGCCAATGTTGAATACACTTGAGTTGTACAAAAAATTTCGACGATGTCTCTAATGCATTGGAAAAAACTTAAGCGGACCAGCTAAGATCGCAGCATGTGAAGCAAGGTTTATCTTTTACGAAGTTATCGCCGGATATGTATGTCGATAGCCAAAAAGAAACTAGCGATGATTTTTTGACACAATTTACAGGACAATCCCAACGAAAGCGCTCGCCTAGGACGCTTTCGGTCATCCTGCCCCGCTAGATCGCCAACATTATTGGATTTTCTATTGAGAGGGTCGATTTCAATACATTTCTTGGCTCGCGGATTCGAACCAATGGGCCCCAGAAGCCAAATTGAAATCTAGTAGCGTATGTGCTTTCGCATGCTATAATCGGGTGGTCAAAAATCTGGAGCTACAAATGCCAAATCCAAATCAGCAACAGGCGTCCACCCCTTCAGCCGTGCCGAATCGTGACGTACGTACGGCGCTTTTGAAGGGCCGTCTGGCCAACCCCGCCCTGCAACGACTGCAGGGGCGCGTCTTGTCCCAGGCTGAACCAAGCGACGTCATCACAAGCTATGACAGGATGCATCATCGCCATAGCCGGTCATGACAGTTAGCGAGGCGCCACCCCGGATTACCTCGTTCCTGGTTAAGGTCGCCTCGCGCTGCAACCTCGACTGCGACTATTGCTACGTATACCACCATGCGGATCAGTCTTGGCGCTCGATGCCGAAGCTGCTTTCGGCTGGCGATCGTAGCGCTTTTGTAGAAAGGCTTGCGACTTACTTGGCTGAAGAATCGATCAAGCGCTGCACGGTCATCTTCCACGGCGGCGAGCCTTTGCTAGCCGGCGTCGAGACAATCGTAGCCTTCGCGGGCCAGATCCGTGCCGCGACCCCATCTGCGGTCGATATCGGGCTGCAGACAAACGGCCTCTTATTGACCGAAGCGGCACTTGAAGCGTTTGAGGCCGCCGATATCAGCATTTCGCTCAGCCTAGATGGGCCGAAATACGCCAACGACAAGCATCGGAATTCAAAGAGGGGCCGTTCAAGTTTCGAGCGGGTCCAAGATGCGCTGGTGCGTCTCAAAAGCCATCCCAAGATCTTTGCAGGCGTCATCGCCGTCGTTGATCCAACAACGCCCGCGGACGACCTGCTTGCGTTTTTCGCCTCGCATGCGGTTCCCAAGCTGGATTTTCTGTTGCCGGATGCACACCATTTGCGTCAGCCGGTTGGCCGCAGCGAACGACCTGATTTGTATGAAGCCTGGCTTTGCCATGCCTTTGATGTCTGGCTTGATCGCTACCCGCACCTGTCCGTGCGAACGTTCGAGGCGCTGCTTGACGCGGTCGCGGGTCTGCCGTCCACCACCGACGCTTTTGGCCTTGGCGACGTAAGCCTCATCGGCATCGAGACCGATGGCAGTTACCACGACCTGGATGTGTTGAAGGTTACGAAGGACGGTGCGACGAAAATCGGCGGGACCGTTGCTGACACTGAGATTTCATCAATTGCTTCATCCGATCACTTGGCCGTGCACAGACAGTTGCTCAGCAAGCCGGGTCTCAGCGTGACTTGTCAAGAATGTGCGATCGTCGACATTTGCGGTGGCGGCTCGCTACCTCACCGCTACGGCGCGAACGGCTTCGACAACCCAACCGTCTATTGCGGGGAAATGACCGCACTTGTCGCCCATATCAAGGGGCGACTCCAAGGTCTGTTGGAGGGCGGAGCGCGACCGGTCGAGACGCTACCGGACACCTTCCGGTTTGAACACTACGAAGCGGCCGAGCTTGGCGGTGCGGAGATGGAACTCCTGTGCGAAGCAGCGCGCAATGCTCTGAGAAGTGAGTTTCTGGAAGCCGCCAGCTTTTTGCCTGCCGAAGAATTTCAAAAGGTCGCCGATCTCGGCGAAACCGAGCCGGAGCGAATGGCCGAGCTTTGCCAGCAGCCAGGAGCGGTTGCCTGGCAAAGGACGCTTGCCTCGCAGAATTTGGGGCGGCTGGTGCATACGGTCGACGGACAACCGTTGTCGGCCGACCCGGCTTACCTTGACGACTTGCTAGGCCGGTCCGAAGGCGACATGACGTCCTTGGCCGTCGCCAGCGAGGATTTTTGGCTGCGCAAACCGTTCGGCGATGCCATCTATTTCGAATCAGAGGCTTTTGCTACGCAGGCACGGTCGGTCGTCGAGGAGGCGTTGCGGATTATCGAAACGTGGCGCCCAGCTTTGGCAAACGAGATACGCATGGCCTGTCGCGCCGTGCAATTCGTTCGCGACCCGTTGGCCCACCCTGAGAAGATCGTGTCTTTCAGTGACAACACCGTACCTGGGGCGCTTTATGTGTCTGTATGGCAAGGCGAGCGGTTGATTGATCCCTATGATCTGGCCGATTCCTTGATTCACGAGCATCGCCACCAGAAGCTATACCTGCTCGAACGCATCTCGCCCACAGTCGAACCGACCGACATGCGCGTGGTTTCTCCCTGGCGGGAAGATTTGCGGCCACCTTCCGGACTGCTGCATGCAGTCTTTGTGTTTGTGGAACTGCGCCGATTTTGGCAGTTCGTGCGGCACAATGGGCCGTCGCGCCTGCACAATCGCGCGGTCAACCAGATCAGGGACACCGACGAGCACCTTGCAGAGGCCTTTGCGACGCTTTTGAGCTGCCCGCTTACCAAGACAGGCCGCTCTTTGACCGAAGTCCTCAAGAAAGCCTCGGAGTCGGTGCTAGAAGCGGCGTGAGAACATTGATGCTCCCGGTCGATCGCCTGCCGGCATCCAAGTCCAGGCGACACGCGGTTCTTCGCGACTATTTCTGTGACAAGGATGCAGATGCCATTCTGGGAGCGGCAGGATGGCATTTGAACCTATCCTGGCCGGATGGTCTCGAAAGGCATGTCGATCCACGGCTGCAAGAGGGGTTGGCATGGTGGAATGGCAACGTCACCCTACCGACGATGGCCCTGGCCCGCACCCGTAAGCGACACGTGCTGAGCGTTTTATATGATTCCTGGACCCTTCAAAGCTGGAGTGAATGGGTGGATGCCGCCGGCGTCCGTGCAGACGAGCATGTGCTAATCCTACACGTAGACGACCACCGGGATCTGGCGAGTCCTCGCCTATTCGAGGAAAACGGGAGGTGGAAAGACGCCATCACCGGGGAGTTTTGCGATCTTGGCAATCCCGCGTCTGTGCGCGCGGCCATAGAAAGCGGAGCCATCGGGATGGGTAGTTTTCTAACGCCTTTTCTACACGGTTTTCCGAAGGCTGAGGTACGCCAGCTGTGTCAACCGCCAAAGGTCACCAAGACCCAAGATTTCGCAATTGGACTGACCAGACAGGCTGACGATTTGCTGGATCCAAGCCAATTCCGGCCCGCAGTACATTTGACGCCAACTTCAAGGCAGACCGGCCCTGGGCTGTATCGTTCGACCCCCGACATCGATGATTGGCTCGAAGACCTACCAGCCCAGCCAACGGTCCTTCATATCGATATGGATTTCTTTAACAATCGCTATGACGGGGATACAGATTGGAAGAGCCGTGAGAAGCCCTTCGATCCAGCTTTGGACCATATCTTGGGAAAGATTGACGACATGACCGCCGCCCTTAACTGGTCCGGTCTTGGCTCGCAGCTTGTCGATATCGTGGTCGCCTATTCACCAGGGTTTTTCCCGGCCGAATATTGGCAAGAGGCCACAGCTCGAATTGTGCCGGCGTTGGAGCGGATCTATGAGCGCTAAGCCTTCCCCAACAGCAGCGCCTCGCCGCAGCCCTAAGCACCCAACGCCGAAACCCAAAGCCGTGCGGGCAAAACCGAGCCTCGAGTTTGTTCAACCTGATCTTGTCGTCCTCACGCCCACCAAAGGGACAGCTGAACGTGGCGGCGGGCCCGGCGGTGAGGCCTGGAAAATTGAAACTAATGGCAGACGGGCAGGCGTTGTCTTCATCAATGTCATCGATGAGCCTCCGGTGGGCCGCCACGCGTCTATTCAGATCTATCTCAATAAACCAAGTCAGGGTCGGCGGATCGGTAGAGTTGCTTACCGCAAGGCATGCGAGGCGAGCCGATACGACGTGATCTATGCCCACATGCGCAAGTCAAATCTTGCCTCGCGACGGGCAGCGGAGGAAGCTGGGTTCAAAGAAGACGCGCGACCGGGGGCGACGCAGCTTCTTATGGTCTGGCGACGCGCGGCGTGATGATGCGACCAAACTGGCTAAAGCCGTCATCAATGGTGGATCTGTACCAAGTGACGCTGAATGTGCGACCCGCGTTTCGGACCGAAGTGCAGGGCGAGGTCCGCGATGCTGAGATCGGACGATGGGCGAGGCTCAAAGGGCTCTATTTTTGCCGCGATCGGGATAATTTTGTCGTCTTCTCAAAACGTTCTGTGCTCGTTCGGCGGCTTCTCGCCATCGACCAGACCGTCGGTGATCACACGGTCTGGCTGGGACAGTGGCTTGGCTATCCGCGATGCTGTGCCCGCATAGCGCGGCGTGTCGGTGAAATGCACCTGGACGATTGGTCGGAGCAAATCTCTATGCGGCGTCACGTGGGGAATTTCTCGTTGACATCGGTCTCACATTACACAGCAGGCCGCGCCCTCATCAGCCATGTCCCTTGTTCCGCGCATTGTCGGGCGTCGCTCCACATGGCAACGCAGGTGCTAAAGCGATCGCACCGGTTCCAACAGCGCTTGGCCAACGTTCTCTCTTCACGAGGCTTCCGTGTACACAGCCGTCGTTGTTCCCTGCCTGAATGAAGCGGCCTCGCTTCTTGAGACCTGCATTTCGCTCGGTTTCAGCAGGGGTGCCACTCCTCCCGATACAGTGTTGATCCTGGTCGACAACGGCTCGACTGACGGCACTCTTGATGTGATGGATCACATCAAGAATGCCAATGTGGGAACAGTGCTGTTGGGGCAGACGCTCGAGCGCGGCTACGTGCCGCCGCGTCACCTGGGAGTGTCGATGGCGGAGACCTTCGCCGCTGAACTTAGTATTCCCAACAATGAGTTCTTGATCCTTCAAGCCGACGCCGACACCATCTATGGTGGGGGTTTCATCGCCTCTATGACGGCTTCCGCACTATCGGCGCCGCAAGATCTGATCGAAGGCATCGCTCGAACGACAAAAAGTTTTCTTGCAGAATATCCCGGCTATCACGCTTGCTGCGCATGCGCCGACGAAGCGGTATCGTGCATTTTTGTGCCTGAAGCCGACGAAGTTATCATCGACGACAAAGTCGCCGGATATCGCCTGTCCGAGTATTTGAAATGGGGAGGACACCGCCGAGAGTTTGATGCTAGAGGCGACGAGATACACGCGGAAACGTCGCGGCTTTTTATTCGCGCGAAAATGGTTGGGGCCAGGCGCACACGCGCTCCAGAAGCGGTGGCCTATCCATCACGACGCAAGACCGAGGCTAACCCGCTGGGGACATTCGCCACTGCAGGATTTCCGCGGGAAAGCCGCTGGTGGCACCGTTGGACCAGTTTGCATCCCAACCACCACTCACTGCGGGAATTCGACAGGTCCGATGCTTTGGAAGCGTTCGCCAATGCCGTGTTTGTCCGACAGGTTCACACGCTGATCCTGTTCGCTTTAGTTCCCACTCATGTTCGGTTGGCGCTTGATGGCCGAACAATCAAATCCTTAACGGGGTCGCCCCTCGTTCCCCTGCTGGAGAGAGTCGCCGTTGCGCCCGAGTCTCTGAGGACGACTCCTGGGCAACTGCTGGAGGGATATTTCGACCTGGCTGAACGCCAACCAGGGCTCTTCGCCGATTGCATAGAAAAGGCCCGCGACTACTCCCTGCCTTAATCGCCGTCGGCATTCCGAATATGACGCCTATCTACGTCAGCCACCCGATCCGCTCGGTCCGCAGTCCTGCCAAACAATAAGCGCTGGGAAGGGAATAGGCGCCGCTCGGGTGCATAGTTCGCCAGTGTTTCGCTTCTGGCGCAGCCGCGACCCCAGCGATCGCGGGATTGTCTTCTGTGGATGGCTCCCGCGATGCAAGAGGTAATTCGACATTATGGCGCGTTGGTCGGGTGCAGTCTTCTGTCCGGCCTGTTGATGCAGCCATTCGAGACTGCTGGCCCTGATGGGGTCGGCGAACTGGGTCCCAATCTGCTTATCAGGCTATGATGCCTCGGACATTCGACGGGTTGTCCCTGTTCCCGGCCTGACCGGTCTCGCCATCACATCGCGTCGCTCTCACAACCTCATGGAGCCGATCGATCGGCTCGAACTGTTCTCTGCCCTTAAAATTTCATCCTCTTCGAACCTTACGCCGCAAGGCTCGCGGCATGGCGAGCTTGATAGGTTTCGCCGCGCGCCATGATCGCCCACACCACGCGGGCCATCTTGTTTGCCATGGCTAGGCTTGCCACGCGCGCTGGCTTCCTGGCGAGCAACGCGAGGAGGCGCGGATCCGCTGTCTCCGGTTTGTATCTCGCCCGACGAATCAACGATGTAGCGCCGACCACCAGGAGCTTTCTCAGATACCGGTCGCCCATCTTGGTGATGCGGCCGAGCCGATCCTTGCCGCCGCTCGAGTTTTGCGAAGGTGTCAGCCCAAGCCAGGCGGCGAACTCTCGACCCGAGCGGAACTGACCCGGATCGGCAACCGAGGCCGCCAACGCTGTAGCCCCTACCGGACCGATACCGGGGATCGTCGACAAGCGTCGTGCGACGTCGTCGGTTCGTTGGAGGGCACTGATCGAACGGTCGATCGCCTGGAGACGAACATGGGTGTCGAGCACCTGCCCGCACAGGAGACCGAGAACCTGCGTTGCCATTGCCGGCACTTCCGGCGTCGCTTCCTTCGCGGCGATCTGGTGCGCCAGCCTGAGCGCCCGCTCCAAACCTTGGGGAATGTCGATGCCGAACTCAGCCAACAAGCCGCGGATCATGTTCACGAGTTGCGTGCGCTGCTTGACCAGAAGATTGCGTGTGCGGTGAAGCGACAGGGCCGCCTGTTGCTCGGCCGACTTCATCGCCACGAAGCGCATGGTCGGGCGTGTCACCGCTTCGCAGATCGCTTCCGCGTCCACCGCATCATTCTTGCCGCGCTTCACATAAGGCTTCACGTAGCTCGGCGGCATCAAGCGGACCTCATGGCCGAGCTCCGTCAGTTCTCGAGCCCAGTGATGTGACGTCCCGCAGGCCTCGATCCCGATCAGGCAGCGCGGTAGCTTGACGAAGAACGGCAGAACTTGCGATCGGCGCAGTGCCTTGCGCACAACAACGTCTCCAGACGCGTCGACGGCGTGAACTTGAAAAATGCGCTTGGCCAGATCGAGGCCCACGGTGGTAATCTGCATGGCGGATGGCTCCTTTGCTCGGGTTGCCTGACAGCAAACCCACTGTGGCACTCAGATGCCGGGAGCGGGAGCCATCCACCTCATCTGCTTTGGGCAACCGCAAAACTGAACTCTGCGATCGACATTGAGGCGCATTGCCGCCCGCAGCGTTTGGGCCGGTAGCGAACCGGCAGATGTCGTTATCGCTCATCAGCGATAGCCGGCCTTCTGTCCCGTATAGCGAAGGCTGAGAATGGCCCGATGAGAGATTCCCGTTGACGGAGATCGCATCGTGGCGAGGTCAGTTTCCTTTCGGCAGCGCATTCTAGCGCCTGCCGTTTGACAATCTTCAAGCGAATGCTTGAGATACATTTCGTGCTAGAAGCTTCTACGTGGCGGAGCAAGCCGCAGCGAAGGGGCGATTTTTCGATTTTTCTGCACTTACTTCAGGGGGAATAGCGTGCCCATTCAAAGCATTTATACATACCTTGTCTATCCTGGCAAAGGTGCCGACGAGATCGACGTTATCAATGGCTCTGTTGTTCCACTACAGGGTAAGCTCTTCGACCTGTTGGAAGAGGTATATCTGCGCTCAGACAACGAGTATACAATCGACATTGCGTTCAGCCTGGGAGCAGACGGCACCCAGAGGAACCCATGCCGAGCGCTTCTGATCAATCACCTCACCAACGGGACGATCGACACCGGCCGTCTATTGGCCGAGCGGCTGGCGCAGCACACCACCAAACGGTCAGGCCTGGGACTGCTGTTTCTCGTAGCGGGTCAGGACGGCCAAAACCGTAAGATCGTGGTGTCGCGCTTCCCAGCTCACAGTGCAGTGTTGGCGGAGACAGAAGCGGCAACCCTGACACTCGCCTTTCTTGAGCGCGTCTTTATGAGAAACGCTTACTCATACAAAGCGGTCGTCTACCAGCATACTTCGCTGACCAATGGCTTCTGGACGGGCCGCGCCATCGACAAACAGATCGAGAGTCGAGAGCGTGAGGTCTCTCAATACTGGATCAACGATTTCCTCGATTCCGCCCTTCGCACGACCCCTACCCGCGGAACGCGCCGGCTTGCGCTCGCGCTCAAAGCAGCGGTCAGCAAAGCCAAGGACGTAACCGTCAAAAGTGAGATCGCGTCGGCGGTCACTCTCGGCCCACGTATGCAGGGACAGACCACGAGCGTGAACGGCTTTCTTGACCACTTCCACTTCTCTGAGCCCACCCGCAACGCAATCCTCGCCGAGATAAAGGATCCGACAATCCAGGCTGAGAATTTCGTTTTCGACGCTCCTGTCTTCACTGAGCAGGTGCCGTACCGCACCGTGGAGCTGAGCTCCGGAGCGGTGCTTACCGCGCCGTCGGCCGACTTTGATGAGGTCTTCACGAAGGAGCCGGTCCACGCTGAAGTTGACGGAGAATACAAGTACTCCACTATAGGTTCTGTCGTGACCGAGAAGATAGCGAGGTCAAAATGACGGACCTTCGAACTGACTATACGAACCGGTACACCAAAGCGCTGACACCGGTAGCGACAGCGTTGATCGGCAATCTGACCGAAATCATTGCGGGCACCCCTCGCGTTGACCGCGTGACCGCACGTCCAAAGTCAATCGATCGCTTCATGAGCAAGGCGGAGAAGGCGGACGGTGATAAGCTGAAATACGATGATCCGCTCAACCAGATTCAAGATCAGATCGGCGCGAGGATAGTTGCCTTCTATTCGAGCGACGTTCCGGTGATCGAAGAGGTCATCCTTCGGGAGTTTCGACCAATCGAATCGAAACACGTCGTTCCTCAGCACCAATGGGAGTTTGGATACTTTGGTAGGCACCACATCCTCCTAATGCCGAGCGACCTGTATGGCGCTGCTGAGGACAAGGCACTCGTCCCGGATGTCTTTGAGTTGCAGATCAAGACCCTTTTTCAGCACGCATGGTCCGAAGCAGAGCACGATCTCGGCTATAAGCCAGGAGAGCAACCGCTTAACCCTGAGGATGAACGCTTGCTTGCCTTCACATCCGCCCAGGCATGGGGTGCCGATCGCATTTTTGACGACCTATTTAAAAAGCGGTCTTGCTAGTGGCGCACGCGACTCACGCGGGAAGTACGTTGGGGTGAAAATTCTCCCGTTGCTAAGTTCGAGAGAGGCGACGAGCAAAAAGCTGCTCAAACACATACGTGCCGCAGCCAAAATATGCGGCCATGCTAATTATGAACTTACGGCAGGTTTCGAGATCAGCGGATTCGATCCGGAGCGGCTTAGATTGGGCGCTTTGCGGTCCGTCAGGAATGTCGCGCACGCCCTGCGCCTGGCACCACTCGAGGAACTGGCCGACATCCCTGCTGTAAGCGCGGCGGGTGTTCGGATTGCGGATATGCGCGGTGAAGAATTACAGAAACCGCCAGCGGGCGCGCTCGCCGGCGGCGTCGACCACGGGAACTGATGGAGCAGAAGAGCAGAAAACCCGACGAGCTGGTTCATGGCTTACCCCACGCGTCAAATCGTCGAAGCAGGAGGGCGGCGGTCAAGAGCACGACGTGTAGCCGAAATGTGCTGTCGTCGGGTTCCGAAAGCCCCGGATGCGACCCCGCCGGAGCCAGCCGCTTGAAAAGGCCATTGAGGAACCCTCGGCCGTCATTGTCCATTCGTTAAGCGGTATGCTCAGAAAACCTGCGGCTGCGAGCTTGGTCCGTCGTGGCTGGCCGCTAGCGAGTCCCGCTGCAGATGAATCGATCTTCTCCGACATCCCGTCGAGCACCGAATCGAGAAAATTGCGAAGCTGCCCATTGGCGCTGGCCCATTGGCCTCGCGCGTGAGCGTCGAGCGCCTGGTCTAGATGTCCCTGCGCGGTAGTGAAACCATGTCGGTCGAGCAGCACCGTCATCTCGGACTGAACCTGTGGCATGCCTATATCCTCTGGCAACGTGCGGCGCAGCTTGCCTGCCACAACTGCGTAGTCGTCCTGCGCTAAGGCATGCTTGAGCGGCACATACACCGGGTGAAGAGTGACAGGCTCAGACCAAGGGTATTCCGGCTCCTCGGACGGCATGTGCTGGACAGCCAGTTCAACCAAAACATTTTCCAGCAGACCACCGTCAACCGGCTGCTCGGGGTTCGCATCCACAAACGCCTTGAGGTCATTCATGCGTTTTCTGACGCTGAAGCCGTCGCTACGAAGATGCCGATATATGTCCGGTCCGAATTCGATGAACAGTGCGCTGGTTTCGGCCTGGCTCGAAACCGATTCCAGAACGTCGATCGCCGCAAGGACGGTTCGACGAGAAAAAAGCACCCCCATTGGCGGCTCCCACAAGCTTATGATAAAAATAGGTTCTCATAAGCTAGTGGCATCGACCACCGAAAATGTGGCGGGCTCGGGGCACCTTCTATCGCCGGCGCATCGCAGTTCGTCGAGAAGTGGAAGCGCGCGAAGGCGTGCGTCATCCTTAATTGGGGTGGCGGCATTCTCTATCCGGCGGGCGAAGGACCTCCCGGCGTTCGTGCGGCCCCTTTCTCAACGGTGAGAGTTTGCCCTAGCAGCTTGACCCACGAGGAGTTTCTGCGCGCGTTATGCTGGGAGGATGCAGCGAGCAGCCTCCGAGGAACGATCGCCATGCCAATGCCAATCAGGGCTGCGTGGGGAACATATCGTCGATCCATCGCGCGCGCAGGCGGCCACGACCTCAAGCGCCATGCTGGGCGTGTGTGTCTCGGAATTGCCATGAGACAGCCAGCGCCACTCCTGTCGCACCCGCGAGGAGTGTGGTGATCGACTTGTTTGCGTTGCGCCCGCCGGATTTTCAGGAGGGACAAATTGACTGAAGGCGGCACGGTCAGTATCACCAACGTGATTGAGGCGCTGGAACGCCTTGTCGCCATTGTACACAGTGACACCGTACGGGCGCGCCGAGTGGCCGATTTCCTCGTCGCGTGCTGGAATGCGTACGCATTCGCAGACTAAGATTTCACGCACCTGTCAAAGCATCGCGGATGACATTATGTCTGCAATCGATCAAGGACGTTTCTGCGGCGCGTCCACAAAGGAAATAGGCCTGGGCTATCAGCGCGACCAGCACCAAATCTAAGCTTACCATTCTGGAGACCGTCTATCCGCCGATTTCCAATCAGGAGGTGGTATGGCTTCAGAACGAGTCGGAAGCCGTCGAGCAATTTCGCCAGAGCGACTTTTATATGATCGCGGGGCGAGCCGAGGCGACCTACCAACAACTGGAACTCGACGAGGACCGACAGATCCTGAGCTTCAATTTCGCGATCGGCGACAGCTTCGCCGATCGCGCCATTCTCAACCTCCGCGAATTGCCTGGCGTATGGAGCCGGCGCCGCAAGCTGCTTTGCCGCCGCCAACGTCTTTCGAACCGTCTTTGCTTCCCAGCTGACCGGCGCGGAGCTGGACGAGAACATCGACCTCTGTTTATATACCTACAACAAGAGCAACGCTGGCGATTCCATCCCCTTAGACTTCCCTGTCGACCTCGGTGAAACGCACCTCGTTGGGCTCGGCGCGATGGGCCATAGCTCGCTCTGGGCGCTGGCGAGGCAATCCGGTCTGTCCGGGCGCCTGCATGTAGTTGATCACGAAGCTATCGAACTCTCAAACCTGCAGCGCTACGTGTTGGCAGGTCAGGCGGAGGTCGGCCTCTCTAAGGCGGCCCCTAGCAACCCACGCCCTTCGGTCCACCGCCCTTGAGGTCGAGGCGCACCCTATGAAGTGGGCAGAATATGTTGCGCGCCGGGGCGACCGGGTATTCGACCGAGTGGGTGTGGCGCTTGACACCGCCGCCGACCGTCTAGCTGTCCAAGGTGCTCTGCCCAGATGGATCGCGAACGCCTGGACTCAGGAGCAAGATCTAGGCATCTCGCGGCATGGTTTCGATGACGGCCAGGCTTGCCTTTGCTGCATGTACATGCAGACCGGGAAATCCAAGGACGAACACCAATTGGTCGCGGAGGAACTCGGAATGCCGGAAGCACACGAGGAGGTAAAAACGCTCCTGCAGACCAATACCGGAGTCCCCAATGAGTTCGTAGCTCGGGTGGCTACGGCGATGGCCCGTTTGAGCCGCTCGCCGCGTTTGTTGGCCAGCCCCTCCGTTCCTTTTATCAGCAGGTTATCTGCGGCGGCCTGGTGTTCCAGCTTAGCGATGGAAGTCGTCTCCTTCGAACCGTGGTTCCGATGGCCTTTCAATCAGCGATTGCCGGGATCATGCTTGCCGCAGACCTGGTCAAGCATAGTGCGGGTTTTCCGATGAGTCCGACGACCAGCACTCGCGTGAATCTACTGCGCCCCCTTGGTTCTTACCTCCATGATCCGAAAGCCAAAGATTCCAGCGGCCGCTGCATCTGCAGCGATGAGGATTTCATTGCCGCCTACAGGCTGAAATACGGCTGTGCCGTTGGACAGCTGAGCAACGGGTCCGCCTAAGAAATATCTGAAGTCTTCGTTCCCGCGGACGGCGAGCTGTCAAGCGCTCACCGATGTTTTCGACCACGATCGAGTGCCTGATGAGAGTGCGGGGCGGATACTATGACACGCTCGGCCCGCTGCTTGCCAATGTCAGGCCCAGAACCCACGACAGAGATCCTTGAGCGACGGCTCGCCGTTTAACGTTTTTTGTACTGTTATCTACGTTCGACCATATTCGTCGTCGAAGCGAACGATATCATCCTCGGCGAGATAATCGCCGCTCTGCACTTCAATGATAACCAGGTCAATTCTGCCTGGGTTCTCGAGCCGATGCTTATGGCCGCAGGGGATGTAAGTAGATTCGTTTGTCCCCAGGAACAACTCCTGCTCGCCATTGACGATTTTGGCGGAGCCGCTGACCACGACCCAGTGCTCCGAACGATGATAGTGCATCTGCAGGCTCAACTGGCGACCGGGCTTTACCTCGATGCGTTTGATCTTGAAGCGCTCGCCTTCCTCCAGAACCGTATAGGTACCCCAGGGCCGGTGTACCGTGCTATGGACCAGATGAGCTTCATGTCCCGAAGCCTTGAGGCCCTCGAAGAGCTTCTTAACGTCCTGAACGCGGTCGCGGGATGTGACAAGCAAAGCGTCCGGGGAATCCACGATCACCAGATCGCTTACGCCCACCGTGCCGATGACGCGCTTGTCGGAGCTCACATAGGTGCCGGTCGTGTCGACCATATGCACATCGCCGCGTATCCTGTTCCCGCTTTCGTCGGGGGCGATCAAATCGGCCATTGCGTTCCAGGATCCGATGTCGTTCCAATCCATGTCGCAGGGAACCACGGCAAGTCTGTTAGTCTTCTCCATGATAGCGTGGTCGAGCGAGATTCGCGGCGCGGAACCGAAATGCTCAGGCGCGAGTTCGATTTTGGCAAAGCCTTGGCATTGACTGGCGCGGCCGTTCTCGTAGCTGTCGGCGACGGCCTGGAGCACCTCGGGACAATGCAAAACCATCTCGTCGAGCATGGTTTGCGCACTGAAGCAGAAGATGCCGGCGTTCCAGAAGAAGCATTCGGACGCGACATAGGCTTTGGCTGTCTCCAGATCCGGTTTTTCGACGAAACGGACGACGTTCTCACCATCTGCTTCGATGTAGCCGAATGCTGTGTCCGGTCTGGTTGGGGTGATGCCCAATGTGGCGATCCGCCCGAGCTTCGCATGTTTCATGGCCAGGCCCATGACGTCTAGAAACGCAGGCAGGTTGCCAATCAGGTGATCGGCCGGGAAGACGCACAGGATCGCGTCAGGGCCTTGCGTTGCCCTCGCATGGATCGCGGCTGCAGCCACGGCGGCGGCCGTATCCCGGCCTTCGGGCTCGAGCAGAAAGGTGCGTGGCAGGACCACGGAATCCAGTTCGTCAAATTCGTCCTTGGTCAGGAAGAGGTGGTCCCCGGATGTCACAGCGACGAGTTCCACGACACCTTCTATCGAAGCGGCGCGCAGCACAGTGTGCTGAATGAGAGAATATCCATCCGCCATTTTGAGGAAAGGTTTGGGGTGCGATTGCCTTGAGGCGGGCCATAGCCGCGATCCGGCTCCGCCGCTGATGATCACGGGAATGACTTTCATAACCAACCTCAATTTCGTCTCTGGAGTGATCGCCCGCGTTCTTTCGAGCGTCAGCGTCACGATCGCCGTCGCTCTGGCTTGTCTGCGGCCCCCGCGTAACAGCGAAGTTCTGGCACGTTGCAGGCGGCGTCAGATGACGACGGTATCGGTAATGTACGACGCCTCCACTGGCGTCGGTGAGAAATGCGCATTCAACTATGCCTGTTGGTTGCGTCTGCCGAATTGCGCAGGTGGCGGGTCTTAACTGAGATCAGAGACTTGGCTGCCTTCTATCAAAGTCAAACGACTTGGCTCTTTCAGATCGAATTCAATTACCCGTGGTGCGAAAAGGCGTGCATATCGTGTAAAGGCGCTCGTCGGGGGAAACCGAATTACGGTATCGCAGCGCCCGAGAAGATACATCTCAACGAGGGCGGAAATTCCGCCGTCAATCCCGAGTGCTGCAGTGTGTAAAGGGCCACCTTGATTGGATCCGAAGTGCTTCGGGACAGTGAGCAGATCGGGAAACCTGGCCGACAGAAGATCCAGTATCCGCGCGCTGTCCGTGCATAAGAACAGCCGCACAGGCCTGGGGTGCGGTAACGCCTTAGCCTTGTCAATTGCAGCGCACACTTGCCGAACGGCGAGCTCCGGATCGGCCCAGTAGGGCGCATGCTCCATGATGTCTTCACCGTTACCGTGCCGAACATGAATCCCGATGATGCTGTGCCCGTCAAAACATTCCTGATAAATGGCATCTATGCGGGCTTGAATTTCTGGCCGAGGCTGGACACTCTGGAACACCTGCCGCTCTGCATCCTCATCGCACCGCCACATCAGACAAGCGTCACACACTACTGTGTTCGCTTCGACATCGTGTTCGGCCTGAAAGAGCTCGCCCAACTCATCGCGCTCTTGGAAAATCTGCTCATCTGGCCGGTAAAGGCACTCGATCGCCGGCCTGTTCCACCACTCCGGGAAGAATGGACCAGGGAAGGAAACGTCGTTGATCCGGTCGTCGGAAATAGCCGGCACGCCAGCGATGTCATTGATCGGCTGGAAGAACACCGGAAACGCATTTGTGAAGGGTTGGTCGAGGTAGCAGGCCCCCCGCCAGTCGATGACTAGAGTTCGTCCCGACCGCTGCGCGTAGCGCCAAGCGGCCGCCAATGACCACAGACAATCACCGAACCCCGTACGCCTCCGAGAGACGACGAACCGGCGCTTTTCCAATCCACTAACATGCATTTTCGGAAATCTCGTTCAGAGAGGAGGTTGCCCGGTTTGGTATCCTTAGTCGACACGTAGACCCTGACGCCGGGCGCTTGGCAGAGGCCGGGCCATAGGGCAGAAGAGCTCACTCAGCACTGCCCACTAATCCCGTGACGCTCGCACAGCTTGAAGCCGATGCCCTCGCTTCCGGTTCAGCCTTCTCTACTGGGCTTCCGCGGCATATGTAAAATCTATTGAGTGGATGCCGGCCATCCATGTGTTGGATGCCATGATGAAGGGCTCGGCTGACGCGGGCCCGGCCAATAGAGCCGAAACAGCCGGGAAACGCTGCGACACTGCCTGCCGAAGCAAATCATTCCGTCGACGCCCCACGCCAAGGTGCAAGGCTGCATACAGCAACCGGTACCGGGCGAGATGAGGTCGACAGCTCGACGCGCCTGGAACCAGCTGATCGACAGAATCTGCAGTCTGCTCCCAAAGTTCTGCACGACCTGTGCCGGATGCTGTGGTGAGGGCTCGCGGCCACGAACTTTGTCCTCGCCCCGAACGGAAGCTCGGGACCTACGACTCCGGGCCGGCGATGCGCCCCGGCTGCTCGGTCAGACCATCCATTCTGTGGATGCACTTTATCCAAACAATCGATTTCACTGATCCAAACAATTCCCATTAGAAGACGCTGAAGCAAGAAAGAAGGGCGTCCTCACTCGCTGATAGATGAGCAAATCAGCTGCAAGGTGCTCGGAGTACAGTCGCTCGCGGCGTGAGCTGATCGGCACTCTAACCGCATGTACGAATCCCAGTTAGCGGCGCAACTCTATTTTGCGTGACTCCAAGCAAGAGCAGGTGTGCTCGGCTGGCAGACTGTCAATGACGAGCTTCGCGCCGCATTTGTCGAAGTGCTCCATAGGGCACGGGGCGGGCCGCACATTGTGTCGGCGTGGCGAGCCGGAGCCGAAACTTTAAACTTTAGATAGAGCAGGAATAGAATGGGCGATAGCAGAAAAGTTGCTCTTATTACGGGCATAACTGGACAGGATGGTGCCTATCTTGCCCGTCTTCTTCTCAAAAAAGGCTACATCGTTCATGGGATTAAGCGACGTTCCTCTTCCTTCAACACGGGTCGTGTCGAAGACCTCTACCAAGACCCGCACGAATCCGATCCGCGCCTGATCTTGCATTACGGTGACCTCACTGATTCGACTAACCTCATCCGCGTGGTTCAGGAATCTCAGCCAGACGAAATTTACAACTTGGCTGCTCAGAGCCATGTGCAGGTGTCGTTCGAAACACCTGAATACACAGCAAACGCGGACGGTATCGGTACATTGCGACTTCTTGAGGCGATTCGCCTCCTCGGTCTGACGGACAAGACCCGCTTCTATCAAGCCTCGACTTCGGAGCTATACGGCCTCGTGCAGTCCGTACCGCAGAACGAAACGACGCCCTTTTATCCGCGCAGCCCTTACGCCGCCGCCAAGCTCTACGCCTACTGGATGGTCGTCAATTATCGCGAGGGCTATGGTATGCACGCTTCCAACGGCATTCTTTTTAATCACGAAAGCCCCCTTCGTGGCGAAACTTTTGTGACGCGCAAGATCAGCCGCGCTGCCGCTGCTATCTACCTGGGCAAGCAGGACAAGCTTTATCTCGGCAATCTCGATGCTCAACGCGATTGGGGCCATGCGCGTGAGTACGTGCGAGGTATGTGGATGATGATACAGCAGGATCAACCGGGTGATTACGTGCTGGCTACGGGCAAAACGACTCCTGTCCGCCAATTCGTCGAGTGGGCTTTCGAAGATATCGGCGTCGAGATCGAATGGCGTGGCAAGGGTGTCGGCGAAAAGGGCTATGATGTAGCGAGCGGCAGATGCCTAGTCCAAGTGGACCCACGCTACTTCCGCCCCACGGAAGTCGATCTTCTCCTGGGTGACGCTACCAAGGCGAAGGAGAAGCTCGGCTGGGTGCATGAGACATCCGTGCGCGAGCTTGCTGCGGAAATGGTGCGCGAAGACCTGAAGGTCATGCAGACATCTGTAGTCATGAAGGAAGCGTAATGTATGATCTGAACGGAAAAACCGTGTGGGTCGCTGGCCACAAAGGTATGGTGGGCAGCGCTGTTGTACGCCGACTCGCGTCTGAAGACTGCAAAGTTGTGGCCGCCCCTCGGGGAGAGCTAGACCTCAAGCGACAGACCGAGGTTGAAAACTTCGTGGCAGTGATGAAACCGGACGCTATCATTATGGCGGCGGCAAAGGTAGGTGGTATTCTCGCGAACGCCACCTATCCGGTCGACTTTCTTTACGACAATCTGATGATCGAGGCCAATATCTTCGCGGCAGCCCACGAAAACAATGTCGACCGCGTCCTCTTCCTCGGCTCGTCTTGCATCTATCCGAAGATGGCACCACAGCCCATTCCTGAAAGCGCGCTTTTGACCGGGCCACTAGAGCGCACCAACGAATGCTACGCCGTCGCCAAGATCACCGGCATCAAAATGGCTCAAGCCTATCGCCAGCAATACGGCCGCGACTACATCTCCGCTATGCCGACGAATCTCTACGGGCCAGGCGACAATTATGACTTGCAGTCAAGCCACGTCATCCCAGCGCTGATCCGGAAAGCGCATGAAGCTAAGCTCATAAGTGATAAGCAAATCACCATCTGGGGCACGGGCACACCACGTCGGGAATTCATGCACGTCGACGACTGCGCCGACGCATTAGTCTTCCTTCTGAAGAACTACTCTGACCATGATCACGTCAATCTCGGCTGCGGACAGGACATCACGATCCTAGAGCTGACTAGAATGATCTGCCGTGTAGTCGGATTTACTGGGGAGATCGCGCATGATCACTCTAGACCTGACGGTACACCGCGAAAGCTGATGAGCGTCGACAAGCTGCGCACTTTGGGATGGGCGGCAAAGATCACTCTCATGGAAGGCATCGAGAGTGTCTATCATGCATTTCTAAACGGGAGCTACACCGAACGGCGGTAGATAAGAGGATTTGCTGCGTCTCAGGCCTGTACGCGCTTTCGGGACCCAGAGCTAATGTAGACTGAGACAATCACTCGATGGCGATAGCGCTCATGTGAGCCAGCCGCGAGGAGCCCCGCCGGACCCGGACCCCATCCGCTCCAACCTCGTCGCCGTGAAGGTCACGGTGCGCTGCCCACGCCGACGCCGACTGCGTCAATCCTCACAAGGGTAACCGTCGATAACCGAACGCGTCTACGGTAACCGAATGTACTTCTTGTTCTCGTCCGAGGGATCTGTCGATGGGCATTCCGGACGAGCCAAAGTTTGAGCATGTTACCTTCAAAACCCGGTTAGCAACGTCGGATTTGGTATGAAATTCGGAACAAGTGGATTACGGGGCCTGGCGACAGAATTGGCAGGAGCCGCCTCTGCCCTATATGCAACGGCATTCGCGACATTCCTGCTGGAATCCGGCCTGGCCAGAATTGGCGACGAGATACTCATAGGGCGCGACTTTCGCGCCTCGAGTCCGGCCATCGCCGCCGTCTGTGCGGCGGCACTGTCCGCGCTCGGCTTCATCGTAGTCGATTGCGGCGCAGTCCCCACCCCTGCCCTGGCACTGTATGCTCAGGCGCGTAAGAGTGGTTGTTTGATGATCACAGGCTCGCACATTCCGGCCGACCGTAATGGAATAAAATTCTATCGACCCGACGGTGAGATCGACAAGGATGATGAGCGGGAGATAACGCGCATCGCCTTGCAGCTGGAGAAGCGCGGATACGTCCTTGAAGGTGCTGTTGCACGTCGGCAGCACCGGGAGGCCGAATGCAAGGCCTTGTTCATGGCGCGCAATCGAAAGCTTATGGAGATTAATGCTCTAAAGGGCTTAACGGTGGGCGTATATCAGCACAGCACAGTCGCGCGCGATCTCTTGGTTGACATTCTCTCATATCACTGTGCGACGGTCGTAACCCTGGGACGTTCGGAAGTTTTCATTCCTGTCGACACTGAAGCGGTCTCTGACGAGACTGCTCAACAGTTCAAGCTCTGGGCCAAAGAGCATCGGCTTGATGCGGTCGTCTCGGCAGATGGCGATGGTGACCGCCCACTGGTAGCTGACGACCATGGAGACCCCCTTCGCGGTGATTTGTTAGGCCTGATTACGGCGAACTTCCTGCAAGCGAAGGCAGTCGTCACGCCGGTCACATCAAACTCTGGTATCGAGACCGCAGGTTCTTTTAAAGTCGTGCGTACCAAGGTTGGATCGCCATTTGTTATTGCTGCCATGCTCGATTTGGTTGCGTCGGGTCACGAGCGCGTGGTTGGTTTCGAAGCAAACGGTGGTTTGTTGACCGGCACGGACTTTGACCCGAACGGAACTAAACTGCCAGCGCTACCTACACGCGACAGTTTTCTCCCCATCCTGGCGGCACTTTCCCTTGTCAGTACAAGTGGGCAGCCACTGTCGGAGATTGGCAGTTCCTTTCAATTGCCGGCGGCGGCGGCGGATCGCTTGGAAAATTTTTCCGTCGAAAGCAGCACTCGCCTCATGACATACCTTCGTTCAGCGGAAACTAACATCGCCGCCTTCGTCGGGTCGATTGGAGTGGTAAGCAAGGTTAGCGATGTTGACGGACTTCGTATCACTCTCGCGGATAAGCGTGTCTTGCATTTGCGTCCATCCGGAAATGCCCCGGAAATGCGGTGCTACGTCGAAGCCGAAAATCGGGAGGACGCGGAGCTTTTGCTCCGGACTGGATTGGATCGAATTCGTAATTGGACGCAAGGCTAAATAAAAGCCGCCTCCCTGCGTATTCCCAGGTGACCCTGGGGTCGCACAAGCTACTCAAGCGCGATCAGAACGTCCACAGTGTCCCGGCCCTGTCCGCTTTGAAGCGAACCGGAACGCCCGTGGAAACAGCCGATCCGTACCAGCCACGGAGCATCCGGTCGCTCATGGTCAAGGCAGCGCCTTCCGGTAGCGAACAGCCGGTCCCGCACTGACCGCCTGCGCCGCATGTACGATGGCGTTGGTGTCCAGGCCGTGGTGACGGTATAGGTCCGCAATAGTCCCCGTCTGGCCGAACTGCTCGACCCCGAGCGCCTTCACGCGATGCCCGTTAACCCCACCGAGCCACGCGAGCGTCGCCGGGTGGCCGTCGATCACGGTGACGATGCCGCAGTCACGCGATAGCGGCGCGAGCAGCCGCTCGATATGACTCAGGGCGCCAATCGCGCCACGCTGCCGGGCACGTTCCGCCGCCTGCCAGCCCGCATTAAGCCGGTCCGCGGAGGTGATCGCGAGCAGCCCGACATCGCGCCGGTCCTCCGCCAGAAGACCCGTCGCGGCAATCGCCTCCGGCGCGACGACGCCTTGATAAGCAATGACGACACTCGCGTTGGGCCCAGGCGGACGCAGCCAATAGGCG
Organism: Mesorhizobium sp. LSJC269B00; assembly: GCF_000502815.1. Lineage (NCBI taxonomy): Bacteria > Pseudomonadati > Pseudomonadota > Alphaproteobacteria > Hyphomicrobiales > Phyllobacteriaceae > Mesorhizobium > Mesorhizobium sp. LSJC269B00. The sequence continues at coordinate 159,788 of NZ_AYVN01000010.1, forward strand.
CCATTGACGATGTCCCGCGCGAGCGCCGGGTTCATGTCGCGCGGCGGCTGCTCGAGCGGCCGGGTTGACAGGCGAAGATAGACCGATCCTCCGGTCTGATCACGCAGCCACGTCGTCTCATCCGGATCCCCCTCGCCATTACGTTGCATGTAATCGAAGGCAAAGCGCATGATCACGGACAGTTCGTCGACGAAGGCCGGTTCGAAGGCGCAAAGCCCATCCTGCGCCATGCCGATCAATGGGGTGCCGATCGACTGGTGTGCTCCGCCCTCGGGCGCTAGCGTCACGCCCGAGGGCGTTGCGACCAGCATGAAGCGCGCATCCTGATAGCAGGCGTAGTTTAGCTGGTCGGCCGATCGGTAGATGAAGGGATCATAGACTGTCCCGATCGGCAGCAGGCGCACGCCATTGATCGAGTGCGAGAGACCGAGCGCCCCGAGCATGATCATCAGGTTCGACTCGGCGATCCCGAGCTCGAGGTGCTGCCCCTTCGGCCCAAATTCCCAGGTAAAGGTCGACGGAATGCGTTCGGCCTTGAAGGTGTCCGCCATGGTCTCCCGGGCGAAAAGGCCGCGCCGGTTGACCCAGCCACCGAGATTGGTCGAGACCGTCACATCGGGCGAGGTGGTGACAATGCGGTCGGCAAGCAGACTGCGCTCGCGTGCGATGTCGTTCAGGATCTGGCCGAACCCCATCTGGGTCGAGAGCGGCTTGCCGGGCTGCCCCGGTGACGGAAGGGTTTCAGGCACCGGCACCGACGGCGCAGACAGCCTCCTACGCCCCTCACTGAAGAACGGCGCCTTTGCGAAGAAGGCGTCAAGTTCCGCTTCCGGCAAGGTGGCGGCCGCCCATTTGTTCCACTCCTCACCCCGCTTTACGCCCATTTGCAGGCGGTAGTCTTCCATCTGCGTGGGCGTCATCTGCCCCGCGTGGTTGTCCTTGTGTCCGGCAAGCGGCAGACCGTAGCCCTTGATGGTGTAACAGATGAAGCAGACGGGACGGTCATGCCTGGACGCCGCCTCGAAGGCTTCGAGGAGGCTCGGCATGTCATGCCCGCCAAGGTTCGTCATCAACGCCTGCAACTCGTCGTCGGAGCGGCGTTCGATCAGAGTGGTGACCGGCCCTTGGTCTCCGATCTCGTCGAGCAGCCGCTTGCGCCAGGCAGCACCCCCTTGGAAGGTCAGCGCCGAATAGAGCTGGTTCGGACAGCGCTCTATCCACTCGAGCAGCTTCTCGCCCCCCGGCTCGGCAAAGGCAGCCTCTTGCAGAGCCCCGTGGCGCAGGACCATCACGTCCCAGCCGAAGTTGCGAAAAATCTGCTCGAAACGCTGCCAGAGGCCCTCCCGGATCACGGCGTCGAGCGACTGGCGATTGTAGTCGACCACCCACCAGCAGTTCCTGAGCCCGTGCTTCCAGCCTTCGATCAGGGCCTCGTAGATGTTGCCCTCATCCATCTCGGCGTCGCCGATCAGGCTGACCATTCGGCCCTCGGCACGCTCCTTCATCCAGCCGTGACCCGAGACGTAGTCCTGCACCAGCGACGAGAACAGCGTCTGAGCAACGCCGAGACCCACCGACCCGGTCGAGAAGTCGACATCGTCGACATCCTTCGTCCGCGAAGGGTAGCTCTGCGCGCCCTTGTAGCCGCGGAAGTTCATGAGCTTTTCGTGGGTCTGGTTGCCCGCCAGATACTGAAGTGCATGGAAGATCGGCGCCGCATGGGGTTTGACCGCCACCCGATCCTGCGGGCGCAGGACCGAACCGTAGAGCGCGGTCATGATGGTACTCAGCGACGCGGACGAGGCCTGATGCCCCCCGACCTTGATCTCATCGCCCTCGCGGACGTGGTTGGCGTGGTGGATCGTCCAGGCTGCGAGCCAGGAGACGCAGCGCTCGATCTCGTGCAGATATTCCAGTTTCCTCGTCATTCAGTTTCCCGCAAATCAGCTGCCGGTCTCACAGGACCCCCGCCCAAATGGTCAAAGATCGAGTTTCAACACACCTGTCGCGCGCGATACGCAGGGGATGAAGCGGTGGCCGCGTGCCTCCTTGGACAGGACGGCATCCCGATGGATCGGCTGTCCCGCCAGCATTGCGCATTCGCAGGTCCCGCACACCCCGTTCTCACACGAGGCCATCAACGGCACACCGGCCGCACGCAAGGCGGCCAGTGCCGTGGTCTCAGCCGAAACCTCAACCACCCTGCCCTCAGCCAGTTCTATGACGAATGGTTCCGGTGGCGCGCCATCAAACTCGGGAGGCTGGAAAGTTTCGAAATGAACAGTACCCTCGGGCCAGTGTTGAGCCGCGCGCCCCACAACCGCCATGAAGCCAGGCGGTCCGCAGTAGTATGTCTGCGCGTCGTCCGAACGGTTCGCCAGCAGCGCGGCGATGTTCTGCCGGGTCTGAGGCTCGTTGTCGAAATGGATCCGCACATTGCCGCCAGGAAGATCGCTCCCGATCGCCGCCAAGAGTGGCGTGAGCGCCCGGCTGCGGGTGAAATAGTGCAACTCGAAGGGCTTGGCCTGCCGGGTCAGCGCGCGCGCCATGGCCAGAATCGGGGTGATCCCGATTCCCCCTGCCAGCAGCAAAGTCGGCCCCTCGCCTGGCTTGAGCGCAAAATGGTTGCGTGGCGCGGAGACAGGCAGTGTGGAGCCGACGGCAATGGTTTCGTGGATCCACGCCGAGCCGCCACGGCCGTCATTCTCGCGCTTCACCGCGATGGTGTAGCGGCCAAGCTCGGTCGGGTCGCCGCAAAGTGAATACTGACGCACCTTCCCTTCAGGCAGATGGACGTCGACGTGAGAACCCGCTTCGAACGCCGGCAGCACAGGTTTACGTGGGTGTTTCAGGTCGATGACCAGCACGTCGCCCGGCTCCTTGCGGGCGGCGGTCACGGTCAGCTTCATGATGATGCGCGGCGACGCCATGGCGTTTCACTCGTCGATGGGCAAAATCAGATCACCGGGGCGGATCACGCCCCCGACCTCGATTGTGCAGTTCAGGCCGGAGCGGTTCAGAAGCCCCTCGTAGAGACCCGGAAGCCCGAGCAACTCCTCGATATACTTGCACGGCACATTCATCCGGGCGGCCCTGAGAATCGTTTCCCCGACCCGGAAGCGTTTGCCGACAAGATGGCTAAGCGGAACGCCTCGTGTCGTCAGATTGCGCCGGTGATCTTCGGGTCCGAGCTTGGCCTTGAAGCCCGGAATCCTGGGCTCGCCCTTCGCGATGGCGTCCAGAACTTCAGCTTCGATCAATGTCACCTCCCGAACGTCGGGACGCGCCGAATAGGTCCCCGTCCCCAGGTAGTAGCGGTCTCCGACAATGCCTTGGCCGGCAATAAGCTGCGCCTGCGCCAGCTCCTCCATTTCATAGGAGCCGGCAGGCGCGATATGGACGTGAAGCAGCTTTCCTCGCCAGGTCATCATCGCTCTCGGAAATTCGTCTCGTGGAAACCTGCTGCAAAACTGGCCTGATCAACAGCGCCAGTTGCATGGCATTTTCCCGGTCCAGTTGGCTGTTTGGAAAGAAATACGGCGGGCCCTCGGACCGTTTTCAGCGCCAGCTTTCGGCGTCGCCCCGTCTCAGTTGTTCCGCGCCGGCATCGCGTCTTGCACCTGCTTGACAACCTCTCGCAGGACCTCAACGCCCTTCCCGATCTGCCGAATGCTCAAGGCGGCATAGCCCATGACAAGTCCGACGCGATCGGTGCGGCCTTGGTCCGATGGCCGTTCGTAGAGCGGCGAGATCAGGTGTAGCCCCAGGCCAGCGTCGCGGGCGGATTCGACCAAGGCCGTTTCCCGCGATCGTGGCAGGTCATTGAACCAAACCGCGACGTGCAGTCCCGCATCTGCTCCCTGGACAGTGATGCGATCCCCGAAGCTGTGCTGCAAGGCACCCAACAACGTTTCCCGACGCTCGCCGTTCAGCCTGCGCACACGGCGCACATGGCTTTCGTAGCCGCCGCTCTCGATCAACGATGCCAGCGCTTCCTGTTCAGCGACCGGCGAATGCCGGTCTGCGAATTGTTTGGCGGTTGCGAAGACCTCCTGCAATTCGGGCGGGAGGACGAGGTAGCCGATGCGCAGCATCGGCGAGAGCGTTTTGGAGATCGTGCCGAGGTAGATGACAGCCCCGTGGTCCTCGAGACTGTGCAGCGGAGGGACCGGATTGATGTCGTAGCGATATTCGCTGTCGTAGTCGTCCTCGATCACATAGGCGTTGTTGTGCCGCGCCCATTTCAGAAGCTGATGGCGGCGCGCGATCGGCATGACGCCGCCAAGCGGAAACTGATGCGATGGCGTCACATACGCCAGTCGTGCTCCGATCCCCGCCAGCAACTCGGTCCTCATCCCGTCTTCGTCGACGATGACCGGGATGGGTGAGGCACCCGTACTGGCAAAGACCTGACGCGCCATCCTGTAGCACGGATCCTCGATGACGAAACGGTCGGCGGGATCGAGAAGCAGGCGCGCGCACAGATCAAGACCCTGCTGCGAACCGTTCACAACTATGATCTGGTCGAGGTCGCAGCTCAGGGTCCGGGCGCGCCAGAGATAGCCCTGAAGCGCCTGGCGAAGCCGGCGCGAGCCGCGAGGATCGTCATAGGCAAGACGCAGCGGGCGCTGCCCCATCGCCTCGTTCATCGCGCGTTTCCAGACCAATGAAGGGAAATCCGACGGCGCGAGGTCGCCATAGCGGAACTCGACCTTCAGCCCAGTCGGCAGATAATCTGGCCAGGGTGACGTCGCGCGCAGCCGCTCGCCATATGCGGACAGGTGGATCGGGCCGACCCGTTGCGCGTGAGTGCGCCCCGTCCCAGGGCCCATCAACGAAGACGCAACGCGAGGTCGTGCGCCTTGACGGACTTCGATGAAACCCTCCGCAGCCAGTTGCTCATAGGCGACCGTCACCGTGGTTCGCGAAACGCCGAGGTCATTTGCCAGGGCTCGGGAGGATGGCAACTGACTGCCGGTTTCGTAGACGCCGCCGAGGATTTGCTCGCGAAGGGCTTCGTATATCTGGCGTGCACCCATCGCGTGCGAGCGCGCTGCAGACCCGGCACTTGAAGACTGGACCATCTCTTTCATCGCCAACTGGATATTTCACATTGGCCAGGTTGCCGTCAATCTTTCGGAACCCCAAGAGAGATCGCAGAGGCCGAATGACCAGCTCCCATCAATCCGAAACCGATGCTCCCACGGGGTCGCTCAACCGCACCAGCCCCGGATTTGCCACCCGGGCGATCCATCATGGCTACGATCCGGCCGGCTTTTCCAATGCCGTCCAGCCGCCAGTGTTCCTGACGTCAACCTATGGGTTCGAAAGCGTGGCAGCAAACGATGCCGCCGCCGCCCTTGGTGGACGGCTCTATGCGCGCGAATACAATCCCACGACCGAGATCCTCGAGCAGCGGCTCGCGAATCTGGAAGGAGCCGAGGCGGGGCTGGTTGTTGCCTCGGGGATGGCGGCCTTCGGCACTCTGATCCTGTCGCTCCTGTCCCAGGGCGATGAACTCATCGTCCACAAGACGCTTTATGCGAACACGCTTGCCATGGTCGAACAGGCGGTCCCCCGCTTCGGCATCAAGGTCGTCGCGGTCGATCTGTCAAATCCCCACAATCTCGATGCTGCGATCACCGAGCGGACGCGGCTGGTTTTCTTCGAGACGCCGGTGAATCCGCTGAGCCGCATCCTCGACATAGCGGCAATTGCCGAGCGCGCTCACGCGCGCGGTGTGAAGGTTGCCGTGGACAGCACCTTCGCCTCGCCCGCGCTCCAGCGACCGCTTGAGCACGGGGCGGACATCGTGCTCCATTCGATGACCAAGTACATCAATGGTCATGGCGATGCCCTTGGCGGGGCGCTTCTCGGCGACGCCCAAACGCTCCGTACGCTGCATGAAACGGGCCTGCGCTACATCACCGGCGCAGCGCTCTCGCCCCTGTCAGCTTTCCTAATCCTGCGCGGTCTAAAGACGCTGACGCTGCGTATGGAACGGCACAGCGCCACGGCCCTTGCGGTGGCTCGGGCGCTGGAAGCGCACCCGGCGGTGGCATTTGTGAGTTATCCGTTCCTCGACTCGCACCCTGATCAGGTGACGGCGCGAAAACAGATGTCCAACGGATCGGGCATGTTGGCCTTTGGCCTCCACGCTGGATACGAAGGAGCGCGCCGGATGATGGACCGGCTCAACCTGATCATTCGCGCCGTCAGCCTCGGCGATGCCGACAGCCTCATCTATCATCCAGCAAGCCTCACCCGTGCTCGGCAGCCGATCCGCAAGGATGCCCATTTGGCGGATGGAGTCGGCGAGGATCTCATGCGTCTCTCGGTGGGGCTTGAAGACGCTGATGACCTGATCGCCGATCTGCGGCGGGCTTTGGACGTCTTGTAATGACCTGGCGTGCGGCCACCTCTGCGCTCACACAAAGATCTGGAGCCTTGCCATGGCATTCCTGAGCGGTCTTTCCGCGTTCCCCATCACCCCGACCAATCGTGACGGCCGCGTCGATAGCGTTGCCCTGCGCAGGCTGATTGCTCGGCTTGGCATTGCTCAGGTCGATTCCATCGGTCTTCTCGGCAGCACCGGCACATACATCTATCTGTCGCGCGAGCAACGGCGGCGGGCGCTCTCCGAGACCTTGGACCAAACGGCGGGGCAAATGCCGGTCGTGGTGGGTGTGGGCGCGCTGCGCACCGATGAAGCCGTGGGGCTCGCGCAAGACGCCAAGGCCCTTGGAGCAGCTGCGGGTTTGCTTGCCGCCGCCTCCTACACCCCGCTTACTGATGACGAGGTGTTCGAACATTTCTCCACGGTGGCGCGCGAAAGTGGCCTGCCGATCGTCGTCTACGACAATCCAGGAACGACGCATTTCCATTTCAGTCCACCCCTTGTCAGCCGCCTGGCAAAGGTGGCTGGGATTGTCGCCATCAAGAATCCGACAGACAAAAGCGATGCGATCAAGAACCACCTGACCGCCCAGAGGCGCACACTGCCGGAAGGGTTCTCGATTGGCTACAGCGGCGACTGGAACGCCGCCGAGGCCATGATCGCCGGCGCCGACACATGGTACAGCGTCCTTGCGGGCATCCTGCCCGAGGTCTGCATGACGATCGTCACAGCGGCGCAACAGGGCGATGCGGCCGAAGCGCGACGGATCAATGCCGCGCTGGTCCCGATCTGGAGCCTCTTCAAGGAGTTCTCGAGCCTTCGCGTCGTCTATGCACTCGCTGAATTGCTCGACGTTTGCAGTGCCGAACCCCCGCGTCCCATCCTGCCTCTGCCCCCAGCAGCGAAGCGCCAGATCGCCGCCGCGTTGAAAGGTTTGCCATCGGATGCCAGCCGGTGAACAGCAAACCCCGTTCGGCAAGTGAAAGGAAGTGCATGTATTTACCCGCTCATTTCGAGAATTGATCGAAAACAACGCACTCGGCGTGCTGATAGCCATGGCTGGAGCGGTCTCGACGCCAATCACACCCCTTCGAACTCGACAATCGACTGCGGAGGTACAGACTGCGCAGGGCACTCCGCCCATGCCGCACCGTTCGCCTTCAAACTAGGAATCGGTGGTTTGTCCATTTGAATGGCATCGAGCCGGCGCTTTACTCCGGCCCGGTGCGCGCATTGAAGCCGGTGCCAATGCCGCCGGCGAACACCAGATTTCCGTCCTCGACATTCGCCAGAGCACGCTTCCCGACCGCCGTAACTGTTGCCGGGTTCGCAGCCGATGACGATGAACTCATCACTCAGCACGCATTTTGTCTCACCCATTCTTGGCGCCGGCCGGATCGATATGGACTGACACGCAGCTTGGAGACGATGCCGTCGAGGCCGAACTGGCAGACTTGCGCGAGAATGTCGCTGCCGCCGCTGATCTCGTCGCTCAGAACGATGCCGTTTGGGCGGCGTCTCAGCAGGTTAACTAGCGCTTTGCGCCGATCGACGAGTGGCCGATCGCGAAGACCCTCGCCGTCGATCTTGAGCAGGTCGAAGCCGGCAAGCATGGTCCTGACGTCTCCCGCCGCGGCCAAGAACCCGCTGAAGACTGGGAATGCGCGACAAGCCTTCTGGTCAACGACGAACGCCTCACCGTCTATTATCGCGTCCGAGGCGCCGAGCTCGGCCACCGCCCGGGACGATAGTCGGAAACCTGAGGGTCCAGTCGTGGAGGTTGCGGGTCGAGGTAGGCCCCCATCGATAGTCGTCCCATTTCATTTCGTGTAGCCAATCAGGGCCCTGCCGGACGCGGCCGACCAGCGGTCGATGTTCGCGACGACCCGAATGTCCAGTCTCGTGTAACTCAGCCTAAAGCGGCCTGTCCGCCCAAAAAATGACATTCAGTTGCCTCCAGCCTTTCGACACGACCCACTTCACGATCTCGTAACTCGCCAACCTAGCGGCTTGTTGCTTGAGCTGCGCGTTCCTAGGGTGTGGTCGCTAGGCCTCAGCAACAAGAGCTCGGTTGCCAGGCGGGCGGAGGCTCAACGAGATAGCCAGCTCAGGACAAGGAGAGCAAGCAATGGTCGCTTTTACCCTCAATGGCGAGGCGCGAACACTCGACGTCGATCCAGAGATGCCGCTGCTCTGGGCGGTCCGTGACGTCATCGGACTCACGGGAACGAAATTCGGTTGCGGGCTTGCCCAGTGCGGCGCTTGCACGGTTCACGTTAACGGCATGCCGACGCGCTCGTGCCAGACCGCAGTCGGCGACATCGAAGGAGCCTCGATCACCACCATTGAGGGTGTGTCGGGCAAGATAGGCGAAACGGTCCAGGCCGTGTGGGCCGAGTTCGACGTACCTCAATGCGGCTATTGCCAGTCTGGCCAGATCATGTCGGCCGTGGCCCTCCTTACAGAAACGCCTAAGCCGACGGACGATGATATTGATTCGGCGATGAGCGGCAATCTCTGCCGCTGCGCCACCTATCATCGCATCCGCGCGGCCATCCACGAGACCGCCAACCGGCTGGAGACTTGAGGCATGTCGCAGTTTCTCTCGAAGCATAACTCCGTGCGGCCCACGCGCCGCCGGTTCCTCGTCGGCGCGGGCGTCACCACCGCTGGCCTCGCCGTGGGCTACCGGCCAGTGCTGGCGGCGTCCGACATCGCACAAACGACTACTGCAAAGGTTCAGGCGAACCCCTTCCAGACCTATGTCGAGATCACAAAGGAGAACCGAATCATCATCTACTCCTCGCAGTTCGAGATGGGACAAGGCTCCTATTTCGGCATCGCCACCCTGGTTATGGAAGAGCTCGACGGCGACTGGGCGCAGGTGGACGTGGTCGGCGGATATGGCAATACCGCGCTCTACGGCAATGTCGCCTGGGGCGGGGCCGCACAGGTAACTGGTGGCTCCACGTCGATGAGTTCGTCGTGGGAACGCTACCGCAAGGCGGGTGCTGCCGCACGGGCCTTGCTGGTGGCGGCCGCGGCGCAGCGGTGGGATGTGCCAGCCGGCGAGATCAAAGTCGCTTCCGGGGTCGTGTCGCACGCCTCAGGGATGCAGGCGCGCTACGGTGACCTGGCTGAAGCCGCAGCGGGAATGCCGGTTCCCGACGACGTGCCGCTAAAGCCGCGCGACAAGTGGGCCCAGATCGGATCGGACAGCCTCAAGCGCTACGATTCCGCCGGCAAGACCAACGGCGCGCAGACCTACACGATCGACCTCATGATGGAGGGACTCCAGACGGCCGTTATGATCCATCCGCCGAAGTTCGGCGCCGAGATCGAGAGCTTCGACGCAACCAAGGCCAAGGCACTCGACGGCATTGTCGATGTCGTCCAGACGCCGCGAGGCATTGCCGTGGTTGGCAGGGACACCTGGACGGCGCTGAAGGGCCGCGACCTCGTGGAGGTGACCTGGAACGAGGAGAAGGCCGAAGAGCGCGGCACGGCCGAGATCATGGCCGAATACAACAAGGCAGCAGACGATCTGGGCGCGGCCACCGCGCGCGACGACGGTAACACTCCCGCAGCGTTCGCCAGTGCTGAGAAAATCATCGAGGGGCACTACGAATTCCCCTATCTTGTTCATGCTTCGATCGAGCCACTCAACGCGGCCGCCCGAATCAACGAAGACGGCACCATCGACGTCTGGGGCGGACACCAGATGCCCGACCTTTATCAGGCGGCTGCCGCTCAGGTAGGCGGCACCACGCCGGACAAGGTGAGGCTGCACGTGATGAAGACCGGCGGCAGTTTCGGCCGCCGCGCGGTCTTGGATGCAGATGTCATCATCGAAGCTGTTTCCACAGCGCGTGCACTGGGACGCGGCAAGCCAGTGAAGGTGCAGTGGACCCGCGAGAATGACATGCGGGGTGGGCGGTACCGGCCGGCCTATGTGCACGCAGTCAAGGCGGGGCTCGACAAGAAAGGCAATGTCGTCGCTCTCCATGACCACATCGTGGGCCAATCGGTCTTGGGCGGTTCGACCTCTGCGGCGATGATCAAGAACGGCATCGATCCAACCTCCGTAGAGGGCGCCACCAACCTGCCCTATGCGATCCCGAACCTGAAGGTCGAGCTGACCACCACGGACGTGAACATCCCGGTGCTGTGGTGGCGTTCGGTAGGCTCCACCCACACCGCTTACGCGGTGGAAACCCTGATCGATGAGCTCGCCGCCGCTGCGAACCGTGATCCGGTCGACTTCCGCTTGTCAATGCTCGGTCACCATCCACGGCATGCCGCCGTGCTTAAAGTGGCTGCTGAGAAGGCAGGCTGGGACAAGCCTCTGCCGGAAGGCCGTTTCCGCGGCGTGGCCATGCATGAAAGCCTCTCGACCTATGTCGCCGATGTGGTGGAGATCACCCTCAACGATGAAAATGGTTTCAAGGTCGACCGCGTCGTCTGCGCGGTAGATTGCGGCACCGCGATAAATCCTGACCAGATTCGCGCTCAGATGGAGGGCGGTATCGGATTCGGGCTAGGCGCGATCCTCCAGGAGGAGCTGACCCTGAAGGGCGGTGTCGTAGACCAAGAGAACTACGATACCTATACACCGCTCAGGATCGAGCAGATGCCGCGAGTCGAGGTGCACATTGTGCCGTCCGAGGAGCCGCCCACGGGAGTTGGTGAGCCAGGTGTGCCGCCGATCGGCCCGGCCGTCGCCAACGCGCTACGGGCGGCGACGGGCAAGACTATCCGCAAGCTGCCGATTATAAAGAACATGTCAGGAATGACACCATGAAACAGCCGCGATGAAGATCGCGCCGTTTTCGAACGCCTCCTGACAGGCGCTCATTTCCATGGGTCAAATTCCGGCGGCTGCCCGCTCCAATAGCCGGTTTGGAGACGGCACCCCGTGTTCTGAACGACCACAGACGGGCCTTGGCGCCGGTTCCACTGAAGAACCGCTTTCGAGACGCAAATGCGTCCACTCCATTGAAGAGCACAACCGTATAGCACCAGGAAGGCTAGCTACCTCCATCGCTTCGGAGACCCAGGAACCCTCAGAAAACCGAACCTCCCGAGCTCAGAGGCGCTCGTGATCACAATCGCGCTGGTGCGTGGATCATTGTTCAAGGGTTTGCCGATAGGCAGGCGAGATGGCCGATCGACATGATCTTCGCCCGATGCCCTACAAACACAATGCCAGCCGCTGTCACGGAGTCGCGAAGACGAAGGCAATGAGGGTCGACGCCGATACTCGTCGTTTGGTTGACAGAGCGCTTGGAATGCCATGCGCTTCACATCGGAGTAGCCATCCGGGAAGCCTGAAGCGCTTTGAAAACGCATGTGCTGCGGCTGTTATTTATAGCGTGGATGACTTTGATCAAAACAATCGATTTCATCACTCTTCCGGAATCGTGCATGGACAAAAAAGAGCCTCACGCACCAATCACACGCTGCTCTATCGCGTGACGAAAGCTGCCTTAGGAATAATCCAAAGGAGAAAATCTTCGATGCGCCCTGACGTGCAGTGGAGGTCGTGCCGAGAAAGTGAGTTGCAACTGGCCGACAAAGTCGGGCGGTGCGACCATGGTCGCTTCGGAGAATGAAATCGGGCCAGTTCACGGGGGCGGTACTGTTATTCGTCGACGGCCGCCCTTCCCAAGAACAGGCGGCATCGCAAGTTGGTTCTGCCGATGAAAACGACATCGCCGGATACATGTCAGCAGCCGCTCAGGATTGGATGATCCAGCCAAGCTCTCGGCGTGATGGCACTGTAGGCGTCACAGTCGAAGCATCTCATTGATCGTTTATGAGGCTTTCTTCGATGCCGCTGATGCCTGACGGGCGGTCGCAGCTGCAGGCGACAACACGGCCTATTTAGTTGGAAACAGTCGAGGTAAGCCAATTTGGCTTCCCGTTACTATCTGGAGAAAGAAATGCTGTGCCTAGGAATCAGCGGCGGACTTGACCAAGTCCATGAAAACCGATTCGAACGTCCGAACGCCTTTATGCACGACGGCGCCGCGGTGCTCGTCCGAGACGGAAAGGTGATAGCCGCCGTAGAAGAGGAACGCCTCAATCGAATCAAGCACTCGAACAAGCTGCCAAGTGGTTCGATTCAATACTGTCTCTCGACGGCCGGGGTTCAGCTCAGCGACATTGATCGTGTCGCGGTCTACGCCAGCGAGCCCTATGCCAACGCCATGCTTGAAGGTATGTCCGCTTCCCAACCGGACATTCTCTCCACTCCGTTGGATGCTAAAATGTTGGTGCAGAACCTGTTAGCGCGTGAGTTCGGCACTAAGTTGGACAGTTCGCGTATTTCATTCGTAGGTCATCATCAGGCGCACGCCGTGAGCGCCTTTGCAATGTCGGGCTTCGAACAAAGTCTCATTCTAGCGATTGATGGCTGTGGTGATTTCCTGTCGGGCCTTGTGGCGGTAGGGTCTGGCACAGAAATTACGCAAATCGAGGCTTTCCCGGAGGACAATTCTCTTGGGCTGTTTTATCTCGAGACGATCCGCTGTCTCGGCTACGGCATGTTCGACGAGTATAAGGTAATGGGACTCGCGCCCTATGGCGACCCCGCTCCCTATCGCGAGCTCTTCGAGCAGTTCTACGAGCTCTCCGCCAACGGTGGCTACCGTGTTCACCTCGACCGCATCGGTCCGGCGTTGCTCCGCAACATCGAGATCAGGCGAAAGGGAATGCCTTTCACCCAGCAGCATCGAGATGTGAGTGCGTCACTGCAGGAAGCGCTTGAGCGGATCGTGTTCCACATTCTCCGGCACCACCGTGAGGCCACCGGCATGAAGCGGTTGTGTCTGGCGGGAGGGGTAGCCCACAACTGCACGATGAACGGCAAGCTGCTGTATTCAGGGCTTTTCGAAGACATCTTCGTGCAACCCGCGTCTCACGACGCTGGCTGCGCATTGGGAGCTGCGCTGATAGTCTCTAACGAGATGGGCCGCCCCGCGCCGCGTGAGCGACTGCAGGAGGTCTATTGGGGTCCTGATCTCGGGAGCGACCGCGCCGTGGAACAGGAACTGAATGCATGGTCCGGACATCTCGAGGTTGAACGCTCTTATGACGTAGCGAGCAGTGCAGCCCACTGGATCACCAACGGCGCCGTGATCGGCTGGGTGCAGGGTCGTTCGGAGTTTGGGCCACGTGCGCTGGGCAACCGCAGCATTCTTGCCGACCCTCGGCCCGCTGCAAACAAGGACCGGATCAATGCCATGGTCAAGAAGCGCGAAGGCTATAGGCCTTTCGCACCATCTGTGCTGGAAGAGGATGCGAGCGAATTTTTCGACCTCCCGGACGGTAAGCACGAATTTCCATTCATGAATTTCGTCGTTCGCGTGCGTGACTCAAAGCGCGCCTTGTTGGGTGCCATTACGCACGTCGACGGTACGGCTCGGCTGCAAACAGTATCGCGCGATGCCAACCCCGCTTACTGGGAGGTCATCAATGCGTTCAAGAAGCGGACAGGCACTCCAATTCTGCTCAATACGTCCTTTAACAACAATGCTGAACCGATCGTGGATACGGTTGCAGACGCGATTGCCACATTTTTGACGACAGAGCTGGATGGACTTGTGGTCGGGCCCTTCCTGGTAAAAAAACGGGCTGCAACGCTGCAGGATTGGACTGCGCTTGCGATTTCATTGCCTCCCTCAGTCTCCCTCCATCAAACCCGTGCTTACACAGCGCGAGATCATCAGGAGACTGTCTGCGAGATTATTCCGAACCACTCCAGCATTGACAGTGTGCGAATTTCAAACGACCTGTTTAATCTGCTGATGCGGATTGAGGGCGAAGCCGTGTTAAGCGATCACCTCAATATAATTGCGCCGGATAAGGCTAAGCATGAAGCTCTGCTGGAGGACCTGCGAAGACTGTGGGAGCAGCGCCTGGTTCGGCTGCATCCCTCACAAGCTGCTCGGATGGATCATGGGTCCGATAAAACGCCGGACCAGCCTAACAGGCTATCAATGTGATAGAGATGCCGCTCAAGCTCGGCCAATCAATAGTGTTCATCGACCCCGCCTGCGAGCTCACCGCTGTGATTAGGGGGGTCGAGGTCGCCCTGGTCAGTATGCTTAGGAATGCTATTGAATGGGTCGTGTGCCTGGGTTGGAAAGGCGGGTCTGGCCTCACCGGACTTCTGTGTCGAGAGGTCCAGCCCGCAAAACTTTAGAAACTGGCGATGATGACCTAAGCGGCGAAGATCGCCGGCTTCGGCAACGACGGTCAATGCCTCGATCGGTCCGATGCCCGGGATTTGTCGCAGGAGCTGATAATCCTGGCTGTGCCGCAGCAGATCGTCGGCCTGTGCTTCGATCTCATTGCGGTGCCGGATCAGGCTGCGTGCTTCGTCAATGACCATCTGGAACATGCGAATGGCAGGCGCATCAAGTCATCCAGTGGCAGCGGCAATCCGATCGATGGGCGCGCCGTCTCGAAAACATCGTCAGAATCTGTGTCTTGCTGACCTTGCGGCCGACGGCATCCCAAGCTGCTGCCACAAACTCCTCCTTCGTCAGCGCCGTGAAGCTTGCTGGGGTCGGAAAGGCATGGAGGAAGGCAAAGAACCGATCGCTGCGGCTGTTCCCCCGGAAGCGATCGATCTCGGGAAAATACAGCGGCTGGTAGTGTGTCAGCATGCGGTGCTGGATCTCGGTCTAGGCCCTGGCGATCGCTTCATGTGTCTTCGACAGTTCATGCACTTCGTTGATGCCGGCTCGCAGCGGATCATGGTAGACCTGCGTCGCCTGTATCCTGAGCATGTGTAGGATCACCTGGGCATCGATCTTCTTGCCGAATATGACGCCGAAGGCCTAAGGAAGCCCAGGCATCTGTTCTCGATTTTGCCTACTAGGCTGACGAGAAGGTCGCGTGCCGACAGCAGCACCCGCACGACACAGGTGCCGTGGCTCTTGATGCGAACCTGCTTAAACCATCCGGTCCGTCCGATCTGAGCAAGGCCCGCCGCTCGCGGCGGCCCGATTTGTCCGGCATCATCGAGAGGGCGGCGCTTGACACGATCGGAAGTCCGCGCTTCGTTAACTCGTTCCAGAGCCAGATCGCAAGCGGTCACGGCTCCATGCCGATCCGCTCCGTCTCCGCAGCTCCACAGTCCCGCCCGCATCTCCCGGTCGCGCCCGGGTAGCCATTGCGCTGCAAGGCGGGTCTGATCGCTACGGCGGCGCCGCCACCATCAGTCGGTTCGGCGACAAAGCCAATCATCTCCCGTAAGAGAAGTGCTTTCGG
Organism: Mesorhizobium sp. LSJC269B00; assembly: GCF_000502815.1. NCBI lineage: Bacteria > Pseudomonadati > Pseudomonadota > Alphaproteobacteria > Hyphomicrobiales > Phyllobacteriaceae > Mesorhizobium > Mesorhizobium sp. LSJC269B00. The sequence continues at coordinate 175,464 of NZ_AYVN01000010.1, forward strand.
GCAAGTTCCGCAGGTTCAAGGAGATCGTTGACGGCGCCGCCACTTGGGAGCTGCGTCGAGTGCATGGTCGAGCTTGCCGCCCAAGGTACGTGGCTTCGAAATGCGTGCGATTGCGCCTCATTCAAGACCGGTAGCGGGTGGTCGCCGACATACAACGGGGCGCCGGCGACTGAAACGAACCCGTCGGCCACGACGGAGCAATCCTGCCGCCTGACCAGGCGCGTGGAAAAGTATCACAACGGTGACCACAGCGTCGCTTCAGGCCGTCAAAAGCTATTGCCGTGCGTCAAGGCGGGCTAGGTGACCCGTCGGAGGCCGGCACCAGCGGCTTTGTCGGGACAAGACCATGCTATTGGGATTTGGCCGCCGCAGCCGCGAGCATCGCTTCTCCCATCGCAATGGCCCCTTGGGCACGCAGCATTTCACCAGGGTTCTGAATGTCGCGCACCTCTTTGTTCTGGCTGAGTTTTGATTTTCCAACCAGGCCGGTGATCTCGATCTCCAGGGCGACGATTGCCTTGACCATCGTGTCGATGAAGTCCCTCGGCGCGTCGCCCATCTTCCATGGGACCGGCTGGGAGGTTTCTTGCATATGAGTGAGCTTCGCCACGTTGCGGCGCACATACCGCTCATCATCCCGGACAGTGATGCGTCCGTGGGCATGGACGACGAGATAGTTCCACGTCGGCACCTGCTTGTGGAATTCATGCTTGCTTGGATACCAGTTCGGCGAGATGTAAGCGTCGGCCGCACGGAAGATTACGAGAACCTCATCGCCATTGGCGACTTCCTCCCAGACTGGATTCTTGCGGGCAACATGGCAATTGAGGACGCCCTTGTCTCCCTTCGAGCGGTCGAGCTCAAAGGGGACGTGGTTCGCGTCGAGGACGCCTTTGCTGTGGGTGACCAGGATACCGAGCGGGTGTCTCTCGATAAGCTCGAACAGGGCGTTCTGATCGGGGACGGCAAAATGTGGCGGAACGTACAACGCTAAATCTCCTGTCGTGAATGGCGGCTGTTAGTGATCGGCGAAATCTTACGGAACGGGCCCCTGAATCTTCGCTGCCGTCGACGAGTGCCCCGGATCTCGGTGTCCACTACGCTCAAGCACCGCCATCGTGAAGTGGGCGGGCACATCAGATGCCGCCGCGTATGCGTGCGGTTGATCAGTGACAAGCCGCGCACTCTCGCCTTCGCTTAATATTACCACATGGGCACCTACCACAACGCTCAGGGCACCCTGACTGACCGAGATCAGCTCGCGCGTATCCGGACTATGAGCGTCCGCGGAAAACACGTCGCCCGGCATAATGACCCAGCTCCACAATTCGAACATCGTGCGCCCCGAGGTCGATGAATGAAGTTGTGCAAAGCTTCCCTTGGCGCTTGTCCAAAGTGTCCTTGTCTCTATCCGCTCAATAGGAAGGCGAACTGTGGAAGCCTCGTCATTCAGCAAATCGGCCACGGAGAGCGAAAACGCCGCCGCCAGTCGGCAAAGTATGCCGATACTAGGGTTCGCCTTGCCTTGCTCCAGCGAGACGACGGTTCCTTTGGACAAGCCGCTCAGTTTTGCCAGTCGATCCAGGGTCAGATTTTTGTCGCGCCTCAAGTCTCGGATTCGAACCGCTATAGCTTTGCCAAGCACCTGCTCGGAACCCATCGCTGTCGCAACATCGGTCATTATATTGACTTAGGACCTCGGCTCACCTATTGTGGTCAGTATAATGACCAGGCCGAAATTGCAACTGCCCGTTAGGAAGGAAATGACCGATGCGTTTTGAGACGAAGGCGATCCACTGCGGCCGAGGGGTCGACGCGTCCACGGGGGCCGTATCCATGCCGCTGCACACCAGCACGACGTTCGAACGCGGTGTCAACGGGTCATTTCCGTCCGGCTTCGAATACACAAGGGATGGAAATCCTACACGCAATGCGTTCGAGGCGGCCATGGCGACGCTTGAGGGAGGGGAAGACGGCATCGCCTTCGCTTCGGGCATGGCCGCAATCGCTGCAGTATTCGAGAGCCATCCGTCGGCGGGTCGGATCGTTCTGCCGGATGACATGTATTTCGGCATTCGTTCGCTGATCGAAGAGACCGACATTGGGTCTCGCTTCGACTTTGCCCCAGTCGACATGCGCGATTTGGACGCTTTGCGCGCCGCGGTGACATCGAAGCGGACTGGCCGCCGTCAAACCCGATGATCCGCGTTGTCGACATTGCGGCCATCTGCGCAATCGCGCACGAGGCAAACGCCTTGGCGGTGGTGGACAATACGTGGGCCACCCCAGTGCTTCAACTGCCACTCGAAATCGGGGCAGACGCGGTGATGCACTCGGCGACAAAGTACATTGGCGGCCACTCGGATTTGATGGCCGGTGTCGTCATTGTCCCAAACGCGTCACCCCTCGGTCGCCCATTGCGGATGGTCCAGAAACACAAGGGCAGCGTCGCAGCGCCCTTCGACTGTTGGCTGGCGTTGCGGGGTCTGCAGACATTGCCGGTCCGCATGCGCGCCCATTGCGAAGGCGCCCAGAAAGTGGCCGAGGCCCTGGCGTCTCATCCCCGCGTCGAAAAAGTGCTCTTTCCTGGTCTGCAAACTGATCCGGGACACGATCTTGCTACGCGGCAAATGAGCCATTACGGAGCGATGCTATCTTTTATCGTCGAGGGCGGAGCCGATGCTGCAATGGCCGTGGCCGGCCGCCTGAAGATTGTTGTCCGGGCGACAAGCCTTGGCGGGACGCATTCTCTGATTGAGCATCGCGCATCCGTTGAAGGTGCGAAGTCCAAAGCGCCAGGTGGATTGCTGCGAATTTCTGTAGGGCTTGAACATCCTCAGGACATTATCGATGACCTGATGCAGGCCCTAGGCGAAACCTGCAAAGCGGGAGTCCAATGACGGGTGCAAGACTCTGGCGCCGCTTTATGTGGCGGCTGGCGCAGCCGACGATCGGCAGAACAATGTTCCTGCTGAGTAGAACGCACGTCCTCTGGTGAACCGCTATCGCCGTGTCGCATCGTCTCGGGCGCGTGGTCGCATGGGTGATGAACGTCTTCGGGTTTCTGGACGATGGCCACGCGCTCGACCGGAAGCGGAAATACCCAGATTTGCCGTTGACCTACTGCTGCTCGACCTCGTCGGAGATCGCGTTCAACAGATGGGATGGATGTGCTGGCACTACGGCAGTTTGACAAGCCGGCCATCGGGGCGCTAGCACCGTCCAAAGCCAAGAGTCGCAGGGCAGAACTGACCGCACCAAGCGGGCTGCGGGACCCATCAGCTAACGGCCAGGTTGGTACCTCAACGCGCATCAGCACCGTGGATGCCACATTGTCCTTGTTGCGAGCGCGATCTCGGAACTTCGTTGTGACGCAGTCAGTGCACAGAGCCGCACCGCTGCAAGCAAATGAGCGGAAGAACGACACCCAGTGGAGGCGAGAAGTGATGCGGCGTCAAGATCCTCCGCGCTTTGCGGCAAACACACTGATCCCTCTTCACAACCCGGTCTTTCGTTCTATCTGGACAGCCACGCAGATATCCAGCCTTGGCTGGCTGGTGCAGAGCGTGGCTATAAGCTGGCTCATGGCCACGATTTCAGCCTCCGATCTGATGGTTGCGCTCGTACAGGCTGCATCGACACTGCCCGCGTTCTTCCTGTCGATCCTTGCTGGAGCCATTGCAGACAGCTTCAGCCGCCGTGGCGTGATGCTTGCCGGACACTGCCTGATCGCACTGGCATCCACGGCGCTGGCACTCTCTGTGGGACTGGGCTTTGCTAGTCCATGGCTGATCCTGGGACTGAGTTTCTTGGCCGGATGCGGCTTTGCCTTGAACGATCCAGCCTGGCACGCCTCGGTCGGCGATATCCTGGAAAAGCGCGACATACCCGCTGCAGTGACGCTGATGTCGGTGGGGTACAACGTGGTTCGGAGCATAGGACCGGCGCTGGGCGGTGTAATCTTAGCTTTGCTGGGCCCCCTTACGGCTTTCGCCCTCGCTGCGCTAAGTGACCTGGTCCCGTTGAGCGCTGTTTTGCGCTCACAGTGGCAAGTTCGCTCTTCGCCTCTTCCGCGCGAGCGGATGACTACGGCCATTCATGATGGCATGCGATTCACGGCGATATCCTCAGAGATCAGAGTGGCGATCGTGCGTGCAACCCTGTTCGGGCTATCAAGCATCTCGATCCTTGCTTTGCTCCCCCTCCTGGTTCGCGACCAACTGGCGGGAGGGCCAATTGTGTACGGCGTGCTATTGGCCGGCTTCGGCACAGGCGCCTTCATCGCCGGCATTGGCAGCAGCTACTTGAGACGCATCACGTCCCAGAACCGATTGATCACGCTCGCATCCGTTGCTTGCGCAACGTGCTGCCTTTTGATGGCCCTCACATCGTCGGTGGCTGTGGCGGCGATCGCGCTTGCAATCGGTGGCGCTGGCTGGGTTGTCACCTGGACCGGAACCGACGTGTGTGTGCAGTTGGCAAGCCCAAGGTGGGTCGTTGGTCGCACCCTGTCCATTTATTACGCCCTGACCTACGGCGGCATGGCAGCGGGTAGCTGGATCTGGGGTGCTGTCGCGCAGTACTATTCTCTGACGTGGGCTTTGGAAGGTGCTGCAGCGGCACTGTTGCTGGGCGCGGCTGTGGGAAAGCTATTGCCGGTGCGGCTATGGGAGGAATCGGATCAAGCGGCCGTCGACTTCAGGCCACCAGAACTGGCCCTCCCTTTGAAGCCCAGGAGCGGTCCGATCGTGATCAAGGTGGAGTACTCGATACTCGAGGAGAGTATCGATGAATTTCTGAGCTGCATGCGCGAAAGGCGGCGCGTTCAGAGCCGCGCCGGTGCGCGGGACTGGACCCTCCAGCGAGACCTTCAGAAGTCGACGCTTTGGACCGAGACATTCCGCACGCCGACATGGACGGACTATCTTCGTCTAAACCATCGACTAACGGTGAATGACAGGGACATAGGCGAGCGCCTTGCCGCTCTGCACATGGGTGATTCTCCGCCTCGCATCTCACTTTCAATCGAGCGGTCGACAAGCCCCGCCCCCGGCAGCCAAGTCCAGCCTGTGCCTTTTGTATCGCGCCCGTGAGAAAACCAAGACTTGTCTGGGCTTGCAAACGGAACGAGCTACTCCTTAATTTGCCTGCCCGGATTGCAAATCGTTCCGGCCGGTTAGGCGAACATGAGGATTCGCGTGGCAATTATGTCCATCACGGGTCCCATGTTCAGCCCGAGACCCCCCTCTCTGCCGCCAGATCGGCTTGAGCACGGATTCAGGTCGCCTGTCCTTTGCATAGCGGCGGGCAACGAATAGCGAGGGGGCGGAGGGTATCCCCGTCTGTGAAGCGGGCAGAGGAGGATCCGCAAGGCGGGTTGCTGGGGAGACGGGCCGCGCGCCTCTTTCCGCCTAGTTTTCTCCGTTACAAAGTCCCCCGGGACGGACTGCCAGTTCACGCCAGGGCCAACAGCATGCTCGCACGGGCGACCGCCGCGTCTGCCGGTCCTGCGAGTAGAATAAGATCGGGAAGTGCGGCTTCATCCTCGATGCCAGAACTCGCGTCGCCGTACCGCGGCCGCCAGAGCCCCTTGCGCTGTCACGAGTCAGCCCACCTTTCTAGCTGGCAGCGCATCGGGAGCCGATCCGCAGCACCTGTCGGCGCGCCTTCCGTGTCAACGCAGAACATGGTGCATATTCCCAGCGCTTTTTGACAGAGCGAACTACAAAATGCAGAACACTGACTCTCCGCCAAATGAATGCTGCGAGCAAGCAGCAGGCGGAGGAACTCCGTCTGGGCTGAGTATGTGTTTCAACGCAGACAAATAAATTATAGCCAGTTCACGAAACGCCGGGCCCGCTCCTCTGGCGTCCGATCATCCAGGAAATCCCCTCGGCGCGCACCACGCCAGACACCTCCTTGCCGATATGATGCTCAAGCACCGGCCGCCAAGGCACCAGCGTGAACTCGCGCGATTTCTCGATGACACCGTATTTTCCGCCGGCGAGCTCGACGCAGCAGCGCAGCGTTCCGTCTATTCGATTGCCATGCTGCGCTTCAGAATACGAGAGCCCGAGTTCGTCCGAGAGCTGACTGGCAACACGGTTCAGCTCTCGTTGGCGCAGCATTGAAAGCATGTTGGCGCGATAGATGACCCGATCCTGCGCATCATGGGCAAGACCTTGCGCGATCAGCCACTGCTGTCGGCGGGCCTGGATCTGACGTACTTCGCGACCGAAGCCAGAGTCGCGCAAGGACTCAGGGTGGGCTGATACCAGCTCCTGGTCGATCCAGGTGGCGCCGTCGAAGCCTACTTGGCTCTCCAGCGGCATTGATGAGAGCTTGTCGACGACAACAGGCTGGGCCCTCGCTCGCTGACGCTCGTAATCCGCAACGCGGTTGAGATGGTCGGGCGCGACTGTCCATGTGCCGTCCGGCTCGCGCTCGACGCCACCGGTCGCACGGCGGATCGCCTCCAGTCGCCGCACGTGCGTTTCGGCAAAGCGTTCGGTGGCCGAGGGGTCATGCTTGAGATGGATATCGATGCTGTAGCGCCCGTCGTTGACCGTGGCGATGCCGGCAATTGTGCGGTCGACTTTTCTTGGCCCGGTGTCCCTCGGCCTGACCCGCACTATGCAGCCCTCTGGTGTCGGTTGGGTGGCCTCGCCTTTGCCGATATCAAAATAGTGGCTTTTGCCGTCCACGCCGTCGACGACGAGGTAATGGCGGTCAGTGATTTCGTCGGCCAGCCCGCGCCCGACGACACGTCCGACCACGGTTTGAGCCGACCCGTCGGATCGATCGTGGATAAGATGGTCGGCGGCACTGCGGACGAGCCCCTTGCCGGTCAGCTCGCGATGGATGGTCTTGACGATATCGCCGCGCGCGCCGATGCGGCGTAGCGTGGCTTCGAGCTCATCCTCCAGGCGCCAGCGACCGGCAGGCATCTCCCCGGCGAGGCCCATCCGCTCGAGCTTGCGCAGGCGGCCCTGGTGCAGCGTCTGGCGAAAGGTGTGTCGGCTGGCCAGTGAGACACACCCCTCATCGTCGCGCATGCGCATCAGCTGCCGGTCGATGCTGGTGAAGCGTTCCTGATCCATCTCCTGGCGCAAGCGCTGCTCGATCTCGCGGTCGGTGCGCGGGCCAAGGTCGAGGCTAACCAGTTCGGCTGCGCGCTCGCGCAAGCCAGAGGAGATGTAGTCACGCGCTATGACAAGGTTTTCGCCGTGATCATCCCTGCCGCGCACGATGATGTGGGTGTGGGGATGGCCGGTGTTGAAATGGTCGACGGCCACCCAGTCTAGCGTGGTGCCGAGGTCTTCTTCCATTTGCGCCATGAGGCGCCGGGTGAGCGGCTTCAGGTCATCATACTCGATACCGTCTTCAGGGGCGACGATGAAGCGGAACTGATGACGGTCACCGTTCGCGCGATCGAGAAAGGCCCTGCCGTCCGCGCGGTCATTGTCGGCAGCGTAGAGCTCGCCACGCTCGCCTTCCCGGGTGACGCCGTCGCGCTGGAGGTAGCGGAGGTGCGCACGAGCCCCGTCGGCTCCCTTGCCGGCCAGCTTGACGATGCGTGCCTTGACGACTGCGCGCCGCTGCCGAAACGCCGCGTCGCGGTCGCGCGCTCTAAGAACGGCGGCAGCGGCCCCGCCGCGCCCCACCCGGCTTCCGATGAAGCGGCTGCCGCGTCCGCTCCTGCCGCCTGCTCGGTTGATCGCGGCCTGCACCTGGCCAGCGTAGCGTTTGCCCGCCTTCGAGCCGCGCGAGCCAATTTTGCCGAGCTTCGGCGTGAATTCGTCATCCTGCAAGCGGCCTCCGATGAACCAGCAGCAAAATCAGAAGCTTGCCCGCCAGACCCTCCTGGACCCGGAGGCAACCTCCTGGAAAAACGATGTGCAGACAAACACTTCGCCGCCTCCAGGAGGCGCTGCCTTTATCTTGCCTTCCGCGGACCTGCCTCCCTGCCCCCGCCCGAACCACGGTAGCCGCTGCCCTCACCTGCGATCCGGCCGGCCTGATCTTGCTCGCTCCGATCCGAGCGGCACCAGGAGTTGGCCATTCGGGCCGGTCACGGAAACACCGTTTCGGAGAAAAAACAGCGACTGCCCGGACGGGATTCCCGGCGCGCTTTTGGAACGGGATTTGCCGGTGAGCGCGTCCATATCGCCGGCCGAAATGCCCGCCGCCTTGATCTCTTCCAGATACGAAACCGTCTCGCTAGGCAGCGGTCGCCCGCGCTGCAAATGCTGTTCGTAGCGCTCCGGCCCAGCGTTATAGGCTGCAAACAGGCCTGGAAATCCGAAGCGGTCATACATGGCGCGCAGATAGGCAGTGCCTGCCAGAATGTTGTCGCGAGGGTCGTGCGGGGCGGCTCCCAGGCCAAGCTCTGCGCGCAACTCCTCGTAGGTGCCTGGCATCACCTGCATGAGGCCAATGGCGCCGGCGCTCGACGTGACCGGCCGCCCATTGAGCTTCGTCTGCCCCCGGCTTTCGGCATCCATGACGGCATAAATCCAGGTTTGTGGAATGCTGAAACGCCGGCTTGCTTCGGCTACGAAGGGCTGCCATCTTGCAAGCTGCGGACTATGGGAGATGACGACCGGCTTCGTGTTGGTCGCGGCGGAACAGGAGCATGGTGCGAGACACGCCATGCTCAGCATAAGGAGGGTCACTCGGTCCATAGCGGCACGAGCCTCCCGATGATGTTTTCGGTCGGCACCGGCCCGAAATAGCGGCTGTCGAACGAGCGATCTTTATCGCTGCCGAGCAGGAAAACCTCGTCGGCGGCGAGTTTTCGGCATGCATTCCACCAAGGCAGCGGACGGTGCTGCGTGTCGGTTGCAAGCCGGCGCGCGGCTATCTCGCCGCCGATGATGATGGCGTCGCCGAAGGTGCAGACATGCTCGCCGGGCAGCGCCGCAAGGCGCTTGATCAGCGGCACGTTGCTGGGCAGATAGAAGCGTTCGGCGGCGAGATCGGCGACCGGTCTTGGTGGGCGGACGAGTACGAGATCACCACGAGCGGGCGATCCGGACGCGACGCGATAGAGGCCGACCGGCGCACTCGCCGAGGCGTTCCAGACCAGCCAGGGCGATGGTTTGCCGAAGGCGGCGAAGCCGATCAGGCCAAGGCCGATTGTGGCAACGACGATCGTCTTGCGGGCTCGAATGCGCCGCAGATGGCGGCCGATCAGACGGATGGTGGGACGCCGGCTCATGAGCGGCCTCCCTCGCCGGCCGAGCCGGAATCGTGCCCGCCGTCCTCGGGCCCGGTCTCCTGCGCGTGCCCCTTCGACCAATCGTCGAGTTCGTCGATGTGATAGCGGACATAGCGGCCGTGCTTCCGGAATTGCGGGCCGCCGCCTTTGAGGCGCATCTTCTCCAGCGTGCGCTGGGACAGCCCGATATAGAAGGCCGCCTGCGCGGTATTGAGAAACGGACTGCCCTTCTTGGCGCGGGCTGCGCGTTCGTTTTCGTCGTCCATGATGATCCTCGTTTCGCTACGGACAAGCCAAGGCGAGGATCGGCGAGCGAGATCGTTTTGGGGACGGGCGAAGAGTGGGGGGCGAGTTTTCGCCGCCCCCTTCGGCGGCCTCACGGGTCCTGAGAGAGGACCCCGCGCCGGTGGCGGCGCGGGGCTTTCCGGATCGGCCGGTTAGTCGACCGGGTTCCAGATGATGGCGTAAGTGTCGTCGTCATCCTGGCCGGCGGCGCGGCCGAGATTGGCGTAGAGCTTGCGGGGGCCAAACTCGGGGGCGGCAATCGACAGGCTCACATAGTCCTTGCCGGAGGTCTCGCCGGTGCGGATCCAGCCCGCACCCACTTCGACCCCTTGCGTCAGCACCCGGAAGTCGGGATGGGTGTCGGCGCTCTTTGCCTGATTGGGCACGATATCGATGTCGGCGCGGACGCTGAGCGTCTTGAGCTGGCCCTTGTAGCCGCCGTTTTCCTGTTTGGTGACGTATCCGATCGCGGTCATTTCCAGTCTCCTCTTGGTGCTCGCAAGGGACCATTCCCCTGCGATGGCGGACCGTGATGGGCGCGTCCGGACCGCCGGAACCGGGACGGCCGCAGCGATAGCGGAGGACCCGCGCGGGCAGCTTTTTTGAAGCGAAGCGGCGCGAGGAAGCCGCCGCAGGCGGCGGGGAAAAAAGCTGCCGGCGAGGGTTTCGGGCGGGCCTGATCCGCCCATAGGTCGACAAGCCAGCCGCAGGGAATGGTCCCCGAGACACAATGGAGACAGGTGGCGCGATCGGTGACACAAGAAGCCGGCCGCAATGCAGAGCGCCGGCTGCGCGGGCTCTGTCGGCAACCGGATCGGACAATTGGCCCCATGGGCCTTTGGCGCCTCAGCAAGCAACCCGGCGCGGTGCGGGGCTGCCGAAATGGGGCGAACTGGCGTCGGAATTTCTCGCGCGCGGCACTGGCTCGACAAGACGCCCAATCGGCAGCCGGCGTGGCCCCGTAGCGGCGCGCGCGACCTGAGCGGCGGTAATCGAGAGAACCGCCGCTCGGGCCCTGATCGACTATTCGCGCACGAACAGCGGCTGCACTTGTGTCCACTGATCGGCGGTGCGGAGCCGCTGCGGCTGGTGTAGCTTTCGGCCGGGAATTTCATCCAGCGCGGCAGCCAGGTCTCGACCCAGGGGCGGCCATTCTCGCCCGCCAGGAAGTCGCGGATGATGTTCTTTTGCGTCTTGACCTTCTCGGCGACATTGCCGTCCGCGACCAGCTTGCCGCCGACGTCGGCCAGCATCGAATTGGCGATTTCCTTGTCGCGCAAGAGGTCGAAGAAGGCATCGTCCGGTTGCCACCATATGCCCATGTCGACGTTCAGGTGGTTGCCGAGCGCCTCGACGACGGCGCTGCCGGCTGCAAGCGTCTCGGCCATGACAAGGGTGAGAACGCGCATGACATCGTCGTCGCAGAGCGCCAAGAGGCGCGCGAACACGCCAGCGATAGCAACGGCGTCGCCATTGCCGCCGGCGACCAAGCTATCCTCATCCGGTGATCCGAGCAGGGCCAATACCTCGCGCCGCTTTTTGCCGAATGCGGCTTCAGCCTTGCAGCCGGCAAGGCTGGCAGTCACCGTCTCGTTGGCTGCGCGCTGCGGCTCAGGCCGCACCTGCCACAGGCCCGAACCGGTGATGGCGTGCGCCACCACGAGGCGCAGCGCCACGGCGGGATGGTCGAGCATGGCCGCGCGCACGGCGGCATGGCGATGCAGATCGACATAGTTGTGCATCGGGCCGGTGACTTCGGGGCGCGGCAGCTTGGCGGCTGTTTCTTCTTGCTCGCCGCCCTCGCGGGCGCGGCGGGCTTCCTTGCGTGACAGCCAGCCCTCGTGACACTCGACCTCGCCGCGATGCGAGACAGTGATGATGATCTTGCCGCCCTTCTTCTTCGGGGTCTTCTCGTGGTCCATGCGTGGAAATACTGGCCCGGTTCCAGCGCACAACCTCGCTCCAGCCCTCGTTGAGATAGGTGTCGCGTTTGGTGGCAATCGCTTCGTTCTGCTTTTGCCAGAACAGGTCGGCATCGGCGAAATAGCTGTCGTCGCCGAACAGGTCCGAGGTGATCAGGCCGGGATACTCCTCGATGGCAAACAGTGCCACCTTGGTGGAAATCGACTGGCCGCCGAACAGCCATTGCTTCAATTGATAGCCACGCGGCGCGTATTGATCGGGATCGGCACAGAGTGCCAGCCAGTCCTTCTGCTGCGCCTTGGAAGACATGGTGAGATGGCGCACCGGCTCGGTGTCGATCTCCTCGCGCCGATAGGCTTCGCGGATTTTGGGCAAGAGGTCGCCAAGCGCCAGAATGCGTTTGACCTTGAGATCAGTGATGCCGAAGGTCACAGCGATGTCGAGAACGGTGCGGCCTTGCCTGACAAGCCGCGAAACGTCTCCCATTGCCATACTTCGTCAGGATCGAGGCGGGCGAGGTTTTCGATCAGGAAGCTTCGAGCGCATCGGCGTCGTCACCGTCCTCCATGATGGCGCAGGGCAAGGGATCGCCTTCACCGCGCTCGTCGGCAAGCGATTTCGCGGCGAAATAGCACCGCCTGCCGGGTTGTCCCCGCCGCGGAGGCCGAAGGCCGACGCGGCGGGACGGTTTTTGCGCCTATCGGCGCTGCTGTTCCGCCGTGTCGGGCGGAAGCTCGGAATGGGGCTTTGATAGGGCGTCTGCTGCCTGCCGCAGCAGTCGCTCGGCCTCGGTGACGTGGCCGCAAAGTGCGGGCGGCTTCGGCATGGACGGAGATCGGAAAGCGCGCCTGGAAATGCAGGTCGCGCTCTATGCCGAGGCCAAGCGGCCCTTTTACGGATGCAAGCTCGGCCAGACTGACGCTGCCAAGTTCGGGGAAGCCGAAGCCGAGATCGCAAAGACCGAACAGCGTGTCGCCATCGGCTTCGAGTTCGCTCAGAAGCGAGGTCGCGGCACCTGTCGGATCAAACAGTTTCACAACGGGAAAATGGTCGATGTCGGCGCCGGCGGCGCCATGGGCGAGCAGTCGTGCGCGCAGTGGATTGGTGATCAGGATCATGGAAAGACTCCTTGTCAGAACGGGTCGCGTTGACTTCTTGCGTCCGGCGGGAGAAAGGTTCACCGGACCTTCCTCTGATCCGCCTCCCCATTAGAGACCGACCTCGAGCAGCTTTGCGCCGCGCGCGGACACATCGGCGCGTCCATCAGGAGGGTTTGCCCGCGTGGTGATCGGCTGGACGCCGGGAATGAGCGTCTGCTCCTTTGCGGCGTCGGCTCGGTCGCGGTCAGTTGAGGATCGCGCATCGTCATGCCGCAATCCCTTCTTGCGCCTCGCCTTCCGCATCGGCCGGAAGGCCAAACAGGAAATCAGCGGCCTTCGAAGCTAGGCTGGCGGCACGGAATATAGCGCGGTTGTCCTCGCGCAGCACCTTCAGCCATGAGCCGATGTAATCGGCGTGACGCACGGTCGGCTCGATGCCGAGATTGCTGCAGACGAAGGCGGCAGTGATTTCGGCGACCAATTCTTCACGCGCGTAGGCCTTGGAGCCGAACGAGCCGGAGAGGTCGCGAGCAAGCCGCGTCGGGTGGCCGGTCCAGTGGCCTAGCTCGTGAAAGCAGGTCCGGTAATAGTCGATCTGCTGATGGAACGCTGGCTGCGGCGGCACCTGAATGTGGTCGCTGCCCGGCATGTAGAAAGCGCGATCGCCGCCGACCCTGAAATCCGCACCGCTGGCGAGAATGAGCGTCTCGGCCTGCGGCACGATCTCGCACTGTGGCAGCGGCTCGGCAGGGGCATGGAGGTGTTCCGGAAGATTGTCGCATTGCGCGACATTGAAGACGGTAAAGCGCTTCAGAAAAGGCACGGCCTGTGGTGCATCGCCCTCGTGGCGTGCGCGCTCCTTCTCGTTCTTTGGGACAAAGCGGTCGGCATGCACGATAGTCGTGCCGCGCTCGCCCTTCCTGACATTGCCGCCCAGGACAAGCGCCTGCCGGAAGGTCAGCCAATTCTGGCTGGGATAGCTGCGCTCGATGACGGCGCCCCACAGGATGAGGATATTGATGCCGGAATAGGTGCGCCCCGTGGACGCATTCCTCGGCAGGCCGAGGCCTGCTTTTGCGCTGCCCCATGGCTTGACCCATGGCACGGTGCCGCGCTCCAGCTCGGCAATGATGCGGTCGGTGATCTCCTGATAGAGGCTTGCGCCTGGGCGCCTGCCCTTGCCTGCGCCAGCCTCTCCGCTGGTGGTACGCTTGCTGTTTGCACGCATGTGTTATCCTCCGCTCGCCAATCGCCGCGCCTTTCCCCGGAAGCGGGGTGGGCGGCGAGTCGCGACCGGAAAGGCCCGCCGTGGTAGGCGGACCGCATCCGAAGGACCGGAACGAAGAGGAGGACCCTGAGCGGCACGCGAAGGGTTGCGGGCTGCCGCGGCGGGTCTAGAAGGGAGTGCCGCCCGCCCCGCGCCACCGGGAAAGGCCAACAGACAAACCGCGCCGCCCGCAAGGGCGGCGGCCGTCACAGCCCGAAGGGCTGCCCACGCCAAGGGGCGAAGCCGAATGGCCGAGACCGCCTGAGCTTGCCGAAGAAAAGCGGGCTCGGTTCACGAGCACCTGGTGCGCGTCGTCAGGCGCGCGGGCGCCCGCCAAGTTTTTTCGCACATGGTCAGGCGCCGCAGTTACGTCGAGAACCAAAAGGCATCGGCGCCGTGCACGCGGCTTCCTCCGAAAACCAGCGCTCGCCTTTCAACAAAATTGAGGCGTTGTCCCACTCAATATTCCTGTCCGTGATCATGATAGATGCGGCGCGCCCGCTAGGACCGGAGGCTGGAGAGAATCTCGCACGGATCAGCGTCAAGGGCCGCAGTTATGTCGAGAAACTCGATGACATCGAGACGCCGCTCTGCGCCCTCGTACTTGGCCACGAAGGATTGGGGACGACCAAGCTTGTCAGCCAGCTGCTTCTGGGTCAGGCCTTTGGCCTTGCGCAGCAAAACCAGCCGGGCCAGGAACCGCTGGTGGCGGGGCGATCGAAGGGATTTGGGCATGGAGGCGAACCGGTCGGGTAAAGACCGGATCAGCGACTAATCCCGGTTTCGGATTATCCCATTTTGGGATATACTGCCTGCGCTCACAGGCGAGGTTCGCAGGCATGAATGGACCAATGGGAACAGATGAGACTCGAAGCTCAAGTTTGAGTGATGAAGTCCCCTGGTCGGAGAACCTCACGAGCTACGACAGGGAGCATTTCACGATCTACCTGCGGATCCTGGATGCCTGCGCCGAGAATGCCAGCGAAAAGGAGATGGCCGAGCGCATCCTCGGCATCGACCCGTCCATTGACCCGGTCCGCGCCCGCAAAGCTCTTCGCAGCCATATCGACCGTGCGAACTGGATGGTGACGACCGGCTACAAGGAACTGTTCGCCGGCTGATGCACAGCGCCCAATGCCACGTGTTTCGAGTAGGCAAGTCTCTGTAGCCAAATTCGGCAGCGCACGGCCGCGACAGCGGGCGCTGCGGGAGCGGTCACAACTGGTTCGCGTACTGTTTGACTGCCATTTCCAGTGCTTGCATCAAAGGCACAGCCTTGGAGAAGAGGAAGCCTTGGGCGGTTCGGCAACCAAGCTTGTGCAGGGTTTGCCGATCCGCCTCTGTTTCGACGCCCTCGGCCATGACCTCGATCCCGAGCATGTCACCGAGTTCGATGACGGATTTGACAAGCAGTCGGTCCTCTCGGGACTTGGCCAAGCCGCGAATGAAGCCTTGGTCTATTTTCACCTTGCGTATCCGACGGTCCTTGAGAGATGCCAAGGTAGAAAAGCCGGTGCCGAAGTCGTCGAGCGCGATGGAAATACCGGCATGCGAAAGCCGTCCGAGCTTTTCATCCACTCTGTCCGGATCCACCGGCGATTCTTCGGTAATCTCGATTTCGAACATCGTCGCAGGCAGGCCTCTTGCGGCCAGACCATCCAGAACCATGTCGTCGATATCGCCGGCTTCCAGTTCGCGCGGGGAAACATTCATCGCCACACGAATGTTACGACAGTCAGCTTTCACCAAGCCGTCGATAAAAGCACAACAGTCGGCGAATACGGTTTGCGTCAGCAGCTGAAGCATTCCGGTTTCGCGTGCGGCTGTGATGATTTCGGGTGGAGAGATGGCACCATGTGTCGGATGGGACCATCTCAGCAAGGCTTCAAAACCGACCACGGCCTCGGTGTCGAGTTTCACGATCGGCTGGAACCAAGGTTGCAATCTTCCCGTCTTTATCGCCGAATGAAGGTCCCGTTCGATGGACTGGCGGCGTTGGAGTTCCCGGTCGAGTTCGGCATCGAACAGGCAAAATTCGTTCCTGCCATGGCGCTTGGCCGTATAAAGGGCGATATCGGCCCGCAACAGCATTTCAGTCAGGCTCGACGTCTGCGCCAAGTATATCCCTATCGATGCCCCGACGCGCACGGACGCGACCCCGATATAGGGGCGAGCAATTTTGGCTATGATATTGGAGGCGAGATCACTGGCAGAAAGCGAAGCTCTCGTTGAGGGAAAAACCAGCACGAATTCATCGCCGCCGATACGAGCTAGCGTTGAGCCTTCCGGTGCTTCCTGCTCTATGCGGCGGGCGATCATGACAAGCAGTTCATCACCGGTCCTGTGACCGTAGGTGTCGTTGACAGATTTAAAGCCGTCCAGATCAATCAGCATTGCCACGAAGGGGCCATCCGCGGTCTTGAACCGACCGATGGCGTGTTCAAGGCCCCGCCTGTTGAGAAGGGCGGTCAAATGGTCCTCCCTGGAGTTGCGCTCCATTTCCGACGCAAGTCGCTCTGCCTCATGTCTCAGGCGGCTTGCTTCGCGGAAGCGCGCCTGCCCAACAAACGAAGCTCGGACCAAGCCGCCCATGAAGAGCAGAACGGTGAAAGCCAGAATGTAGCGTTCAAAATTGCCTTTCGCCAAAAGGCACGCCACCGTGATGAGGAGTGGAGGTGTGATGAAGCTGGTCGCCGCCGCGGCATACGAACTGCCATATGTAACCGCACCAGCTGAAATGCCCGCCAGTATGACCAGATGCATCGGTGCTTGAGGTGTTGTGTATCCAACAGTCAGCACGGCCGGGAAGGACCAGGCAAACCCTGCCAGAAGGGCAAGGACGCCAAACATGCGAAGGCGCGGCAAAACGCCAAGCGAATCCTGATGGCGCCCCGTTTCCTTCTGAAAACGGGCGAGTGCAAGCCGGGCGGCATTTAGCGCATTGACGACCAGGAACCAGCTTGCAGCGGCAAAGCCGCCGCCAGAAAGGGCCTGCACCCCGCAAATCAGGCCTGACAGGATCGCGCTTATCGGCATCGACACGAAGAGCCCGGCCCTCAGGTCAGCAAGCTGATCCTGACGGATTTTGGCCTCCAGCGATTCTTCTTTCTTTAGGGGTGCCATGAATGGACCAGCTTGCTTCCGTCATTGTTCGCGAGGACCAAACCTATGCAAGCCCACTGAAGGACGGGTTAACTACCCAGCGAGGGTAACCGGTGCGCTCACCATGCTTCGGGTCACACCTTTGGCTTAGCATTGCCGAATCATCAAGGTTTCGCCCGCGCGCGTGCCTTGATCCGAATCATGCCATGATCGGCAACGTCACCAGGAAGCAGCCTTGCCCGCGACGCTGCGAGCCAGCAAGACAAAGAAGCCGCCGAGACAGCGCTCCAGAGCGGTAGCGCTCTGTGCGATTCACCGCCTGAGCATGGCCGAAATGCCATGGCGGACAAAGGGAAGATGTTGGGCAAAGCGGAGCCCAGCATGTCTTGCAAGCCGTGCCGCCGGGTGCTCGCTTGAGTAAAGACCGACAAGCATGTTGGTGGCATGATAGAGCGGCGCCGCCGACAGCCGCAGCCGGCTTTCATATCTGCCGAGCATGTCGGGATCGGCAATGTCGCGGCGTGCGCGACATGCTGTCAGTATTTTATGAGCGAGTTGCTCCTGGCCGCTGAGGCCGATGTTGAAGCCATGCGCGGTCACCGGGTGCATGCCGATGGCAGCGTCTCCTATAAGTGCCGCACTCGGTGCCGAGAACTTGTGCGCCCAGGTCGTGACCAGCGGATAGGCATGGCGGGTGCTTGCCAGGGTCAACTGCCCGAGGCGTCCTCGACACCGGTTCATCAATTCCATGAGGAACAATTCGTCATCGAGAACAGACAGTCTATCGGCCTCGATTGAGCGCAAAGTCAGAAGCAGCGACGACACGCCTTCCATGAGCGGCAACATCGCTATGGTCTGATGGTGGTCGAACCATTCGACCGCGATCTGGCGATGGAAGCGCTCGTGCCTCACTCGGCAAATCAGCATGGAGTGGCCAAGCGGATGGATGTTGGCGCCAATGCCGAGCAGGTCGCGCATCGCGGACAAACGCGAATCCGCTGCTACGAGCAGCCGAGCGGCCAATTGCCTGCCATCAGAAAGCGTTATGACCGCCTCGTCGTCGCTGGTTGTTGCATTCACGACCGAGTTGCCGCACAGCAGCCGGGCATGATCCTGGAAGTAGACAATTTTGAACAGGGCATCGCGGATCCGACAATTTGGGACCAGAAATCCGAGTGGTTCCCCAGATCCGCTGCGAGTATCGAAGCACAGGGCGAAAGGGCTCGATCCGTTGAGCACGCGCGCGCCATGAAGCGGTGATTTGTCAGATGCGGGCATGGCGTCCCAGGCGCCGAGCTCGCGAAGGATTCTCACCGAAGCGTGCGTCAGCGCGATCTCGCGACCGTCGAAAGCCGGATTCGCCAGGCTGTCGAGCGACTGCCGTTCAACCACTGCCACCTTGAGTCGGCTCAGGGCGAGCGATGCTGCGAAGGCAAGTCCGACCGGCCCAGCTCCGACGACAATGATGTCGAATGTGTCGACAGAGCCGGCCATCAGCGTGCCGCCATAGCGGCTATCTGCGATACGAAGCGCTCTTGAAGCATCGCAATCACCCACGGTTTGCCGCTCATCTCCCCATCGTCGATAGACATGCGTTCTCCGTTGGAAGCCTGGTCAATGAAACCACGCCGACGAAGAGATAACGCTGATCTGGATCAACCAGGCTCGATAACCCGGCAACGGCGGGTTCACGGTCGAGTGGTCGATTGCCGTGAAAACGTTTGCATGTCTAGGCATTCTGAATGGTCGGCTTCCCAATCGCGTGCCCCTACTGGCCAAAGGTTCGGCAACGTATTGTGGCTGATCCGTTCTTCGCACGCGCGCCGATATCATCATGACGAGGCAATCCAGCAAAGACTCGGTCGACTGACGACCAGCATCCGCACAGTCGTTGGGCGCCGCCAACCGGTTCAGCCTCGCGGCTCTTCCCGATCGATAAGGATGCGCTGGGCGGAGCCGTCGAGATCTTCGTATTGGCCGCTCTTCAGATCCACAGGAAGCGCCGGTCCAAGCCCACCAAAACAGGCAGCGGCCATCGCATTCCGTCAGGACGGGCATCTTGCTGCCGACAGCGTACTCTCCGCCCATGACGGGCGCTAGACGCCGAAGGAACTCGCCGACGGCCTCATGTCCAAGTGATGTGGGAAGGGAGCAGAACCAAAGGGACTCTGCTCCGCGTCCCCGCCTTTTCCGCAGCTATGAAACCTTCACCGAACGGATCCGTACTGAGGAGGAGGCCGTCCTTGACTTGCCCGACGCCGGCAACCTTCTCAGCCGCAACGATCGCTGCCTTCCGCTGACGCTCGTCGACAATCGCCCCCTTCAGTTCGACAAGGCCGTCGCTGACCCTCACATCGATCAAGTCACCACCGCTCCAGGTTTGTGACTGCAGTTCGGCAAGGATAGCCTTGCGGATCAGGTCGTCATCGGGTGGCGTGGTTCCCTGTTTCGGCATGGCGCGGATCAGGACAAGCAGCAAATCAGTTCGCGTGATGATGCCGATGACCCTGTCCCGATCGACAATCGGAAGATTGTTGATGCGATGTTGCATCATCAGGTCGACAATATCTGCAATCGAGGCGCCAGGAGGCGCCGAGATGACGGGTGTGGTCATCACCTGATGGATGATCCGTCCGTTCGAGCGCGCATAGTCATTGGCGACTGTGCCCGGGCCAAGATCAAACTCCAGCCAGCGCGGACGCACACGCTGGGTCCCAAGTTCTTCTCGGCGCAAGAAGTCGCTTTTGCTTACAATTCCAACGAGGGCACCGTCGCTGTCGGTTACCGGGAGGCAGCTGNACTCCAGCCAGCGCGGACGCACACGCTGGGTCCCAAGTTCTTCTCGGCGCAAGAAGTCGCTTTTGCTTACAATACCAATCAGGGTGCCGTCGCTGTCTGCTACCGGCAGGCAGCTGACCTTGTTTGAAAGCATGAGCTCGACCGCTTGCGCGATCGTCGCGTTCGCATCCGTCGTGATGACTGGCTTTGTCATTATGGATTCGGCTTGCATCCTCACCCTCCTGATCTTTCGTCGGACGACGATAGGACATCCCGACCCGCGGCGCGTTGATCTGAGTCACTTGGAACGAGGAGGATTCTCCGCGCAGTCGTCGCGGTCGATTAGAATGCGCTCCGCAGCGCCATCGAGATCATCGTACTGGCCGCTTCTCAACGCCCACAGGAAGCCGGACAGGCCGAGTGCGCCAAGGAACAACGCCACCGGAATGAGATAGGCGAGCGTCGTCATGAGGATCGGGCCAAGGTGCCGGCCCGCGCGGGCCTGTCCTGCCGCGCAGTTTCGGACGACGCACCCGTTGCGAAGCCTTGCAGACGCATTGCGTTTCCAATCACAAGCAATGACGAGGCAGACATCGCGACCGCCGCGATCAGAGGCGTAACATGACCCAGAATGGCGATCGGCACGGCCACAGCATTGTAAACGATAGCAATTGTTATGTTCTGTCGGATCAGGCTTCCCGCCTTGCGCGACACGTCCAGCGCCAGCGGGATCGCCAAGAGGCTTTCGCGCAGAAAAACGAAGTCGGCTGCATTGCGGCCAATGTCGGCCGCCGTGGCGGGTGCGATCGAGACATGCGCGGCGCTCAGCGCCGGTGCGTCGTTGAGCCCGTCGCCAACCATCAGAACCTTGTGCCCGTCTCTCGCCAGACTCTCGATGCGTTCAACCTTGCCGGACGGGAGCAGGCAGGGAACGAAGTCATCGACACCGAGCACGTCCGCAATCTCGGCGCAGGCTTTCGCGGTATCGCCCGACAGCATTTCCACGCACATACCAGCGTTGCGCAGTTGATCGATCGCTGCCCTGGTGTCGAGGCGTAGCGCATCTTCGAAAACGAAGGATGCGACAATCATGCCGTTTTTCGTCAGCACTGTTCCGCCGTAGCCATGTTTGCCTTCGCCGCCGGTTCGCGCCTTCCAACCAGCCCATCCGCGTCGACCCAGCCGCCAGGTGATACCGGCGGCGGTGGCTTCGATCCCGAAACCCGGGTGCTCGGTCACCGCGTCGAATTTGTGCTGGCTGCTGCTGACGGCAAAGCCGGCAATGGCCTTTGAATATGGATGACGCGAATGCGCGGCCAGGTCGGCAGCGATTGCCAGCATGGCGGGATCGATCGACGACGTGTTGACGAGCCTGGGCTGGCCAAGCGTGAGCGTGCCGGTCTTGTCGAACACGGCTGTATCGATCGCTGCCAGGCGCTCCATGGCCGAGCCGTCCTTGACCATGATGCCATTCTCAAACAGGCGCCGCGCGGCGACCACCTGAACGATTGGGACGGCGAGGCCAAGCGCGCAGGGGCATGTGATGATGAGAACAGCGATGGCAATCGTCATCGCCCGATGCCAGTCGCCGGTCGCCGCCATCCAGCCCGTGAATGTTACCAATGCGGTGAGATGAACCACGGGCGCGTAGAGTGCCGACACGCGGTCGGCGATACGGCGATACCGGGCGCGACCACCTTCGGCGGCCTCCATCAGCCGAACCATTTCCGCCAAGAACGAATCCTTCGCGGCGGCTGTGGCCTCTACCGTCAGCGGACCGGTAAGGTTGAGGACGCCGGCCTGCACGGTGTCTTCCGGCGCCACGCTACTGGGCGTGCTCTCGCCGGAGACCAGGGAGCAGTCGACGTCCGATGTCCCGCGCACAATTTTGCCATCGACAGGGATTCTTTCGCCGGCGGCGATCAGCAACAGCATGCCCGGTTCGATCTCGCCCACCGGCAGATAGTCCCGAGCGCCATCGCCGCGCAGCACCATGGCACCGCGTGCGGCCAATTGTGACAGGCTCTTCACAGCGGTGCGGGCGCGTTCCCGCATCCCGTGATCGAGCGTGCGACCGATCAGGAGAAAGAACAGCAGGGATACCGATGCGTCGAAATAGGCGTGGTCGCCATGGGTGATCGTCTCATAGAGGCTCATGGCGTAGGCCAGCGACACGCCGACGGCTNTCGAAATAGGCGTGGTCGCCATGGGTGATCGTCTCATAGAGGCTCATGGCGTAGGCCAGCGACACGCCGACGGCTATCGGCACGTCCATGTTCATGTGGCCGTGGCGCAGCGCATTCCACGCCGACTTGAAGAAGATCCCGCCGGCGAAGGCCAGCGCAGGAATGGCGATCAGAGCCGAGACCCAGTGGAACAGGTCGCGGGTGGCGCCCTCGGCGCCGGACCAGACCGACACCGAGAGCAGCATGATGTTGCCCGCAGCAAAGCCGGCAACAGCGACGGCGCGGATAAGCTCCGAAAGCATCTTGTCCTTTGCATCAATCTCGGCTTCGAACAAATGCGCCTGATAGCCGAGCCGGCCGAGCACAGCGACCAAAGGTGGAGCCTCGTCGCCGCGCCAGCGGACTGAGACCCGCTTGGTTGACAGGTTCACGCGAGCTGCCTCGACGTGACCGAGTTTTCCCAAGGCCGTCTCGATCGTCTGGATGCAGGCGCCGCAATGAACGGTCGGCACCGAAAGGTCGGTCTGATGAAGGTCGTCGCCAAGCGATCGGCTGGCCAGCCTGACCTCCTGGCTGGACGGCAGAACTGAAGTGGCGCTGACAAGATCCAGCGCGACTTCCGCGCCCGGTGCACAGCAGCTCATTTTAGCGCTCCATTGGAAATCATGACCCTGCGCACGTCGCGATAAGGTCTTGCCAGGCCGGCATCGGCGTCTATTTCGATGATCCAGACACCATCCCTTGGCACGTGTTGTGCTGCAAACTCCTGGCCAGAGACCAGGGCGAGCGTTACGGACTCATCCTCTTTCTCGTAAGCCGGATGGCGAAACAGCACCTTCACGCCATGCAGGGAAACCGGTTTGCCCGCGGCGTCGATGATGCNTTTGCCAGGCCGGCATCGGCGTCTATTTCGATGATCCAGACACCATCCCTTGGCACGTGTTGTGCTGCAAACTCCTGGCCAGAGACCAGGGCGAGCGTGACGGACTCATCCTCTTTCTCGTAAGCCGGATGGCGAAACAGCACCTTCACGCCATGCAGGGAAACCGGTTTGCCCGCGGCGTCGATGATGCAATAGCGGACTTCGCCCCATGCGATGGTCAACTGGCCGGTCCAGCCAAGCGCTGCCTGCGCACGGCCTTCCTCGGCCTTCTTGTTGAATTGTTGGCTCGCCACATAGGTATTTTCGACGACAAGGCCGGTCCAGCTTGTGTTGGCAAGCGTCGCCATCGTCAGATTGACCGCGATGACCACGCCGAAAAAGGCAAGGATGGTGGCCAACATGTGCCTGCCGGTGAATTCGCGGGGTCTTCGCGTGGTGGCGGTCATCTGGCGATCTCCGGCGCATTGAAGGTGGCGGTGTATTCGTTGGACTCGAAGCTGACCTTGTCTTCGACGCGGAATGTGAAGGTCTGCGCCTGGCGATTAATCTGATCGGCGGGCAGGCGCACGAAAACCTTCAGCATCTTCAGCCGGTCGGGTTCGACCTGGACCGCAAAGGAGCGATCGGCGGGGAGGTCGACGCCAACGATGCTCATCTCCGCGCCTGGCAAACCCCCGAGGGTGACGATAATCGTTCTCGGTTCGGGGATCATGTTCAAGAGCTTGACGGTATAGCCATTGCGGATCGAGCCGTCCGAGAGCGTCACGAATTGCGGGTTGCGGTCGTGCAGGACATTGATTTCGAGCCGGTCGCGCGTCAGCAGCGAAAAGAGCAGGCCCAGCCCGATCAGCGACCACATGGCCATGTAGACATAGNCTTCAGCCGGTCGGGTTCGACCTGGACCGCAAAGGAGCGATCGGCGGGGAGGTCGACGCCAACGATGCTCATCTCTGCGCCTGGCAAACCCCCGAGGGTGACGATAATCGTTCTCGGTTCGGGGATCATGTTCAGCAGCTTGACGGTATAGCCATTGCGGATCGAGCCGTCGGAGAGCGTCACGAATTGCGGGTTGCGGTCGTGCAGGACATTGATCTCGAGCCGGTCGCGCGTCAGCAGCGAAAAGAGCAGGCCCAGCCCGATCAGCGACCACATGGCCATGTAGACATNTCTCGAGCCGGTCGCGCGTCAGCAGCGAAAAGAGCAGGCCCAGCCCGATCAGCGACCACATGGCCATGTAGACATAGGTTCGTGGCCGAAAGATCTTGTGGATATGGAAATGCGCCACCCTGTCCGAAAACAGGCCGTCATCCGGCCTGACCAGTGATGGATTGACCGAGCTGGCGCCGCCGGCGGTGGCCAGGATCATGTTGGCGTTGTAGTCGGAGAGCGTCGCGTAGGAGATCAGTCCTCGCGCTTTGCCGAGCTTGTCCATGACGCCGTCACAGGCATCGATGCAGAGCGCGCAGGTGATGCATTCGAGTTGCTGACCGTCGCGTATGTCGATCCCCATCGGACAGNACATGGCCATGTAGACATAGGTTCGTGGCCGAAAGATCTTGTGGATATGGAAATGCGCCACCCTGTCCGAAAACACGCCGTCATCCGTCCTGACCAGCGACGGATCGACCGAGCTGGCGCCGCCGGCGGTGGCCAGCATCATGTTGGCGTTGTAGTCGGAGAGCGTCGCGTAGGAGATCAGTCCTCGCTCCTTGCCGAGTTTATCCATGACGCCGTCGCAGGCATCGATGCAGAGCGCGCAGGTGATGCATTCGAGTTGCTGACCGTCGCGTATGTCGATCCCCATCGGAC